>DASTXC010000154.1:0-2730 GCA_035765675.1 Verrucomicrobiia bacterium
TCTCCTCCGTCTGATCACCGCGCTTTTGAGCGAAACCAGCGACGAATGGGAAACCGGAAAAATTTACCTCAACATGGAATGCCAAAACCCACCCTCAGTTTGAGGCTCAACGAATTTACAGAAAAGAAATTGCGCCGCCCATCGACAAGCGCTATCAAAATGAATTTTTGAGAAATTCCAGTAAACTTAAACGACGGTTTACACTTTGATGTTTCTGGTAATCGATCCCACCGAACCGAAACGCACCCGTCACGCACTGTTCCCCTGCTCGCGCTGATTTCACTTTTTTACTTCAGCCAAATCTCAGAATCTTCATCGCACATGAGCGAACCCGTTTGTACTGCCATCAGCCAAACCCAAACCGATTCGATCCAGAATCCATGAAATTTCTGGACTTCAGTTTTTCCTCACCGGCAGAAAATCTCGCCTGCGATGAAGCGCTGCTGGAAGCTCGCGAAGCCGGGACAATCGATGAAACGCTCCGCTTCTGGGAATCACCTCAATATTTCGTGGTCGTCGGCTACGGCAATTCGGTCGCGACTGAAACGCGAGCCGACGTTTGCGCGGCGAAGCAGATTCCCATTCTTCGCCGTTGCAGCGGTGGTGGAACCGTGGTTCAGGGACCGGGTTGTTTGAATTATTCCCTGATTCTGAATTACTCCAATGAGGGGCCGCTGCGAAACATCACGGCTGCCAATCAGTTTATTATGGAGCGCAATCGCGCCGCGCTGGAGAAACTGACCGGGAAAGCAGTCGCCATCCGCGGCCACACTGATCTGGCTATCGACGGGGTGAAATTTTCGGGAAATGCGCAGCGGCGAAAGAAGCGCACGCTTTTATTCCACGGCGCATTGCTGCTGAATTTTGATCTCGCTTTGATCAGCGAATTGTTGCCGATGCCGTCCCAGGAACCGGATTACCGGCTGCATCGCCCGCACCAGGATTTTCTTCAAAACCTAGAACTTCCAGCAAAGGATGTGAAAAACGCCTTGCGCGCTGCGTGGCAGGCAAGAGAAGCCGCATCGGAAATTCCATCGGAAATAATCGCATCATTGGCGCGCGACAAATACGTGAACTCCGCCTGGAATCTAAAATTTTAGCGGCGGGCCAACACCAGAAATTTTCCCAGGTTTTCTTAAAAAAGAATTTGCGGATCGGCAGTTTACAGGCGAAAGATTACTCCTTCTTCGGTGCTCCCTGCTATGACGTCAGGGAATTCCTTATCGTTGTGTCGGAATACTTCGCAGGTACTTTTCCGAACCAGGCCGACTGGTGATGATTTTCGGCTGCGGCATTTTCAAGTCGTATGCAGAAAAAATCAGTACTCGCTCTGGCCGCAATCGCGGTCCTCGGCGTTCAATTGGCCAGCCGCGCGGTAATCCTTCCGCCGCCGAACCGCACCGTCACGCTGGCCTGGCAATATCCGGAACCAGACACTCAGGTCGTTTTCAATATTTACGGCACCACAAACCTGGCCGCTCCGATCAGTGAATGGTCGCTGATCACCAATGTCGTGGACACCACCTGCTCGCTGCCGCTCACGCATGAGACGTGCTTTTACACGGTCACGGCATCGAACGTGGTTTCCGGACTGGAATCGGGTTACGCGGTGCGGAAGGTGAATTGATCGAAACGCCGTCGCGTCAGGCGATGTTGCTGCTCGAAGCTTCGGCGTTCGGCTGAGCGCCGGGAATCCATTTTTTGATCCGGGCTGGATTTCCGGCAACGATCGCGCCCGCCGGAACATCTTTGGTAACGACACTGCCGGCACCAATGATCGCGCGTTCGCCAATGGTGATACCGCACAGCAACGTAGCACCGGAACCAATGGAAGCTCCGCGTTTGACGAGCGTGGGAATGCATTTCCAGTCCGCGTCCGTCTGAAGCCCGCCGCCTTCAACCGTGGCGCGCGGGAAAAGATCGTTCGTGAACATCACGCCGTGACCGATGAAAACTTCATCTTCAATGGTCACGCCTTCACAGATGAACGTGTGGCTGGAGACTTTGCAGCGTTGTCCGATCTTCGCGCCCTTCTGAATTTCGACGAACGTTCCGATTTTGGAATCGTCGCCGATTTCACAGCCGTAGAGATTGACGAAGCCGAAGATGCGCGCGCCTTTGCCGAGCTTGACGTCGGGCGCGATGAGTTGATGGGCTTGAACCGGGTTGCTCACGTACGGATTATTTCAGGCGCGAACGACACTTTCCTGCAATTTGCCGCCTGAAAGTTCTTTTGCACAAGCCAGCCCGGGAATACTGCTTTTTTCTTCCAAGTCCTCGTTGTCCGGAAACATTGCGCACGGAAGATCAATCGAAGCTCCATCCTGTTTCAGCGAGAGCGAAGACGCTTCGAGAATCTGCACCAGTTCCAGACCTTTGTGGCCGTTCGTCAGCGGACTGATGCCTTCGCGAATGCAATCCAGGAAATGCTGGCACTCGGATTTCAACGGCTCTTCCTGTTTGATGTAAGGCACGTACATGTCGCCGTAATGATACGCGTAATGAAAGTCGCCGAAGGTGTCGTAATGCGGCGGACGTTCCACGCGCGCGTCGTAAATCTTCAATTTCTCAATCGGCGCGATGTCATCGTAAACAATCATCCGTTTGCTGCCGACAATCGTCATTTCGCGTGTCTTACGCGGATCCAGCCAACTGCTTTGAACAATCGCCGAACGATTGTTGCGGAAGTTCAGGCACATCGTCGTGACGTCTTCAATTCCGGGAGTGACA
>DASTXC010000155.1:0-37010 GCA_035765675.1 Verrucomicrobiia bacterium
GGAAGGTTGGAAGCCGTTCACGGCCTCAGCCTCACCTTACGCGCCGGGTGTTGCTACGGCTTTTTCGGCCGCAACGGCGCGGGAAAAACCACCACCATCAAATGCCTGCTGAACCTGCTGCGGCCGCAGTCCGGAACCGTGCGCGTCTTTGGATTCGATCCGCAAAAGGATGAGGTCGCCGTGAAATCGCGCCTGGCTTACGTGCCGGATGCGGTGGCGTTTTATCCGTGGATGACCGTCCGCGACACGCTCGATTATTTCGCCTCGTTCCGAAAGCATTGGAATCGCGACATTGAAAGCGATCTGCTTCAGCGCTTCGGATTGAAGCTCGATCAAAAGGCGACTTCGATGTCGAAAGGGCAGAAGACCCAACTCGCCTTGATCACTGCCGTTTGTCCGGAACCGGAGCTATTGATTCTCGACGAGCCAACTTCCGGCCTCGATCCGATTGTGCGCCGCGAATTCATTGAAACCGTGATTGGCGCGTATCAGTCCAGCGACCCGGAGAACCGCACGGTGTTTGTTTCCACGCATCTGATTTCGGAGTTCGAAGGATTGATCGATCAATTCACGATCATTGATCAAGGCCGTGAACTGCTCGCGATGAATGCGGATGAAGCGCGTGAGCGGTTCAAAAAAATTCGGGTCCGGTTTTCGGAAATCCCATCCAAGCTAAACTTTCCCGGCGCATTGCGTGTGCAACAAGTCGGCCGCGAAATGGAAATTCTGGCGAACGGCAACAGCGAACAATTGCTGGAACAACTTCGAACAATGCGACCGGAAGAACTGCGCTGCGAAGCGCTTTCGCTGGAGGAGATTTTCGTCGCGTCAAAAACCCTCGCTGGAAAAAGCGCATGAACGCTTTCATTCGAAAGGAGATTCGGAGTCTGGCGCCGAGCTTTGTATTGGCTTTCGCTTTAGCGCTTTCGTTTTGGTTGTTGCCGGAGGGCTCATCAAATTCAAATCTGAGGTTTCTGAGGCAAATACCACTGATTGGCTGCCCAGCGTTCCTGCTGATGATGTCTTTGAATTTATTCGGACGGGAAATTACTTCCGGGACTTTCGCCAGTCTGCTCGTTCAGCCCATGGAGCGTTCCCGTATCTGGTGGACAAAGGTTCTGATTTTGCTCGGCGGGTTGGTTCTGATCGCTGCGGTCTGGGGATTTTCGATGATCTTTGCACCAGCTTTTGATGCGCCGACAGAAACGAGAAGCTTCATCTTGTTGTTCGCGGTATTGGCGTCCTTCACGCTTGCCTCTGGGGCACTCTGGACTGTGTTGCTGCTACGGCATGTAGGAATCGCTTTTTGGATTACGCTCCTGATTCCGATGGCGTTGTTCGTTTCCATCGCGAGCTGGTTTCACGGCAACATCGATTCGCAAGCACTCGCCGTGATCGGTCTGGTGTTGACGGTTTATAGCATCGCTGGGTTCCTGTTTGCCTGGCGCTTGTTTCTTCGAGCGCAGGATTTGGAATGGAGCAGCGCGACTATTCAAATTCCACAAGGACAGATTTTTTCGCGTGTATTCGGCCGCTTCAATGGGAAACGAAGGCACCGTCCATTCCGGGCGATTCTGCTTCGGGAATTTCAATTTCATCAATCGCAGCTGGTCATTGCCAGCGGTCTCGCGCTGCTGCATCTCGGTGTGATTGGCGTGCAAACGTTCGGTCACGGCTTCAAAGAACATCCGTCAGTGGAATTTGTGTTGAACCAGTTCTGGATGCTTTGGCTTTTCATGCCGCTGCTGATCGGCGGCGCGGCGGTGGCGGACGAACGAAAAATGGGAACGCTCGAAGGAGAACTTTGTCTGCCGGCCCGACGAATCACTCAATTTTCAGTCAAACTTCTTATTGTGATCGGGCTTTCGCTTCTGCTTGGATTTGGAATGCCGTTGTTGCTGGAGGGATCGCGGATTCTTCCCGTGTTCCCCGGGAATCATTTGAAATTTTTACCGGCCGCCGCGTTTGGCCTCGCCGTAATTGCACTCGGCGCGACTGCATTCTTCTTTTCAACCCTTTCACGCAATACGCTCCAGGCGTTAGGCCCGACGTTGCTCGGCGTATTTTTATTTGCGTTTCTGTTCGTGAACGGATGGGAGCCGGAGAAGCTGGTGCACTATCGGCTTTGGCATGGATTGCTTGGATACCTGATTGGAATCCCACTGATGACCGCAACTCTGGCGGCTCTGGCTTATTGGAACTACAAACGGGTTCTTGTCGGCGCAACGCTGTGGCGTCGTAATCTGCTGATGTTTGGCTTCACCATGATCGTGACTGTGGGAAGTGCAACCGCGCTTTATCATCGCGTTTGGGAACTCGCGATGCCTTTGGAACCGACGCATGGTGCGGCGCGATTGCAAACTGCGGAAATAGTCGAAGGCTCGCCGGGTTCGTGTGTCGTCAAGCTCCCGAATGGGCGGGTTTGGGCGAGTCGTTACGACCTCAGTAGCGGTAGAATTTTCCTCGGGCTTTGCACGTATAAAACAACGCTGTCCGGGGAATCATTTCTTCCAGGCAGCAATTGGGTCAGCATCGCGCCTTGTTGGATGGATTTAGTCGGAATTCAACAGAACGGCAGCCTCTGGGTTTCGGCGAAACCATTGCCTTCGTTGAATTCTGATTCAACGGAAGAAAAGCCGGACTTCACGCTGAAGCAGTTTGGCGACGATCACGAATGGAAAAAAGCAGTCGCATACGGACGGACTGCCTTGCTGCTCAAACAAGATGGCTCGCTGTGGAAACTGGGAGAAAACCGTTCCAAACAAGCGTGGCCGGGCCTGATGCATTTCGAACCCGAACGCATTTCGGATAACTCCGTTTGGGTGGACATAATTCAACTCGGCTGGACGTTCGCGCTCCAGAGAAAGGATGGCAGAATCTACAGTTCAGATTTGATCGGGCCGGCAGACATCGATTTGGATCATGTGGTGGTTGCTGGAGATCAATTCCTTCGAGCGACATACCTGGAAGGACATCACTGGCGCGATGTTTTCTATCTTTTCCCACCCGGTTCTCCGATGTGTCTTGCAGGCATTCGCGATGATGGCGGATTCGGAATACTGCTGGAAAGGAAGGATCTGGGCAAAGGGCGGAATTCGTATGAAAAAAAGGAGATCCAGTTTGGCACAAGGAAAGATTGGATGGCGGCGGCGGGGTACTATCGGCGCGTGGTCACGCTGGCAAAGGACGGAACATTGTGGCATTGGATTTTTTCGGAAGAATCACCTTACAAACCACGACCGGTGCAACTCGGAACTCACTCTGATTGGATTGCGATCGCCGATGCTCCAGATGGAACTCTTTCGCTGGCTGCAGACGGCAGTTTGTGGCTTTGGAGGTTTGAGGGAAAATATGAGAGGGAGCCCGGGGCAGACAGATTTTCATTGCTGCGGCCTTCTCGTCATCCGCGGTTCATGGGAAATATTTTTGCTGAAGCTGGGAAGTGAACTGATTGGAAACGTTCAATTGCATTCGGAAGGACGAGCTACGCGAGCCCCGAATTTCTCCATCTTTTTAGCCTCGAAATTCGAACTTTTTTCGCATTCGGAATTTTGAACCGCGGACTGGTTTGGGACTCGTGTAACTCATCCTTCCGAGGTAGCGTCTGCCGCGCTTGCGGCAGCCCGGGCCCACTGGTTCTGCGCCCGTCGGGAAAATGTTCAAGCCTCACAGCGGCGCGAAGAACCTGTTCGCGCCGGCAGCCCACAAGCGCGGGCCGCACTCCCAACTTCCATCGAAAGAACTGGTGACTTGTGGAACCGGCTTGATCCAGTTACTTCGAGTCTGATTTCGTAAACGAATCAAAATCGACCGACCATTATTCGATGAACTGTTTGCCATTCGCCTGCTGCCGTTTCGCTGCCATTCTTCTGTTTCTCATCGTCTCGATTCCAGCTTCTGCCGCATCGCGCGAAACCATTTCATTCGATTCCAACTGGCGGTTTTTTCAGGGCAATGCAACGGGCGCGGAAGCGATTCAATTCAATGATTCCGCATGGCGGGTCGTAAACGTTCCGCACGATTGGAGCATTGAAGGTCCGTTCGCTGAAACCAACACCACGCGCGGTTCAGGCGCGTTTCTGCCGTCTGGAATCGCGTGGTATCGAAAATCTTTTTCGCTGAATTCGAGTGCCATCGGACGCTCGACGTGGATTGAATTCGACGGCGTGATGGCCAACAGCGATGTCTGGATCAACGGCCAACATCTTGGGCATCGCCCGAACGGATACGTCAGCTTCCATTACGACCTGACACCTTTTCTAAATCCCTCCGACACGAACGTCATTTCCGTTCGCGCCGACACATCGCAACAGCCCGCTTCGCGCTGGTACACCGGCGCGGGAATTTATCGCCATGTGCGGCTCGTTGTTACCGATCCCGTTCATCTTGCACCGTGGGGCGTGTTCGTGACGACGCCGAATGCGGGCGCGGACGCAGCAACGGTGCGCGTTCAGGCGACCGTCACGAACGCTTCGACAACAACGCGCGAAGTGAAGGTGCAAATCACGATTCGCGATGCGAAAGGAAAAAGCGTCGCCTCATCGGAAACGGCGTCTCAATCCGTCGCGGCAGGTGCGACCGCTAATTTCAGCGCGGAAGTTTCCTTGAAAAATCCTCAACGCTGGTCGCTCGAACAGCCCGTGCTGTATTCCGCGGTGACGAAAGTCATCTCGGAAAACTCGGTTGTTGATGACGTCGTCACGCCGTTCGGGATTCGCGAGTTTGAATTCAAAGCGGACACCGGATTCTGGTTGAACGGAAAGAATTTCAAAATCAAAGGCGTTGCTGTGCATCACGATGGCGGTGCGTTTGGAGCGGCGGTTCCGCTGCGGATTTGGGAACGTCGATTGCAGACGTTGAAGGAGCTTGGCGTGAATGCGATTCGCACGGCGCATAATCCCGTCGCGCCGGAATTTCTCGATCTCTGCGACCGCATGGGGCTGCTCGTGATGGACGAATTTTTCGATTGTTGGACCGTCGGCAAGAATCGTTACGACTATCATCTTTACTTCGACGACTGGTCGAAGATTGACGAACGCGACACGATCCTGCGGGATCGAAATCATCCGAGCATTGTGCTCTACAGCGTGGGAAATGAAATTCACGACACACCCAAACAGGAACTCGCCAAGCGCATTCTCGCCGGCCTGGTCGAAGTCGCGCACGAAAATGATCCCACGCGCCCGGTCACGCAGGCATTGTTCCGTCCGAATGTGAGCGGCGATTACACGAACGGCCTCGCGGATCTGCTGGATGTAATCGGAACAAATTATCGCGATCAGGAATTGCTCGACGCACATCGCGCGAATCCGAATCGCAAAATCATCGGCACGGAGCAGGGACACGAATTGAAAACCTGGCTCGCGTGCCGCGATCATCCGGAACACGCCGGACAATTTCTTTGGACGGGAATTGATTACCTGGGCGAAGCGCGTCGCTGGCCGCGGATTGGTTTTGGTTCCGGTTTGTTGGATCGCACGGGAATGCCGCGGCCGGTTGCTTTTCAACGGCAAAGCTGGTGGAGTGAAAAACCGATGGTCGCGATTGCGCGCCGTGTCGGCGCCGATGAACTGGCGCCGACCGATCCCGGTTACGAAAGCGCGGATCTGCGTCGTCCGCAGGTATTGTTCATGGATTGGACGCCGCGAAAAACGGAGCCGCACGAGGAGAACGTGGAGGTTTACAGCAATTGCGAGGAAGTGGAATTGTTGCTGAACGGGAAATCGCTCGGGATCAAATCAAAACCCGCCGACGACTCGGCGCGAAGTTGGAAGGTGCCGTATGCGCCGGGAATTTTGAAAGCGATTGGCCGGAACAATCGGAAAATTGCCGCGACACAGGAACTGAGCACGGCGGGCGCACCGGCGAAAATTCTGCTCAGCGCGGATCGCAATCAACTCACACCCGCGTGGGACGATGTCTGTACCGTGAATGTTTCGGTCGTCGATCAGAACGGCGTTTTGATTCCCAATGCCAGTGATTTGATTGAATTCAGGATTGAAGGGCCTGCGGTGATTGCGGCAGTGGACAATGGCGACAACGCCAGTCATGAACCGTTTCAAGCAATGGAACGGCGCGCGTATCAGGGACGCTGCATTGCGATGATCAAAGCAAACGCGGAACATGGTCGGATCACGCTGACCGCTTCCGCGGCGGGTTTGAAGACCGCATCGCTTTCCATCCAGGCCGCGGCCGAGAAGCGAACAAACTTTTGATGTGGAAGCGAACCCTCACCCCGTCCCTCTCCCATCCGATGGGAGAGGGACGGGGTGAGGGTTTGGGCTGTCCATCGCAGCGGAACGTCTTTTCACAAATAACTTATGAAAATAAATCATTGTTTGTTCTTGTTGGCGGCGAGTGTGTTGATTGCCGGTTGCTCGGGAATGCGTTCCAAAATGGAAAACGCTTCGGAACCGCAAGAACGCCCGACGCTGTTTCTGATTGGCGATTCCACGGTGAACAATTCCACCAAAGGCCAGGTCGGCTGGGGAACTGTGCTGCCGGAACTGTTTGACACGAATCGCATTCGCATTGTGAATCGCGCGCGCGGCGGACGCAGCAGCCGGACGTATTTCACGGAAGGTTTGTGGAGCCAGGTTGAATCAGAATTGAAGCCCGGCGATTTTGTGTTGATGCAATTCGGGCACAATGATGGCGGGCCGCTGACGCATCCGAAAAATCGCGCTTCGGTCAAAGGCATCGGCGACGAAACCCGCAGCGTGACGAATCAGACGACGGGCGTCGTGGAAGACGTTCACAGTTATGGCTGGTATCTGCGGCAATACGTTTCCGGCGCAAAAGCGAAAGGCGCGACACCGATTGTGCTGTCGCTGGTGCCGCGGAACATGTGGGCGAATGGCAAAGTTCTTCGCGCTTCAAAAGATTACGGCAAATGGGCGGGCGAAGTCGCAAAAGCTGAAGGTGTTCCGTTCATTGATCTGAATGAAATTGTTGCGCGGCATTACGAAGAACTCGGACAGGACAAAGTCGCGGCGGATTTGTTTGGCGCGACGGATCACACGCACACCACGCCGGCAGGAGCGAAACTGAATGCGGAATGTGTAGTGGAAGGCATTCGGGATTTGAAACTGCCGCTGGTCAAATATCTTGAACCCAAACGGAAGAATTGAACCACGAACACTGAACCGCAAACTGAACGACAAAAACTCCATCAAACAGTGGATAGCTGCGGTCCTTCGCACGGTTCAAAATCAGCGCTGATGAAATTCTGTTTTGGGCTGGCCCTCGCTTTGATGGGATCGTTCGCGCTGTCTGCTTTCGCGGAAACGCAAAGTCCCATTGACCGCCACGCTGTGGTGGTTCGCCACAATCCGACACTTCGGCAGTTCGATTCCACAAATCCGTTTTCAGTTGGCAACGGTCAGTTTGCCTTCACTGCCGATTGCACCGGTTTGCAGACTTTTGCCGACGCATTCACGAACACCACGCCGCTCGGCACGTTGTCGCAATGGGGATGGCATTCGTTTCCGAATCCGAACGGCTGGAGCAATGCGAAATTTCATCACAAGGAATTTAATGTCTTCGGCCGCATGGTTCCTTACAACGACGTTCCGCATAATATTCAAACGCCCGAAATCAGGTGGCTGCGCAGGAATCCGCATCGACTTGATCTCGGGCAGATCGGCCTGGTTCTCCTTCGTCGCGACGGCAGCCGCGCTGAACCGGACGATCTTTCGAAGATTGAACAAACGCTCGATCTGTGGAACGGCATTCTGCACAGCCGATTTCAGTTCGACGGACAAACCGTGGAAGTGCAAACGCTTTGTCATCCTGAACGCGATTTGCTTGCGGTTCGGATTGCTTCGTCGTTGCTTCAATCCGGACGATTGAAAGTTCAGATTCATTTCCCGTACGGAACCGGCGCGCCTGTCACAGCGGACTGGACCCAGCCCGAGGCGCATGAAACCACGCTGGAACGAACCGGCGATCACACGGCCGTGTTTCATCGGAAACTGGACAACGATTCCTATGAAGTTTCCGCAAGCTGGAACAGCGGTGGACAATTGTCGAAGGTAGCCAGGCATCAATTCGTCGTCGCAAACACGAATCATTCCGTGCTGGAACTTGCGCTGGAGTTTATTCCGAAACTCAATCGCAAAACGTTGCCGGATTTTGCGGAATCGAAAGCGGCCACCGAAAAACATTGGCAACAATTCTGGAAAACCGGCGCAGCGATTGATCTTTCGCAGAGCAAAGATCCGCGCTGGCGGGAACTCGAACGTCGCATTGTGCTTTCGGAATATCTGACGGCGATTCAATGTTCGGGACAATATCCGCCGCAGGAAACCGGACTGACTTACAATTCCTGGGAAGGAAAATTTCATCTGGAAATGCACTGGTGGCACGCGGCGCATTTTGCGTTGTGGAATCGATTGCCGCTGTTGGAACGCAGCCTGGATTATTATCAGGCCACACTCGCGGCCGCCGAAACAAATGCGCGACGCCAGGGGTATCGCGGCGCGCGCTGGTCGAAGATGACCGATCCGAGCGGAGTGGATGCGCCATCGCCGATTGGGCCGTTTTTAATCTGGCAACAACCGCATCCAATTTTCTACGCGGAGTTGTGTTATCGGCAGAATCCGAATCGCGCGACGCTGGAAAAGTTTCGTGAAGTTGTGATGCAAACCGCGGAATTCATGGCGTCGTATCCGGAATGGCGAACGAATGAAAATCGTTTTGTGCTCGGACCGGTGTTGCAATGCGCGCAGGAAATTTTTCCGAAGGATAAAACGCTGAATCCAACGTTCGAACTGACGTATTGGCGCTGGGGATTGGAGATCGCACAGCAATGGCGTGAAGGGTTGGGACTGCCGCGAAGTGCGGAATGGGATCGTGTGCTGAAAGGCTTGGCGAAGTTACCAACCGAGGAAAATAAATATCTGTTCGCGGAAACCGCCACGGGAACTTACACGGATCACAAATGGACGGACGATCATCCTTCGGTGACGGCGGCGCTCGGAATGTTGCCGGGGCCGAGAGTGGATCGTCCGACAATGGCGCGGACGCTGGATTGGATTTGGAACAATTGGAACTGGCCGGACACGTGGGGTTGGGATTATGGAATGTTGGCGATGTGCGCCGCGCGATTGGGTGAACCGGAACGCGCAATTGATGCGCTGCTGCTGGACACGCCGAAGAATCATTTTGGAATCAACGGACATAATTATCAAAGGCCAGGCCTGAGCGTTTATCTTCCCGGAAACGGCTCGCTATTGTATGCGGTGGCGATGATGGCGGGCGGCTGGGATGGCGGCCCGGAGAAAGTGGCGCCGGGATTTCCGACGAACTGGAACGTGCGTTGTGAAGGATTTTTGAAAGCGCCTTGAAGAATGATGATCAAACACGCTGAAGAGTTTACCGGAAACGTAACGCAGGTTTCTAAACCTGCTGTATCGCCGATTTCCAAATCGGCTGGCCGTGAAATTTTCAGCCGTGCGAAAAAGACCGAAGCGCCGCAGGTTTGGAAACCTGCGATACGGCAGACTTGGAAGTCTGCGCTACGATTTGGGAAATCCACGCTGGTCGCGTTCACGGTTTTTCTCCTCGTTCTTTGTTGCGCGCCGGCGTTGGCGGCGGAACACGCTGATGAATTTTCAATCGCGGGAGAATGGCGGTTTCGTCTGGACCGTGATGACGCCGGCATTTCGGAGAAGTGGTTTGAACAATCTTTGCCCCAGCGGATTCAACTGCCCGGTGCGTTGCAATCGCAGGGTTTCGGCGATCCGATCAGCGTTACGACTCCGTGGGTGTTGTCGCTGTACGATCGGCAATGGTTTTTGCGCGCGGATTATCAGGCTTACACCAATGCAGGAAACGTGAAGGTTCCGTTTCTGTCTCAACCGCCGCGGCATTATCTCGGCGCGGCGTGGTATCAGCGGGAAATTGAAATTCCAAACGATTGGGAAAATCGCCGCCTCGTTTTGTTTCTGGAAAGGCCGCATTGGGAATCGCGGGTCTGGCTGGATGATCGATTGATTGGAACCAACAACTCATTGTGCGCGCCGCATGAATTTGAGCTGGGAGTAGTGGCGCGGGCGTCCGGCCTGTTCGATTCAAACGAACGGGAAAATCAGAAACGCACGGGCGGGACGCGCGTGCCACTGAACATTTCGCCGGGCAAGCACACGTTGACGGTGCGTGTGGACAATCGCTTGATCCTGCCGTATCGGCCGGACGCGCATTCGGTTTCTGATTCGCTGGGCGCGGCGTGGAATGGGATTGTCGGAAGAATGGAATTATGTTCTTTCAGCCCAGTTTCAATCGAGCGATTGCGGCTGGATCCGGACCTCACGCGCGGCGGTGTAAACGTCACAATCTTCACCCGCAACGAAACAGACAAACCTGTTCCTGCGCCGCTCGTAATGCTCCAGGTGGTTCCAAAAAATTTTGGCGGCAATGCGTTCAAGCCGTTGCAGGTTTCCCAAATTGTTCCGCCGGGAGACGACAGCATTCATCTGTTCTTTCCTCTCGGTGACAATTTTGAAAGGTGGTCTGAATTCAATCCCAAATTTTACAACCTTCGCGCGACCCTGGGCGGCAGTGGATTTCATTCTGAATTGGCCGAGACCTTTGGCATGCGCGAGATTCGCGCCGAAGGTAATCAGATACTCTTGAACGGCCGTCCGATCTTCCTCCGCGGCACGCATCACGGCGGCGATTTCCCGCTCACCGGTTATCCCGCGACCGACGTTGATTATTGGCGCAAGCTGATTCGCACCTGTCAGAGTTACGGTTTGAATCACATGCGCTTTCATTCGTGGTGTCCGCCGGAAGCGGCGTTTCAGGCGGCGGATGAACTCGGATTTTATCTGCAACCGGAAGCTGGAATGTGGAATACGTTCAATCCCGATTCCGCGATGGAAGAAATGCTTTATCTTGAAACGGAGCGGATGATCAAAGCGTATGGGAATCATCCTTCGTTCGTCCTGTTCTCGCCGAGCAATGAGCCGAAGGGCCACTGGCGCGAAGTGCTGCCGAAATGGGCGGCGCATTTTCGAAAAATCGATCCGCGCCGGCTCTACACCACGGCGACCGGCTTCACGGACGCCGATGCGCCGGGGCCGATGGATCAGGTGGATTACACGGATACCTCGCGCTTTGGACGTCAACGCGTGCGTGGTGAATCGGGATGGTTTGGCCGCGATTATTCCGCTGCGCTGGAAAACGTGACCGTTCCCACCGTGGCACATGAAGTCGGCCAGTGGTGTGCGTATCCGGACTTCGATGTGATCCGAAAATTCACGGGATATCTGCAACCCGGAAATTACGAAATCTTTCGCGATTCCGCCGCCGCGCATGGAGTGTTGGACATGAACAAGGAATTCGCGCGCGCTTCGGGAAAATTTCAGCTCGCGTGTTACAAAGAGGAAATCGAAGCGAGCCTGCGCACTCCCGGAATCGCCGGATTTCAACTGCTGGATCTGCACGATTATCTGGGGCAGGGCACGGCGCTGGTGGGATTGCTCGATGCGTTCTGGGAAAGCAAAGGTTATGTCACGCCCGCGGAATTTCGAAATTTCTGCAACACGACCGTTCCACTGGCGCGATTGAAACAAAGCGTGTTCACGACCGCAGAGCATCTGGAAAGCGAAATTGATGTCGCGCATTTCGCCGCGGCCGCAATAACCAATGCGACCGTCACGTGGGAAGTTCAGGATCGCGACGGTCACGCCGTGGCTCAAGGCAAGTTGCAACCAATGACGATTCCCATTGGCCGCAGCGTGTTGGGAAAAATTTCCGTGGATCTTTCAAAGCTCAACGCGCCGGAAGCTTATCGTTTGAAGGTTCGCATCGCATCCGCTTCGTCCTCTACGGGCGCGTTTGAAAACAGTTGGAATTTCTGGCTCTATCCCGAACGCGACATCCAACCGGTTCCACGAAACATTCTGGTGACGCATTCCTGGAAGGAAGCCGAATCGAAACTTGCGACCGGCGGCAAAGTGTTGTTCCTGCCGCGCAATACCGATCTCGGTTGGAACTGTCCGCCGCTGGACGACGTGCCGGTTTTTTGGAATCGCCTGATGAATCCCGGCTGGGGCCGAATGCTCGGTTTGTGGTGCGACACCCATCATCCCGCGCTGGCGGAATTTCCCACGGAAGCTCATTGCGATTGGCAATGGACGGAAATGTTGCGGAGCGTTCGTCCGATCAATCTCGAATCGTTTCCCCGCGAACTCAAACCGGTGGTCGCCGCAGTGGATGATTGGAATCGAAACTGGAAACTTGGCGCGATTTTCGAATGCCGCGTGGGCGAAGGCCGATTGATGGTTTCCGCGTTTGATCTGCTCGATGATCCGTATCGGCATCCGGTCGCGCGCCAGTTGTTGCGATCCCTTCTGGATTACATGGCGAGCCCGCGGTTTGAGCCAAAGACCGAAGTGGCCGCATCGAGTTTTCGTCAGGTGCTGTTCAACACGCGCATCATGCGTCAACTCGGAGCCACCGCCGCAGGTGAAGGCAATGCGGCCTCGGCGATTGACGGCGATCCCAACACGACCTGGATTGCGGGTGGAAGCGGACGGCGCGCGAGTGGAACGCGGCATCCTCACACGCTGACGATTTCGTTCCCGCGCGAAATTACGATGAACGGAATCGTGATTCTGCCGCGCCAGAATGATCGCGATCACCTGGGCGACGTCCGGGGATATTCGTTGTCGATCAGCAATGACGGTTCGGTTTGGAATGAAGTGTCAGCCGGCGAATTGGCTTCAACGTGGAATCCGCTGCGGATTGATTTCGCACAGCCGGTTCGTGGGAAGCATCTGCGGTTCATCGCGCAATCCGGTTTTGGAGACGACACAAGCGCAGCAATCGCCGAACTCGCGGTGGTGGATTCCGACACAAAGCCCGCCGCAGATTCGGCGAAGATGGAATTTCATCGCGCGCGCAGCAGTAGTGAGGATGTTGATGAAGGGGAGGATACGCCGATTCGTTCGACTCCTGTAATTCCACGAAACCCCTGAAATGCGCCGGGCGTCTTTGAAACTTGTGTCCATCCCCGCTCATCTCGTTGTAAGGCCGCATCAGACTGTCGTTCCATTGAATCGCTTCCGGATTGCATTCGGGCGCGTGATCGCCGGGCTTTTTCTTGCCGCGACACTCCTTGCGAATGGCGCGCCCGCGCGAGTCACGGTCAACGAAAGCGAATCCAATTACACGCTCGACAACGGCGTGATCACAGCGGTCGTAAACAAATGTTCCGGCGATTTGATTTCGCTGAGGTATCAAAATCTCGAACTGCTCACCGGCGGTTCCGGACATCCTTACGGTTACTGGTCGCATTCGCCAAACCGCGCCATGCGGCTCACAAATGCGATTACGATCCATCCTGAATCCAATCGCGGCGCTCGCGCGGAGGTTTCGATCAAAGGTTTTTACACCGGCAATCGCGGCCCGCGTTCCACGCCCGGCGCGAATTCCAGCACGGCGTGCGACATTGAAATCCGTTACGCGCTGGGTCGCGGCGAATCGGGTCTGTACACCTATTCGATCTTCACACATCAGACGAATTATCCTGCGACCGGCATTGGCGAAGCGCGTTTCGGCGTGAAGTTGAATCCGGAGATTTTTGATTATCTGACGATTGATGCAAAGCGGCGCAAGCTGATGCCGAAGCCGGAGGATTGGGATCAGGGCACGGAATTGAACTTCAAGGAAGCGCGGCGGCTGAACACGGGAATTTACAAGGGACAGGTTTCCCACAAATACGATTTGTCCGCCATTCAGTTCAATATTCCCGCGTACGGCTGGTCGAGCACGCGCGAGAAAATCAGTCTCTGGTTTGTGAATCCATCGATTGAATATCTCAGCGGCGGCGCGACGAAAGTTGAACTCACCGGGCATCTCGACAACAACGAAGGCGCGGTGCCGACGCTGTTGAATTATTGGCGTGGCAGTCATTACGGCGGGAGCAGTTGCACGATTGCCGAAGGCGAACGCTGGAGCAAAGTGATCGGGCCGTTTCTGATTTATTGTAACGCAGGCAAAAATCCGGAAGCGATGTGGCGCGACGCATTAGGAAAAGCAGCGAAGGAAACCAAAGCCTGGCCTTACGATTGGGTCGAAGGCGTGGATTATCCACACGAAGCTGAGCGCGGAACGGTTCGCGGCCAAATCGTTCTCGATGATCCCATCGCGCCGCAATCGCAATTCAGCAACATGCTCGTTGGCCTCGCCGCACCGGATTACACGTTGCCCGCGTTCAATCGGCGCGGCCGATTTGGTCCGCGAACAGTGGATTGGCAGAACGACGCAAAGTTTTATCAGTTCTGGACGCGCGCTGATGAGCGCGGGCGTTTCACGATTCCGGATGTTCGGCCGGGAAATTACACGTTGCACGTGATCGCCGACGGCGTTCTCGGCGAAGGCACTTGGAGCAATATTACCGTGAACACCGGCGCGCAGATGAATCTGGGAAAATTGAAGTGGCGCCCCGAACATTTTGGAAAGCCGCTTTGGGAAATTGGAATTCCAAATCGCAGCGCGGAAGAATTCCGGCACGGCGACCACTACTGGCAATGGGGATTGTACAACGAATACACGAACGATTTCCCGCACGACGTCCATTTCGTGATTGGCAAAAGCAATTACCGCACGGATTGGAATTACGCCCAGGTGCCGCGGAGTCCGGACACGGGAACGACCTGGACGATTGCGTTTGATTTGACGAACGCACCCGCTGGGAAAGCAACGCTGCGAATCGGCATCGCGGGTGTGAGTTTGCGCAGTGGTGTGGAAGTGAGCGTGAATGATGATGCGGTTGGCGACACGGGATTTCTGGCCGACACCGCCACGATTCGGCGTGATGGAATTCGCGGTTACTGGTCGGAGCGAAATGTGTCGTTCGACGCGAGCGTGCTGAAGCAGGGTTCGAACACGCTGAAACTCAGCATTCCGCCGGGGCATTCCACGAGCGGAATTTTATATGATTACCTGCGGCTGGAATTGGATGAATCGCAATAGCTTCCTGATGAACTTTTTTGGAAAAGTTGAAGTCGATTTGCGAACGGATATGGCTGGGAAAGAATACCCTCACCCCGGCCGCTATCCCCAGAATGATGGATTACGAATGGCGGAATTTTCTGCGCATGATTGTTAATGATCGGCGCAGTTGTGCGCCTGGAATGTGAATTTATGAAGAAACTCAGTTTGTTGGCGGTATTGGGATGGATCGGATTTTTGGGAACGTCGCAGGCGCTGGCCGCGAATGATGCCTCGGCGGCGGGCAGCTTTACGCTCACGTCCCGGCACTTTGCGAACGGCTCTGACACGCTGAGCTTCACCGACTTCTTTTATCAAACGGATCAGGGCCGCGTCGCGATTCCGATTCAATTGGGCAACGTCAGCCGGCGTGCGCATGAGGAAATTAAAACTGAAGATGGCCGTGAAGTGACGATTTCCATCAAACGGGACGGTCACGATTTCCTGATCAACTTTTCAGCGAAACCCAGCGACGGCATTTCCAAATGGGGTCTCTCGATCCAGGCTGAACCGAAAGAATATTTCACCGGTTTGATGGAGCGTGTGGTGGATGGCCCGCAACAGGCGTCCTGGGCGGAAGGCATTTCAGAAGCCATGAATCTGCGCGGGCAAAAAGTGGATATGATTCTCAAACCCACAACTTCGGTTTACGCGCCGTTTTATATTTCATCGAAAGGCTACGGTGTTTTCGTTCAGGGCGATTGGCCGGGCGTTTTTGATTTCTGCAACACCGATTCGCGAAAAGTGAAAATGGAATGGGAAGGCCCGTCGTTTGAATTGAAGGTTTACACCGCGAAGACTCCCGTCGAACTCGTGAAAGCGCACGCACTCGATGCCGGTCCGCCTTTCATGCCGCCGAAATGGATGTTCAGTCCGTGGCGCTGGCGCGACGAACACACGCATCGCGATCAATATTACGACGGCACGCCGGTGACCGGCCCGTTCAATTCGGAAGCGATGGAGGATTTGCTGATGATGAAAGCGTTCGGCATTCCCTGCGGCGTTTATTGGATCGATCGTCCGTGGGGACCCGGGCGCCTTGGTTATGACGATTTTGAAATTGATTATGAGCGCCTGCCGAATTTCGACAAAATGGTGAAATGGCTGAACGATCAGGGAATGCAGATGACGCTCTGGATCGGGCCCTTTTTTCAGGGCGAAATGGAAACCAACGCGCTCAAGCTGGGTTACAATCTCGCCGGCCAGAAACCGCAGAAAAACAATTATCCGATGGTGGATTTCACCAATCCCGACGCAAAGAAATACTGGCAGGATGGCGTCGCAAAACTGCTGAAGCTTGGTGTCGCGGCGTTCAAGCTGGATCGCGCGGAGGAAGACATTCCGGAAGACGGCCCGTACAAAGTTTTTGACGGACGATCCATTCGTGAAAATCGAAACGCGTATCCATCGATGTACATCCAGGCGACGTATGAAGTCGCGAAAAAATATCGCGATGATTTCATCTGCATGCCGCGCGCGGCCTACACCGGCAGTTCGAAATACGCCGTGTTCTGGGGCGGTGACATTGGCGGAACGCAGGAAGGTTTGCGCGCCTCAATCATTGGCGTGCAACGTGCCGCTGTGATGGGTTATCCGAATTGGGGCTCGGACACTTGCGGTTACAATAAACAGATGATGGAAACCGAAGTGTGCGGGCGCTGGCTCGGTTTCAGTTGCTTCACCCCGATCATGGAAGTCGGTCCAACCCGGAATCGCGCGTTCTGGGATTTCCACACGCCGTCCACGTACGACGCCGATCTCATTGCAATCTGGCGATTGTATGCGCGGCTGCATCAGCGATTGGCGGATTATGGTTACGCCGCGGCAAAGGAAGCGACGAAAACCGGAATGCCGATTGTGCGGCCGTTGTTCCTGGTCGATCCCGATGCGCCTGAAGCGTGGTCGAACTGGTGGACTTATCAGTACGGCGCGGACATTCTTGTCTCACCGATCTGGGAAAAAAATCAGCGCACGCAGGAGGTTTATCTGCCGTCGGGACAGAAATGGAAAGATGCCTGGAATCCGAAGAAGATTTACGACGGCGGCCAGACCATCACTGTCTCGGCCGAGCTGCATCAGATTCCAGTCTTCGTTCGCGTCGGTTCGAAAATCGATCTTGGCGATTTGAATATGGAATGGACGGAATCGGTCGAGATCGCGAACAAACGTCCGGATCTCAAAAAGCTCGATGCGGAATTGAAGGCCTGGTTCGACGAGAAATATCCAGCCGCAACGGTTCAGAAATGAGCGTAGCGCCGACTGGCAGTCGGCTGTGTCGCGGATTGGCAATTCGCTGCACTGTGTAGTGTCGCGCGCTGCCGACTGCCAGTCGGCGACACAGCAGATTGTCAATCTTCACTACGAAGAATGTGCCCGGTTCATTCACGCGGACTGAAGTCCGCGCTCCGTTAATAATGCCGAGTTGCATTTGAAATTTGCCAGAGACCTGAACACCGCTTGTGCTTCGTTCGCGGACTGGCAAACATGCGTTTCGGTATTCCATGAAAATCGAAACACGTTTCGCCCGGATTCTTCTTTTCATCCTGTCGGCGTTTTTTGCCTTCACCGCCGGCGCGCAATCCTCTGCTGATCTCGAATCCGGTTTTCTTCAGCCGCCACTTTCAGCCAAACCGCGAACGCTTTGGATGTGGATGAACGGCAATGTCACCGCCGACGGCATTACCCGAGATCTCGAAGCAATGCAACGCGTCGGGCTTGGTGGAGCGCTGATTTTCAACATCGGCGAATACATTCCCAAAGGACCGGTGGATTACGGGAATGCCAAATGGATCGAGCTGGTCACCCATGCCGCGCGCGAGGCGAATCGTCTGGGAATTGATCTCGCCATGCACAATTGTCCCGGCTGGTCGAGCAGCGGCGGGCCGTGGATCACGCCCGAAATGAGCATGCAACGGCTTGTCTGGAGCGAGACAAACATTTCCGGCGGACACCCGGTTGAAATCACTTTGCCGCAGCCGTTCACGCGACTGAATTTTTATCGCGACATTGCCGTGCTCGCATTTCCGTCTTTGCCCGGCGAAGAAAAGCCGTTCGCGGATTCCATTGTTTCAATTCGAAACGGGCAGGGGAGGATTGAGAAACGAACGTTGACGGACGGCGATCTGGAAACAACCGTTCAAGCCTCGCCAGAAAATCCTGTCGTGCTCGAATTCAAAGAACCGTTTGAAGCGCGCGCGGTCACGATCCTCTACACCTCCGGTGGTGGAACCATTCGTTTCACGTTGGAATCCAGCGAAGACGGCATTGATTTCAAGCCCGTCGTTCAACTCAATCCCGCCAGTCCGCGCGCGATTGAAGATGCATCGCTGGTGGAAAGCTTTGAACCGGTTCGCGCCCGATTTTTCCGCGTCACGCCGTCGCGCCAACGCGGCATTTGCGAAATTGAACTGCATGCCGCACCGCGCATTCCGGCGTGGAATTACAAAGCAAATTTTTCATTTCGTGGCGCGCGTTCGGAAGATTCACCACTGGAAATTGCGAAGGAGTTTTGTATCGATCGTGAAAAGATTATCGATCTGACCGAGCGCATGGACGCGCAGGGAAAATTACATTGGAACGCGCCGGGCGGTTCCTGGACGATTCTGCGTTTCGGTTACACGCCGCGCGGCCAGGAGAACATCGCGGCGCCGGATGCGGGTGTCGGACTGGAATGCGACAAGATGAGTCGCGCTGCGGTGCGATTTCATTTCGAACACGGCCTTGGGCCTTTGATGAAATCGCTGGGACCGCTGGCGGGCAGCACTTTTACTGCGCTCGAAATCGACAGCTACGAAGTGGGCGTGCAGAACTGGACGGCGGGTTTTGAACGCGAGTTCAAGCAGCGCAACGGTTACGGATTGATTTCGTATCTTCCCGCGATGACCGGTCGTTGCGTAGAAAACGCGGAAATCTCTGAACGCTTTCTCTGGGATTTGCGACGGACGCACGCGGAACTGGTTGCGAATTATTATTACGGCGAAATGCGCGAGCTTTGTCATCAGCACGGCTTGAAATTGCTGGTTGAACCCTACGGCGCGGGGCCGGGCGCTTATGACGAATTGCAGGTCGCCGGTCACGCCGATGTGCCGATGGGCGAATTCTGGGCGCACTTTCCGTGGGACGACATGCTGAGCATTCGCCTCGCGGCATCGGCGGCGCATGTGAATGGCCGCGCAAGCGTCGGCGGCGAAGCGTTCACTTCCACCGAGGAGCAAAGCCGGTTTCTCGATCATCCGTTCGCATTGAAAACCACCGGCGATCTGGCGTTCTCGCTCGGCTTGAATCAAATGTATTTTCATCGCTTCGCGCATCAGCCGCATCCGGATGCGATTCCGGGAATGACCATGGGCCCGTGGGGCTTCAACTTCGATCGAAACAATTCCTGGTTTGAAAAAAGTTCCGGCTGGCTCACGTATCTTGCGCGGAGTCAGTTTCTGTTGCAGCAGGGGAACTTCGTCGCTGATGTGCTTTACTTCACCGGCGAAGGCTCGCCGCAGATGTCCAAACGCAAAGTTCCCGATCTGCCGCCGGGTTACTCCTTCGATGCGATTGATGCGGAAGTTTTGTTGCGCGATGCGCGTGTAGAGCAGGGGAAAATCCGCCTGACCAGCGGAAATCGTTATCCGCTTCTTGCGTTGCCTGATGATTTGAAAAGCATGACGCCACCGGTTATTCGCAAGCTTCGCGACCTCGTTGAGCAAGGCGCGACGCTGATTGGGCCAAAGCCTAAGTTTACTCCGACGTTACGTGATTATCCTGAAAGTGAAGCGGAGGTTTCGCGGATTGCGAATCAGCTTTGGGGAAATGGAAACGAGCGGGAGCGGCGCGTCGCCCAAGGCCGCGTCTTCTCAAACCAAAAAATTCCCGATGTGATCGAGCATTTACATCTCGCTCCAGATTTTGAATTCACCGGACGCAATTCGGACGCGGACATTGTCTGGCTGCATCGCCACGCCGGTGAGACGGAGATTTATTTCGTCGCGAATCGTCAACGGCGGCCGGAAGAAATCTTGTGTTCGTTCCGCGTGAACGGCAAAGAACCGGAACTTTGGTTTCCCGAAACCGGCAAACTGAAGCGGCCGGTGATTTATGATTTTGCGGAAGACCGAACGCGTTTATCGATTCAACTTGGTCGGGCGGAATCGGTCTTTGTTGTGTTTCGAACGCCAGCCGGACAGAAACAAATCAAATCACTGAGCCGCAATGGCGAACAGATTTTAGGCACTGATCCGTTTCCGAAAGTGACGGCAACATCCGCGACGAACAATTTTTCGATCAGTGTTTGGATCAATCCGGGGACGGACATGACGGCGATGCCGCGTGAATCCGGCAACGTTTCCGAGAACGGAAAAAGCTGGGTGATTCCTGCGCCGGATCGCGGAACGAATGTTTCCGACGGCACTGCGCTTCTCGGCATTGCCGCCGGGTGTAATGGCGTGATCATTGCCGAACGCAGCGGCGAAACCTTGTCAGCCACTCTGGTGAGCCGCACGCCGATTTCCGGATGGACGCATCTTGCGTTGGTCGTGAGTAATGGCCAGCCGGGTTTGTATCTGAACGGCAAATTGGATCGCGAAGGAAAAGCGTCTGGACTGCGGGTGCGTCCTGGAATTGGCATCGCCGCTTTACCCGGAAAAACGATTTACCATTTCGATGGCGATATGACTTCGCCGACGCTGTTCTCAACAGCGCTGAATGCCAATGCGATTCAGAAAATCGCGTTACGCGGTTTACCCGATCCTGAATTGCCGGAAGGAATTGAATTGGAACAAATCGGAGGCCGGATGCTGGCGAACGTTTGGACAGCGGGAAATTATTCGCTCAGCAATGGACGTGCTTTGTCGGTGTCAAACATTCCCGCCCCCGTTGAAATTCAAGGACCGTGGCGGATTTCATTTCCACCTGATCGCGGCGCACCTTCGGAAATCGCGCTGACGAATCTCATCGGATTGCAAAGAAACGAGAACGCGGACGTTCGTTTCTTTTCTGGAACAGCGGTTTATCGCACGAGCTTTGAAGTTTCGTCCGACGCGTTGAATCGGTGGAACCGGCTTTGGCTGGATCTCGGTCGCGTTGCGGTGATTGCTGAAGTGCGGGTAAACGATCACGAGCTTGGAAGTCTTTGGCGGCCGCCGTTTCGATTGGAAATTACCGACGCAGTTCACGCCGGAAGCAATGATCTGGAAATTCGCGTTACCAATCTTTTGGCTAACCGTCTGATCGGCGATGAAGAGCTGCCGGTGGAAAGTGAATACGATCCGCGAACGCATGCGATTCGACGCTTTCCGGAATGGTTTTCCAACGGTGAACCGAAACCATCCGGCGGTCGCACAACTTTTTCGACGTGGAAATTTTTTGATCGCGGCGATCCGTTGGTTGAATCGGGTTTGCTTGGGCCAGTGCGAATTCTGACCAGCGTTTCCGGTGAATTGAAATGATTTAGAAACGCACGGGCGAGACGCCCGTGCCACCAGCTACACCGGCAGTCCCAATTGCTTCAGCGCGGTGCGGGATTTTTCAGGCGACTCGTGGAGAATGGCCTGCCAATCGCGGTTTCGACCGGCTTCAACATTTTCCAACCGATCATCGAGGTAGATAATTTCCCGGCCACTGCTGCGCGTTTCGCGTTCGACGATTTCATACAGCTTCGCGTCAGGCTTCATCGAACGGTGTTCGTAGGAAAGAATGTATCCGTCGAACTGATTGAAAAAGGGAAACCGCTCGCGGATATGGCAGATCGCGAGATCGTTTGTGTTCGAAAAAATGTAGGTGCGAATCCCGGCCTGACGCAGCTCCGCCTGCAGTTGAATCATCGGTTGAATCGGCGCGAAAATGTCACTGAAAAATTCCGCGAATTCATCCGCCGTTCCGCTGAAGCCGGACAGCCGGCAAATTTCCGCGAAGAATTCCTGCGTCGTCACCAGGCCGGTTTCATAGCGATGGAGCAGGGGAGATTGATCAATAAAAAAGCGGGCCTCATCCACGCCGCTTCGGGATTTTTCCGCGATTCGATGCGCGGCAATCGAGTAATCAAAATCGAGAAGCACTTTGCCGAGATCGAAAACAACCGTGGGAAGCATGGATCAGTTAATGTCAGTTGAGCCGGCTGGGAAATCCGTTCGCGATTACATCTCGCGACGTCCCTCCAACGCGCGGCTGAGCGTAAGTTCATCGGCAAATTCCAATCCGCTGCCCGCCGGCAGACCGTGGGCGATGCGTGTGATTTTGAGTCGTGGGCGCGCCAGGCGTTTGGCCAGATAAAATCCCGTGGCGTCGCCTTCGACATCCGTGCCGAGCGCAATCACGATTTCGTTGATCGGTTCTTCGCCGAGGCGCTTCTCCAGTTCCGCGATGCGCAGGTCTTCGGGTTCAACGCCATCCAGGGGTGAAATCTTGCCGCCCAGCACGTGATATTTGCCGCGATAGGTTCCGGATTTTTCAATGCTTAAAATGTCCACGGGCTGTTCAACAATGCAGACCAGTGAACCGTCGCGCCGGGAATCCGCGCAGATTTCACAGGGAATTTTTTCGGTGAGCGCGCCGCAGATCGGACAGAAGTGAATGCGTTCGCGCGCTTGAAGAATTGTTTCCGCCAGCAGCTTTACCGCGCTCGTTTCAGTTTGAACCAGGTGCAACGCAATGCGTTCGGCGGAACGCGGGCCAATTCCAGGCAACTTGTTCAGCGCGGCAACTAACGCGGTGATCGGGTCGGGCAGGGGCATGCGGGCAGTTAAATAAGTGATCAGTTAAATGGTTAAACAGGTTGCGATGGTCCCGCGCGCTTCATCTCATCTAACCCATTTAACTCATTCGACCAGTTGCATCTTCCACCACCAATCCTCAGCCGAATCCGGGCAGATTGAATCCCGCTGTGACCTTGCCCATTTCCGCATTGGAAATTTCCTTGGCCTGACCCAGCGCCTGATTGGCGGCGGTAATGATCATGTCCTCGAGCAATTGCGCATCCGCGGGATTGATCGCAGCGGGATCGATCTTGATCGATGCAATCGTGCCGTCGCATTTCGCAACGACTTTCACCGCGCCGCCGCCGCTGGTGGCGTCCACGGTTCGGGCGGCGAGATCGTTTTGAATCTGTTCCATCTGCTGCTGCATGCGCGCAGCCTGTTTCATGAGTTTTCCAATACTGGACATAATTTGGATAGTTAAATGGTTAAACAGTTAAATCGTGATCCCGAAGACTACGCGCGAACTTCAACAATCGTTCCCTTGAAAATCTCCAGCGCTTTCTGGATCAGCGGATCGTTCTTGAAATCATCTTTGCTGAAAGAAATGGATGCGGGTTTGTCTTTGGCCGGAGCGGGAGCAGCGGGCGCGGGTTTGGACGGTGCGGTGGGACCGGATTTTGTTTGAGAAGCGACCGGAGCGGCAGCGGGTTCTTCGGCCGGAACAGAAGCAGTTGTTGCAGCTTTCCATTCTGCGGACGGCTCGGCTTTGATGAATTTGATTTGCGCGTTCGGGTGGCCAAGCTCCGACAGTTTGGTCTGTAACAGCGTGTGATTTTTCGAATTGTCCACCAACCCAAGGTGTTCTTCGAATTCCTGCCCGAAACCAATCGTGAAAACATTTTTCACAAACGAAACCGGATGGGCTTCCAGCAGATAACTGCGAGTGAAAGGACTGGCGCGACCCACGGATTCCAGCAAGCGCGCCCAGAGTTCGTCCAGGTTTGAAGTCGCGGGCGCCGGGGCGGAATGCGTTTCGGAAGAAGCCGCAGCAGCAGGCGCAACGGGAGTTGGCGTTGGCGCCGCTTTCGGTGCTGTGGAAGAAATCACCGATGACGATGGAGCCGGCGATTGGGCTTGAAATGGTTTCGGAGCAGGGGACGCGGTTGGCGCGGGAAGTGAAACCGCTTCCGTACCTTTCCCGGACCGCAAATCCTGAAGCCGTTTCAGAACCGCATCCAGGCTCACCGCTTTTCGCGCTTCGATCGCTTTCAGCAACGCAACTTCCAGCAGGATTTTCTTGGAGGCCGCATCACGCAACCGAATCTCCGCGTCGGTCAGGACTTCCATGATGCGCGTCAAGCCATCCGCACCAACCGCGCTGGCCTGATCTTTCAAGATCGCCGCTTCGCTTTCGGAAACTTCGAGCAGATTCAGATCGCCGCGCGAAACCTGGAAAATCAGCAGATTGCGAAAATGTCCAAGCAGATCGGAAAGCAATCGGCCGAGATCTTTGCCGCCTTTTGCAAGATCATTCAACAGCCGCAGCGCGCCTTCCACTTCGCCGTTCAACATGGCGCGGGAAAGTTCCAGCAACTGGCCCTGCGCCGTGAGACCGAACATCGACAGCACGTCTGATTCTTCGATTTTATTTCCGCAGAAGCTGATGAGCTGATCGAGCGTGGATTCGGCATCGCGCATTCCGCCGTCCGCGCCACGTGCAATCGCGTGCAGGGCTTCGGGCGAAATCTGAACATTCTCCTGTTTCGAAATCGTGGCGAGTTGTTGAACGATGAGCGAAGCCGGAATGCGTCGTAGATCGAAACGCTGGCAGCGCGAAAGAATCGTCGGCAACACCTTTTCCGGATCGGTCGTTGCGAACATGAACTTCACGTGCTCCGGCGGTTCCTCAAGCGTCTTGAGCAATGCATTGAACGCCTGCGTGGAAAGCATGTGAACTTCGTCGATGATGTAGATTTTGAACTTCGAAGAAGCCGGTGCGTATTGGCAGGTTTCGCGCAGTTCGCGCACCTGCTCGACGCCATTGTTGCTCGCGCCGTCGATTTCCAGAACGTCCATCGAACGGCCTTCGGCAATTTCCTTCGCCTTGGGATCGTTGACATCGAAATCCGCTTTTGGTCCGCCAGTGCAGTTCAGCGCCTTGGCGAAGATGCGGGCGAGGGTGGTTTTGCCGGTGCCGCGCGGTCCGCAGAAAAGGTAAGCGTGCGCAATGCGGTTTTGCTCAATCGCCTGCGCGAGCGTTCGGGAAACGTGTTCCTGGCCGACAACATCGGCGAAGCGCTGCGGGCGGTATTTTCGGGCAATGACCTGATAGGACATTATGATCTACGATTTTTGATTTACGATTTACGCGGCGGACGGGTTTGGAACGCGCGCCGACGTTAAATCCTAAACCGCAAATTAAAAAGTGCCAGGGTGACCACGGCAGATGTCGAGCAAACTACCGTTGCTGCCTTCCGGCCCTGGCGGGGTTCGTAAGTCCACATTCCATGGGCCCTGGCGGATGGGAATTTGCGGCACGCATGGGCGGGCTTCAAGGAGAATTAAATTTTTTCAAATAACTTCTGATGTTCACCTGCTTTTCGGACTCGCGAAATCCGTTGCCGCAGACTCGCATTTGAGATATCAACCCTGTTCGTGAGGATGCTTCGCCTGAACCTGCGAGGACGCCACAACGGGCCGGGCACGTTTCGACGGCGCGCTTCTTTATTTTCCTCCGCCGCATTTTCGTTGATCGAATTACTGGTGTGCCTGGCCGTGATGCTAATTCTATTCACGATGTTGTGGGGCTTCAGTTCGCCGAGTCATCAGGCCCGCGAAAAACAACATTGCCAGGAGAACTTGCAGAAAATCTTTCTCGCGCTGGAAATCTACGCCAATGACAACCAGGCGGACTTTCCCGTTGTTCCTAATGCTGAGAAATCTGAACAGCCACTCGATCTGCTCGTTCCCAAATACACTGTCGATACTTCGATTTTTATTTGTCCCGGCAGTAAGGATTCACCGATTCCGAACGGTGATTCGATTCAAAATCGAAAGATCAGTTACGCCTATTATATGGGCCGCAGCAGCAAAGATACGAATGGCCTTCTGATGTCCGATCAGCAGATCAACACCGCATCGAAAGCTGCGGGCGACCTGGTTTTTTCCGACACCGGCAAGCCACCGGGAAACAATCACCACAAATTCGGTGGCAACTTTCTTTTCTGCGACGGTCATGTTGAAGCCAACCCGTCGCGCGCGGCATTTTCGCTGGTCATAACTCAGAGTGTCGTTCTGTTGAACCCTTAACGCTTATGAAAATCTTGTGTCCTTGCGGCGCAAAATTCGCCGTCGATGTCACTCCTGAAATGGCGCAAACACCGGTTCAGTTTATCTGTCCGAGCTGCGGACTTGATTCCTCTGCGGCTGTAAATGAATTGATCCGCCAGGAACAGGAAACGGTCGGCGCCGCATCAGCAATTCAGCCCCAGGTCGCGGCGGCTGGAAAACCCGGCCTGCAGATCGCGCGATCGCACAGCAGTTCAACAACCGCGCCACCGCCGCCGGAAACTGAAGTTTGCGGGAAGCATCGCGAAGCGATTCAGCAGCATTGCCTGATCTGCAGGAAGCCAATGTGTGCGAAATGCATTGAACTGTTCGGGTTCGTCTGTTCAGCGTTTTGCAAGGCAAAAGCCGAGGCGCAAAAAATTCATCTGCCCGAACACGCTGGCAAAAAATCCGTAATTGAAGCGCGCGTGTGGCGCAAGGTGGGCAGGGCAGTGGCTGCTGTGGGCGTGGTGGTTGCATTGCTGGTGGGCGCCTGGATCTGGTACGCGTGGTTTGGTTCGCATCCAAAACCCTTTTTTTCCGTGAAGTTCCCGGACAACCTCGGCTCTGGCCAGTCGGTGTTTTGTGGTGATAATCAGTTGCTGTTCCGGCACGAACTCGTTCTCTCGCGTTACGATCTCAAAGCCAAAAAAGAAGTCTGGTCGCAACCTTTGTTGAGCGAGAAGGATCTCGACGAAGCAGTAGCCGCCGAAACGCGCGCCGCTCAATCGTCGATCATTCGGGCAAAAGCCGCAGGACGCGACCTGCGCGAAACCCTTCCGTCCACGGACGAAATGCGTGAAAACATCCGCAACGCCGCGGCGTTCACCATGGAAATGTATGTTCAAGGATCTAATATCTGGGTCTCTTCAGATTCTGGAAAAATTGCACGCTACGACTGGAACACAGGAAAACCCGTAAAGGAAATTTCGCTGCCGAATGGCTTTCGCCAGCTCGCCCGCAACGATGAAAACCTGTTGTTCCAAACGCGCAACGACGCTGGCCAGCGAAGTCTCCGGTGCCTCAATTTGATTTCCGGAGATGTCATCGCAGAATCACTGAACAGTCCGACGGAAGGGAACATGGTCGCGGGAAAAAGTCCTCCAGCAGGTTCAGGCATTTCCTCCCGTGCTTCTCAATCGCTCGATCCAGCGGTGGTGGCGGATCAGGCGCAGCGCTTGTCTTTCGCGGGAAAACTGGCGTTGCCCGCGGTGCTGGCCAATGCCATGTATCAACAACGGCTGGATCGCGAGATGAATGGAGCCGACACACCGGGAAAAATTTCTCCGCTGGATTTCGACGAGGACATGGGCACCGGAGTGAAATTGATTTCAAGCAAGCAAGGCGATTTCGAATTCACCGTCCGGCTGCTGGAAAAGCGCATTGTAGCGCGCGACGCCATGAAAGCCGCGCCGAAAAAATCTGCGTTGAATGGCAATGTGACCGCCAGCCAGAGCGGCATGGTTGCCAACGAATTGTTGAATGAAATGCGGCGGAATGCGGGCGCAGGCACGGTCATGGAAAACCAGAGCCGCTATCTCGTGACCGTGCATTCAGTCGATGGGAATTCGCCCGACTGGACGGGCGAGGTGATTGGAAAGCCGGTTTTGATTCCGGAAAAATCAGTGACCGTGATTGCCGCCGGATCGATGATCTACGCGTTCGACCGGGCGAACAAAAAGCTTTGGCAGGCTTCTTTCACCCATCGGGTTACGTTGACATCTCCGTTTCAGGGTGCCGCAGATTCTCAGTTTGGCGCCGGCCCATGCGTGGAGCACAACGGGCGGTTGTTTGTCTGCGACGAAGAAATGCTGACCGCGCTGGACGCCACTACCGGCAATGTTTTCTGGCGGCTGCCTTCCGTGGGCATCGCGGGAATCTTTTTCGACAATAAAGGGATGCTTTACATCAACAGCACCACTGCCAGTCCGGATGATGTGAAGTTCTCCAAGCAGATCGACATCAACCGGCAGATTCGCAAAGTCGTTCTCAAGGTGGATCCGAAGAGCGGAAAAACTTTATGGGCCACGCAAGCAGGCGCATTGGTTCAATACGTATCCGGCAAATATATTTACGCCTGGAACGCGAACGACGGCGATTACGAGCAAGGCGGCGGTTTGAAACAACTCGCACTGCCACAGGAATCGTATGTTCAAATCAAGCGACTGGATCCGGACAACGGAAAAATTCTTTGGACCTATTCTGAGAAGCGAGCTCCATTGGATGTGAAGTTCAACGCGAACTACATTCAACTCGTGTTTCCCAACGAACTCGAGGTGCTCAAATATTTTTCGATCTGATTCTCAACGACTTTTTTTGGGCGGGGCAGGCACGATTCGAATCCCTGTAATTTCCGGAAATTTCCTTTCCTTCAAGCCGTTTGGCACTATCTTCCTACGGCTTGAGTTCCAGCGCGAAAAGCGAGGCAGGAGCTTGTAACCCGGTATTCGGAATTTGTCAGATGGACGCAGCGCACATTAGAAATTTCAGCATTATTGCTCATATCGATCACGGCAAAACAACGTTGTCGGATCGTTTGTTGCATCGCACGGGAACAATCGCGACCCGCGATATGGAGGCGCAATTGCTGGACTCGATGGACCTGGAACGCGAGCGCGGAATCACGATCAAGGCGCATCCGGTCACGATGCTTTACAAGGCAAAGAACGGCGAAACCTACGAGCTGAATCTGATCGACACTCCCGGACACGTGGATTTCGCCTATGAAGTTTCACGCAGTCTCAGTGCGTGCGAAGGCGCGTTGTTGATCATCGACGCCGCTCAAGGCGTGGAAGCGCAAACCGTAGCGAACGTTCATCTCGCGATGAAGCAGAACCTGGCGATCATTCCCGTGATCAACAAAATCGATCTGCCGCACGCGAACGTTCCGCAAACGAAACAACAGCTCGAAGACATTCTCGCCATTCCAGGCGACAGCGCGATTGAAGCCAGCGCGAAGGCCGGCATCGGCATCGAAGAAATTCTGGAAGCAATCGTCGAACGCATTCCGCCGCCGAAACCGACCGGTGCGGATTCTTTGCAGGCGCTGGGCTTTGATTCGTATTTCGATACTTACAAAGGCGTGGTCACGCACGTCCGCGTGTTCAATGGAGAATTGAAACCGGGCATGCACGTGAAGCTGTTGCATTCCGGCAAGTCGGTGGAGGTCAAGGAAGTCGGCAGCTTCAACCCCAAACCTTATCTCCGCGAGAAGCTGGAAATTGGCGAGACGGGTTATTTCACCGCGAACATCAAAAGCCCAAAAGAAGTGAAGATGGGCGACACGGTCACGGACGCGCGCAATCCCGCGCCGCCGCTGCCCGGTTTCCAGGAAATTCATCCGATGGTGTTCAGCGGCATTTATCCGATCAACACCGCGGATTACGAACATCTCAAAGTGAACATGGGCAAACTGCAGTTGAACGATTCTGCTTTTGCTTATCAGTCGGAAACATCGGTCGCGCTGGGCTTTGGTTTTCGCTGCGGTTTTCTGGGATTGCTGCACCTGGAAATTGTCCAGGAACGCCTGCGTCGCGAATACAACATGGACATCATCGCGACGTATCCCAGTGTGGTTTACCGCGTCACGATGACAGATGGCACGGTGAAGGAAATTGATAACCCGGCGTTCATGCCGGAGCCGAATTATATTGATAAAATCGAGGAGCCGATGGTCAAAGCATTCGTGATCTGCCCGAATGAAAACATTGGCGACATGATGGCGTTGCTCGCCGAAAAGCGCGGCAACGTGGAACACACCGAAACTTTGGATTCCCGCCGCGTCATGCTCACCAGCCTGGTTCCGCTGAATGAAATTCTGATCGATTTCCATGACCGCATTAAAAGCATCACGCGCGGATTTGGCTCGATGGATTACGAACACGCCGATTATCAGATTTCCAACATGGTCAAGCTCGACATGCTGGTGAACGGCGAATCCGTGGATGCGTTTTCGTGCATCGTGCATCGCGACAAGGCAGAGAGCAGGGGACGCGCACTGGCAGCAAAGCTCAAGGAAGTAATTCCGCACCAGCAATATCAGGTCGCGATTCAGGCCGCGATCGGCGGCAAAGTTGTGGCGCGCGAAACCGTCAGCGCTTTCCGTAAAGACGTGACGGCGAAATGCTACGGCGGCGACGTTTCCCGCAAACGCAAACTGCTGGAAAAACAAAAGGAAGGTAAAAAGCGCATGAAAGCCTTCGGCACGGTCAACATTCCGCAGGAAGCTTTCATTGAAGTGCTCAAGGCGTAATTCAAAATCCAGCTATGATTCTCAAATGGTTCTGCTCCGGGACGGTTCGCCAGGCGAATGCAATGTGGAAACACGTTCGCAAAATTCTGAATCATCAGCGGGATATCCTTTCCGTCAATGCCGTTCAGGAAGTGGAATCGGCCATTGCAGAAATCCGGGGCGCGATTTCCTCCGGCGCGGACAAGGCAGCTTTGAAACAGCAGATGGAAAAGCTCGAAGCCGCCGCGAACAAATGGCTGAAGCCGTATCCAAACGCCGCCTGGCGCGAGAATGTTGAAGTCCTGCTCGTGGCGCTGGCAGTCGCGATGGGCGTGCGCACATTTTTTCTTCAACCGTTCAAAATTCCCACCGGCTCAATGCAGCCGACGCTGTTCGGGGTAACGTCAGATAATCTGGCGCCGGATTTCAAAATCCCGACTGGCCTCGAGCGGATCAAAGAATGGTTCGAAGGAACATCCTACCTGCATGTGGTTGCGCCGGAAGATGGAATTTTCGAAGGCGCGGAAGAACCGTTCCGGCTCGCCATTTTCAACATCTATCAGCGACTTCATTTCGCCGGCAAAACCATCACGCTGTGGTTTCCGCCGGATTATGGCAGCGAAGGCCTCGCGCCCAGTTACAACAATGCCCGGTCGTATCCAGGCATTCGCGCGGATGTTCAACTGGGCCAGAGTTTCAAAAAAGGCGAAGACATCATCAAAATCAAAATCAACGCCGGCGATCATTTGTTCGTCGATCGCGTGAGCTACAATTTCCGTCCGCCGGAACGCGGTGAGATCATCGTGTTTGAAACGCACGGCATTGAAGCTTTGAACCAGATGATGCCGGGCCAGGGCGACACGTTTTATATCAAGCGCCTGGTGGGCCTCGGCGGCGAAACAATCTCACTCATAAAAGATCACAAACTGATGGGTGTGCCGAGGTGGACTTGGCCCGTGCCTACGGGGCACCTGGTAGTGGATGGAAAACCGTTATCTGCCGCAACCCCAGGATTCGAGAACCTATATTCATTTTCTGGCGCGGATCCAAACGTCGATGCGATCAGCTACGAGAAAGATCATTACTACGGCCACTCGTTGATTGAGGCGCTGCGACCTGGATATGATTTCACTGTCGCCACGAATTCCTTGTTCGTCATGGGCGACAACACGATGAACAGTTCGGATTCGCGGTTCTGGGGAGATTTCCCGAAATCGAAAGTGATCGGAAAATCCTTCTTCGTTTATTGGCCAATCACCAAACGCTTCGGCGTGAAGACGCACTGAAAAAGGTCCAACGCAGGTGTTAGCAATAAAACGCATGCTGGTTTTCATGTCACACAATGTTTGTTATATTTAATTCAAAATCGCCTCAGTTCCGCTGAACTCGACATCCGGATTGCCTTTTGAAACACTCCGCGGCCGTGAAACAAACGATTGTCACTCTTGATATGGAAGGCGTTCTGACGCCGGAAATCTGGGTTGCTGTGGCCGAAAAAACCGGCATTTCCGCCCTGCGACGCACCACGCGCGACGAACCCGATTACGACAAACTCATGCGGTATCGCCTCGAAATTCTCGACCAGCACGGCATCAAGCTTTCCGATATCCAGAATGTCATCGGCACACTTAAACCGTTGCCGGGCGGCAAGGAATTTCTCGACGAACTCCGCACGCTCGTTCAAGTGATCATTCTTTCCGACACCTTCGAACAATTCGCGCAACCGCTGATGCGTCAGCTCAATTGGCCGACGCTGTTTTGTCATCGCTTGATCGTCGAGAACGATCGCATCACCGGCTACCAGCTTCGCCAGCCGAATCAGAAGCAGAAATCCGTCGCGGCGTTGAAATCCCTGAATTATCACGTCGTTTCCGCCGGCGATTCCTACAACGACACCGCCATGCTCGGCGAAGCGAACGTCGGCTTTCTGATTCACGCGCCGGAAAATGTGAAACTGGAATTCCCGCAATTCAAAGCCGTCGATTCGCACGCCGATTTGCTGAAGCTGATCAAAGAGCAGATTTCCTGAGTGGCGGCCAGCCATGCGACTCTGGACGATTCATCCGCAATATCTGGATTCACAGGGACTCGTTGCGGCGTGGCGCGAAGCGTTGCTGGCTCAAAAAGTTCTCGCCGGTTTGACCAAAGGATATCGTCGGCATCCGCAATTGATCCGTTTTCAGGAACAGGCGAATCCCATCGCGGCCATTGCTTCATTTCTTGCAGGTCTGGCGGACGAAGCGGAACGACGCGGGTATGGTTTCGATATTTCGAAAATTTCAGGCGAACGATTCGCCGGTCAGATTTCAGAAACGGATGGCCAGTTGTTACACGAATGGAATCATCTTCGCATGAAGCTCGAAGTTCGCGCGCCGCATCTTGCAGTTCGGATCCAATCCGTCCAGTCGCCGGAACCGCATCCGCTGTTCAAAATCGTTGGCGGCCCGGTGCGGGACTGGGAAAAACGAACGTGACTTGACGGAATCGGGAACGCGCGTTTCAGTCTTCCGCTTTGAATGCGCGCGAGATCAATTCCCGCACCGCCTGTTTCGGATCCTTGCCTTCGTAAAGCAGCGCGTTGACTTCGTCGATGATCGGCGTGGGAACATTTTTATCCCGCGCCAGCCGATGCGCGGATCGCGTAGTGGGATAGCCTTCCGCGAGTTTGGGCTGCGACGCCTGGATGGTTTCGATGCTTTCTCCCCTGCCCAATCGTTCACCCAGTTCGCGGTTGCGGCTTTGCCGGGAAAAACAAGTCAGCATCAAATCGCCAAGTCCGCTCAATCCCGCAAAAGTTTCCGGCTGCGCGCCACAGGCCATGCCGAGCCTGCGCAATTCAGACAACGCGCGCGTCACCAGTCCGGCCTTGGTATTGTCGCCGTATCCCAATCCATCACTCACGCCGGCTGCGATGGCGATCACGTTCTTCAACGCGCCGCCGTATTCAACACCGAGAATATCCGTGCTGCGATAAATGCGAAATTCCGGCCGGTGAAACATTCCCTGAACCGTCCGCGCCGTGCCATCGCGTTCGCACGCGCAAACTACCGTCGTGGGAACGCCAAGCGCGACTTCGCGGGCAAAACTCGGACCGGACAACGCCACGACACGATCCGCCGGCGCGAATTCGCGCAGAATCTGGCTCATCGTGATTCCCGTTTCGAATTCGATGCCTTTGGTGACGCTGACAAGAATTCCAGGATGACCTTTCAATCGCAGCGCAATTTCGCGAAACGCTTTCGAAGGAATGGCCAGAATGATGCATTCGCGTCCGGCGACAGCTTTGGCGAAATCGGGTTCGGTTTTCCAGTCCGTGGGCAGCGGCACGCCGGGTAGATATTTTTCATTTTGGCCGCGCTGAATTTTTTCCAGCGACTCGGGATTGACGTCCCAGAGCGTGACCGAGTTGCCGTTTTCGTGAAGGACTTTGGCCAGCGCCGTGCCCCACGCGCCTGCGCCCAGAACGCACGTCCTCATTTCGCCGCCTCCATGACGGATGCCTTTTTGCCGATTCGATTTTCCGTTCCGTTCATCAAACGTTGAATGTTCTTTCGATGTTTAAAAATGGCGAGCGCGCTCAAGGCGGTGGTGACAATGCCCAGCAGCAAATCCGATTGCGTCAGCCACACCGCCGCTGAAAGCGCCACTGCGGCGGCAATGGAACCTACAGAAACGTAACGGCTCGCCAGCGTAAAAATGATCCAGGTTGCAATTGCAATTCCCACCGCGAGCGGCGCCAGCGCGAAATAAACACCGGCGGTGGTGGCAATTCCTTTGCCGCCCTTAAAGTTCAACCAACAGGTAAAATTATGTCCCAACACCGCGCAAATGCCCGCCAGGATCTGCAGCGTTTTCGCGTGATCCGCCGGAATGTTCAGCCAATGCGAAAACAATCCGCTGAGCCATGCCGCCGCGGCGTAACCCTTCAATCCATCCACAATCAGCACGAACGTTCCCGCCGGTTTTCCGAGGATGCGAAACGCGTTGGTCGCTCCGATGTTGCCACTGCCAACCTTGCGGATATCGATGCCTTTTGCTTTTGCGACGACAAATCCGGTCGGAATGGATCCGAGAAAATAAGCCGCAACAGCAATGATGATGTAACTCAAAACAGGCACCCGGACACTTTAGAAGTGTGTTGTCGCGCGGATAAAGTCCAAAGTTCAGTTTGCCAGTTGTCAGCACTCCGCGATCAATGGCAGACTGCGCGAAATGGCAACTGACGATGGAACTTCAAACTCCAGCCGCATCCGCGTGGCCGTGCTCGGCACCGGTTCGCTGGGCAAGGAACACGCCCGGATTTATTCCGAACTCGCCGCCGCCGGCGAAGTGGAATTCACCGGACTGTTCGATGCGAATACCGAGACGGCCAAAAAAATTGCCGCGAAACATAACGCCCGCGTGTTCAATTCCATTGCCGAAGCTGCGGTCGCGAGCGATGCGCTGAATATCGTCACGCCCACCGTCACGCATTTTGAAATCGCGAAACAATTGCTCGGCCAGGGCAAACATGTACTCGTCGAAAAGCCAATGACTGACAGCTCCGCGCAAGCCGCGGAACTCGTGCAACTCGCGCTGGCAAAAAATTGCGTGTTGCAGGTCGGACATGTGGAACGGTTCAATCCGGTTTTCAAATATCTTGAAACCGTGGCGACGGAACCGCGCTTCATCGAAACGCATCGGTTGTCCCCCTACCCTGCCCGTTCGACCGATATCGGCGTCGTGCTGGATTTGATGATTCACGATCTCGACGTCGTTCTGGCGTTTGTGAAATCGCCGGTCATCAGCGTGGACTCGGTCGGAATTCCGGTGTTGAGCAAATCGGAAGACATTGCCAACGCGCGTCTGCGATTTGCGAATGGCTGCGTGGCGAACCTCACGGTCAGCCGCGTCAGTCCGGAACGCATGCGGAAAATCCGTGTGTTCAGCGGCGGCGAAGTGGCGAGTTACATCTCTCTCGATTATCGCGCGCAGGAAGGTTTCATTTATCGGATCGCCCGCGATGGCGAAGAGGAAAGTTCAATTCTCAAAAAGGTTTTGGCAGCGAAACTCGGCGTGGGAAAAGATTCCGCAATTGTCAGTGAATTCGGCGGCAAACGCATCGTGCGCGAGCCGGTGCCGATTGCGAAGGAAGAGCCGCTGAAACTCGAACTGCAACATTTCGTGAAATGCGTTCGTGAAAAGCAGACGCCGATGGTCAGCGGCGAATCCGCCAAACGCGCGCTGGACCTGGCGTTTGAAATCACGCGTCAGGTGCAGGGAACACGTAACAAGTGAGTGCGTGGAGGAAACAAGCTTTGGATTTGTTGCCAGAACATCGGCAACTGATTGAAAAGTCTGAGAACCCAATGGCTCTTTGGATAGAGCTTCACTCCCGGTTTGAAGAAGCGTTCACACGGCCGGGCAATGATCTGATTCATAGATTTTTTGCCTATGCAAAATGGAGTTTAGAAACTCCCGGGCAAGGCGAGTATTTGTCAGATGCTGCGACAGCCGTAGCTGTAGCATTTTATGAACACATTATTACAAATTGTGGCGTTCGCGATAACCTGCACAAATATCTTTCGCAATCAGAGTTTTCAGCATTGGAACGCATTTTCCAACGTCACTTTTCCCCGGGAGAATTTCAGGATTTCAAGCGCCTCTTCTCAGAAAGACGTGGAAAGTTTCTCAAAGCGATTCCGAAGACAAAAAGTTGAGGCTCTCCGACTCAGAGTCTTTCTCCAAATAAATACGAAGCCAACCACATCATGTTCATCGTTGAAGAATCCAGTCAGTGACATGTTGCCGCCTCTCCGCCTTTACCAACTTCCGAATCGAGTGTAAAAAATCTTTATGCAAAGCACCCGTTACGTTTACTGGCAGGACGGCGACATGTGGATCGGCTATCTGGAAGACTATCCCGATTATTCGACACAAGGGGAATCGCTTAAGGATTTGGAAGAGCATTTGCGCGATCTCTACAAAGATTTGTCGAGCGGCGTCATTCCTTTCACGCGCAAGGTGGCTCAATTGCAAGTGTCGTGAAACGCGTCGAATTGATTCAGCAACTGACACGCCTGGGTTGCGTTTTCATTCGGCATGGCGGCAAACATGATTGGTATCAAAACCCGCATACGAAAATGTGCCAACCCGTTCCACGCCACCGCGAAATCAATGAACATCTGGCGAGGGGAATCATAAAAAAGCTGAGCGACGGTAATAATCTTCCGTGACTTTAAGCAAATTGCTCGCCGCGGAACTCCCAGCGATTTGAAACCCAAATCCTTCATGCTCATTGCGGGTGAAACCAGCGGCGATACGCTGGCGGCGGAACTCGTTATGGCGTTGCGCGAGGAGATCGCTGCGCGCAATACGATTTTCACCACGGACACGCAGCCGCTGCAAACCGCATTGGAACCGCGATTCTTCGGCGCGGGCGGAACACGCATGAAAGCCGCGGGCGTTGAACTCGCCTTCGACCTCACCCAGCATTCCGTGATTGGCGTTTCGGACGTGCTGAAAAATTATCTGAAATTTCGCCGACTGTTTCAGCAGTTGCTGAAGCTGGCGATTGAACGCCAGCCGGACGTGATCATCGGCGTGGATTACGGCGGCTTCAATCTGCGCTTCGGTCATGCAATTCGAAAATATGCGCGGGCGCACCGCGGTGCATTCAACAACTGGAATCCGAAACTCGTGCAGTTTGTTTCGCCGCAGGTCTGGGCTTCCCGGGCCGGACGCGCGTATCAGTTGGAAGAAGATTACGATCTTTTGCTGAGCATTTT
>DASTXC010000156.1:0-33982 GCA_035765675.1 Verrucomicrobiia bacterium
CAGCCGCGCAGGTTAAGAAACCTGCGATACAGCAGGTTTGGAAACCTGCGCTACGGCGGATGCGCAAGGCCCTCACTCTTCCGAAATCACCGGCAGTGTGAAGAAGAAAGTTGTTCCCTGGCCGGGCTTCGATTCCAGCCAGACGCGGCCGCCGTGGCGCTCGATGATTTTTTTGCAGACGGCCAGACCGATTCCGGTTCCGGGATATTCCTGGCGCGTGTGCAGCCGCTGAAAGAGAACGAAGATTCGCTCGAAATTTTTTTGGTCAATTCCCAGGCCGTTGTCCTTCACGGCGAAAAGCCATTCGCCGTTCTGCTGTCGGACCGTGATTTCAATCTGCGGCGGCGCCGGGCCGTGAAACTTGATCGCGTTGCTGATGAGGTTTTGAAACACCTGGGTGAGTTGGATGAGATCACCGCGAACCGGGGGCAGGGGATCATGCAATACCACCGCCGCGTTTTCCTGCATCACCAGTTTCAAATTCTGCAAGGCGGATTCCAGCGCCTGCTCGGATTCGATCGGCTTGAATTCCCGGCCGCGACTGTCCACGCGCGCGTACGCCAGCAGATCGTGAATCATCGATTGCATTCGTTTCGCGCCGTCCACCGCGTAACCCATGAATTCCTGCGCTTCGGCATTCAGATGGGCGCGATGCCGGTCATTCAGCAATTGGAGATAGCTCACGATCATGCGCAAGGGTTCGGAAAGATCGTGCGACGCGACGTAGGCGAACTGTTGCAGATCGGTGTTCGACCGCGCGAGATCGTCGCTGGTTTGTTTCAACTGTTCGTGCGCCAGTTTGCGTTCGATGAATTGCCCCATCTGGCTGCCAATCGCTGAAAGCGTCTGGAGCAGAATTTCATCGCGGCTTTCCACCGTGGCGCTGAAGCATTCCATCACACCGCACAACGTGGTGTTGTAACGGATCGGAACCGCAACCGCACTGTGCAATCCCACCGCGCGGGCGATGTCGGCGCGAATGAAATCCGGATCCACCGCCACGTCGGGAATCCAGACCGCGATGCGATTCTGCCAGACGTTTCCAGGAAATCCTTTTCCAATGGGCAACGTCATCTGGCGGCTCGCATTGCTGAACGCGCTGAATCGTTCCGCGCTCGCATAAACGATTTCACAGTGAATGACATTCGCGTGCGAATCGATGCGCCAGAGATTGCCGGCCGGCCAGTTCATGCGCTCACAAATCGCTTTGAGAATGGCTTGTGCGGCATCGCGAATTTCGACGGATTCCGCCAATGCGCGCGTGGCTCCGTATTGCACGGCCAGCCGGCGTTCGGCGCGAAGCCGTTCCTGTTCGGCGGTAAATAAAAGGCGCGCGTTCCACCAGATCAACGCGGCGAACACCAGCACCGTTCCCACCGCAAACAGCGAAACGCCAAATTCCACTTCGAGAATGCCGTGCCGTTCACTGGTAAAACTCAGCACGCCCAGCAGCAGCGGAATGAGGATCGCGCCCGGCAGCAGACGTCGCGAAATGGCGCCCGCGCTGGTGTCGCTGGTAATGATTCGCATGAGTCCATCCGCGGGACGCGCGGCCAGACCGGCCAGACACAAGAGCTCAAAGGTAATTGCGGAAATCAGTGACATCGGAACCGCCGCTCCGAGGCTGTAAAGCGGCAACACCTGGTACGCGTATCCCATCAGCGCGAGCAATGCGAGCAACGCGCCGAGCAGGAAACTGAGTTGCGCCGGACGCAGCCCGCGACGCGTTTCAAAATCGATCAGCAGCAATCCAACGCCGCAGAACAGAAATGCAAGGGCGCTGTTCGGCGCGATTTCGGTCTCCGGAAAAAGTCCGATCTGGCTCAAGCGATTCTGAAACCATTCATCGAAGTTCAGATCGAATTGGAAAAAGTATTCGGCCAGCTTGAACGCGCCGCCCAGCAGAACCACCAGCGAACAAACGAATCGCATCCGATCCGCAGACAAACGATTGCGAGCCGGAGTCCGATCTGGTTTTTGCAGATTACGGATCAAAGCGATGCCGCCAAAAATGAAAAGGATCGCGGAGATCGAATTCATCGTGATGCCGCCCGGCGAAATGCTTTTAAGCCAATGAACCCTGAGGAGACAACTGAGCAACACGGCCATGCCAATCCAAACGACAATGATTCCGCCTGCGCGAGAGAACCGCAGGAGAATGACTTGTGATCGGGTCTGTGCCATCGCACTCAACTCCATTCTTAAGACAGTGGCTCAACTTTAGCGTCCGGCAAACCCCGGGTAATGGGGCGTAATGCCAAGGCGGAAGGGGCGAAACTTCGAACAATGAACGCCGAACTTCGAACGCCGGACTTCAAAGGCTGCGGCTCGGGTAAATCGGTAGCGACTGCCGTGCTGCGCCTTTCGGTGAAAGCGTAAATCGCAATTACAACGCGAAGATCTCGGGAACCTTCTCCCCAAATCAACAGTTCGCCTTGTCAGTGCGTTCCGCCGATGCAATTCTTCGGTCGCATGAAAAACAGCCAAGCCAAGAAGCGCGCCGCGAAATCTTCATCCCGGTCAATGCGGCCATTTTCCAGCATTCTCGTCGATGGACCCGATCGCGCGCCCGCCCGCGCCATGCTTTATCCGGTTGGATTCAAGCCCGAAGATTTTTCCAAGCCGATCATTGGTGTGGCATCGACCTGGGGCATGGTCACGCCGTGCAACATGCACATCGACAAGCTCGCGCTCGAAGCCGAAAAAGGCGCGAACACCGCGGGCGGCAAAGCGATCATCTTCAACACGATCACCGTTTCCGACGGCATTTCCATGGGCACGGAAGGCATGAAATACTCGCTGGTGTCGCGCGAAGTCATTGCGGATTCCATTGAAACGGTCGTCGGCGCGGAAGGCATGGACGGTTTCGTTGCCATCGGCGGCTGCGACAAAAACATGCCCGGCTCGATGATTGCGATGGCGCGCCTGAATCGGCCTTCGGTTTTTGTTTACGGCGGAACAATTCTTCCGGGCTGCATCACCGGCGACAAGCGCAAGCTCGATATTGTCTCTGTGTTTGAAGCCGTCGGCGCGCACGCGAACAACAAAATCAACGACCGCGAACTTCAAGCGATTGAATCCTGCGCGATACCTGGTCCCGGTTCCTGCGGCGGAATGTACACGGCGAATACGATGGCGTCCGCAATTGAAGCCCTTGGCATGAGCCTGCCGAACAGCTCCGCGCAAAACGCAATTTCACCCGCGAAGAAAGATGATTGCCGACGCGCCGGAGCCGCCGTGGTGGAACTGTTGCGGCGGGGAATCAAGCCGCTCGACATCATGACCAAGAAAGCATTTGAAAATGCAATCACCGTCGTGATTGCGCTCGGCGGCTCGACTAATGCCGTGTTGCATCTGCTCGCGATTGCGCACGCCGCGCGCGTGCCGCTGACGCTCGACGACTTCACGCGCATCGGTAAACGCGTTCCGGTTCTTGCCGATCTCAAACCCAGCGGCAAGCATCTCATGTCTGAACTCGTCGCGATTGGCGGCATTCGTCCGCTCATGAAAATGCTGTTGGACAAAGGTCTGCTCCACGGCAGCCCGATCACCGTGACCGGCGAAACCGTGGCCGAAACGCTGCGCAATGTGAAACCGTATCCGGCGTTTCAAACGATCATTCAGCCGTTCGATCAACCGGTGAAAAAGGACAGTCATCTCGTGATCCTGCGCGGCAATCTCGCACCGGATGGCGCGGTGGCAAAAATCACCGGCAAGGAAGGATTGAAATTTTCCGGTGAGGCCATCGTGTTTGAGTCGGAAGAAAACGCGCTCGCGGCGATTCTCGACGGCACGGTTCGAAAAGGTCACGTCGTGGTCATTCGCAGCGAAGGTCCGAAGGGCGGCCCCGGCATGCGCGAGATGCTGTCGCCCACTTCCGCCATCATGGGCAAAGGTCTGGGACTCGATGTAGCGCTGATCACCGATGGACGGTTCTCCGGTGGCAGTCATGGATTTGTTGTCGGCCATGTCACGCCCGAAGCATACGTCGGCGGCCCGATTGCGCTGGTGAAGAACGGCGACCGCATCACGATTGATGCTGTGAAGCGGGAAATGAGTCTGGAAATTTCCGCCAAAGAAATGGTGGCTCGCCGCAAAGCCTGGAGAAAACCGGCACCGCGTTACACACGCGGCGTGCTGGCCAAATACGCGGCGCATGTCACCAGCGCATCGCTCGGCGCTGTAACCGATGCGGACCTGGATTTGTAATTGTCCGCGCCTCTGAAATCTTCAGCTTCGCATCTCAACCGGTTCCGCATCGGAATCGCGGTGGCGATTTTGATTTTCATCGGCATTGCTGTCGCGTGGGTATTCCGGAAGGACGAGTTACACGAGCCCCGAAAATCAAAGCCCGAGCAATCCGCATCGGACAATAGATCCTTCGCGAACCAAGACGCGCTGTACGCGGCATTCGGTGGTTCCGCCAGTTGCCGCGAATGTCATCAGGCGGAATTCGATTCCTGGAAGTCATCTCATCACGCTCTGGCCGAACGCGTGCCGATTCCGGCGCTCGACGATCCCGCGTTCATTCCTGAACGAACGTTTCAACATGGCACGCAGCAAACCACCATTCGGACGAATGACGGACACTACGAGATTGTCACCACGGGTCTGGACGGAACCACGCAGGCGTTTCCGGTCGAACGCATCCTTGCCGTCAGCCCATTGCGTCAGATGCTCGTGGCCTTTCCCGGCGGACGTTTGCAAGCCACTGAAGCCGCCTGGGATCCGCGTTCGAATCAATGGTTCAATGTTTACGGCGATGAAGATCGCAAGCCGGGCGAGTGGGGCCATTGGACTGGACGCGGCATGAATTGGAATTCCATGTGCGCCACCTGCCACAACACGCGCGTGAAGAAAAATTACGACCCTGCGACGGACAGTTTCCGCACGCGCTATGTGGAAAATGGAGTCGGTTGCGAATCCTGCCACGGCCCGATGCAGGCGCACAATGATTGGCAAAAAGCGAATCGCGGAAGCAAACGAGCGGATCCGACGATTCACAAACTCACGCGCGAACAGATGTTTGAAACCTGCGCCGCGTGTCATTCGCGCCGCGCGGAACTCACCGGCGATGTTCAAGCCGGCGACGGTTTCTGGGATCATCATTTGCTTTCGATTGTGGATCAGTCCGAACAATTTTATCCGGACGGCCAGGTGCGCGAGGAGGATTTTGAATTCACGGCTTTCCTCGGCAGCCGGATGCACAACAAAGGCGTGCGTTGCATCGATTGCCACAATCCGCACACGGGGAAAACCAAACTGCCGGGCAACTTCCTCTGCTTGAGTTGTCACAGTTCCGGAACCGATGGCGCGCCGATCATCAATCCGGTCAGCCACAGCCATCACAAAGTTTTCGGCTACGATTCCAACGGTGTTCTCACGAATACCAGCCTGGCGAATTATGAGCCGTCGCGAATCGCTGAAACCGGCGGCGAATGTGTGAATTGCCACATGCCGCAAACGACTTACATGCAGCGCCACGGGCGGCACGATCACGGGTTCACGATTCCCGATCCGCTGCTGACAAAGCAGTTTGGAATTCCCAATGCATGCGAACGTTGTCACTCCGACAAAGGCACCGACTGGAATTTGAAATTCGTGGAGCAATGGTACGGCGCGAAGATGGATCGTCCGTATCGTCATCGCGCGCAAGCCGTTGCCCGCGCGCGCCGCGGAGAGGATGCTGCTCGCGAACCTTTGTTGCAAATGCTGGCGACGGATGAAATTCCCTACTGGCGCGCGGTGGCCGCGAATCTTCTTCAACCCTGGGCCGCGGATCCGGACACAACCGCCGGTTTGCTCGCTCAACTTCAAAACACCAACGCGCTCGTTCGCGAAATGGTGGTCCAGTCTCTGGGCCCGCTCGCGGAATCCGGGCGGCCCGATGTTGTTGCGGCGTTGCAATCCAGATTGAACGATCCGTCGCGGAATGTGCGTGTCGAAACCGCGCGGCATCTTGCGGCCACGCTCGACACGAACAGCGTTGCGGGACGCGACTACCTGCATTTCCTCGAACAGGTCAGCGACCAGCCGCTCGGACAATTGCAGGCCGCTGTTTTCAACATGCAGCGAAACAATTCCAGCGCGGCGCTCACTCATCTTCGAACCGCGGTAAAATGGGATCCGTTCTCGACCGGCATTCGCGAGCAACTTGCGGTGTTGCTCAGCCAGACCGGCCATGCCCGCGAAGCGGTTGAGCAATTGGAACAGGCGATCAAAATTTCTCCAACCGAAGCCGAGTTGCATTACAAGCTGGCGCTGGCGCTGAATGAAGTGGGCGAAACGGATCGCGTGATTCCGGAATTGGAATTGGCCGTGAAATCCAATCCGCGTCATGCCCGTGCCTGGTACAATCTGGGCCTTGCGCGCAGTGGACACGGCGATGTTTCCGGCGCGCTTGAAGCATTGACGCGCGCCGAGTCAATTGATTCGGCCAATCCAAGAATTCCCTACGCGCGCGCGACGGTGCTGGCGCGGCTGCAAAGATTTTCAGAAGCGCGCACGGCGGCTCGTCGCGCGTTGGAAATTGATCCAAATTTTTCGGAGGCCGCTCAGCTCTTGCGCCAGCTCGAGGGCCGCTGATTTGATGGTAGCAGCTGCCGCGCTTGCGGCAGCCCGGACGCACTGGTTCTGCGCCCGTCCAGAAAAGCGCGAACCATCATTGTGGCACAGGCGTCTCGCCTGTGCGGTGGTTGATGTAAAGGTTCGCACGGGCGAGACGCCCGTGCCACAAAACGCCGGCTCGCAGCGTAAGTCGGCCTGCCGTTTTGCTGAATCTCCGCGCCGAAAGAACGGTTCATTTTTCGTGGCGCAGACTGGCAGTCTGCTGTGTCGCCGACTGTTAGTCGGCGAGGTGCGATCAGTTAAAAGCATCAAGAACTTTCCATTCGCATTTTCCAATTTCGCCGGCGGATTGCCAATCCGCGATACAGCAGACTACCAGTCTGCGCTACTCCAATTCCTTTCCCGTTTTACGCTTCGCGTTTCTCGTTCTATCTTTCCGCCGTGTCAACGCCGCTCTCTGCTTCACTCGCCGACCTGCCCGCGCTGAACCAGGTCACCGTTCCCGATCTTTGGCAGCAGCAGGCGGTAACGGCATTGCGCGACGGCAGAGACGTTGTGGTTCACGCACCAACCGGCGCGGGGAAAACTTTGATCTTCGAGCTTTGGTCGAATCAGGGGAAAAATCGCGGCCAGGCGATCTACACCGTTCCAACTCGCGCGCTGGCCAATGATAAACTCGCGGAATGGCGCTCGCGCGGCTGGGATGTCGGTATCACAACCGGCGATCTCGCGGAAAATCTGAGCGCGCCCGTAATCGTCGCCACGCTCGAGACGCAGAAGAATCGTCTCATCCAAGGCGACGGCCCGATGCTGCTCGTCGTGGATGAATACCAGATGATTCGTGATGAAGATCGCGGATTGAATTACGAACTCGCGCTCGCGCTCGCGCCGCCGCAGACACAATTGCTCCTCCTCAGCGGCAGCGTAGCGAATCCGCAAGACGTCGTGAAATGGCTGCAACGCCTCGGGCGTCAGGCCGTCTTGATTCGTCACGAAACGCGTCCGGTGCCGCTGGAAGAAATTTATGCCAACCATCTCAGCTACCACGTTCCCAGCGAAATTCGCGGTTACTGGCCCCGGCTGATCGCGAAAGCGTTGGCGGAGGATCTCGGGCCGATTCTGATTTTCGCGCCGCGACGCCAGGCCGCGGAATCCATGGCCGCCGATCTCGCGCGCCAATTGCCGACGCCGAATCCGCTTCAACTCAGCGCGGAACAGAAACTTATCGTCGGCGATCATCTTGCGAAAATGTTGAAGAGCCGGATTGCGTATCATCACAGCGGCTTGAGCTACGGCGCGCGGGCCGGCGTTATCGAACCGCTCGCCAAAGCCGGACAACTGCGCATTGTTGTTGCCACCATGGGCCTGGCTGCGGGAATCAATTTTTCCCTTCGCAGTGTGGCGTTGGCAGGCGAATCGTATCGGCGCGATGCAATTGAACATCCGTTGCGCTCTGATGAAATTCTCCAAATGTTCGGTCGCGCCGGACGACGCGGCCTCGACGAAACCGGCTTTGTCCTGATCACCGCGAATGAACTTCGTTTGCTCGATGCCCGTGCGGGACATCTTTCCCGCAGCGGCGCGGTCGATTGGAGCACGTTGCTGAATCTCATGACTCCCGCCGCGCAGCAGGGTCGCGACCCGTTCGCTGAAGCCGTGCGCGTTCAGGAACGATTGTTCACGGTTAAACCTATTTTTCTTGGCGTTGAAGAATCGTTGAAACATCCGCTCGTTCCGTGCGGTTTGAAAACGGATGCCGAACGCGCGCGCCACGTTCGCAAACTCGTGCGTGAAATGCGCAACAGCCGCGGCGAATGGGAACGGATGCCGGCGTTTGTGCCCACAGCGCTTAAAGACATTTGGATTTACGATTTACGATTTGCGAATGACGAGCCGATGGAAACTGGAGACACGCACGTCAATCGTGAATCGCCAATCGTAAATCATCGTTCCGTTCTCTCCGAGCCAACTGCGTTGGAGAAAGTCGGCACGGGCGAGTTGGTCGTTTTACACGAAGAGAATGGAATCAAAACCTTTGGCCGGGCTTCCACCATTGCGGATCGTTTGAGCGGTGATCGCGTGATCATTGCGAAATGGATTCGCCGCTTGACGCAATGGAACGGACGCCAGGCAACTCTGATCGATTGGGAAACGAAGATCGCACCGCTCGTGGCGCAAAAATTGGCTGCGTTGAAAACTCCGGTGGTTCGTTTCGCGGAAGAAGCGAATCGCATTCGCGCTTACGTCAGCATTGCGGAATTGACGCTGCGTGTTCCGGTGGATCGATACGGCATCGCGCTGTGGCGTCCGGCTGAACGCGAAGTGTTGCCTTACGATTGCGCGCAATGTTCGCTCGTGCCGATTTGCAAACAGCTTTCCACTGCCACCGGAACTGCGCTGCTCTGGCGGCGCTTACAGCTTGTTGATGCCGCGGGCGTTCCGACATTGCGTGGACGCGTGGTGAGTTTCTTTTCGCAAGGCGACGGATTGGCGATTGCCGCCGCGCTGGAAGATGAGCGTTATCCGATTGAGGAATTGATTTACGATCTGGCGAATCTGGACGCGGGTTTTCGCTTTTGTGGCGATGAAAATCGTTGGGCAGGACGACTCGCGCTGGCATGTCATCAGAAGTTCGGATTGCAAAGCATTCCCGGTTATCTCGAAAACGGTGTTCCGTCAAAATATGGTTCCGGCGCTGAGCAGATCGTGGCGTCGGTGCATCAGAATCCGTTGAACAAACACGCGTGGATCACTGACCTGGTTGGCTCCGGCGACATCGACCGCGTGATTATTGAATGGCGCAGTCTGCTTCGACAGATCTGGCACGCGCCGGTTTTGGATTGGGTGCGCTGGACGGAATTGCAAGCGGTGGCAAAGACAATCTTGAACGAAACGGAATCGCCCACGCTGACCGATCTGCCGCCGTTGGAATATCATCAAACCCGACGCGTCGATCACCGCTTGATCCTGCGTCGGCATTGAAGGCGTGGCGCAGATTGGCAATCTGCTGTATCGCGGATTGATAATCCGCGAGGCGTGAGAAGCAAAGTCAGGAGGATATTTTCAAACGCGCGACAATGTCACGCTCCGCCGACAGACAGTCGGCGACACAGCAGATTGTCAATCTGCGTTACGACACGGGAGGGACAGCGCGGCGCGATTTCCAATCAGTTTATCACTCCACCAATTGATGCTGCATTGCGTAATGCATCAACTCCGCGTTGTTCTTCATGCCCATTTTTTCCAGGATGCGCGAACGATAGGTGCTGATGGTTTTGACGCTGAGCGAAAGTTCCTTTGCGATTTCGCTCACGATTTTTCCTGAGGCGATCAGCCGCAATACCTGAAATTCGCGATCAGACAATTTCTCCTGCGGCGGCTTTTGCGTTTCGCCATCGGAAAGATAATTGGCGAGCTTTTCCGCGAGTGAATTGCTGACGTAGCGTCCGCCGGCCAGAACCTTTTTGATCGCGCCGACCAATTCTTCCGGTGCGCTTTCCTTTGTCATGTAACCGGACGCGCCGCGCTTCAACACGCGCACGGCGAACTGTCCTTCCGGGTGCATGCTGAGCACCAGCACGGGAAGTTTGGGTTTGGATTTTTTGATTTCGCGAAGGACTTCGAGTCCGCTGCGGCCCGGCATGGTGATGTCGAGCACAACTACGTCCCAGTCTTCTTTCCAGATTTTATTCAGCGCCTCGTGGGCGTTGCGCGCTTCGCCAAAGGTCGCTTTCTTGAATTCATCGGCGAGAATTTGCTTCAAGCCGTGGCGCACGACTGCGTGATCGTCGGTTAACAGAATCTTCATTTAATGCTCCAGAAACCATTTTCGGAACCGGTATTGCGACGGTCACTTTGGTTCCGCCGCGGCGTATCGGTCCGATTTTGAATTCTCCGCCGAGCAATGCTGCCCGTTCCTTCATTCCCAGCAGCCCGAGCGAACTGGTGTTGGAAATCTCTTCCGGTCCGATTCCCCGGCCGTTGTCTTTCACTTCCATGATAATCACGCCGGAACTCTCTTTCAAATGAACGGACACCTGCGTGGCGCCCGCGTGGCGAATCACATTCGTCAGCGTTTCCTGGAAAATGCGGAAGAACGTCGTCGCGAGATTGGCGTCAATCTGCGCGTCGTGCAGGTTCGAATGAACGTCGCAGCGAATGCCGGTGCGGTTTTGAAATTCGTTCGACTGCCATTCCAGCGCCGCGACCAGGCCAAGGTGATCGAGAATGCCCGGGCGCAATTCCGTCGAAATGCGCCGCACGGTCTGGATCGTGGAATCCATGTGCGCGGAAAGCTCCTTCGCTTTTTCGATCAGCGGTTTGAGATTGCGCGGCAGGCGATTGGCGATGATGGATAAATCCAATTTGCAGCTCGTCAGCGCCTGGCCGAGTTCATCGTGAACCTCGCGCGCAATGCGCGTGCGTTCCTCTTCGCGCACGCGTTGCAGATAAACCGAAAGCGCGCGCAACTGCTCATGCGATTCGCGCAACTGCTTTTCCGCCCGGCGGCGTTCCGCACGTTCCTGCCGTTCCCTCAAAGCGCGGTGAACGGAAGGCACGAGGCGCACGAGCCGATGTTTAAGCACGTAATCGGTCGCGCCGTTTTTCAAAGTTTCAATCGCCACTTCCTCGCCCATCGTGCCGGTGACGAAGATGAACGGAGTTTCCGGGCAAAGCCGTTTGGCAATTTCCAACGCGGCGTAGCCGTCGAAGCCGGGCAGGGCGTAATCGGACAAAATAACATCGGGAGGATTGTGTTGAATTTCGCGGACGAAATCCTTTTCGTCGTCCACCTGAACCGAAGTGAAGTGCAACCCGCCGCGCTTCAAGGTGTGTTTGGCCAGCTCAGCATCGGTAGCGCTGTCTTCGAGCATCAGAATACGAATTTCTTTTTTCATCGATGCATTCCATCGCGGACACCGCCGCGCCCGCAATCTGTTGTCCACTATGCCACGGACTTACGCCGCTGGCTATTCTTCGGCAAAGTAAAATAAAAAGTCGCGCCCGCATCGATTTCGCCTTCCGCCCAGGCGCGCCCGCCGTGACGGTTCACAATCCGCCGCACGTTCGCAAGTCCAATTCCCGTGCCTTCAAAATCCGAAGCGCGATGCAGCCGCTGAAATACGCCAAACAATTTGTGCGCGTATTTCATGTCGAAGCCAACGCCATTGTCCCGCACGAAAATCGTGATCGCGGAGGGATCACTGACCGAGCCGATTTCAATGCGGGCGGGTTTGCGCCGGCGCGTGTATTTCAGCGCGTTGCGAATGAGGTTGGAAAGCACCTGATGAATGAGATTTGCATCGCCCTCAGCCTGCGGCAGCGAACCAATCTTCCATTCGATTTCGCGGCCGGCCATTTCCAGCGACAGCTCGCGAAGAACATTTTGAACCATTTCATTCAGGTTCATCCGCGTTTTGCGGAGTTCGGCCCGGGCAGTGCGCGAGAAGGCGAGCAGATCGTCGATCAGGCGACCCATTTGTTTTGCGGAATCGGCAATAGTTTTGAGATACTCCTGCGCTTCCGCATCGAGGTTTTCGGCTTTCGTCGCGCGAAAGATTTCCACAAAACCTTCAATGTGCCGCAGCGGCGAACGCAGATCGTGCGACACGGAATAACTGAAGGCTTCAAGTTCCTTGTTCGCAGCTTCCAGTTCCGCGGTGCGTTCGTTGACGCGCTGTTCCAGTTCCAGATTCAACCGCCGGATTTCTGCCTCGGCCAGTTTGCGGTCGCTGATTTCATGCACGATCACCTGGGCGGATCGGCGGCCTTCAAATGTCAATGGCTCCGCCGCCATCTCAACTTCCACCAGCGAACCATCGGGACGCCTCACACGATATTCCGAAAACGGCATGGGCTTCTGTTCCTTCAACAGCACCCGCAGACGTTCGCGAATTTCGGCCCGTTCGTCTGGATGAAAAAATTCCACCGCTGATTTCCCGAGAACCATGTTCACATCACCGTCATCGAACAACCGCACGCCGGCGCTGTTGATAAAAACGATTTTGTCGTCGGTCTGAACAAAGAGCGCGTCCGGCGAAATCTCGACGAGGCTGCGATAACGTTCTTCGCTGGACTGAAGCGCCTTGGCCGCGCGTTGACGCCGCATATGCGCATCGGCCTGACGCAATGCCCGGCGCAACGCGGGCGCGAGATTGGACAGATGATCCTTGAGCACGAAATCCGCAGCGCCGTTCTTCAGAGCTTGAATGGCGGTTTCTTCACCCAGCGAACCGGCCACGAAAATGAACGGTGCTTCGGGGATTTTCTTTTGAGCCAGGGATAACGCGGCAAATCCGTCAAATGCCGGCAGGCCGTGGTCCGACAAAATTACGCTCGGGCGAAAGCGTTTAAGCGCGTCGAGAAACTCAGCCTCGGTTTCAACACGGCGGAATGCAAAATCAAAGCCACCCTGACGCAACGCGTATTCGACGAGTTCGGCGTCGTGCGCGGTGTCTTCCACCATCAGAATGCGAAGTTTTTTTTTGATACCATTTATGACGTTGCCCTGAATTTAGTCAGAACATTGAGGCCCAGACATAGGGTGAAAGCCCAACCGGAATGTCCGCAGGCGCGCAGGGCTTTCACGATTTCCAGCATGGGAAATTCTTCAATGCGAAGAAGGGAGCAAAGAGGGAGCAATTTTTGACGAATCGAATCGTGCTGTTTTTTACTCTGCTTTCGCAAGGATCGCGCGTTCACTTCCGGTCCGCAGCAGTGAAAAATAGAACGTTGCGCCTTCACCTTCCACGCCTTCAGCCCAGACTCTTCCACCGTGACGCTCGATGATGCGCCGGACGTTCGCCAGTCCGACGCCAGTGCCTTCGAATTCTTTGGTGTGCAGCCGTTGAAAAATTCCGAACAGGCGATGAACGCTGTGCATATCAAAACCAACGCCATTGTCGCGAATGGAAATCACAAAGCGTTCGTCCTCGATCTGACAGCCGATTTCAATTCGCGCCTGATCGCGCGGTCGCGTGAATTTCAAAGCATTGGAAACCAGATTGGTCAGCACGATCCAGAGCATGACCGGATCGCCTTCCACTTCGGGCAGTTCGCCGATCACCCATTCGACCTCGCGCTTTTCAAATTCCGGGCGCAGATCGTGAATCACTTCTTTCACAATCTCTCCAAGGCTCAGATGCAGCCGGTACATGTCGGTCTGGCCGATGCGCGAAAACGTAAACAGATCATCGATCAACCGGCTCATCTGATGCGCCGATTCGGAAATGGTTTTCAAATAACTTTTGCTTTTCGGATCGAGCCGGTCGTTCGAGGTCTTCAAGAGAATCTCGGAAAAACTTTCGATGTGGCGCAGCGGCATTCGCAGATCGAGCGCGATTGTGTGCGTGAATTCCTCCAGCTCACGATTTGCCGCTTCCAGTTGCAGTGTGCGTTCGCGCACCTCACGATTCGATTCGTCGGGCTCGCGTTTGGTGAAATCCCGCAGAATGCAAAGATAGCCGCGTTCTTTCCGCGTCTCCCCGCGCAATGCAACAATTACATTGCTCGCGCGAAATTTCTCGCCGCCTTTGCGCACGCGCCAGCCGTTTTCCTCATCGCGCCCTTCACGCCGCGCTTTCTCAATCATCTGCGCGGGCCAGGCGTGATTGATCGCATCGGGAACAAAAAAGATTCCAAAATCCTGGCCGAGAACTTCGGTGGGTTCGTAACCCAGCATCTGTTCCGCGCCCGGATTCCAGGTCGCCACTCGGCCGTCGGCGTCAAGCATGAACGAGGCGTATTCCTTGAACTCGGATGAAATCAGGCGCAGATGTTCTTCGGCATCGAGCAGCGCGGATTCAAGCTGTTTATGCCGGGCGCGCGTTTCCGCATCGCGCAAGGCTCGTTCAATCGCCGGCCCCAGCAGGTGCAGACTTTTCTTCAACACATAATCATCCGCGCCGGTGCGAAGCGTTTCTTCCGTTGCTTGTTCGCCCGGCGCGCCGGTGACGAAGATGAACGGCACGTCCGGACAATAATTGCGCGCTTCCGCGAGGGCGGCAAAACCATCGAAACCGGGAACGCCATGATCGGAAAGAATGACATCGGGCGGATGATGTTCCAGCTCGTGGAGAAACGCTTCGCGGGATTCCACGCGGCGGGAGCGAAATCGAAGACCGGCTTTGCGCAATTCATGGTTGATCAACACCACGTCAGGCGCGGCGTCTTCGACCATCAGCACACGGAATTCCTTTTTCATGCCGGCAAAATCTCAATGATTTTCAGATTAGCCGATGGCCTTGGAGTCGGAATAGGGTGATGTCCTGCAAATGCCATCAGGAAACGGGAAACTCAGATCATTTTGGAGAAAAGTCTGATGAATCAGGATGTCCATCGGGATTGATGCCTTTATCGACAATCTGACCTCGGATCCAATCGCGTCAACCACACCCGGCGCGCAATTTTGACACCCGCACCACTTTCAATTCCCTCCTCATGAACTCTCCTCATCGGAGCGCGAGTCTGTGACTCGCAGCAGCTTTGCAAATCGACCGCTTCCAATTTTCCTATCACCTTCGTGAAAAATCTCGCTGCTGCAGGTCACAGACCTGCGCTCCGTTCAAATTTCAAAAGCCGATCCGCGCCGCTTTGTTCTTGTCTGCATTCTGATCCGGCGTTTAGCCTTCGCTGTTCTCAGGAGCGGGATGTACCAACAACAAAAACAAATCGTGCGCGGAAAATTTGTCCGGGTTTTGAAAAGCCATTTTTCCCGGCGCTGCCGTTCTGGCATGAACGGCGTTCTGCTTGCGGCTGCTTTGTCCGCCACGCCGGGGTGCGCAGTGCATTATCGCAATGCTGCCCGTGGCGAGGAACACCTCTGGGGATTCGGCCAACTCGCGCTGAATGTGCGCCCGATCAATGACCGGCTCGTCAGTGTTGCCAGCGGAAGCTGCGCGCCGGGCTTTTGCTGCAATATCGATCAAGGCAGCGTCAGCATCTCGTTCGGTCATCTCATTCGCCAACATTTGCTCGTGGTAAATTCAAGCGAGGCTGCAGATTTTCAATTTCCGCACGGCTCGATGGCTCTGGCATGGCAGGGTCGCGAAACAAATTCCCTCTGGGGCATCGGCCATCTCAAAATGAAAACCGCGCCGGCGTCCGATCATCACGCATTGATTTCCAGCGAAACGCTCACCGGTCTCAGTGCGAGCGGGGGAAGCGAGCGCGGATTGAAATTCGGCTTTGTGAATTCCCGGGAAACATCGCTTCCACGTGAAGATACCTGTTTGGAATTCTCCCGGCCTGCTGAATCGCGCGGCGGCTTTGATCTTTTCGATGTCCGCGTGGACGCGCCTGTTTCCATCAACCCTGAACCCACCGAACCGTAACATGAAATTCATTCCTCCAATTGCCTGCGCCGCGATGTTCCTGACCGGCTGTTGCCAAAACCGAGTCGTTTTCACCACGCACAGTTCGCTGGGCCTGGATGTTTCCGGGACAGCCGAATTTCCGAACCGCGTTTCGTTCAGTTCAGATCGTTACGAAGCCGCGATCGTTCCGAGAAAAACGAATGGCGAATCGCATTCGGTATATGGCGGAATGGACGCGGACATGACCTGGTTCAGCGGTCACGCCATCCGGCAGACGTTTGCAACCGGCGAAGCGGCCAAGCTCGCCACGGGAGGCGACACCGAGCCGCTGCTGCCGACGGCTTCGGCCAGCAAAGCGCCTTTAATTTTTTACACCGGCACGACTTACGGATTGAACATTTCGGCGGGCGAGCAATCAATGCCGCCGAACCTGCTGCTCGGCTATCGGCGCACCGAGGCGACGATCATTCCCATTCCCGATCCCGCGCAGGAAGTGCGTTCGGTTTATGCCGACATTCAGATCAGCACGGGTTCGAAAGCAACTCACGTTTCCACCAACTTCAGCACGCTCGGCGGCGTGCGGATCAAGCAATCCTTTGCCACTGGAAAAGCGGCCGAATGGCTGGCGCGCAACAGTGTTGAAGTCCGTCAAAAACTGGCGGTCGCGGCGGGTGCAAATGGAATCGAAATTTTCGGCGAGCAGGGGAATGTTGAAACTCAAATCGAACAGGAATTCCGCACGCTTTCGTCAGCGCAGCAGATGGAAATTTATCAATGGGCCGATGCGACCTTTCCCGAAAAGAGCGCGGGTCGATTGGCGGAAACGGCTTCCATTCCGCGCTTTCTGAAAAGCTTTCTTCCATCGCTGAATGCAGAGGAACGCCAGCAGGTATTGGAAAAAATCAAAGGACTTTGAGCTATGAAATATCACCGCATTGAAACGGTTGATGGCGTGACTTTCGCCGATCTCGCCAACAGCGAAAGTGAGCGTTTGAAGTTCAAGCAGGCGCTGGACAAACACGGCGCGAACGGCTGGAGCGCGGTTCATTTCGAACAGGTCGGAAAACGGCTGCTCGTGTTCATGGTTTGTGACGACGGGGAGTAATTCAACTCGCGGAAAACGCGAAATGATTCTCAGCCGGAGCGCGGGTCTATGACCCGCAGCAGCGAGTCTTTTTCAAGAGCGCTCCCAGTCAATTGAATGCTGCCGGCTTTACAAGTTGCTGCGGGTCACAGACCCGCGCTCCGCTGATGCGAACTCAAACCGGACTAATTGATTGACCTGGAATGTAATATTTTATATTACACGCCCGCCGGTTGCGTCAGACAAACATTTTTAGGAACTCTATGGAAACATTTCCAACCTCCCTCCTGGTTTCGTTCGGCACCTTTGCAAAATCTTTCGCCGGACGGCGCTTGAATTCCGTTCGACTGACGATGGCTGCATTAGCCCTGGTCCTTCCAGCAGTTTCAACCTTTGCCGCTGATTCGGACCGTGTCGATGCGTTGATGGCGCAAATGACCCTGGACGAAAAAATCGGCCAGATGGTTCAGGTCGATCTCGGGGCTTTAAAGGAACCGGGCGACATTTCGGAATATTTTCTCGGCTCAATGCTCAGCGGCGGCGGTTCTGATCCGGCGGACAATCTTCCGGCGACCTGGCTGAAAACCGTTCGCGATCTTCAAAGCGAAGCGTTGAAAACGCGGCTCCGCATTCCAATCATTTATGGCATCGACGCAGTTCACGGACACAACAACGTCGATGGCGCGGTGGTTTTTCCGCACAACATCGGGCTTGGTGCAACACGCGATGCGAAGCTGGTGGAACGGGCCGCGCGCGTGACTGCGGAGGAAATTGCCGGGACGGGAATTCATTGGGCGTTTGCCCCGTGCGTGGCCGTGGCGCAGGATATTCGCTGGGGTCGCACGTATGAAAGTTTCAGCGATTCCACGGAATTGGTTTCCGAACTTGGCGCGGCGCAGGTGCGGGGTTTGCAACGTCCGCTTCCGAATGGCTCGATTGTCCTGGCGTGCGTGAAACATTTCGTCGGCGATGGCGGAACGCAGAACGGCGTTGATCAGGGCAACACCATTTGCGACGAAGCGACTTTGCGAAAGCGGTATCTCCCGCCGTATCGCGCAGCGATTGAAGCTGGCGCAAAATCCATCATGGTTTCGTACAACAGTTGGAACGGAACCAAGATGCACGAAAACAAATATCTGCTCACGGACGTGCTGAAAGGTGAACTGGGTTTCAAAGGATTTCTCGTTTCCGACTGGGCGGCGATTGACCAGCTTTCTCCCGATTTCAAAAAGGACATTGAACTTTCGATCAACGCCGGGCTGGACATGGTGATGATTCCGAGCGGACCGGACAAAACAAACAATTACGTGGAGTTCATCGAAGATCTCAAAGATCTCGTCGCCAGCGGACGCGTTCCGCAATCGCGGATCGATGATGCGGCGCGCCGCATTCTCAACGCGAAAATCGAAATGGGATTGTTCGAACATCCGTTTGCCGATCCGGATCTCGTATCTGCGATTGGCTCGGCGGAACATCGTCAGGTGGCGCGCGAATGCGTGCGCGAATCGCTGGTTCTGCTCAAGAACACGCGCGACGCTTTGCCGCTCTCGAAAGAGGTGAAACATCTCGCGATTGTCGGCCAGGCCGCGGATGACCTGGGAATTCAATGCGGCGGCTGGACGATTTCCTGGCAAGGCGATTCCGGGGAAATCACCCATGGCGGAACGACGTTGCTGGCCGCAATCCGCAAAGCTGTTTCGCGCGGAACGGAAGTAACCTTTTCGCCCGACGGCAAAAATCTGAAAGGCGTGGACGCGGTGATTGTCGTTGTGGGCGAAAAACCTTACGCGGAAATGAAAGGCGACCGCAAAGATCTGCGAATTGCGACGGCGGATTTGGCGTTGATTGATCAGGCGAAGAAGCTTGGCGCGCCGGTGATTACGATTCTGTATTCCGGACGACCGCTCGTGCTGGGCGCGGCGCTGGATCACAGCGACGCGTTTGTCGCGGCGTGGTTGCCGGGAACCGAAGGGCAGGGGATTGCGGATGTTTTGTTTGGCGATTTCAAACCAGTTGGAAAACTCCCACGTCGATGGCCGGCCAACAACCGTCAGCTCGCGAGCAACCTTCCCGTCGGCACTCCGCAGTTTCCATTCGGCTTCGGTCTGACGTACGAAGCCGGGAGCGCCGCCGCCAAAACCGCTGCAACTCGATAAGCACTTTGACGGCGATTCCTTTTCAGCATCGACTGCTTCGTCGCATGAAGCGATTTGTAAAATCAATCCGCGTTCTCATTGTTGCGCTTGTGATTGGCGCGAATTCCACCTTCGCAGCCAATGTTCTCGTGAATCCCGGTTTCGAATGGAATCCGCCGGGACAAAGCCAAAATTTTGTGAGCTGGACATGGTTTGGGCAACCGTGGGGAAACACGCTGAACGAATCTGGTTCGCCGGCGCGCAGTGGAAATAATTACTTCAAGGTCTTTCAGGGATTCACCGGCTCGGTCAATTACAGCGGCATTTACCAGGATTTCATTTCCGGCCCGGACGCGAAATATTCGGCGGATGGCTGGGCTTATACGCTTGCGAATGATTCACTTGCCGGACAGAACGTCGCCTGGATTGAAGTGACGTTTCGCGATGCGTCTTCAAAAATCCTCGCACTTTACCGCTCTGCAACGATCACAACCAACGTCATTGCCAGCGGCGCATTTCCAAAGAACACATGGGGGTATCTGGCGGTAACGAATCAGTTGAATCCGAACACGTTTGCGATCACCAATACTACCGCGACGCTTACCGCTCCGGCGGGAACGCATTACGTGCGTTATCAGATTGTATTTCAAGGCGACGCATTGAATTCCGGTGGCTCGCTTTATTTCGACGATCTGGCGCTGAATCACATTGGCGGGTCGCTTTACGGCAATTGGAATGTGGTGTGGAGCGATGAATTCAACGGCGCGCAAATCGACCCCGACGTATGGACTTACGATCTTGGTTCGGGCGGCTGGGGAAACAGTGAACTGGAATATTACACCAGCCGAGCGCAGAACGCGTTCGTATCGGCGGGATTGTTGAACATCGTTGCGCGCAGGGAATCTTTTGGCGGTCAGAACTACACTTCCGCGCGACTGAAAACCCAGGGCCGGGTTTCGTGGAAATATGGACGCTTCGAATGGCGCGCGCGGTTTCCTTCCGGCGTCGGCGTGTGGCCTGCGTTGTGGCTGCTGGGAACAAACATTTCCTCAATCGGCTGGCCGCAATGCGGAGAAATTGACGCGGTTGAAATCAAAGGCACGGCAATGTCGAAGATTCAGGGCAGCCTGCATTCCGGCAGCGATTCGACCGCGATCTACACGTTTCCCAATGGCGAATCCGCGACGAACTTTCACACGTATGTCCTCGACTGGACGACGAATGCGATTCTCTGGTTTGTGGATGGGCAGCTTTATCAAACACAGACGAACTGGTGGAGCGAAGTTGGTTCGTATCCCACGCCCTTCAATCAGCCGTTCTTCGTCATCATGAATCTGGCGATTGGCGGAAATTACGTCGGCAATCCCAGCAGCGCGGAAATCAACGCGAACACGGTATTCCCGGCGGTGATGCAGGTGGATTATCTGAGGATTTACAATCAAACGCCGCCTTTGAAAATTTCAGCGGCGCCTCAGAACGGCGGCATCATGCTTTCCTGGCCGAGCAATATCATTTGTCGATTACAGGAACAAATCGCATTGCCCTCCGCCGGCCTGACCCTGGATTGGAACGATATCGCGATCACCTCCAACGCGACCTGGATTGAAGCGACGAATGCCGCCGCCTTCTACCGTTTGCAATCGCCGTAGCAGAAGCGATCCATTGCAGGGATAAGCGACTCCGAGGGGCGGTTTTGATTCAAGCGATAACCACGGCTCTGGGCAGAAGGGGAAGGAGTTTCAACGAGTCAAATCTTTTACGCAGAACAGCGCAGCCGAAGCTTCGGGGTGCTTTCGCGTGTAGATGAAGTGACTGAACAGCGAGACCAAAGCCCAGAAAAATTGAGGCCGGTATTTGATGTGATGATATTCTCCCCTGAGTTTTTTCCAGCCAAACAAGCCCGTCACCTGGTAACCTCTACTTCGGAATTCTGAAGCGGTCCATCCAGACAAATGTTCCTGGAGATCATTGTTCTGACCCCGTTGCGGGAGAAATCCATTGGGGGTTGAAATGATGACTCGTTTGGTGACGAGCCGTTCCAGATCCTCCATGAACTTCCAACCGTCTTCTTTGTTGAGATGCTCAATCACATCGAAGGCGACACATGCGTCGAAACGCCGGGTCGTCATCGTGTTTACAAGCTCATTCACATTCGCCAGAAGATATTCATCATGAGTTCCATTCTCACGTGCTTTTGCCAGGGAAGGTTCATGTCCGTCTATGCCTACCAGATGCAGCTTGGTGAAATACCGCATGGGAGAATTTGAACCGCAGCCAACGTCCAGCACTGTTTTGCAGCCCCGCAATGCGGCTCGGATCTCCGAGTGCATCGTGAAAACTGAAGGATTTGTCAGTGCTCGGATCGTGTTGGAAGGCTTGCGGGAAGGACTGGAAGTTCTGCCTGCGGACTGTTGAGTTCTGGACACCGGCGAAGGTTAGTGTCGGTGTTTTTGAGTGTCAACGTGAAGATGGTTTGCTTCATTTCTAAAGCCCGTTTAAGCATTCTTTAGCCAGCAAATACTTTGATTCAGGATGGTTATTATCTATCACGCGCTTTAAGAGTTGGAGGATTGGACACATACAATGGCTCCGATCAGGAACCACAATCCGGCACTCGCAAGTCCAATCAACATTCCCCAGTTCAGATACGCGGCCGCCGGATTCCAGTCGCGGCGTCGCCGTGAATAAAGGGACGCGCCCGCCGAGATTGCATACAACGCCGGAATCAAACCGATGAAGGGAATCAACCCCGCAATGCCGCAGGCGAAAATCCGCAATGATTTTTCAATCACCTGAATGCGTTCGTTTGGTGTCATGGCTGAACTGGAGTTTCGATTGAGTTCGTCGCTGATTCAGCGGTCGCCGGCTGGATGTTGTTCCACCGCTGCAACTGGCGTTGTTCGGTGAGCTTCAACTCGCGATGAAGCTGATTCAGCGCGCGCGTGTTGGCGGCGATGTAAATCAGGATCAGGGACAGCAGCGCGAGCATCACGATGGTCGCCACACCTCCTTGGCGTTGTGACGATCGTAAAGAACTGCAAAACGAAAGATTCATGACGGGTTCAATGCCGGTTGTGCGGCGATAAAAGTAAACAGCGGTCGCGTGCGGCTGAGTTTCTTTCGTTGCGGAAGAAGTTCCAGCTCCCAGCGCCACACCGTGACCGCTCTTGGATCAGAAACAAACTCGCAAGACTTCACATTGCGCAGCAGCGGAGCCCATCCGCTGTTTCCCGTTCGCCGGAAAATGGTGTGCTCAGCGAAACGGTAGGAGATTTCTTTGCCGGATTTCCGAAGATGAAGAACCGGTTCCGCCGAAGCTGAATCCAGCCGCGCAGTTGAATCCGAGTTCCGAATATCAGCGCGCCAGATTTCGCCCACACGGATCGCGCGGGCGATGTCGTCCGCATTTCGTCGCAGCGCGGCGGAATTGTCCATGGCTCGATAAACGGCCGAGTAACCCACGGTCATCAACACAGCGAGAACGCCGATGTAAATCAGCAGTTCGATCAGTGAATAACCGGCTTGGAAAGACAAGTTACGTGAATCTTCATGATTGTTTCTCACCAACTTGGTTTCGCAATTGGGGAATGGGGACTCGTGTAACTCGTCCGTCCGACCAATTCGATCTTGGGACTCGTGTAACTCGTCCTTCCGAAATGTGATTTTCATTTGAGCGTCACCTCCCGCACGACGGCGCCGCCGTGATGCTTTTTCGGCTGCCATTCCAAGCGAATGCGATTTGAACTGAGCGTCAAAAGAAATTTGCCGTCGGACAAATTCGTCGCTGCTTGGGCGACGATTGGATAATTCTGGGTTCCAGATTGGAATTTTCGCCAGTTGCCTGCCAGCAACGATTCCATTTCGCCGTCCACAATTTCCATCGCTACTGCTCGTTCGTAATATCCACGCGCCAGTTTTTTCTCGGATTGAAACGAATACGCGATGGGAAGAATTGCCAGACTCAGCAGCGCAATCGACACCATCAGATCGGTCATCAAAGCCGCGCGCTGCCGATGTTTTGCATGAAGTCGAATCACCATAACGCCGCCTCCGAAATCAAATCAATGAGCGCCAGAAACATCGCCGTGACAATGCATCCCACAATGACGCCGTTGAACAGCACCACGCCGGTCGTCGTGAGCTGCGCCGCGGTTTGTTCCAGTTGAAACGCCTTGGCGTCGAGGGCTTCGTGCCAGCCGTTCAGCGAACGGACAAAATTACGTCCGCGTTCAAAGGTATTTCGAATCCGCCATTGCCACTCGCCGGAATCGTCCATCGCACCGAATGCCTGTGGCAATGGAACACCAGCGCTCAGAAGTTCACGCACTTTTTCCGCGCGACGCCGAATCACGGAATTGGCCGTCGCATCAGCGGCAAGGGTGAGGGCTTCTGATTCGGAAACACCGGAGTCGAGGAGAATCGACAACACGGTGGAAAAATCGCGTTGCAGACGTTTTCGCCGCCAGGGGAGTGCAAAGAAAATCCGATCTGCCACACCGGGGAGAATGCGATTGATCCAATGCGTGACGCGTGGTCCGCCAATGTAGGCAATCAAAATCAGCCAGATCACCAGCAGAACCAGATTTTGAATCAGGCGCAGATTTCCATTGTAGTCGAAAACAAATCGAGTGAATGCCGGCAGCGGATGGCCGGGAGCCATCCCGTTGAACACGTCTTTAAACTTTGGCAGCACAATCGTATTTAACATCGTCGGCACCGTAATGGTGAACGGCGTTACAATGAACGCGAGAATCAACAGGTAATTCAATGCGCCGCGCGTTTGTGAAACGCCGTCGTTCAACAATCTCCGGCACGTGGGCAGAACCTTCGAAAGATCACCGATGCGTTCTCCGGCCTTCAGCATGGCGACAATCTGCCGTGGCACGAGCCCCGGAACTTTTTGCAATGCGTTGTTGAAGCGCAACCCGGTTTCCAGATACGCGGCGAAGAGATGAAAGCGAACACCGAGTGTGTTGTCACGGCTGGCGGACGCGGCAATCAGCGTTTGTTCCAGCGGCTGGCCCTGACCGAGCGCGGTCTCAATCAAATCCAAAACCATCCGCGCGCGTTCACGTCGCCGCAATGGCAGCGACAGCAGCTTGTAGGAAATCGTGGCCACTGCGCAGAGCGGGGCAATGAAGAAGACGACGTAAAGCAAAGCGCTGATCAGGAACGCGCCGCTTTCCGCAAATGCCAGAATGAAATGGGAATCGTTCATCCGCCGAGGCTGTTCAAAAGGTCGATGATCACCAGGAATGAACCCAGCAACAGATAGGCTTCGGAAAGAACGACCGCTCCGAGAACCAGCACTGCGATCGGCAGCGCGGCATACAGCGCTGTTTCCGCGCGCCGTTCAGCCCGCGATTGATATAACTCCGCGGCGCGATTGAATCCCGTCGCGAGATTGTCGCCGCCATTGGAAACCATCCAGACGAACAACGGGGGAAAGGTGCGATTGTTCGCAGCCACTTCTGAGAAACGGCTCACGCCGCGGCGCAGCCTGTCCAGCCAGCCATCGAGGTCAGCCGCCGTTGCGGGATTGCTTTCCAGATTGCGGACGAAGCCGATCGCTTCCGGCAGCGGCGTTCCGTTGTTCAGCAACAGATTCAATCCCGCAGCGACCCGCGCGAGACTGGCTTCTTTGAAGGCCGGCAAACGCCAATACACCTTTTCGCGCAAAGCCGGAACATAGAACGCCGTAAGCACCGCGAGAAACAGAAGGCCGAAGAACAACGGAAAAATCCAAAGATGATTCAGCAACGGCAGCGTCGCTCGAGTCATTGTCGGAAGCGGCCGGCCTTCGCCCAGTCCGTGAATGACCAGATCCGAAGCGCTGCCGACTGTGCCCCGCAGAAACACAAACAATCCGGAGATGAGAAAGACAGCGAACAACACGATCAGCGGATAAACCATCAATCCTTTCAACCGCGTCCAGAGATTGTTTTGACGGTGATAGTAGTCGGCCAGCGTTGTCAGTGTTCCTGACAAATTGTCGCTGCGAACACCAATGATGACCAACTGTTTGTAGAACTCTGGAAGTGCGCGGGCGTTCAGCGCTTCAGTGATCGGCGTGCCTTGCGAGAGATCTTCGGCCAATCGATTCATCTCGGCGCGAAGTTCGCTGTTCCGCATTTCCGCAACCAGCCGGCGCAACGCGCCTTCGAGCGGAATGCCATCGCGAAGCATCGCGGCGAGCTGTTGATTGAAAAAGGCAAATTCGTCGTAGTTCATATTTGCAATCAAACGCCGTCAATCAGTTCGATCAGGCTGGAGAGATTTCGTCACGCGAATCGTGGGCGAGATATTCCAGAGCGGAATTTCAGTCATCCGAGCACGCGGCGGATTTCGTTTTCGTGGGTCAATCCGGACGCGATCAGCGAACGCGCATTTTCAGCGAGTGAAGGTTGCGCGGAAATTTCATCCAGAGTTCGCTGCGAAATTTTTTTCCGTAACGATCCGTTGATTCGCAGCAGTTCCAAAAGAGGAAGGCGTCCATGGAATCCGGTTTGCAGGCAATTCGCACAACCGCTTCCAGAGCAGCTTTTACAAACGCGGCGAACGAGGCGCTGATTCAGGATCAGTTCCACAGAAGCCGCCACTGCGGAAGCGTCCGGGCACAGCGTCATCAGACGTTCGAGCACGCCGCGACACGATCCCGCGTGCAGGGTGGAAATCACGAGATGGCCGGTCAACGCGGCGCGCACCGCGATGTTCGCGGTTTCATCGTCGCGAATTTCACCGATCACGAGCACTTGCGGATCCTGTCGCAACAGATGCCGCGCGGCTTTCGCAAAATCCAATCCGCGCGCTTCGTGAATCTCAGTCTGCATGATGCCGGGAATGAGCTGCTCGGCGGGATCTTCAATGGTGATCACGTGGCGTCCGCCGGTGGCGGCGAGATGTTGAAGGCACGCGTAGATGGTCGTCGTTTTGCCGCTTCCGGCGGGCCCCGTGAGCAGCAACAACCCGGCGGGACGGCGCAAAAATTCCTTCAGTTCAGTTTGGAGTTCGACGGGAAATTCCAGTTGTTCCAATGTTTTGACGGCGTCCGATTGGAACAATCGCAGCACAATTTTCTCGCCGCTCACGGTGGGATAAGTGGCGACGCGAACATCGTTCCGGCTTTTCAAATCCGCGCGATCAATGCGGCCGTCCTGCGGCATTGAATCCTGATACGTTTTGAGCCGCGCGAGATATTTGATCCGGCCGAACACGCGTTCGGCGGTTTCACCGGAAAGTTCAGCCACGGGCACCATGACTCCATCAAGGCGAAACTGAATTTCAGTGCGCTTGCCGCGTTGTTGCAGATGAATGTCGCTGGCGCCGGCGCGTTCAGCGTCCTGTATCAGCTTCTCCAGAATTTCCGGCGCGCTTTCAGTCGTGGCGGAGTCGGTTGGAATCGTGAGTCTTTGAGCGGGAGTTGAAAGCTCTTCGGTGCGAATCAGGCGCATGAGGAATCTGACCGCACTGAAGTCATCTCGTCACGACTTTTCATCACTTCGATTCTTTGCTGGTCGAAGCGTTGCGGCGAACCGCCAAAGGATTCCAGTCATCGTTGCCGCGCAGAACTTGCTTCACTGAAAACTTTTTTGCCTGGCGTTTGGACAATTGCTTGATCCATGGCAGACGCGAATCAGGAGTCGCGCCCGGGCCGGTGTTGTTGAATTCCGCGTAACGCACTGTTTTCTCCGCTTCCTTCTTTCTCCAGTTGTTCCAGCCTTCCGGCCGCACGACGTCAGACATTTCCGTGTTCAGGAATGCGGTCGCGGCATAGATGCGCCAAGGCCGTCCCAGAAATGTTTTCACACCGGGTTCGCCGGTGATTTTGCAGTGCGAAAATACGTAGCCAAACTCCTGCGTGTCGGGTGTTGAAGCCGCCGTGATGTAGCCGTTTCGAAGGCAATGGATATGACAATCTTCAAAGAACGTCGTGGCGCCGCCAAAAATAAAATCGACGTGGCCCTGAATGTAACAGTTTTCAAAATACTGCCGGCCGCGATTGATGAAGATCGTGTCCTGCCAGCCGAGAAAACGACAGTTGCGAAACACAACGCGATCGGCATCCACGCGAATGGCCAATGCCTGTCCGATCGGGCCCGCCGAATTTTCGAACGTGATGTTTTCCGCCGTGAAATCTTCCGCGTCGATCACTGTGGACGGCGTGCGAAATGTGCCAATAGGTTTGTCGTCCAGTCCCTTCAGATTTGCATTCAGGTCAAACGTGAGGAGGGTGGTTTTCGGATCTTCGCCAATGAGATGGAAGAAACGTTTCTCGCGCTGAACGTAAATCAATTCCTTGTAGGTGCCGGGCTTGATGTGAATGAAAACCTGATTGTCCGGCGTGCCCATTGGAACAGCCATGATCGCGGCTTGAACCGTTTTGAACGGCGCGCTGCCATCGGACGCGACAAACAGGTTCGTATCTGCGTGAAGCGGGACGACGTGGCTGAAGGCCAACAGACCGGACAATGCGATCCAAGTATTCGTGTGGTGGGAAAACAGGCTTTGAAATTTCATGATCAGCGTTTGTGGAATGACGTTCACCGTATCAGAACGACGCCGCGACGCATTTCGAGATTCTGCAAATCGATATGAAAATTGCGCCAAGACACCGAAAGCGTTCGATTGAACTCATTTAGCTCCATTCCTCGTAGGGTCTTCACTACCTGAAAAGCCGTGAGGAATGCCTTAACGTATTCGAGCGCACAAAGCCGCAAACCCTTTGAAACCTATTGTGGCAGCCGATCAGCGAAACCTGAGTCCGAAAAATTCCACGCTGCTCGCAGTCGTGGTGACTGTGGCGGTTCTGTATTTTGCGCGCGTCATTTTCATTCCATTTGCGCTCGCGATCCTCGTTTCGTTTTTGCTCGCGCCTTTGGTGATTCGATTGCGGCATTGGCGCGTGGGGCGGGTTCCCAGTGTTCTGCTCGTGGTGTGTCTGGCGTTCGTCGCGATGGGAATCTGCGCGGTGCTGATGTCCAGTCAGCTCAACGATCTGGCGCATAACCTTCCGAAATATCAGGAGAACATTCAGAAAAAAATTCATTCGGTGCGCGATTCCAGCAGCGGCACGATCAATAAAATTGCGCGCACCGTTCACGAGTTCAGCGAGGATCTCACGCCCACTGTTCCGGCGAAAAATACTCCGGGCGAAGAAAAGCCGGTGCCGGTGGAAATTCGTCGCAACGCCTTTTCGCCCCTGGATGCGGTGCGGCAGATTCTCGGTTCCGTCATTAACGTCTTTTTCACCGCGGGCATCGTGGTGGTGTTCGTCATATTCATTTTGCTTCAACGCGAGGATTTGCGGGATCGTTTCATCCGGTTGATCGGCGCGAGCCAGATCAATCTCACTACCAAAGCGTTGGACGAAGCCGCGCAACGCGTCAGCCGGTATCTGCTCGCGCAACTGGCTTTAAATGCGGGCTTCGGCGTGCTTGCCGGAGTGGGACTTTTTTTCATCGGCGTTCCCAATCCCGTTCTCTGGGGCGTTTTCGCCGCGCTGTTTCGTTATATTCCGTATCTTGGAATCTGGCTGGCCGCAGCAATGCCCGCGGGTGTGGCGCTGGCCACGGGCCCAGGCTGGTGGGAACCGGTGGGAATTTTCGGACTCTATTTCGGCATCGATCTGCTGGTGCTGAATTTTGTCGAACCGTTGTTGTATGGCAGTTCGACCGGCATTTCGCCGTTGGGAATTCTGATTGCGGCGATTTTCTGGACGTGGCTTTGGGGACCAATTGGATTGTTGCTGGCGACCCCGTTGACGGTTTGCCTCGTGGTGATCGGGCGCTACGTTCCTTCACTGGAATTCATGAGCGTGCTGCTGGGCGATCAGCCGGTGTTGAGCGCGGACAAACGCTTCTATCAAAGGCTGCTCGCGATGGACATCGAGGAAGCAACCGAGATCGCGCAGGACTTTCTTAAAGAACGCAAATCGCTGGCCGAGCTTTACGATGGCGTGATTATTCCGGCATTGACGCTGGCCGAGGAAGAGCGGCATCGCGGACGGCTGGACGAAGAACGTCAGAAATTTGTGGTTGAGAACGCGCGCTTCCTGGTTGAGGAATTCGGCGAACGCGCGGCGGAACTGCTGGCAACACAATCGCCATCGCAATCGCAGGGTTCGAGCGCGCAAACCCGATCCGTTGTGCCTGTGACGGATCCCGGTTCATGCGTTCTCTGCATGCCGGCGCGTGATGAAGCGGATGAAATCGGCGCGCTGATGCTGGCGCAATTGTTGAACGCAACCGGGATTCCGGCGAAATCCATTTCGGCGTCGCTGGCGTCGGAGCGATTGGAAGAAGTCGCGCATCGCGAGATTCGGCTGGTCTGCATTTCGGCCGTTCCACCATTCGGTTATCTTCACGCCCGTTACCTCACCAAACGCCTGCGTGCGCAGTTTCCTGGAATCAAAATCATTGTCGCGGTGCTCAGCCAGGGGGACGCCAGCGATATGAAAAAGCGCGAACCGCAGATTCCCGCCGACGACATTGTCACGAGCCTCCGTCAGGCGCTGTCCATCGCGGTGTCGCTGGCTCCGTGCGCATCGCGCGATCTGGAACCGGCGGCGGTGAACGTATGAATGCCGCGATGATTGAAGCGGCGGAGTCGCTGAAAGATCCGGTCAAATCCGCGAAGGTGGTCGGGCTGAAATATGTTTCCGATCAAGTGCCCGGCATCACGCGCGAACGGGCCGGCAAAGCATTTCGATATCGCGATTCCTCCGGGAAACTCATCCGCGATGAGGCGACGCTGCGACGGATTCGGTCGCTGGTGATTCCGCCCGCGTGGACCGAGGTCTGGATTTGTCCGGATCCCAATGGCCATCTGCAAGCGACGGGCCGCGATGATCGGAAGCGAAAGCAGTTTCGTTATCATCCGCGTTGGCGGGAGATTCGGGATGAAACCAAATACGCGCGGATCATTGCTTTCGCGCAATCGCTGCCGAAGATTCGCGAACGCGTGGAGAAAGATTTAGCCCGTCCTGGATTGTCGCGCGAGAAAGTGCTGGCCGCGGTCGTGCGCCTGTTGGAGGTCAGTTTGATTCGCGTGGGAAATGATGAATATGCGCGCGCCAACGATTCCTTTGGCCTGACCACGATGCAGGATCAGCACGTCGATGTGAACGGATCGAAACTGCAGTTTCATTTTCGCGGAAAGTCCGGCAAGTGGCATGACGTGGGAATTCAGGATCGTCGGCTGGCGAAGATTGTGAAGCGTTGCCAGGATTTGCCCGGGCAGGATTTGCTGCAGTTCATCGATGAGAACGGCGAGCAGCGCGATGTGCGGTCAGACGACGTGAACGCATATCTGCGTGAAATCAGCGGGCACGATTTCACGGCCAAGGATTTTCGCACCTGGGCGGGAACCGTGCTGGCGGCGATGGCGTTGCGTGGATTTGCAGAATCGGACACAAAAGCGCAGGCGAAGAAAAATGTGGTGGCGGCGATTGAATCCGTTTCCAAACGCCTGGGAAACACGCCGGCGGTTTGTAAAAAATGTTACGTGCATCCGCACATTCTGGATTCGTATCTCGACGGAACGCTCGGGGAAACTTTGAAACAACGCGCGAAAAAATTATCCGCGGATCGTGAATTAAAACGCGAAGAGGCGGACGTGCTGCGACTTTTGCAACGGCGGCTGACGCTGGAACAAAAGCTTTCCGCCGCGCTTCGGAAGGAGAAGAAAGCGCGGTCGAATCGCAACCGCACCATGCGGCACAGCACTGTGCGATTGAACGGAAAGCATTCACGCTCCCGATTATGAGATAGCAGCGCGGACCAAAGTAGGAGCTAATTGAACCCTCCCCCGCCCTCTGCCATCCGATGGGAGAGGGAAACCGATTAGCGCGTATGGAATTCCAGCGCACCGAGATTTCAAAACACGCGTCGAGCGTTCCCCCTCTCCCATCGGATGGGAGAGGGTCGGGGTGAGGGTAAACCCACGCGCGTCTGTAAGTGCGCTACCTCGGGATTTTGCCTTTTGCGTTCACGATATGAATTCGCCATCCTGACCGCGTGCAGTCAGCGCCAATCATTGCAATGGTTTTTGTTTTCGTTTTTGCGGGCGCCAGTTTCTTCTTTGCGCTCGCGGAAACGGCGCTGTTTTCACTGAGCCGCTGGCAGGTTCGGCAATTGGAGGAGCGGGAAAAGCGTGTCGGCGGAATCGTGGCCCGGCTGCTGGCTGAACCGCAGGATCTGCTGGCAACGATGGTTCTCGGAAACACTTTCGCCACGGCAGCGATGCTCGCGCCGGCGTTCTGGATGGCGCTCGGCGGTTATTGGCCGATTTCAATTACCATCATCGCATTGTTCGCGCTGGCGTTGTTTGGTTGCGAAGTGCTGCCGAAAACGCTGGCGGTGCGACATCCAGAAGTCTGGGCGTTGCGGGTCGCGCGGCCCTTGTTGTTCCTCGAAAAAATTGCGTGGTTCGTTCGGCAGGCCGCGCAGAAACTCAACACGGCGATTCTGTCGCCCGCGGTTTCCGAAACGGGCAAAGCGCCAGCCGCGTTGAATGATGAGGAATATCGCGAACTGCTGGAACTGGCTTATCAACACGGCTCACTGGCGCAGACGGAAAAGGAAATCATCGTGCAGATCATTTCGCTCGACCGTCGCACGGCGCGTGAAGTGATGAAGCCGCGCTCGCAGATTTCGTGCATTTCTGATGAGCTTTCGATTGAGGAGATGATCGCAGCGGCGCGGAAATATCGGCATCGCCGTTTGCCGATTTATGATGAAACGCCGGACACCATCGTGGGCATTCTGAACACCCGCGCGCTGTTGCTTGATCCCAATGTCGATCTTGCGGATGCGATTGAATTTCCTTCGTTCGTTCCGGAATCGATGAATCTGCTGCAATTGCTCAAGAGTCTGCAACGCCAGCAGCGGGGCATGGCGGTGGTGCTGGATGAATTTGGCGGCACGGCGGGACTCGTCACCACAGAAGACATCCTCGAAGAAATGGTCGGAAAAATCCGCGCCGAAATGGAAGCCGAGCGATTCGTGATGGAGAAACTCGGGCCGGGCCGCTGGCGCGTGAACGGCACGATGCGATTGGATGATTTTCGACGAGAATATCCGGCGCTCGGGGATGTCGCGGAAGTGGAAACCATGGGCGGATTGCTGGCGATGCTGTTGCAGATCGTGCCGAGTCCCGGTGAATGTGCGGCGTTCCGTGGATTGAAACTGACGGCGCAGATCACCGACGAACGCCGCGTGCGCGAACTGCTGGTGGAGGTGGTGCGGTGAACAATGACGCTCTGATCTGGCTGCTGCTGGTCGCGTGTCTGGGATTGTCATTTCTCCTTTCTGGAATGGAAGCCGGCGTGTTTGCGCTGAGCCGGATTCGCATTCGCCAGCAAATGCGGGCGGGTCGGGCTTCAGCCAAACTGCTGCATCATTATCTGGAAAATCCGGAGAACTTTCTGTGGACGATTGTGGTCGGCAATACAGCGGCGAATTTTTTCATCTTCGGCTGGGCGATTTATCTGTTGCATGAAGCGCTGCCGGAAAATCGACTTTGGTTTGTGGCGGCATTTTCGGTGGTCGTGTTTTTGTTTTACACGCTGTTCGATCTGCTGCCGAAGATGCTGTTTCGCGCGTACCCGAACCGGCTTTGCCTGATGCTGGCGCGGCCGTTCCGATTCATTCATCTTCTGTTGCGTCCGTTGGTGTGGCTGGTGGAAGGCGTTTCGTCGGCGCTGTTGCACTGGACCGGTGGTAAAGGTTTCACGCGTCACCTTTTTGGTAATCGCGAGGAGTTGCGGTTCATCATGCAGGAATCCGCGCAGGCGTTCAGCAGCGAGGAACGCACGATGATCAATCGCGTGCTCGATCTGCCCAGCGCCACGGTGCGACAGATCATGCGGCCAATTGCGCGGGTGATCGGCGCGGAAGCCGAATGGCCGGTGAGCCGCGTTCTGGAAGAATGCCGGAAACATCATTTCACGCGCGTGCCGGTCTGGGAACAGCGTGATGGCCGCCGACGCATCGGCGGACTGGTGAGCTTGAACGGATTGTTGTTCCAACCTGATCTGGACGTTTCCAAACCGCTGGCGCAATTCGTTCGCCCCGCCATTTATCTCGATGAGGATTTGCGACTCGAAACCGCGTTGCGCCGGATGCAGCGGAGCGGCCAGCGCATGGGAATCGTGTTGTCGCGGGATCGCCGTGAAATCGGAATCGTGACGCTGGAGGACATTTTGAAAGCGGTCTTCGGCGAGGTGAACCTGTAATGGACTGGAACGAGGTCATTTCAATCAGTTGGAAAATCCTGGCGGTACTCTTTCTCGTGCTGCTGAACGGATTTTTCGTCGCGGCTGAATTCGCGCTGGTGAAGGTGCGCGACACGCAACTGGAATCGCTGGTTGTTAAAGGCAATCGCCGCGCCAAGGTCGCGCGGAAAATTCTGCATAATCTGGACGAAGCGCTGAGTTCGACGCAGTTGGGAATTACGCTGGCGAGTCTCGGCCTGGGCTGGATTGGCGAACCGGTGTTCATTGTTTTGCTCGAACCGGTGATCAAGCTGTTCCACATCCAGTCCGCAGACGCGCAGCATACGATTGCTGTCGTGTTTGGTTTTTCGATCATCACGTTCCTGCATATCGTCGCCGGCGAACTCGCGCCGAAATCACTGGCGATCCGCAAATCTTTGCCCACGTCGCTCTGGATTGCGATTCCGCTGAACCTCTTTTATCGGATTTCATTTCCGATGATCTGGCTGCTGAATCACACCGCCAACTGGCTGCTGCGGCGATTTGGAATCGAGCCGGTGACGGAATCGGAACTGGTGCATTCGGAAGAAGAACTGCGATTGATCGTCGGCGCGTCACAGAAATATTCCGGCGGCCTGGCATTCGGACGGTCGATTGTTCTCAATGCGCT
>DASTXC010000157.1:0-89049 GCA_035765675.1 Verrucomicrobiia bacterium
GGCCCTCTCCCATCCGATGGGAGAGGGAGTGCTGATCAACATTCTCGAACATTCGAACGTTGCCAACCAGACGCGTCGAGCAGTTCCCCCTCTCCCATCGGATGGGAGAGGGCCGGGGTGAGGGTTTTAGCCCTTACGGAATCACGATTCGATAGAACCGCGAATTCTCTGCGGGCTGATCGAGCGTCACAATCCGGTTCGTCGGCGCGGGCGAAATTTCCATGGCCGTGAGCCAAATCAGATCCGCGAGCGATTCCGTGAATTGAACCCGATATGCCCGATTCGCAATCGCCGTGAACTGCAACTCCACCGAATTGTTTCCCGATAAATTCGCCTGAAGTTTCAGCGCACTGTTCGCATCGCGCGGATCGGTGCCTGCGCGCCATTCCGCATAATCACTCGAACCGTCGTGATCGGAATCTTCGCCCGGCGTGTTCGCGACAAACGGATCGAAACCAAAATCCAATTCCCATTGATCCGGCAAGCCGTCGCCGTCCGAATCGAAATCAACCTGCTGCGGGGCGAGCGTTCCCGGCGTGGGCAAAGCGGCAAGCCAGTTTTGCGGTTCATTGCCGAATTCCAGCAGCGCGGCGCGTTGCAGCGACAATCCATTTCCCGCCGCCGAAACCGGCCACGGCGCGTTGGGTTGATAACTGATTTTTTCCACCATGATGTAAGGCACGAAACCGTCATCCTCCGGATCGTCCGGGAATTTCAGTTCCACCGATTCGCCGTCGTTGCTCAGGCGTCCGGTCCACGGCCCAAACATCGGCACATTGGTTTGCATGTTGTAAAGCGCGCGGAACGTATTCGACGCGCTGATGTTGTTTGGATCGAACGGAACAACCAGCAATCGCGCACCGGCGGCGAGCGTGATATTCGTCGGGAAGGCAAAGTTCACGCCATTATCCAGATGCCACGTGTTGGTCGGAAAGAGCGGATCAAAAAGCGAAACCGTCGCGTCCGTGACGTTTTGCAGTTCGATGAATTCGCCGTCGTAGTTTTCATTCGTTCCAATCGGCTTCGGTTGAAACATGATTTCAGTTATCACGACCGGTCCGACCAGCGGCGCGGAATTGCTCGCGCCCAGCGTCCGCGAAGACATCGCCACAAAATCTTCAATGCCCTGGCTGTTTACATAGCGTCCGAAACTGACGCCGTTTTTAGACGCGCCAAATGGAGCGGCGTGAACGTAGCCGGTGAGATTTCCATTCGCGTCGCCGGAGAACAGAAACGCCTCGTCGCCGAGACTGTTCAGATTGAAATCGAGACCGGCATTGTCATATTGCGATTGGTTGAAAGTGACGTAGCCCTGCGGCGCGATAATCGTGCCGTTCGGAATGCGGAATTTCTTGGGCACATCCGCTTTGTCGCTCAGGAACCAGCCGCTGAGATTCACGGCCGCGTCGGTCGGATTGAACAGTTCAATCGTGTCGATCAACGGCGGATCGGTGTGCGTCAGCAGTTCATTGATGACAATGGGCGGAATGGTGTTCGCCGGATCCGCGCTGCCGGGCGAACCGCCGATTTCGCTGCTCACGCGATACGTTCCTGCAACCGCATCGTCCAGCACGAGCGACCAGCCCATGCCGTCAGCGGTCACTGGCCACGGCTCGGAATCTTCATACGTGACTTCCAGAACCGTATCGCCGGACGGCGTGCTCAGGCGAAGCGTTTCGCCCGCGTTGTCGAGTTTGCCGCTGTAAATGTCGTTCACAATCACACCCGGGTAAACCGCTGTGATCGCCGTGGCATTTCGCGCCAGCAGGAAAAAGCTTCCCGCGGCGAGTGTGGTGTTGTTCGGAAATGTGAACGTGATTCCCGCGGTGAATGTCAGACCGCTCAAATCGAGATTGGTTTCGCCAATGTTCTGCAATTCCAGAAATTCCAGATCGTCATCCGAGAAACCATTCGCTTCGACGGGATGATACATGATTTCCGAGAAGCGCAGATTCTGTCGCAAAACTGAAATCGTATCAGCGGCGGCCGCGCTGAATTCGACCGGCTCCGACCAATGACTCCAGCGGCCGGTGTTGTCGAGATGCCGAACGCGCGCACGATAAAGATGTCCCGCCTGCACGTATTGCGGCGGAATCGTGATGCGATTGTTCCATTGTGTCAGCGTGCCCGATTCCCAGATGGCGTCCCATTCGAGGGGCGGCACCACGCGCGCATCGGCTGCGGGTTGATTCGTATCCTGGACTTCAGCCAGCCGCCATTGCATTCCAGCGAACGTGCCGGAACCTTGCGGATCATCGAACGGCAGGCATTCGAACGTGAGTGAATTCATCGGATAACCGGGTTGGCCGGTGTAATAAATCGTGGGTTGATCCGGAATCGATGTATCCGTTTGCACCTGATCCAACCGCTTGATCCAGCCGCCGGTGGAGACGCTTTGGCGATCCACCCACCATTGATGACTGCCGCCAACGAACATGAAATTTTTCATGTCCTGCGCCACGCCATCGACGCCGTCGCTCAACCCCGGCGAAACAAATCCGCCGGCACTCGTCAGCCGCGCATAGCTGCCGACGTTTCCGGGCGGATTGGACCAACGTGCCAGATCCGCCGGCACAAACGCGCGGATGCGCGCGGCGTACGCGTCGATTACAGGATTGATCTGATCCGGCTGGAACAACAGATCGCGCAGTTCGCGAACGGTGTTCTTGTATTCCACCGTGAGTTCGGGATGACTGCCCTCCTGGAAAATACCGTTGTAAACCAAATCCCGGCCGTCGTTCCACGTTGAACCCCAGGTGCAATCCGTGTCCCACGGCAAAAACCAGAACTGGCCGAAATAATCATTGCTGCTGTTGTAAGGGGGCGCGAAATACCACGCCGCGTTTTTGTTCGCATCCGGCCAGAAATCATAATGCCGAATCGCTTCGCAGACCGCGTGATAGCGGAACCATTCATTCACGTTCACATGGGCACGAATCCATTCCGTCGTTTGAGAAGTGAGCAGGCCATATTGAATTGTCGCGCCATCGGTTCCATCACTGACCGCGAACGGTGCCTGATAACGTCGTTGTCCGACCATGTCCTGCGCGAGATTGTAGCTGAACGAAGCATTAATCAGCTTGTACAGATTTCCCTTTTCCAGGTTGTGCGTGTCGAGGAAATCCGCGTCGTAATCCTCCTGAGCCCAGTTCAATCCCCAGAAATCTCCCGTGTACTGGCTCGGTGCTTCAGTTGGCGTCGTGACGACACGATAATGGAAGAACACCGTGTTCGGCGCCGGGACACCGACTTTGTTCCACAGGAAATAATTGACTGATTCGTTCAGCGAAAACGTGAGCGCGAAACGGTTGTTCGAACCTTTGCCTGCCGTGATATGCGTCCACTTGCGCGAGAATTTATTGCCAAACTGATCCCGTGCCTGGAACGCGCGACCGTCGTTCATTTTGAAACGCCAACTGCGTTTGCCCGGCTGATAACGCCCGTTCGCACCGCGCAATCGATAGCGGATATTGTCGTAAACCTCTCCGTCGTAAACCAGCGTGCCGGGCCAGTTGAAGGCGAATCGCGACATGTGGGCGAGGTTCCCGCCGGCGAATTGCGGAAGTTGATCGAACGAACTGTAAGCCGTGCAGGCGGTCACGTCTTCGGTCCGCGCAATCAGGGTGTAAATCGGCAAGGACTCCAATGCTGCGGCGCTGGTCCCCTGGTAATCCGGAACGCCGTCGTAAACAAAGCACGCAAAGTTCAGCGAAGGATCATCTTCAAACGGCGCGCGCCGCGTGGCGCCCAGCGCATCCGTAATCACGATCCGATATCGCACCAGCACGCGATTGCCCTGCGCCGGCAAAACCGTTGTGTAAACACCGTCGTTCGCGGTTGCGTCACCGTTCGCGCCGTTGTCGGACATCGCCAATGTGGTCCAATTTGCGGCGTTGGTGTAGGCCGGGTTCGGTGTGGGTTCCAATGCCGGGTTTGCAATCAATTGCGAGACCTGCACCGGCAGGACAGCGGGAATGTAATTTCCCGGCGAGACCAGTTGATATTGCAATTGCACCGAACCAACACCTTCGGGATCGGTCACTTTCGCGGTGATGCGAATCGGATCGGACGACTTCGGCGTTTGGGGAAAATGCTGAACCTGACGAATATTCGGCGCGGCATTCAGACTGAACGCGGCATTGGTTGCGCCGGGTGTCGGTGGAAATTCAGAACGCCACGAGCTGCCCAGATCATTGTCGAGTGAAGGATTCACCAACGCCATCGATGCGCCTTCGCCATCCGCAGCAATCGGCCAGGGAAATTCCGCGCGGTAATCCACGGTATCCACCGTGTCGCCATTCGCATTTTTCAGTTCTATTTCCTCACCATCGCTGGAAAGCCCGCCCGACCACGGGCCGAAAGCGGTTTTGCCATAGCGCGATTGGATCGTTGCCGGATCCTGCGCCGCGATTACGAAACCGCCGGGCGGAATCACCACATTGCCAAAAGTGAAATCCACTGCGCCGGAAATTTCCCAACCTGAAATGTCCACCGGCACCGCAGTGGGATTGTGCAGTTCCACGAATTCCTCCAGCACCGTGTTTTCGGACGGATTGTAATGCACTTCATTGATCACGACCGATTGAGAATACGCAGCAACGGTCAGCACGAAGTTTTCTTCCCGCCACAAGCCCGCGCTGTCCGTCGCCCGCACGCGGATTGCGAACGTCGCGCCGAGGTTTCCAACGAATGTGTCGCCAGCGCGCAATTGGTTTCCAGAAATCGTGAACCGCGCGTTGTCTTCGTATCCATTCACAAGGCTGAAGGTGTGCGCGTCCTGAAGGTTGAAATCAATCGCGCCCAGCGTGGCAATGAACGATCCGGGAACCGTTCCCACATTGATGTTGGTGGTGCTGATCGTGACCGTCGAAGGCGCGACCGGTCCGTCATTGACCTGAATGGAAACCGTCGCCGGCGGAGAATCGAATTCACCGTCGTAGGCGCGGAAGGTGAATTGATCATTTCCGATAAAACTCGCGTCCGGCGTATAAGTCCGAATCGCGCCGCTGCCGCTCAAATCGCCATGCGCCGGATTCGCAACGACGCTGTAGGTGAGATTGCTGCCCTGCGGATCAAACCCCGTGAGCGTTACGGCCACGGGCTGGCTTCTCAAAGTGCTGACGGCTTGATTGCTCGCAACCGGAATTCCCTGATCCACGGCGATAAACAATTCCCGACTGCGAACGCCCAGCAGATTCGTGGCGATCAAAGTGTAGGTCGTGTTCGTTCGCGGAAATACCTGCGTCGTTCCGGATGCGGCGACGTCTCCAGGCGCGGGCAGAATTTTCACTGAGAGAGCGTTGGTGACGTTCCAGCTCAGCGTGAGCGGCGTATCAATAAAAATTTCATTCGTGTTCGCGGTGAACGAAGTAATCGCCGGCCCCGCGGTGAGATACGTTTCGCGTAAGTCCTGAATTACATTTGTCGCTTCCGCTTCATCCAGCGCGGTGTCGTAGAAGCGAACTTCAACGATGTCCCCGACGAAAAATGAATTTACATCCGTGAGCAATCGACCGAAAGCAAGGCCCGCGTTGTTGCGCGTTCCGGTGGTCACGCCGGAAACGGAACCGCTCCAGCCGTTGTCCAGATAAATGCTTTTGCTTCCGCCGCCCCACGTGAAAACCGCCGCGTGATATTGGCCGTCCACGAGCGAACCTGTGTTGGAGTAAAGCGTCTGATCCGGATTGCCAATGCCCCAGCCGAGGCGCCCGTTCGAATCGATCGCGAGCCCCCAGTCCGCCGTGACGCCCGGTTGCTCGGCATCGACGATTCCGGAGTTGTTATACCATTGGCCTCCTGAATCGCCGACCGCATCGGCGCGAAAAACGATTGCGAAGGAGAAGCTCGACAAACCGCCGACCGGACTGGAAGCCATTTTCAGACGATTTTGATTGAATCGCACTGCGGACGTACCCGCGGGTGTGGCATTTCGGATCAGCGTCGGGCGCAGGTCACTCGTGTCCGTGGATAAATCGCGACCTAATTGGCTGGTCCAATGATCCACGCGCTGGCCGTTCGTGAAGGCAGATTCCAAATCCTCCGCGCGCCAGGAATCGATCAGTCCGGCGGAAGCGGTTTGAGTATGAAGAACACCGAAAGCGAGCAGCACAGCGGTGAAACAGCGAAGAAGAGGCAGACTTTTCAAGATAATCATTCGATAGATGTTCGCGGGCCGGTCGGGAGCAGCTATCGCCAACTCCACAGCATTCGAACTTACCATTGAAGAACAAAGTGGCGAATTGTCATGTGGCACGAAGTGGCCACAAGGGAGGAACCGAACGCGAAGTTCCAAGTTTCAATTCGTTATTGGGAACGGTCTTCAGGATTTCTAAAGCTCGCCGCGCGTCTGCACCTCGGCATGATGATTCCAAATCTTTCGGAGGATCGGCAGGGGCGATTCCGCGTAGCAGAGACGAGTTGAAACCGAAACTGTGTCGCGGAAAGCCTCAGCAAAACGTTCCGAGGTGAACCCCTGACATTCCGGGTAAAAGCCGAGGGAATATTCCGCACTATTCCCCGCGGCGGACAGCCCGATGCAAACCCATACCACACCATTTTGCCAAACGGTGAGATTTGCCCAGGTGCCATTATGGGTGCTGGCCCAACAACTGAGCCTCTCCAACCTTTCACCCTCGTGCTCGCAAATATCAACGTTCACATCAAAGGAACGAAATGGATGTACACGGGCGAATCTCCGACCGAGTTCGATAGATACGTCCTGAAGAAACTCAGCCCGACAAAATGGAATATGTGAGTGCTGGCTCATCCGATCATGCCCAAGAATAAGCTCGGCGATTTCGTAGCATGCTCCTCATTCATGCCGCAAACTTTTCTCTCGCCTAATTTCCGTCACGGCCTATTTTCCTTCCGCCATTGACATGAAGCCTTTTGCCGCCTTGCGAGCCTCAATCCTGGTTACCCTGCTGCTGTTCCTCGGATCTTCCGTCCGGGCCCAACTTTTCGATTCTTCTGTAGGAATCGGCGCGGGCCTGGGCAAACTTTTTGGCAACGTCACGGGCTTCAGTGCCCGCGCGGTAGTCCAGGTGCTCGATACCAATCGCCAGGAAGTTCTCCAGTCGCCCATGACTTTCGGCCTGCTCGACGGCAAAGTCCGGATGGAATTCGACATGAGCCAGATGCACGGCAAATCGGTTCAACCCGCCTTGATCAGTGCTTTGAAAAAAATCGGCATGGAACGCGTCACCAGTATTATCCGCGTCGATCAACGGCTCATTTACGTCGTGTTCACCGGCGCGCGCAGTTATGTCCCGATGGAGATGTCCAAAGAAGAAGCTGAAGCTGCCCAGAAAAACGTGCAGGTTCTGCGCACGCCGCTCGGCAAGGAAACGATTGATAAACATCCCTGCACGAAAAACAAAGTGCTGGTGAAAAATTCCCGGGGCGAAACGCTTTTGGAAGCCACGACCTGGAACGCTTCCGATCTCAAGGATTTCCCTGTGTTGATTGGCGTTCAGGCGAAAGAAGGCATTACGTTCCTGCGCTTCTCACAAATCCAGATGACGCGTCCGCCAGCCGCTCAGTTCAATCCGCCCGCCGGTTACACCCAATACACGAGCACCGATATGCTGATGCTCGCGGCCACGCAAAAGCAGATGACCGGTGCGTCGGGCAGCAATGTTTCCAAATCGCCGAGTTCGACGCGGCCCGCCACTCCGGCGAAACCGGCGCCGAGATCATCGTCCGGCCCCGCGCCCCGAAAACCGGCACCGGCGGCGACTCGAAAATAAATTTCGTCGGCGTAATGAAAAGAGCGTCGGAATTTTTCCGGCGGAGGACGCTCTTCGACTTTGGATTGATTTGATTTATGCGCATCACCAACCTGAATCCTGATACTGATATTGGCGCGAGCGGCTGGTTCCTCGAAATCGACGGCCACGGTCTTCTCATGGACGCGGGAACGCATCCGAAACGCGAAGGCCGCGCGAGCCTGCCGCTTTATGATCTGATCAAGGAAAAGGAAGTCGATGCCATTGCGCTCACGCATTGCCATCACGATCATGTGGGTTCTCTTCCGGTTGCGTTGCGTCATTTTCCACGCGCGCACGTGATGATGACGGAGATGAGTTATTTCCTGATTGAACGCGTGCTGCACAATTCCGTGAATGTCATGACGCGCCAGCGCGACGAACTGAGAATTCCCGAGTATCCGCTTTACACGCACGACGAAGTGGATGAGTTCGCGTCGTTGTTTCAAGGTTTCAAATACAATCGCGAAATTGACTGGGCCGCTTTCAAAAAAACGCGCGGCGGCATCAATTCTCCCAGCCTGGAATTTTTCGATGCCGGCCACGCGCTCGGTTCCGCGGGAATTCTCGTGCGTGGAAAAAAAGAAACGGTGTTCTACACGGGCGACGTTTGTTTCCACGATCAAACGATTCTGAAACGCGCGCAGTTCGACAATGTTCAGGCCGACGTTTTGATCATGGAAACCACGCGCGGCAATCGCAGTCCGACTCCCGGCTTCACGCGCGAAGCAGAAATCGAACGCTTGAGCGAATCGATCCAGAGGGTGCTTCAGCGCAAAGGTTCGGTGTTGCTGCCGACGTTTGCGCTTGGCCGAACGCAGGAAATCCTGGCATTGCTCGCGCTCATGATGAAGTCCGGCAAACTGAAACCGCAGCCGGTTTACATCGGCGGACTCGGGCGCGTGTTCACGGAAATCTACGATCTCGAATCCCACCGCACGAACCGCCAGCTTCCCGATTTGCAACTGCACGAGGCGTTGAACCTGATCGTTCTTGAAAAAGGCCAGGCAGAATCCATGCGGCTCACCAACGGACGTTTGTTCGTAATCACGGCCGGCATGATGAGCGAAAAAACTGCCGCACACGATCTGGCGTTGCGCATGATCGGCGATGAACGCATGGCTATTTTCCTGGTGGGCTATACCGATCCGCAAACGCCCGGCGGAAGATTGCGCCTCGCCAAACCCGGCGAGACGTTTCTGTTCAGCCCGAGCGGCGGCGAAATCACCAAGAAATGCGAGATGAAGGAATTTGACCTCACCGCCCATGCCAATCGCGAAGAGCTTTTGGATTTTGTCGGACAGGTGAATCCGCGCGCCGTGTTGCTCGGACATGGCGATGCCGAATCGCGCGCCTGGTTCGAAGATCAAATCCGCTCGCGCCATCCGAAAATCAACGTCGTCCAGCCCGAGCCGGGAAAAATTGTGGAAGTGTGAGTGGCACGCGCGTCCTCGCCCGTGCGTTGGTGATTTTAGATCGCGCCTGAGAAACACACCGGCGAGACGCCCGTGCCACTCTTTCAATAATTCCTTTGCTCCTTCGCCGCTTTGCGGAAAAAATGCAGCGTGCAAATCTGTTTTCTTCTCGGCCCGGCCGGCAGCGGTAAAACGCACCGCTGCCTCAGCGAAATCCGGGAAGAATTGCACCGCGATCCCGCAGGCGCGCCGCTGATTCTGCTCGCTCCGAAACAGGCCACGTTTCAATTGGAACGCCAGCTTCTCACCGGCGGCGATTTGCCCGGCTACACACGTCTGCGCATTCTTTCCTTCGAACGCCTCGCGGAATTCATTTTCGATCAACTCGGCGTTCCGGTTCCAAAACTTCTCGCCGAAGAAGGCCGCGTGATGGTGTTGCGCGCGCTGCTGGAACAAAAACGCAGCGAACTCAAACTCTTTCGCTCCAGCGCGCGTTTGCCCGGTTTCGCCCGCCAGCTCAGCCAGGTGCTGCGCGAACTGCAACAGTATCATCTCAATCCGCCGCGCCTGGAAACACTCGCGGACGAAATCACTGAAAATCATCGTCTCAACGCCAAGCTCCGCGATCTGGCATTGATTCTCCGCGCGTATGCCGATTGGCTGAAGACGAATCAACTTCAGGACGCCGACAGCCTGCTGGATCTCGCCGCGCAGGAACTTCGTTTCTCCAATGCCACTGCGCCTGCTTTTCGCATCGCCGGATTATGGCTCGATGGCTTTGCGCAAATGACACCGCAGGAACGCCAGCTTCTCGTCGCGATCGTTCGATGCTCTGATTGCGCCACGCTGGCTTTTTGTCTCGAGGGCTCGCCAAATCAAAAGCCGCCCTGGCATTCCTCCTGGGCGCCGGTCACGGAAACATTCCAGCGCTGTCGGGATGAACTTTCCGCATTGCCGGATGCGATAGTGAAAATTGAAAACCTTCCCCGCGATTCCGCGCGAACCCGTTTTCAACTTTCACCCGCACTGCAACATCTGGAACGGCATTGGGGAAAGCCGGGGGAATTTACGAATTACGATTTGGGATTTACGCACGCCGCGTCAGAAACCAATTCGATTGAAGATTCCAGCGTTCGCGTCGTTTCCTGCGTCAATCCTGAAACCGAAGTCGAATTCGCCGCGCGTGAAATTCATCGCTTTGTTCGCGAAGGCCGCGGACGTTTTCGCGATATCGCGGTTTTGTTGCGTTCGCTCGACGGTTATCATGATTCCATCCGCCGCGTGTTCGAGCGCTATGAAATTCCCTTTTTTCTCGACCGCCGCGAATCGGTCACGCATCACCCGCTCGCTGAACTGACGCGCTACGCGCTCCGCGTGATCGCGCATGGCTGGGAGCATGACGACTGGTTTGGCGCGCTGAAAACCGGTCTGGTTCACGCCGATGAAAACGCGATTGATCGATTGGAAAACGAAGCGCTCGAACACGGCTGGCGCGGTCAGACTTTCTGGACCGAACCGATTCAACTTCCCGGCTGGACCGAAAGCGCGGTTCGACCGCTGGAAAAATTGCGGGAAAAACTGGCCGCACCGTTTCTTCAATTCGCCGATTCACTCACGGTTTCCGGTGGTCGTCTGAATGGCAGCCAGATTTCCGCTGCAATCCGGGAGCTGTGGTCGAATCTCAAAGTGAACCAACAGCTCGAACGCTGGAGCGTGCTGGCCGGAAAAAAAAGCGCTCATCTCAATCCCGCCGTGCATGAAACGGTTTGGGATCAAATGATCGCGTGGCTTCAAAACCTGGAACTCGCGTTCGCCCACGAAGCGTTGTTCCTGAATGAATGGCTGCCGATTGTTGAAGCGGGTCTCAGTAATCTCAGCGTTGGCGTGATTCCGCCCGCGCTGGACCAGGTGCTCGTCGGCGCGATTGACCGCTCGCGCAATCCCGATCTGCAAATGGCGTTTGTTCTCGGCGTAAATGAAGGCGTGTTTCCCGCGCCGCCTGCCACGCCGATTTTGTTGAATCGTTCCGATCGCGAAATGCTCGCCTTGCACAATGCGCCGGTCGGACCCGATTTTCTGAATCAGATTGGGCTGGAACGCTATTACGGCTACATCGCCTGCACCCGCGCGCGGCGCGAAATCGTGTTGACCTTCGCGCATCGCGACAGCGCCGGACGCGAGCTGAATCCCTCGGCGTTCATCGACGATCTGCAACGACTTTTCCCATCGCTAAGCGTCGAACATTTTGAAAGCTCCGTTCCCTGGCAAAACGCGGAGCATTGGAGTGAACTGATCGTTCCACTGTTGAAACACCGTGAATTGTCAGAACGCCCGGAACTGAACCGCATTGCGCCGCTCAAAGACACTCTGGAAAAAGCGGATGAACTCGCGCGCCTTGCCGATGACGAAACGCTTTCGCCGGAACTGGTGGAGAAACTTTACGGCGTCGATCTGAAAACTTCCGTCAGCGGATTGGAAGATTTCGCCGCCTGCCCGTTCCGGTTTTTTGTCAGCCGTGGTTTGCGCGCGGAGGAACGCATCGAATTCGAAATCGATCCGCGCGAGAAAGGCAGTTTTCAACACGACGTGCTCAAGGAATTTCATCAGCGCCTGAAAGCTGACGGCAAACGTTGGCGCGACATCACGCCCGCTGAAGCGCGATTGCGGATTCGTCAGATTGGTGAAGAACTCCTGCCCGAGTTTCGCGAAGGACTTTTCGTTGCCGCGCAGGCGCGGCGTTTTGTCGGGCGCATGTTGATTGAAGGATTGGAACGCCTGGTAGAAACGCTGATCGCCTGGACGGCGCATTATCAATTTGATCCGGCCGCGGTAGAACTGGGTTTCGGCCTGCCGGACAGTTCTTTGCCTGCGTGGCGGATTGATCTTGATGAACACCATGCGCTGCTGTTGCGCGGACGCATTGATCGCGTGGATCTGTGTCGCATTGAAGAAACCGGCGAAACGCTCGCGGTGGTGATCGATTACAAATCCAGCGCGCGCAAGTTGAACAACATTCGCCTCTCGCATGGACTCGATCTGCAATTGCTCGCGTATCTCGGAGCGCTGCGGCAATTCAAAAATCTGGACGGCGATTTCAATGCGCGCGAATTGATTCCCGCCGGCGCGTTTTATGTGGCTTTGAAAAACAGCGGCAGTTCCGCCGCCAGCCGCGAACACGAACGCGAAGCGCGCGAAATCATCCGGCGCAAAGGCGGGCAGCATCGCGGGCGCTTCGACGGTGGCTATCTTTCCCGCTTTGATACCAACGGTTCGAGCGATCAATTTTGTGTCTCGATCAAGAAGGACGGAACGTTCGCCGCGCGCGGGAATGAAGCGCTGTCAGCGGAACAGTTTCAAAATCTGATCGTGCAGATTGAAGATTTTCTGCGCCGGCACGGCCGCGATATTTACGCCGGAAAAATCGCCATCGAGCCGTTCCGATTGCAGGGAAAAACCGCGTGCGATTTCTGCGATTACCGACCGGTCTGCCGGTTTGATCCGTGGACACAAACGTTCCGCGTTTTGCGCGATCCTGCGAATTGATTCATGAGCGCGCCCACTCCGATTCAACAACAAGCCATTGCGGCACGCGGAAATGTCCTCGTCGTCGCCGGCGCGGGCACGGGAAAAACCAGCACGCTGGTGCAACGTTGCATGACGCTGCTCGAGGAAGGCGGTTCGCTGGAAAAAATTCTGTTGGTCACATTCACCGAAGCCGCCGCGGTGGAAATGCGCGGACGCATTCGCGAAGCGCTTCAATCGAAGCTGTCGGCGAATTCGAGCGAGAACCTTACCTCCAACCTCCGCGAACATTTTCAGAAACAACTCGCGCTGCTGGATTCCGCGCTGATTTCCACGCTGCACAGCTTTTGCATGCAGCTCGTGCGCGAACATTTTTACGAGCTTGGAATTGATCCGGACGTTTCAGTTCTCGACGAACAACAGACGCGTCCGGTTATTCAGCAGATTCTCGATCAACTGTTCGAGCAGCATTACGCCGGAAATTCCGAGCGCGATCGCGCAGTGCAACGGCTCGTGCGCATTCAAGGCCGCGGCTCGGATGACACAATTCGCGGATTGATTCTCAAGCTGCATCGCTACACGCAATCGCTCGCCGCACCGGAACAGTGGATCGAAACGCAGCGCGCGATGTTCGATCAATCCGAACCCGCGGCCTGGCGCGAATGGTTGATTTCCGGTTTCATCGAATGGCGCGCGCTGTGGCTGCCCGTTCTGAATTCATTTCAAAATATTCCCGCAACCGCTGGCGCAATCGACGCGCTCAGCAATGTCCAAAGGGAAAAGCCGAGCGTCGAACACCTCGTCACCGCGCTGGAAAAAATTCGATCCGCCGACAGTGAAAAGGACAATTGGCCGCGCGGCTCCAAAACCTCCGTTCGCGCGAAGCTGAAAAAGTTTTTTGAGGAAACGGAATTTCTGATTTCGCTGATGCCGAAGAACGGAACCGATCCGTTGACGGAAGATTGGGAACTTGTTCGCCACGATCTGCTGACGTTGCTCGAATTGACGCGTGAGTTCAGCGCCGAGTTCAGTCGCATAAAGCGTGAAATGGGCGGAGTTGATTTCGCCGATCTCGAACAATTCGCACTGCGCGTGCTGCGTGATTCCAAAACAGGCGAACTGACGCCCGCCGCGCTCCAATGGCAGCGGCAGTTGGACTATGTTTTTGTCGATGAATATCAGGACATCAACGCCGCGCAGGACGCGATTCTCAGCGCGTTGAGCCGCGACGCCGCGCAAGCGAACCGCTTTCTCGTCGGCGATGTGAAGCAAAGCATTTATCGGTTTCGCCTCGCTGATCCGACGATTTTCCGTGGATACGAACGAGCGTGGAATTCAACGACAAATTCGGATTCGAATGCCGCCGTGCTGTCGCTGACGGAGAACTTCCGCAGCCGCGAAGGAATTCTCGAATTCATCAATCCGCTGTTCGGAGCGCTGATGCGCGATGCAATCGGCGGCGTTGCTTACGAACCGTTGACCTTCGGTGCGCTGCAAGATCGCATTGAACTTTCGATGCGCGGAAGTGATTCGCCGCGCGTCGAGTTGCATCTGATCTGCAAATCGGAGAACGACGAAGAACCGGCGGGCGAAGAAAACGGAAGCGCTTCTGAAATCGCCGATCTGCTCGTTACCGAACGCGAAGCGCGACTTGTTGGCTTGCGTTTGCGCGAATTGAAAGAGCAATCGCACGTCATCTGGGACAAGGCGGAAAAGCGTTTTCGTCCGATGCGATGGAGCGATGCGGCGATTCTACTGCGGTCGCCCGCGAGCCGCGTGGAAGCTTTCGCGAAGGAATTTGCCCGACTGGATATTCCGCTCGAAGCGGCGCGCGGCGGATTTTTTGAAAGCACGGAAATCAGCGATCTGATTTCGCTGCTCCAACTGATCGACAATCCGCTTCAGGATATTCCGCTGTTGTCCGTGCTGCATTCGCCGCTGGTGGGAATGTCTTTCTCGGAATTGGCGGAAATCCGGGCGCACGAAAACTCTTCGAATCGATCCAAATTTTTCTGGCTCGCCGCGCGGCAATTTCACAATTCACAACGCGATTCCAAAAGCGCTTCAACACGTTCCGCATGGATCAAATTAAACCGCTTCTTCGAACAGCTTGAACGCTGGCGGGAATTGGTTCGGCAAAGTTCGCTTTCGCATTGTCTTGAAACCGCGCTGGCGGAGACGCATTACGAAATTCTCCTGCGCGCCAAACCGCGCGGCGAACAGCAACTGGCAAACGTGCGCCGGCTGCTTGATCTCGCGCGCGAATACGATCCTTATCAGCGCCAGGGTTTGTTCCGGTTTTTGCGATTCGTTCGCGCGCAGGAGGAAACACCGACGGAAGTCGAACCCGCGCCGGCCGCTCGCGACGCGGTGCAACTCACCAGCATTCATCGCAGTAAAGGATTGGAATTTCCCGTTGTGGTGTTGGCCGGTCTGGGATGGCAATTCAACTTTCGGGATCTGAACGAAAGCATTTTGCTCGATGAACAGTTCGGGCTTTGCGCGAAAATTTCGCCACCGGAAAGCGATCAGCGTTATCCCAGTCTGCCGCACTGGCTCGCGCGGCGGCGTCAGCATCGCGAATTGCTCGGCGAAGAATTGCGGCTGTTGTACGTCGCCATGACGCGCGCGCGCGACACCCTTGTGCTCGCAGGAACGGCATCGCGCAAAGCCAGCGGCCCCTGGGAATCCACGGAACCGCGCGCGCTCACGGATTCGGAAGTGCTGTCGGCGAAGCAATATTTGGATTGGCTGAAACTGTGGCTGCCTCAGGTCACGCGGGCGGAAGACTGGACTAATGAGCGCGAAGGAAAATCAAAATTGCTTTCGTGGAAACTCTACGAGGGAACCGATTCGCGTCTGGCTTTGCCGGAGGAAAATGCGGAACGATCCGTGGACAACCCGGTCAAACTGGAAGTGAACGAGTCCGGCCTGCTGACGGTTCAGGAGCGCATGATCTGGAATTATCCCTTTCAATCCGCAACCGAGCAACGCGCGAAAACCAGCGTCACAGAACTGCGTCGCGGCCAGCCAGAGGAAGAATCGGAAACCGCACGATTTGTTCGACGGAATGTTTTCACGCTTTCACCGCGCGTTCGGAAAAAGCTCGGCGCCGCGGAAATCGGCGTGGCGCACCATCGTTTTCTGCAACGCGTTTCGCTGGGTTCAATTCAGGAAGAAGCCGATCTCCAGGATCAAGCGGAACACATGCTCGACGCGGGCTGGATCAGCGGGGAAGAATTCGACGCGCTGGATTTCCAATCGCTGTTCAGATTCTGGAAAACCGATCTGGGCAAAAGCATTGTGGCGAACGCCGGGGAAGTTCAACGCGAATTGCAATTCACCGCCGGCTTGAATGCGGAGGATTTGAACGCGCTGAAACTGGAACCGGCGGCGGGATTGCCGAAGGACGAAGTTGTCGTCGTGCAGGGCGTGGTCGATCTGGCAGTGATTCGCGACAAGGAAATCTGGATTGTGGATTTCAAAACGGATGCGGTGACGGAACTGGAATTGCCGTTGAAGATTAAAACCTACGAGCCGCAATTGAAGTTGTATGCGCTGGCGCTGGCACGAATTTATCGTCGGCCCGTGACGCAGTGCGCGTTGTATTTTTTGGCGACCGGATCGGTGATTTCGATTCCGTGCGATGCAACACAAACTTCGATGAAAGGACGTGATGAAAAATAAATGGGTGAAAGTCGCGGCCGCAGTTTTGATTTTTGCGATGCTGCTTTGGCTGAGCGTTCAGGGATCATCGTCGCAATTGCGCAAGAAGGTTGCGCAATACAAAGCGCAGCTCCGTGAAGCCGGTGAGAAGACCACCGTCGAAGAAATCACGCCACCGCCTGTTTCCGCGGAGAAGAATGCGTTGGCACTGTTTCAGTCGGTCGAACCATTCTTAAGATCGGGCGGAAATGACTGTATCGAAACGAACCCACCGACAGGCATGCATCTGATTTCTCCAGGGCGAGCGATGGTGGGTTTTCAACAGCCGCAAATTCGAAGTTCGGAAGGAACGAACGACTGGAAGGATTTGCGAGCCGCCTTGGACCGTCGCGGTGTGGTGCTGGATTTTCTACGCGAATTACCAAGCAAGGATCGACTGCAATTTGATTTGGATTATTCCCAGGGCTTACTCCTTGTGCTTGGGCATTTGATGCCGCTGAAGCGTTCCTCACAGGTCATCAGGGCGGCAGTCCTTTGCGATTTACATGGCGGCAATACTGCTTCTGCAATAACAAATCTTCACGGCGGGCTGTCCCTGGTCCGGCTTTGGAACCGTGAGCCGGTGCTGATTTCGCAAATGATCCGAATCTCGATGCTTCAGATTTTTTACTCGGTCCAATGGGAACTTCTCCAGGCGAAGGATTTGTCTGACTCGCAACTTGAGGTCGTTCAAACCGATTGGGAACGAGTAGATTTGCTGAACTCGATGGAAGAAGCTTTCGTTGCCAAAAGGGTGCTTGGAACCCTCACGATTGAACAATACCGCACTTCAAATTCGCCAGCCGGGTTGTTTTCGTCCCGGGAAGGTACGTCGAGAAAAATTGTGGGTTGGTGGGAGAATCTGAAGATTAGCGGCCGGGAAACGCGGGACGGAATTAACTTTGCTCTCTGGAAAAGTTCCTGGTCCTATGATGATCAACTTTGTCTTTATGAAACCGAGCAAATGATCGTATCTGCACTAAGACAAATCCGGACCAACGGTTTTTACAAAGACGCCATTGCTGAAAATGAGCGACAGATGAAAACACTCACGACCATGTTCCGGAGTGATAACCGCTTCCGCGTCTGGATGACTGACTCTATGGGCGAAATTGGGGCTTCTCCGGAATGGGAAAACCAATGTTTAACCAAACTGATGGCGGCCGCGGTTGCCAAACATCTCGCCATCACCGCCATTGCTTTGAAGCGTTTCAAACTGAAACATAATCAGCTTCCGACGCATTTGGATGAATTGGCTCCGGATTTCCTGAAAGCGATTCCACGCGACCCGGTGGATGGACAACCGCTGCGCTACCATATGAACAACGATCATAGCTTCACGCTTTATTCCATCGGCGAAAATGGCATCGATGATGGCGGGTCGGCGACAAACGCCGAGGCTTCAAAATCCTTCAGTTGGCAGCGCGGCGTGGATTGGGTCTGGCCACAGCCGGCTACAGCAGCCGAAGTGGAGGCGTTTCTTCTTACTCACTGAACCGGCTCGGGATTTTGAATTCAATTGGAAGGCGCGACCAGACACGCCTGAAAAGTGTTCTCGCGGACTGAAGTCTGCGCTCCGATTCCATCGTTTGGAAAATCGAACTGTCGCGGAGATAATTCCCATCGTCTCGGCAGCTCGCCGAATTACAAAAGCTCGTTTTGTTGAGACACGTTTCCTGGCGGGGCAGCAGGCGGTTCGGAACGCGGTGCTGATTCAGCGGGCGATGATTCCGGAGCAGTGGCCGCAGGTTCAGAAATTTCAGTTGGAGTTTCCGCGACCGTTTCCGTTGGCATTTCCGGAGTCGGTTCCGGTTCCGCTCGCAAGCGCACGAGCGCGGGGCGAACCAGTTTTCCCTGGAAGGTGAATCCCGGTGCGAGCGTTTCCTCCACGATCGGTTTGCCCTCGGCTTTGGATTCTTCGCCGTCCAGGAGTTTGTGACGTTGCGCATCGAACGGTTCTTCGGTCGCGGCAATGAACGGCACCAGGCCCATGCGGCGGGCGACATCGACGCAGGCCGCCTGAAATTTACTGATCTGTTCGGCCACGCCAGGTTGTCGTGATTGCAAAGCCGCGTGATGCAACGCGAAAACGTGATCCAAAATGCGGACAATCACCTGCAGCCATTCAATTTCCGTCCGGCGCAATTTATCAACTTCCAATCGCAGCGTGGCTTTCTCGCCTTCGTTGGTTTTCTGAATGAACTCGTTGAACGCCTTCACTTCCGCAGCCATGCCTTCAGCAATACTCTTGGCGGTGGTCGCAGTTTTATCGGCGGAATCGCGGATGATCTGCCATTGACTGGTGGCGTAACCGATTTGTGCCGCGAGCTGGTCGATATTCTGGATTTGCGCCGTCGCACTGACGAGGTTGTCAGCTTCGGCAAATTTCAAATCGGCTTCATACTGTCGCAGAAACGGAATCACGCTCAACCACGCGCCAACGGAAAAGCAGACGAGATAGGCGAGAATCTCCACCGCGCCCGTGGGCGTCCGGCTTTCGTAATGGATGTACCACGCCAGCACGAACAGGATGGCGTCGCCAAGAAAGAAGGGCCATTTCGATATTTTCGGAGCACTCGCTGCGGTCATGATGTCCTGATTAACGCAAGGCTGCGGTGAACTCAAGTTTTCCTCGACTCCGCGGCGCGTCCCGGAAAACCATCCGGCGTGCGCACCTGCGTCATTTTCAATCCTACTGCCAAGGGCGACAAAGCCCGCAATTTCCGACGGCATCTGAATGAAATCGGCGCGGCCGCGGCGCTCAAGCAAACACGATGTGCCGGCGATGCGCGCGCGCTCGCAACGGAAGCGGTGAGTGAAGGTTTTGAAATCATTGTCGCGGCCGGCGGCGATGGCACGGTGAACGAAGTGTTGAATGGAATCGGTGATGCGCCGGATGGATTTGCGCGGGCGGCGCTGGGCGTGTTGCCATTGGGAACGGTGAATGTGTTTGCGCGGGAATTGAAACTTTCCACGAAGCTGGCGCGCGCATGGCAAGTGATTCGAGGCGGTCATGAATGGCGTATTGATCTACCGCATGTGGAATACGCTGAGAACGGAGGCCGGTCGCGGCGTTACTTCGCACAACTTGCGGGCGCCGGACTGGACGCCCGCGCGATCGAACTGGTGCATTGGCCCTTGAAGAAAAAAATCGGCCCGCTCGCGTACGTGATCGCGGGATTGCGCGCAATGATGCAATCCCAGGCGACCATTTCCGTAAATGTCGGCGGGCAAACTTTGAGCGGCGAGCTGGTGTTGATCGGGAACGGGCGTTTGTATGGCGGAGAATTCTCCATTTTTTCCAAAGCCGATTTGCGCGACGGCGAATTGGAAGTGTGCGTGTTTCCACGCGTGAACTGGCTGACGCTCGCGCGCTGTGGCCCGGGACTTTTGTGGAATCGACGCCTGCCGCCCCGCAGCACGCGCAACTTGAAGGCATCGTCGTTCACGCTGTCCAGTGCATCACCGGCGGCATTGGAAGTGGATGGCGAATGGATCGGACATTTGCCCGCGACCTTCTCGATTGAACCGGCTAAACTACGGGTCATCGTGCCGAAATAGCTGCGCGAGAAGCTGGCCGCAATGCTTAACAGCGTTTGGTCAACCACGGTGAAGCCGAAACCGCCGTAGCGCAGACTTCCAAGTCTGCTGTATCGCAGGTTTCTTAACCTGCGCTGCAGTGCTGAGAATTTTGCGCTTTGAACATTTCACACTCAGCCGATTGGAAATCGGCGATACAGCAGGTCAGGAAACCTGCGCTACGATGGGGCGTTTGCCGCGCTGACATCTTTGTCCAGACCGCGCGAATTTTATCATTGTCGTACGGAGAAGAAGTCGAACCAACGCACGGATTTCTTACTTCGAAGTTCGGCGTTCGCTGTTCGATGTTTCCGCTGTTCTCCGCTTGGGGTGACGCCCCACTTCCGATCCTGCGACGGAGTATTATTCTGGCGATTCAAGCTCATGAATTTTCTGCATCAGGTTGATTCTTTTCTTGGACTGAATCTCAAGCCGGACGACCTGAGTTTTGTTCAGGTGGCGCTGCGCGGCATCATTGTCTTTGTGATCACGTTGATAATGGTGCGACTCGGCGACAAACGGTTCCTTTCGAAGAAGACTGCCTTCGATGCCATTCTCGGATTTATCCTCGCTTCCATGCTCGCGCGCGCGGTCAATGGCACAGCGGCATTCTGGCCAACGCTGGGCGCGGGATTCGTGATGGTGGGTTTGCATCGCGCGATTGCCTTTCTGTCACGCCGGTCGCATCGGTTCGGGAATCTGGTTAAAGGCACGAGCGATCTGGTAATTCGCGATGGCGCAGTGGTGGAAAGCGGGATGCGGAAAAACGATTTAAGCGCTCACGATCTGGACGAGGACTTGCGTCTGAACGGACAGGTGGAGGGCGTGAAAGATGTGAAAGTCGCGTATGTCGAACGCAGCGGCGCGATCAGTGTTGTTCCGCGGAAGAAATGATTTTCGTCCTATTCCCAAATGCGAAACGGCAAACCGTCGCGCTCGAGAAAGGAACCGCAGCGCGGGCATTTCCCCGGATTGTTCCAGACCTGAACTTTGTGAGACGGCGAAACCGGGCAAGTTGCTTTGAATTCAATCCAGCGAAAGCCGCGCGTTTTCGGAAGTGGCAGACGGCTGGCAATTTCTTCGAAAGGCGGCGGAGCAGCGGGCGCTTTTCCAGGCAACAGTTTGGAAGCTTTCGTCGAAGTCAGAACACGCAGGCGGATGATGGCGTCGAAAACTTCCCGGCAATCACGGCAGACCGCGGTTTGCACCGTGCAATCCTGGCCGTGATCAACACCGCCCGAGACGATCGCCCGGTAAGTGCATTTCGGACATTGGAACAGATAAGATCGGCCCATGGAATCGTGCCTTTGCGCGGAGGCACTTTCTATATCCGATCAATTTGCGGTCAATTCAAGAAACGATTAGCGGCCGGGAAAACCAGGGCGATCAAAGTCGTTTGGAGCAAAAGAGGAACCGATGTCTTTTCGCAGGCCGCTTTGAGAACTTTGAATGCTGAGGCTCGAATCCTCTTCGTGCTCGAATAATGCGTCCACCGAAACCGATGCGGTTCCGTCCGTTACAGCGGATTTGCCGGAGGCAGCAACTTTTACGGGCGTGTGATCGGAAGATTCGACTTCAACCACTGGCGACTGATCGGGAGGAGCGACGTCGTTGGTGCTGTTGGATGAAGATTTGGCTTCGACAGGGACGGATTCCTGCGATTTGGGCAGCAGGAAAAACACAACGATCGCGCACAGCACGGCAAATTCCCATCGAAAAATTCGGAACGCGGGTTTCGCGGTGGCAGCGACGGTGGAAGCAGGCGTTCCGGAGGTCTGCTGACGATATTGCTCGCGCAGTCCATCCCGCATTTTGAGGAGATTGCGCGCGCGGCGCTTGGCGTTCCAGTCGCTCAGCACCAGGCCGCCCACGATTGCGAGGCATAACAAAACGGTCCCGGCCAGAATAGGTTCATGCAAAAGAAAATGCATATAATAGTTTCCAAGTAAAAATGCCGATTGAGGCGAAAGCTGCCCAGATTTCTGACATCTCGCGGCGCGTTCTGAAATGCTCACCGTCAACCAGCTACAACCCGTTTACGTAGCAATATCATTACCAGCCACTTGCGTCGGTCAAAAAAGATAGGAGAAAAGTTAGAAATGTTAAGAGAAATCTCTGGACGGGAAATTTCTGTTCCTGGGAACAGAACAGCCACGTTCATGAAATTGGAAAAAATGGTGGGTTGGCAGGGACTCGAACCCTGGACCAATGCCTTAAAAGGGCACTGCTCTACCAACTGAGCTACCAACCCACATCGAACACCTTTTCTTTTGGAAAACCCGGGTTCAGAAAGACCCGGGCCGGATCAAAAGCGCCGCAAAACCTAGTCAACAAACGCAGCCCGCGCAAGAATTTTTAGCCCTGCAAAATTTTTTCGAAGAACATTTTCGGGCAAACGTTTTCGAAGAAATGGCTAAGCGAAGCAGCATCAGGAACGACAGGGTCTGGCAACGGATCTCAAAGACTCCCGTGCGCGCCGGTCACTTTCCCTTCAACGCTGCAAGACCATAGTCGCGATTCATTTTCGCGATGAAGCTGAGGCTGATTTCTTTCGGGCAAACCGCTTCGCAGGAACCGGTCACCGTGCAATTACCGAAACCTTCGGCGTCCATTTGCCGAACCATGTTCAGCGCGCGGCGATCTTTTTCCACTTTGCCTTGGGGCAACAGATTGAGGTGTGAAACCTTTGCTGCGACGAAGAGCATGGCGGAAGCGTTCTTGCAAACCGCGACGCACGCGCCGCAACCAATGCAAGCCGCGGCATCCATTGCGGCATCCGCATCCGGCTTGGGAACCGGAATGGCGTTGCCGTCCGGTGCGCCACCGGTTTTCACCGAAATGAAACCGCCGGCCTGGATGATCCGATCGAACGCCGCGCGATTTACGGCAAGATCTTTGATCGTGGGAAATGCTTTTGCACGCCACGGTTCGATGGTGATCGTCTGGCCATCCTTGAAATGGCGCATGTGCAACTGGCAGGTCGCCGTGCCGCGCTGACCGCCGTGGGGAATGCCATTGATCACGAGCGAACACATTCCGCAAATGCCTTCGCGGCAATCGGAATCGAAAGCGATGGGATCGCCGCCTTCCTGAATGATGCCTTCGTTGACCACGTCGAGCATTTCCAGAAAGGACATGTCTTCGATGACGTCCTTTGCTTGATACGTTTCGAAGCGTCCGGGAGTGTTCGCGTTTTTCTGCCGCCAAACTTTCAGTGTGAGATTCATGACTAACGGGATTTTGCTAAAGCTTTGGTTCTGCCGTCTCGCCGCGGTTCGCGGGCAGCGTGAAAGCCGATTTCGCGTCCCCTCGACGGGAGTTCAATTTCGGAATCATCCATCAATTCGCGGATCGCTTCGAAAACGGCTCTGAACTGGTCGTCGTATTTCTGCTCCAGATCGTTCAAGCGTTTGGACAGTTCGGCGTTGGACGCCAGCCATTGGCGAAGCCGAACGAAGGTTCGCATGATTTCAATGTTCACCTGCACCGCGCGGGGGCTGCGAAGAACGCTGGAAAGCATCGCCACGCCTTGCTCGGTAAAAGCAAAAGGACGAAAACGCGGATCACGATGTTTTTGGGAACCGGTCACAATTTGTGACCGGTTATCTTTTTTACCCTTTGAATCAATTTCGTTGATTCCAGAGTTCAAGGTCACAATTTGTGATCTCAAAAGTCGTTCTGCTTCTTCGGGCGTAAGCTGAAACATGAAGTCTTCCGGAAACCGCTCTAAATTCCGTCGAACAGCCTGATTGAGAGCCTTGGTCGGCACGCCATAGAGCGCCGCAAGATCGCTGTCCAACAGCACGCGATATCCGCGAATCTGATAAATCAAATTCTCCATCGGGTTTGCTGAAACAATCTTGTTGGCGTCTTTGGCCATGGCGTTATGAAGTCACCAATCGTGATCTCATTTTATTTATAACTCCGCGTACTCATGTGGACTTCTTCATACACGAGCGGTTCTTTGTGCAACTCCGGTTGTTGCCCCGCGCCTTTGTATTCCCAGGCGCCGACGTAGGAGAAGTTTTCGTCATCGCGCTGCGCTTCGCCGTCCGGCGTCTGGTATTCCGTGCGGAAATGTCCACCACAGGATTCCTTGCGATGCAAAGCGTCGAGGCAAAGCAGTTCAGCAAATTCCATGAAATCCGCGACGCGTCCGGCGTATTCCAAATCCTGATTGAAATCGCTGTTCTCACCGGTTACTCGCACATTCTTCCAGAATTCCTCGCGCAATTCTGGAATGCGTTGCAAAGCTGCTTTCAAACCTGCTTCGTCGCGCGCCATGCCGCATTTTTCCCAGAGCAATTTGCCAAGCTCGCGATGGAACGACGTCACCGTGCGTTTGCCTTTGACGCCCAGCAATCGCGTGATCCGGTTGCGAACGTCTTCTTCCGCTTTCTTGAATTCCGGGTGGCTGACGGTTGGTTTCGGCTGTTTCGCCGAGGCGAAATAATTTCCAATGGTGTAAGGCAGAACGAAATAACCATCCGCCAATCCCTGCATCAGCGCGCTCGCGCCCAGGCGATTCGCGCCATGATCGGAGAAGTTCGCTTCGCCCACGCAGAACAGGCCGGGCACGGTGGTCATCAAATTATAATCCACCCAGGTGCCGCCCATCGTGTAATGCACCGCCGGATAAATGCGCATCGGAACTTTGTATGCATTTTCGCCGGTGATCTTTTCGTACATGTCGAACAGATTGCCGTAACGCTCGCGAATTTTTGCTTCACCGAGACGTTTGATGGCGTCCGAGAAATCCAGATAAACACCCAATCCACCCGGACCAACACCACGGCCGTCATCGCATGCTTCCTTTGCGGCGCGAGAGGAAATATCGCGTGGCGCGAGATTGCCGAAACTCGGATATTTTCGTTCGAGATAATAATCCCGATCCGCTTCCGGAATGGACGCCGGTGGTTTGCCGCAATCCTCTTTTCGTTTTGGCACCCAGACGCGACCGTCGTTGCGAAGCGATTCAGACATCAATGTAAGTTTGGATTGATGTTCGCCGCTGACCGGAATGCAGGTCGGATGAATCTGCGTGTAACAGGGATTCGCAAAGAACGCGCCTTTCTTGTAAGCGCGCCACGTCGCAGTCACGTTGCAGCCTTTGGCGTTCGTCGAGAGAAAGAAAACATTTCCGTAACCACCGGTCGCCAGCACCACCGCATCGGCGGCATGGGACGAAATTTCACCAGTGACGAGATTACGAACAATGATGCCTTTGGCGTGACCGTCGATCACCACGACATCAAGCATTTCCGTTCGCGGAAACATTTGCACCGCGCCGAGTCCGATCTGACGTTCGAGCGCTTGATAGGCTCCGAGCAAAAGCTGTTGGCCGGTTTGGCCGCGGGCGTAAAAGGTTCGTGAAACCAGCGCGCCACCGAACGAACGGTTGTCCAGCAAACCACCATATTCGCGCGCAAAGGGAACGCCCTGAGCGACGCATTGGTCGATGATGTTCACGCTCACTTCCGCAAGCCGATGAACATTGGCTTCGCGCGAACGAAAATCGCCGCCTTTGATTGTGTCGTAAAACAGCCGGTAAACACTGTCGCCGTCGTTCGGATAATTCTTCGCGGAATTGATGCCGCCCTGCGCGGCGATGCTGTGCGCACGGCGCGGGCTGTCCTGGAAACAGAAGCATTTAACTTTGTAACCCAGTTCCGCCATCGAAGCGGCTGCCGAAGCGCCAGCCAATCCGCTGCCGACCACAATGACATCAAACTTTCGCTTGTTCGCCGGGTTGACCAGTTTCAGATCGAACTTGTACTGGGTCCACTTTTGCCCGATCGGGCCGGAGGGAATTTTGGAATCGAGAGCCATATTACTTCAACGCCTCCTTTCCGAAGCCAAGCAGGATGGCCACCGGAATTGAGCTGTAACCGATAAAAAGAAGCCACGCAATCACCCGCGCCGACTTGTCCAGAAACGGACCGTAAACTTTGTTCTTCCATCCAATCGATTGGAACATCGCGCTGACGCCATGGCTGAGATGGAGACAAAGCAACCCGACGCCGATCACATAAAACAGCGATACCCAGATGTTGCTGAAGCCGACAATCATCATTTTGTAAATGTCATGCCGCTCCAGTCCCATCGTGCCTTGGATCGGTTCGGAAAACGTGCGAAAATCCTGGCCGGTCAAATTGATCGCTTTCGTCTGAACCGTGAAATGCAGGAGGTGATAAATGATAAAGGCGAGAATGATCAATCCGCTCATCAGCATCGTGCGCGACGCGTAGCTGGAGGCGACTGGATTATATTCCGCGTAAGCGATGGGCCGAGCGGCTTTGTTTTCGGCTGACAGTTTAATCGCGGACCAGATGTGCAACAGAATCACTGCCAGCAACACCAGTCGAACCAGCCACAGGCCTTCGCCGAGATTCTGCAGGAAGTAGCCGTAGCGGTTGATGGCTTCCGGTCCGAGAAAAATCTGGAGGTTGCCCACCATGTGACCGATGACAAACAAGAACAAGATGAAGCCGGTAACGGCCATAATGTATTTCTTGCCCAACGATGAACCGAAGATGTTCGTGATGACTTTCATGAGACGTTTCCGCCGATGGAACGCGCCCGCAATTTACGGAGTGCGACGCTACAGCGCAATGCGGTTAATAAGATATAAGGATTGACCCGCGACGGCTTTACCAGAGCTAATCCCACGATCCATCCCGCAAACGGCTTCAGGATTTCGGAAAATCACGCGGCGTTTTAATCAGAAAAGATTTCCAAGCGCGATCTCTTTGATCTGCGACAGACAATCGATTTCCGCTTTCTGCAAATTCTGAACACCACGACGCAGATGCACGGCCTGAAAACCCGCCGCAGCCGCGCCACGCAAATCCATTTCCGCACTGTCGCCCACGTGCAAAATCGCCTTCGGCGGCAATCCGAGTTTCGCGGCGGCATGCTCGAAAATCACCGATGACGGTTTTGAGAAACCCACTTCGCAGGAAATCACCAACGTTTCGAAATACGAATGCAGCCGCAGTTGTTGAAGCAGTTTGCGCAGGCGTTCATCCCAATTGGAAATTACAATCAAGCGCAACTGTTCGGACGCGAAAGTTTCCAGCACCGGAAGAACGTCATCGAAAATCCGCCAGGCGCTGGCTTCGGTAAAGCGTTCGTAAAGTTCCGGAAAAAATGGAACGGAGGGCATCAATCCGGCGAAAGTTTGTTGCACGAGCGATTCCCAGCCGCGGCGCGTGTAATCAAAATTTTTGCAGGACTTCCAGGCATGCTTGAACGCTGCATTCAACGTTTCGGGCGCAAGTTCCGCAAAACCATGCTTCGCCGCAACCTCGGCATAGATGTGTCCGACAGATGGCCAGGGTTCGATCAATGTTCCGCCCACATCGAAACTCACCGCTTGAATGGTCCTCGGCGATTCCATGCATCAGCGGGTTTGGCCTGGATTCCACTCGTTCAAGCCACGTTCATTGCAGGCGGACATCGCGGTCGCGCCCAGCCGTTCCAACGCTTCTCCGACCAAATAAAGCGATCCGCTGATAATCACGAGCGGATCGGAAGCCGCTTCGCTCAAGGCGTTGGCCAAGGATGGTTGCGAAAAAATTTCTGCGGTGGGATTCGCGGCGCGGCAGGTTGCGAGTAATTGTTCCGGCGCCGTGGTGCGTTGGTTTTGCACCGGCACGAGAAACACTCGTTGCGCCAGTGGAACGAGAATGCGGCAGATCGCCGGCCAGTCTTTGTCCTGAAGAATGCCGAGGATCAAAGTCCGGCCCGCGTCTGGAAAATACGATTTCACAGTTGCCGCCAAAGCTTCCGCGCCAGCCGCATTGTGAGCGCCGTCGAGAACAAAACGCTGCCCGCTTGCGGTCGTGTGAAGCTGCATTCGCCCCGGCCATTGAACTGACGCCAGACCGTGGCGAATTTCCCGTTCGGAAATCGGAATGGTTTTCTGAAGCACCTTCACGACCGCCAACGCCAGAGCGGCGTTCCGGAGCTGATGCTCGCCCGGCAGCGGCAGCGCGGAATCCAACTTTGATTCCACCAGGTCGTGATTCGATTCCACGCGTACAAGCTGAGCGTGCTTTTCCAATGCGGTTTTTTGCAGAACCGCAAAAGCGTCCGGCTCGTCAGCGCTCGTGATGACCGGCACGCCGGGCTTGATGATCCCCGCTTTTTCAGAAGCAATCAGCGGCAACGTTTCGCCGAGCCATTTCTGATGATCGAGCTGCACATTCGTAATCACGCTGGCGATTGGAGTCACAATGTTCGTCGCATCCAATCGTCCGCCCAATCCCGTTTCCCAGATCACCAGATCGCAATCTTGTTCCGCAAAATAGCGCAGCGCCATCACCGTGACCGCTTCAAAAAAAGTCGGATGATCTTCCATCGAGAATTCTTGAAAGTGCGCCTGAAGTTCCTCGACCAAACGAACGACGTCCGTTTCGGAAATCGGCACGCGATTTACCTGTATGCGTTCGCGAAAAGAAATGAGATGCGGCGAAGTGAACAACCCGACGCGCAATCCCGCAGCCCGATAAATACTTTCCAGCATCGCGCAGGTGGAACCTTTGCCATTGGTTCCCGCAACGTGAATGAAGCGGAGCCGCTCTTGCGGGTTTTCAGAAAGGGTCGCCAGCTTCAGCGTGTTTTCCAAACCGAATCGCGATCCAAACCATTGCAATTGGTAAAGGAATTGAACGGCTTTCTCGTAAGAAAATGTCGGCGGCCTGTCAGTCATGATCAGCGGAGGAGATTAAGCCCGCGGCAAAAGACTTCGAGATTTTTCGCTAATCGGAATGTGTGAGCAATCATGACTCACAACACAAAACTATTCCAACTTGGAAGTGGGTCACACGGGCACATTTTACAATAGTTTTCTCCGGATCTTTATTTCGTAACAACTTGATTATACGTCACTTCCAACATTTACAAAACCATGGCATTCAGGCCGCTATTAAGAAAGAGAAACCAATATGAAAGGAATGACTATGAATATGATACGTTGGCAAAGACCCGTTTTGAATCAATGGCCCACGCTGGGGCGTTTGACGGACATTCGCGAAGAACTGGATCGTTTGTTCGAATCCCCGTGGACGGAACTTGCGCGCACCTCGCAGCTCTTAAGCGGCTGGACTCCAGCGCTCGATTTGCACGAGGACAAAGATAACTTCGTGGTGAAAGCCGAGTTGCCGGGACTGAAAAAGGAAGACATCGATATTTCACTGCACGACGGAAGTCTCAGCATTTCCGGCGAGCGAAAGAGCGAAGAGAAATTCGCCGATGCGGAAGTTTATCGTTCAGAACGTTTCGTGGGTCGCTTCCAAAGAACCATCGCGTTGCCATCGGCCGTCGCGAACGATCAGGTCAAGGCGCAATACAAAGACGGCATTCTGACAGTCACGCTTCCGAAAACCGAGGAAGCCAAGCCGAAACAAATCAGCGTTCAGGAAGGCTGATCCAAGCAAGAAATGAAAGGACTCCAAATGAAAGCAACAGTTGAAAATCGCTCCGCAAACAATCATCCCGTGCGTGAAGAATACGTCGCCCCGGAGGTAAACATCTTCGAAACGAAAGAAGGTTATGCGCTTCAGGCCGAAATGCCGGGTGTCAGCAAAGATGGATTGGAAATTACGCTGGAAGGAAATGAAATCACGATCACTGGTCGGCGCGCGCCGGAAACTATTTCCGGAGAAGTGCTCTTCCGCGAACGTGCCGTGGCGGATTTCCGTCGCGTGTTCGAACTCGATCCAGCGATTGATACCGCCAGAATATCGGCGCGAATGGATCAGGGAATTCTAACTCTTACGTTGCCGAAATCCGAACGCGTAAAACCGCGAAAGATTACGGTCAGTGATTGAACGGGAAGTATATCAAAACGCCTCGCGGATCGAACCGATTCGCGAGGTTTTTTCTTTCTTTACGACAAATCCACTGGATCAATATCTACCGAAATCATCACTTCATCCGGCAGCGACAATGATTCAAGAATCTTTGCCAGCCGTTGGCTCAACGCGCTCATGCGAGTCGTGCGCAGCATGATTTGGTAACGGTAAAATGTTTCCGCCCGCAACAATGGCGCCGGCGCCGGACCGGCCAAAACAAGATCGCGGATCGGCGAATCCGCAGCGGCACGATCGTTCGCCGTTTCGCCGCTTCCCCGTTTCTCCGTTTCGCCTCCGCGCAATTTCCCAACCTCCCGCGCGACGTGTTCCGCCGAAAACTTCACCTTGTCTACATTGCGTCCCTTGAGCGTCAGCAATGCCACGCGACTGAACGGCGGATATTTCAACTGCTCGCGAAATTCCAGTTCCTGATCGTAGAACCCGACAAAATCATGCCGCCGCGCGTATTGAATCGACGGATGAAACGGCGTGAACGCTTGTACAAACACTTCGCCTTCAATGTCGCCGCGACCGGCGCGGCCCGCCACTTGGGTCAGCAATTGAAACGTTCTTTCGCCCGCGCGGAAATCCGGCTGATGCAACGCCATGTCCGCGTAAATAATTCCCACAAGCGTCACATTCGGAAAATGCAATCCCTTGGCGATCATTTGCGTGCCGATGAGGATATCAATTTTACCTGCGCGGAAATCTCCCAGAATGCGCCGGTAATCATCCTTGCGCTTCATGGTGTCCGCATCCATCCGCGTGGTGCGTGCATTGGGAAATAATTTTCCCAATGTGTCCTCAACCTTCTGCGTGCCGAGGCCCGCGTAACGGATTTTTGGATTCCGACATTTGTGATTTGGACACAGCGCGGGCACCGGTTCGTTGTGACCGCAAAGATGACAGCGCAGGCGTTGATCCTGTCGATGATACGTGAGGGACAAACTGCAGTTCGGACATTCGGCGACGAAGCCGCAGAGCGGACATTGCAGCGAACTGGAATAGCCGCGGCGATTCAGGAAAAGAATCGTTTGCTCACCGCGTTCGAGCCGTTGCGTGATCGCTTCCTTGAGTTGCGGCGAAAAAATCGGAATGCCCTGATCTTTGCGCGCAGCCTGGCGCATATCGACCACGCGGACATAAGGCATTTTCTGATCGTCCACGCGCTCCGGCATTTCGATCAGCGTGTATTTGCCTTTCCGACAGTTGAAAAAACTCTCCAATGATGGCGTCGCAGATCCGAGCACCACGACGGCGTTTTCCATTTGCCCGCGTTTGATGGCAACATCGCGCGCATGATAGCGCGGCGCTTCTTCCTGCTTGTAAGTGTGCTCGTGTTCTTCATCGACGATGATCAATCCCAGCGGATCGACCGGCGCAAAAATTGCCGAACGCGCACCAATCACAATTCGCGCGCGGCCCTGGCGAATCTTGTGCCATTCATCGTGACGTTCTCCCGCGGAGAGATGGCTGTGTAAAACCGCGACCAATGTTTGCAACGGACCGGAACTGAACCGCGCTTTGAAACGTTCCACGGTTTGCGGCGTCAGCGAAATTTCCGGCACCAGTACAATTGCGCCTTTGCCCTGTTCCAACGCGTGGGCGATGGCCTGAAGGTAAATTTCCGTTTTCCCACTGCCAGTCACGCCGTGGAGAAGGAAGGTGGCAGAGGAGAAAACCGGCAGAGGAGAAACGAAGTTTTCGCTATTTAGTTTCTCATTCTCCTTTTCTCCTTTTCCCCTTTTCCCATCTGTCTTATGGCGCATCGCCTGCGTAATCACCCCCAGCGCCTTCGTCTGCATCGGATTCAAAATCAGCGGCTGCGTCGGAAGAATGTTTTCCTTCGCGTATGGATCGCGTTCGGCGATTTCCGCGGTGATCGCGACCAATCCTTTATCCTCCAATCCGCGAATCGTTGCCGCGGTCGTGCCGGCGAGTTCCAGCAATTCTTGCAACGGAAGTTCGCGTCGTTCTTCAACAATGTTCCAGACTTCGCGCTGACGTTTTGGAAGCTTTGGCAAATCGCCGGAAAAAGGCAGCACCCGAACGAAAAGACGCTCGCGCCAGCCGGCTTTCTCTTTGCGAACCGCTTCCGGCAAAACACTCTTCAACGCGATCTCGGGTGCGCAGCAATAATAATCCGCAATCCATCGCGCGAGTTGAAGCACCTTCGGAGTGACGAGCGTTTGCGCGCCGATGATTTTGATAATTGGCTTGAGTTTCGTGTGCGCCGATTCCTCCGCCAGGGCGGTCACGCAGCCCAGCACTTTGCGCGCGCCGAACGGAACCTGAACGCGGCTGCCAACGTCCACGCGTCCCGCCAACTCTGGCGGGATGACGTAATCGAACTCCTTGCGGAGCGCGATTTCGAGACTGACGCGCGCGATCATTCAGCGTGAAGAGTGAAGGTTGCGCCAGACGTGTCAAGCAACTCGGCTCAATCGCGGCGCGCAAACGCCCTGCATTTTGGTGGAAAAAAGTTCAAAGCCGAAAAGAACTTACGTCGTGTTCACACATTCGATTCATTTCGAAGTAGCGCATGGCAGCACGACTCAACTCGCAAGCCGCCAGTGCTCCCGAACTACGCGAAGCGTTTGGAGTGCGCGCGTTTCAGCGCCGCTTTCGAAAACAACTTTTCCCGAGAAATAAGGAATTAAGATTAAGATTAAGATTAAGAAACTCGATTAAGAAAATTTTGCGATGCGGTTCGGGATTAAAAGGATGCGAAGATTTTTCGAAACGTTATCCTGACTCTGTGAAACGTCGCCGTGTATTCTGGTTGTTGCCGCCGCTGATTCTGTTGATCGGAATCGCGTTGCTCGGCTGGCGGCAAGTCGAACGGGATCGGCGGTTTGACAAGGAAATCAGAACCGCGGCGAAACAGTATGGCGTCGATCCGCTGCTGATCCGGGCGGTCGTCTGGCGCGAAAGCCGGTTTGTGCCAGACATCCGCGGCCGCGCTGGAGAAATTGGCCTGATGCAGATTCAGGATATCGCCGCGCGCGAATGGGCCGACGCGGAACATCTGCGCTCCTTCGATCACGAACATTGTCTCGATCCCGGCACAAACACGCTTGCGGGAACTTTTTATCTCAGCAAGCTGCTCAAGCGATATCAGCAAACGGACGATCCCGTCCCGTACGCGCTGGCCGATTACAATGCCGGTCGTTCCAAAGCGCTCCGCTGGAAAACCGGCCCCGGCAGCACCAACAGCCACGCGTTTGTGGAACAAATCACCTATCCCTCCACGAAAAATTATATTAAATCCGTCACGCGCCGATATCGCCTTTATAAGCTGCTTGCCAAAGCCGGTTTGTGAAACAAATCCGAATCGAGCATCAATTCTGATTTTTCTGAAAAAAGGCACCTCTGGCATCACCTATGAATTGGCTGACACGATTTCGTTTCAAAGTAGGACGCGTTGAATCGAAATCCAAATGGCGAAAGCATTTCTTCGTTTTCTGGCGTCTGGCACTCTGCCTCTGGCTGGTTCTTCTTGCTTGGCCCGTTAAGTTTCGCGCAACACGAGGTGCCGAATTCCTTCTCGTACTGATTCTCTGGTGTGGCGGGCTGTGTATCTTGGGATCGTGGCGCGCTCTGCGATTAGCTCTTCTCTCGGCGGGTGTCTTCGCTGTCATGATGCTTTCTCTTCCAGGCCGGGACACTTCTCCTTCGGAATTACGCGTACGGTATCTCCGTGAACTGCGCCGGTTTGAGGGCACTCGTTATGTTTGGGGCGGCGAGAACAGCTTGGGAATCGACTGTTCGGGTTTGGTTCGTCGAGCATTCATCAACGCTTTGTGGAAGGAAGGATTTCAAAGCCTCAATCCTAGATTGTTGCGGAGCGCTTTGACTCTCTGGTGGCACGATAATTCCGCACGCGCGTTGGCTGCCGAATTTCGAGGACTCACGGTTCGGATTGGAAGTGTTGATTCGCTGCTACCAGAAACCCCGCCGTGGCTGGCTCCCGGCGATCTTGCCGTGACCGATGACGGCATTCACGTTTTGGCTTATCTCGGCAACGGTTTATGGATTGAAGCCGATCCCGATATCGGCCGGGTCACTTTTCTTCCCGTGGCAAGTCGTACAAACGAATCGAATATCTGGTTAAGTGTGCCTGTGACCATCGTTCGGTGGCGCATGCTACAAGATGCAGGTGATCTGAATTTATCCGATTAGGCGCAGGAACATTCTTTCCAAAATTGAATGCCCGTTCCATTTTGCCATACCGGCAACTCTTCTTCACTCCCGAGTCATTTCCTTCATCACCGTTTCCAACTGCCGACGCAGCTCCGCTCTTTGCTCATCGGTAACATCGCGCGGCACATGAATCGGCTGACCCACGTTCATCTCGCATTTGGAAAACGGCAGCGGAATCTGAAAGCGATCCCAGCTTTTCAAGCGAATCTTCCATTGGAGATTGTAGGAGAACGGAACGACCGGCAGGCCCGTCAGTTGCGCGAGCGACATGATGCCTTCCTGAATCACATAACACGGACCGCGCGGGCCATCGGGTGTAATCGCCAGATCGTATCCGCGCTCGGCCCAGCTTGTGAGTTCCAGCAATGCCTGTGGTCCGCGACGACTCGATGAGCCGCGCACCGGTTGAATTTTGAACCGTTCGAGAATCGCCGCGAGAAAACCGCCGTCCTTGCTCGCGCTCACCAACGCCGCAAAGCCCGCGCCCTTGCGATGCTTTCGGTAAACGCGATTCGCTTCAAAGCAGAGCGCGAGACGATTGTGCCAGATCGCGAAGATGAAAGGGCCGCCCGCTTTGCCATGAATTGCTCCCGCGGCATCGTTCCAGGAATAGCGCAACGTCAGCATAACCGCGCGGCCAATCAGAAACAAAATCCACGCGGCGAGCCATTGAAGAAACGTGGGCTGATGCGGCACCACCACGCCGGATTTTCGTTCCAGCCGTCGCGAGCGCGCGGGCGATTTCGAAGCGTCCGCAGCCATCACGCTCCTTTTTTCAAGCAAGCGCGAACGAGGCTTTCCACCGTCGCTGAATCTCCGAGCAACGCCAGCGCCGCGCGCGCCGCTTCGTGAGCTTCAATCTGTTTGAAACCCAGCGCCACCAAAGCCAGCGCGGCGTCGTTCACCTTTTGATCGTTGGGAGAAAGTGTGCGTTGTGCGCTGGCCGCTTCCCACGCACCTGCCGGTCCGACTTTATCTTTTAATTCCACCACGATGCGTTCGGCAGTTTTCTTACCGACGCCGGAAATCTGCGACAGTGCTTTCACATCGCTGTTCGCCACTGCACCACGAAACGCCGCCGCGCTGATGCCGCTCAAAATATTCAACGCGATCTTCGGCCCGATGCCGCTGACAGTGTGAATCAGCAGGCGAAACAATTCGCGTTCCCCCGGAGTCATGAAACCGTAAAGCACATGCGCATCCTCGCGCACAATCAATTGTGTGAGCAATTTCACATCGCTGCCCGGCTGCGGAAGTTTGTCGAAGGACGACAGTGGAATCAGCGCTTCGTAGCCAACGCCGTTCACGTCGATCGTGACCTGAGTGGGAATCGCGTCCACCAGTTTCCCCTGGAGAAAGGTGATCATGAATTTAAATTTTCTTCGGCGGATTCAATCCGTAACGCCCGTGTTCCTGTGCGTGCGCCAAGGCCAGCGCGAGCGCGTCTGCCGCATCGGGCGCGGGCAAATCCGCGAGGCGCAACATGCGTTGAACCATTTTTGCCACGGCGATTTTCTGCGCTGCGCCGTAACCGACAATCGCCTGTTTCACCTTGCGCGTCGCGATTTCGTAAACGTCCAAACCGGCTTCGGCGATTACGGACAAAGCCGCGCCGCGGGCTTCGCCCATGATGATTGCGGTGCGAAGATTCTGTGCAAAGAAAATGCCTTCCACGATGCAAACGGTGGGGCGATGCTCTTTCAAAACATCGCGCAGCGTCTGACCGATGCGCGCCAGACAGCGGGAATGTTCCCAGGCCGCCGGACAGGAAATCGTACCGTGAATCAGAGTTTCAGGATGTGGCTTGGCCAGACGAATCACACCGAAACCAGTGCCGCGAAGCGATGGATCGAGGCCAAGAATCACCTGATGCGCGGCGGTCACGGGGCGAGTTTCAACCGGAAACACCGGCGCAACCGCACGCGGCGAACGGCTTAATCGCTGTTCGATTTGTTTGAGTTGCTGCGGCGTGATGCCCATGAGCGGAGATACTGCCAACGGGTGAGAGCTTGCAAAAGGAGAAAACGGAATCCGCCTCGGAATCACAGCACGTCAGCGCTTTGAACTCCGCCCGCACTCCAAGACGCCTCAGCCGTTTTGCATCAAAACCGACTGGCGTTTCCGATGTCAGCGGTGGCGGCGATTGTTCCCCTCCTGCCGCGCGGGAGGTGAAGGCCGGATTCCGGCTCTCGGAGCATTGTTTCGCCGAGGTTCGCTTCGTCGAATCGCGGGCGGGTTTTGCGGAGTGACTTGCCGGGGTTCAACTCGCGGCGCCGGGGTCGGCGGTTGAATTCGTGCCGGGCGTTCGATGGAATTAATTCGCGGAGCAGATTCGCGCGTTTGAATCCGGTAAGAAGGTTGAAAGGAAGAAACCGTTTCCTGTCGGATTGGAGCCTGGCTGCGTTGGCGCGGCGATTCAATTCGATTTGGCGTATTCGGCTGGCGCGGCGTAATGGGCGTGAACGGCCGCACCGGCGTTGGCGGTGTGACGGGCGTCACGTTGTTTCGCACCGGCGGCGTTGAGCGCGGCTGATTTGCCGGTGGATTCGGCCGTGCCGGAAGCGTCGGTTGCGGATTTCGGGTTTGCGGAACATTCGGGCGAATCGGCGCGCGCCGGTCGTTGTCATTGTGACGAGCCGGGTTTTGTTCTTCGCGACGCGGTGTCACAGGCGTGGGTGAATTCTGCGCCGGCGGATTCACCCTGGTTGGCGTCGTGGGCGGAGTGGGTCGAATGGGATTCACAGGCGTCACGGGATTCTGCCGATGAATGTTGTTCGGTCGGATATCGGGACGATTGTTGTCGTGGCGTGTCGGCGACGGATTGCCTGCGGAACCCGCGCGGTTGGCAGCAGGCGCGAGAGTCGCCGGTCGAATGGCATCGTGCCGCGCCGGCCTCACACCTTCACCGACCAGACGAGTGCGTCCTTCGGGTTGCGGCAAAGCGGGACGGAATACATTTAGCGTGCGACTGCCGGGCTGCTGGCCGCGTTGCAGATGTGCATTGGTGGGGCGATCGGCATCTCGAATTTGAATCGGACGAATATTCGCGCGCGTCACGGAACGGACGCGGTCCACAGGAATTCCATGATTAATCACGCGCCCGTGTTCGCCGCGATCATAGCGCTGAACGACAGTCGTGTGGTTGTAGATTTGAGTGATGTTGTTGCCGCGCACGCGATATCGCCCCGGATGGCGGTCATAGAAATTTCGAATCGGAACAAATGCGTAATGCCGCGCGTTCAATCCAAAGCTGAAATCAAATCCCACCGAGCGCCCGTAATAGGTGAATCCCAGGCCCGGTCGATAACACGCGGACGGCGGCAATGGCGCCCAACCGCAATAATCGCTCGTGTATCTCCAGCTTACCCATGAGGGTCCCCAGACCGTGTCCGGCGCCCAGCACCAGCCCCAGCGACTGTGACGGAACCAGCGGCCATAATGAAATGGCGCCCAACCCCAGGAATAATCCGACGCCCAATACCATCCGCAATCCGAGTAAACCCAGCGTCCGCGATCACAATAAGGTTGCCAGTCGCGATTCACGACCACGACTGTCGGTTGCCAGCAAAGTCCGTAGCCATCCACATTGATCCACGAGCCGTAAGGCGAAAGGCTGTCGTAAAAATAAGTGTAGGAAACATTCGCGGCCTGTTGGGCATCCTCGGGAATGACCGGCGCTTCCGGTTGAACATCCGCTACGGGATTGGTGGCATAAGGAGTGGGCGCACCAGCGGCGGGAACAAGTTGATTGGTATAAGCTGAAGACGCGGAGGCAATCGCAGCATTGGAACTCACGCCGAGCGCTTGATCGCGTTGAATCATTGCCGTGACCACAGTGCCGGAAACGCCAACGTCATTGAGATAAACGATATCGTCAGAAGTTAATTGGAAAACATTTGGAGAATTCGTGACGTAGGCGAGCATCACACCTTCATCCACGCCAGCCTGAGCCAGTTTTACGATTTCAGCGGCAGAAACAGAGAGAGCGTTGGAAGGAGCCTGGGCGGGAACAACGATTTGCGCGGGGGCGTTTTCTAACGATTCCTCCGCTGCCTCGGGCGGCGGCCCGTTCGTTTCAATATCATCGCTCGCGTTCCAATTGGTTGCCACCGGTATCGGTGCCAGCGCCACGGGTGTGGTTTCCTGATGATACACCACGGGAGCGGGATTGCTGGCGCGACGCTGCCCGCAACCGGCAAGCGGAAGCACCGCCAGACAAGCGCCCAGGCTCCACTTCCAAAAGATTCTCGTGTTCATACTCACAATTCAAGATACGCGATTTGATACCGCAATCTACGTTAATAAGACTCGACGCCGCAGGGCAGTATTCACCCGGCGGAGGGCAGTTGCATTCATCTGGAGCAAAGCGGTTTAATAACGGTGAAAACGTTTCCTTCGCGGTGCTGCACCCGAGTCCGGGCCGATTTATTCTTTGAAGCGATCATCAGAAATGAAGCCTGATTTCAACCTTGCTGCTGCTTCATTTTACCCCATCCGGCATCTGTCCTGCTAAAACTCAGCCGGGTTCTTAAGCAAAGATGATTAACTGGCGAATCGAGGTGTTTAAATGAGCAATACAAGTCTGTTCAGGCGAAAGAAGGTTCTCGTGGTGGAAGACCACGTTGAACTGCTGGAGCTGTTGCGCACGCAGTTCAAGGACGAAGGATTCGCCACCGCTACTGCAACCAACGGCGTGGACGCCGTGCGCAAAGCGCGGACTCTCTCGCCCGATTTGATTCTCCTCGACGTGATGCTTCCCGAAATGGATGGCTTTGCGGTATGTGAAACACTGCGTCAGGACAGCCAGACGCGGGACATTCCAATCATCATGGTCAGCGGTCTTTCCAGTCAGCTTTCCCGTTCCGCCGGAATCGAAGCCGGTGCCACGGAATTTGTCACGAAACCGGTCACTCCCGCGAATCTGGTGATCAGAGTGAGACAAATCTTCGAGCAACGCGCCGCCGCCGAAGCGTGCGTTCCTGCTTAATTGATCGCTTAAATATAGAGTTCCCACGGGAGCAGCCGACGCAAGTCGGCTTTTTTTTCAGCGAAACAGGGAACAGACTCATTTCGGCTCCTGCTTTCGGAACAGTATGCATTGATCTTCTTACGCCTTTACACCTCCGCGTCTTGGCGTTGGAATCTTTTGCATTTTCTCCACCAAAATTCCGCTTTCGATCTTCCGACGATGATTGTATTTGAGGAAGGCGCGGAACTCGGCTATCCGGATTGCGCGCGACGCTGGGCTTCAAACGCCCCCATAGCTCAAATGGATAGAGCGGCGGTTTCCTAAACCGTTGATCCCTGTTCAATTCAGGGTGGGGGTACCAGCCCTGAACCAACCAACAGTGCCGGTCATGATGAATTCCGAAATCCGACTGCCGAAATTCGAAAACTTCCGCCCGCGATTCTTTAGTCTGAAACTTCTGCCAATCGCGTTCGGGCTGAGCGTTTTCATCGGAGTCCAAGCGCTTCCTGTTTCAGCAGCCGAGAAACCGCCGGAGCAGGAAGTGCGCGGCTTAACGCCCATGCTCGAAAGCAACGTCGAACGTCCGCTGCGTTATTTCCCGCAAGGCACGGATTTCGTCATCACCAACGGCGCGGAATATTTCAATCGTCCTCTCTATGTCGCCAACACCGCGTTTCGAATCGACGGCGGAGATCGTCCGGAGTTTTCGCTCTATTTGCCTGGACGCGGCGGGAATCTGAAATTCGGTTTGCGCATCGGCTCCAAAACGAACTGGCTCGATGAGAGCCGTCAGATCGTAACGCGATATCGTCCCGGTTCATTGATTTATGAAATTTCCGGTGCGCCGTTCGATTCTGCGAAGGTTCGCCTGACCGTCCTGCCATGCGCCGGTGATGCCAACGGCCTGATCGCTCGCGCCGAATTGGAAACAGAATCTTCCGCAGCGTCCGAATTCCTTCTCGCGTTTGGCGGCGCGAATGGAATGCGCGGCCGACGCAGCGGCGACATCGGTTGCGAAAATCTTCCCATCAGCGAATTTTTCAAACTTCGTCCTGAACAATGCCGCGGAAACGAAATCACGCTTGGAACCAATGTGTTTCTGTTGCGCGGCAAACCCGGAACACTGGCCGGCATTCTGCCGCATTCCGAATCGACGATCGGCGATGCGAAAGACTGGTCGTCGCTCGCAAAGCTCGCCGCGTCTTTCAATTCACTGGGCGCAGCGAAAACCGAAACGCCCGTTGTCGTTTCCCGCTGCGAAATCGTTCCAGGACGTCCGATCTATTTCCTGCTCCAACGAGTCGCTGATGAAACGCAAACTGATCAATTCACAAATCTCGCGAATAACGAAACATTGGAAAAGTTGTTCGAGCAGGCGGAAGAACATCGCCGCAGCATTGCAGAACGGGTGGTGGTTCAGACGCCGGATCCTTTTATCAATGCGGCCGCTGGCGCTTTGAACATCGCCGCTGACGGCATCTGGGATGAACGCCAGCAAGCCTTCATGCACGGCGCTGTGGCGTGGCGCGTGCGTCTGCTCGGCTGGCGCGGCCCTTACGCCGGCGATGCGCTGGGCTGGCACGAACGCACGCAAAAGCATTTTGCGGGTTACGCGCGACAACAGAATACCAACGAGATTCCGGACCAAATTCCACCCGCCGACGCTTCCGCAAATCTCTCGCGCAGTGAAGCCGCGCTGCACAGCAACGGTGATATGACGGATCGGCATTACGATATGAATCTTGTCGCTGTGGATGCATTCTTCCGGCATTTGCTCTGGACGGGCGATCTTCATTTTGCACAGGAAATGTGGCCGACGATTGAACGTCATCTCGCCTGGGAACGACGATTATTCCGTCGCGAATTTGGCCCGGACAAATTGCCGCTCTACGAAGCTTACGCCGCGATCTGGGCCAGCGATGATCTCGCTTACAATGGCGGCGGCGCGACTCACGCCTCGGCTTACAATCTTTATCACAATCAACTCGCCGCGCGGGTTGCGCACTTGATCGGTCAGGACGCAACGCCTTACGAACACGAAGCCGCGCTGATTGCGAAAGGAATGCGCGAGCAACTCTGGCTTCCGGATCGCGGCTGGTTTGCGGAATGGAAAGATTTGCTCGGTGAACAACGGGTTCATCCGAACGCCGCCGCCTGGACGTTTTATCACACGATTGATTCCGAAGTGCCGACGCCTTTCGAAGCCTGGCAAATGAGCCGGTTTGTGGACACGCAGATCGTTCGCATTCCATTGCGTGGATCAAATGTTCCCCGAGGCAATTTCACGATGCCGACCACCAGTTGGATGCCTTACACGTGGTCGTTGAACAACGTGGTGATGGCTGAATCCACGCACACCGCGCTCGCTTATTGGCAGGCGGGGCGCGCGGATGCGGCGTTGCCGCTGTTCAAAGGCGCGCTGCTCGACAGCATGTATCTCGGGCTGTGTCCTGGAAATGTGGGGCTCACGACGTTCTTCGATGCCTATCGCCGCGAAACTCAACGTGATTTCGGCGATGGCGTGGGCAGCTTGTCGCGCGCTTTGGTTCAAGGTCTTTTTGGAATCGAGCCTGACGCGCTCGCGGGCGAATTGAAATTGCGCCCTGGCTTTCCGCAAGACTGGAAACGCGCAAGCATTCAACATCCGGATCTCACGTTTCGTTTCGAACGCGATGGTTTGAAAGAAACCTGGTTCGTCGAACAACGTTTTGAAAAACCATTGCAACTGCTGCTGCAGATTCCCGCGTTACGCGATCACATCGCCAGCATTTCCGCCAACGGCCAGACGGTGAAATGGCGCGTGCTGGAAGATTCGGTCGGCACCCCGCGAATTGAAATCGAAGCGCCGGCAGCACGACGACAAACAGTGCAGATCGAATGGGACGGCGCTGAGCCGCATTCGGCGAACGTTCCGAAAATCGTCGCGCTCGATTCAAAGTTCAGCGCGAACACGGGCGCGAAGATTCTCGAAATTCACGATCCGCAAAATGTCCTGCGAGAACCGCAGATCAACCAGAACTCGGTCAGCGGAATCGCTCAAGGAACATTGGGCCAACGAACGCTTTTCGCGAAAGTCGAACAGGGAAATCTGCGCTGGTGGCAGCCATTGGATTTTGAACTTCGGCCGGCCTGGGAAATTATTGCCGCCGACCAGAGCGCAACTCGTTCACAATTCCGTTTGCGAAACAACACGGCGGTATCGTGGAACGGAAATGTTTCGATTCAAGTAAACAACGGCACCGCGAAAGTGTTGTCGGTCAATGTTGCAGCGTTTCAGGAATCGTCAGAACTGAGTCTTCCAGCGAACGATCTTGTTCCGGGCGCCAATGTAATTCGCGTTAATTTTCCCAACGGACAATCCGCCAGCGATTGGATTGTGAATTGGAACATTCCCGCAGCCAATTCGCGTTTCGAAACCATCGACTTGAACAGCGCTTTCAACGATCAGGTCACGCGCATTTTCGAGAACGAGTATCTGGCACCGCGTTCGCCGTTCTGTTCGCTGGCTACGCCCAAACAAGGCATCGGCAGTTGGTGTCATCCCGCCGATTCATTCGACGTGGATGATCGCGGACTTCGCGCTGTTGCTGCTGCGCACGCAGGACAACTGACCTTGCCACAAGGAATTCCGTTTCAAACGCCCACCAATGCGGACGCCAAAAATATTCTGTTCACATCGCAATGGAACAATTATCCCGCGCAAGCTTCCGTGCCGCTCAGCGGCCAAGCGTCGCATGCTTATTTGCTCATGGCGGGTTCCACGAGCGCGATGCAGAGTCGATTCGAAAACGGCGAAGTGATTGTCACTTACGCCGACAATTCGACCACGCGGCTCGCGTTGGAAAATCCCATCAACTGGTGGCCGATCGATCAGGATTATTTCATCGACGACTTTGCCTTTCGTCGCGCCGAGCCGATTCCACCGCGCGTCAATCTGAAGACTGGTGAAGTTCGCATTCTCGACGTCTCGAACTTCAAAGGGAAGGGCCGAACCGTTCCAGGAGGTGCGGCCACGGTTCTCGATCTGCCGTTGGATCCGCGGAAGGAATTGAGATCAGTCACCGTTCATGCGGTTGCAAACGAAGTCGTGATCGGCGTGATGGCGATCACTCTGGCGCATTGATAAAAATTTTATGAAACCTGAAAGCCGTTTTGAATTCCGTCCGTCGTACAGAATGTCGCGAAGCGTTTGGAGTGCGGCCGCTTCAGCGCCGCTGTGGATGTTTACCTCACATGCAGTGCGGAGTTTCACGTGGTTAAGCGTTGCTAAAGTCACCGCACTCCAAACGCTGGCGCGAGGTTCCCTGCTCCTCGCTGCGTTGGTGTCCGCTTCGCTTTGCACATTCGCGGCTGACACGAACGCGATTTCTCACGAACGCATGCAAGCGATCTACGAGGAAGTGAAAACGCCTTTCAAATTCGGCGTCGTGCTCGAACCGCCGGAAGGAAAGAAGATCGATTGTCCGAACGTTTTCCGCAATGGCAACAAGTGGTTCATGATGTACGTGCAATTGGAAAATGATCCCACGGGTTACACGACACAACTCGCCGAGAGCGACGATCTGCTGCACTGGAAACCACTGGGAACGATCCTGCCGCGCGGCGCGACCAACTCCTGGGATCAGGCCAATGCCGGCGCCGGCGTCGCGTTGTTCGATACGAAATGGAACGGCAGCAACACGCTTCAGAAATACGACGGTCGCTACTGGCTTTCCTATCTCGGCGGTGAATTTTTCGGATACGAGAAAACGCCGCTCTCCATCGGTCTTGCTTCCACCGCTGATCCTTCTCAGGCGAAGCCGTGGGAAAAATTGCCGCAGCCGGTTTTGAAATCGAGCGATTCCGATGCGCGCGAACAGGAGCGCGACACGCTCTACAAAAGCTACATTTTTCGCGATGACACGCGAACGCTGGGCGCGCCCTTCGTGATGTTTTACAACGCCAAGCCGCCGCACGGCAGCGAACAGATTTTTGCCGCGGTTTCCGACGATTTGAAAACCTGGAAACGTTACGGCTCAGGGCCCGCTTTGGAAAATCATCCGCCGAAGGGCGCAAAATACGGCGTGATCAGCGGCGATCCGCAGGTGGTTCGGATGAATGATTTGTGGGTGATGTTTTACTTTGGCGCGTTCTGGAAAGAAGGTGCGTTTGATACGTTCGCCGCGTCGCGTGATCTCGTGCATTGGACGCATTGGAACGGCGCGGATCTGATTCGTCCCTCCGAACCCTATGACACGCCCTTTGCGCACAAACCGTGGCTCATCAAACACGACGGCGTCGTTTATCATTTCTATTGCGCAGTCGGTGGCAAGAAACAGCACCGCGTTATCGCGCTGGCGACTTCAAAAGATCTCCGGTAGCGGCGCTTCGTAAGAGCGCCGCAAATTCCTGGCAAATCCGAAAATTACTTCGGCACTCTTACCATTCAACCGTGGCGGCGCGCTCCGGCTTTGACGTAAACCAACCGGCGTGGAATGCTGTCCGCGCTCCATGAGCGTCAAAGTTAAAATCTGCGGAATCACCAATCAGGCCGACGCCGTCGCTGCGGCGGAAGCCGGCGCGGACGCTTTGGGCTTTATGTTTTTCGATCAGAGTTCGCGCAACATTCCGATCGATACTGCCGCTGAGATCATTAAAACCTTGCCCCCGCATGTCTTGAAAGTCGGCGTGTTTGTGAATCCCGCGGAGGAACTGGTGCTGCGCGCGATTGGCGAATGCGGCTTGAACCTGCTGCAATTTCACGGTGACGAATCGCCGGAGTTCTGCACGCAGTTCGGCATCATGAGCATGAAAGCGTTTCGCATTCGCGACGCGGAATCGCTCAAGACACTTTCGAAATATACGACCGACGCGTGGCTGCTGGATGCGTATTCCGAGAAAGGTCTCGGCGGTACCGGCGAAACCTTCAACTGGGATTTGGCCGTCGCGGCGAAACAATCCGGGAAGCTGATTTTTCTCGCGGGCGGTTTAACGCCGGAGAATGTGGGCGAAGCGGTGCGCCACGTGAATCCGTTTGGCGTCGATGTTTCGAGCGGCGTGGAAGCAGCGCCCGGGAAAAAAGATGCCGCAAAAGTGAAAGCCTTCATCGCGGCTGCGAAAACTGCTTGAGCCGGGGTATTTATCCATTCACATGCCGGACGCGGACGGGGGCAAAGTGCGTTGGCCGAGATGCCGCCAGTCTTTTCCCTCGTTCAAGAGCACGAGCCAATCCGGATTTTCTGACAGGCATTCCACGATTTCGCTTTCCGTCAAAACCATGCACGCGGTCGAAAGCGCGTCGGATTCCGCAGCGGTCGCGGTAATGGCCCAGGCGCGATTCCGCTGTCGAACCGCTTCGCCTGTGCGCGGATCGAGAATGTGTTCGCCTTTCACCGCCACACCCGAGCCGCTGAGCGAACAGTGTTGCAGCCAATAACGATGATCGGAATTGTCATCGCCCAGCCCGCTCGACCAACCCGGCGTTTCCGGCGGCGGCGCGCCCGCGAGAATGCTGCTGCCGCCGGCGATCAACAAAAACGCCGGACAATCCCAATCGGCAAGTTCCTGAGCGATGCGATCCAGCGCAAAACCTTTTCCAATCGCACCGAGATCAAACTCGAGTTTTCCCGATTCGCAGGTGATGGAAAGATCAGAACGGTCGAGCGACCAGCGCGGCATTTCCGGCTGCGTCTGCAATGCAGCGGGTGCGACGCAAAATGCCAGTTGCGTGGCGGCTTCCATTTTCAAACCGATTTCCAGACAGGCAAAAACCGGTTCGCCAAGGCGCAGTTTTTCGCCCGGCAACAATTCCGCGATCTGGCTGATCTCGCTGTTCTGGCGGAAGCGGCTGAGCAGGTTTTCCAGGCGATCCACGAGATCGAAAGCCGTTCGCGCCGCCTGCGCTGCGTAGGTTGATTCTTCACCCGCGATGCGCACCTGGAAAAAGGTCGCCATCGCGTGATGCGTAAAAACGTGAATTGAGGAATCACTCATGGCGAATCAGCCGTTGGCGGGGTCCAGAGCAGAATGAGAACTTCGGGTCGCACGCCGAAAAACTCCGGTCGCCAGTTTTCAAGTTGCGGCGCAAGGTTCTCCGTGGCTTCGAGTGAGGTGATATAAAAGTCAGCCGGCCCGGGTTTTTGATCGGGTTGCCAGAAACCGACTTTGGAAAATTTCCGCAAATACCACGGCAGCGGCCAGGGATCTTTCGCGACGACGGCGATGACGGATTCGGTGGTGGTTTTGCGTTCGGCGATCAGCTCATTTAAACGTTCCGGCAAACGCAACAAATCTTCGCCGGTGTGGGAATAAGCGTAGGGATTGCGTTCGTCCGCCGGTTTTTGGAAACACCATTTCCAGGTGTCCCGTCCCAGTCCGGCCAGAACCAGAAGAGCGATCAGCAGCAGCGCCGCTTTTCCAATGCGATTAGAAAATTTTTTCCACAACACGGCAAAACCAAAACCTGCAACCAGTGAAATCGGCAGCCACAGATTCAGCGCGAGCCACGGTGTTTTGTAGGGAATGGTGCTGTAGAGCAGCGTGATGACGATGCCGTAAATGGAGAGAAGTTGCACCAGGAGCAAAGCGGGCGGCGGGCGAGAACCGAAGGAAGAAACGGGCGACGTTTTGTCGGTGCGTTCGGACTTTAGACTTTTTTCCGAGACTCGGATTTTGGAGTCGCGATTTGAAAATCGAGTTCTTCCTTTTTGAAACGCTGCGATCACACCGAAAATCGAAAAAACCAAAACCGTCCAGCCCGCTCCGCCGGACAACAATTTGAAATAATAGCCGAACGCTTTTTCGTGTCCTTCACCCGACGCGCGCGATGCGAATCGCGGAATTGCGCGGATCAAATCCAGCGGCCCTTGCCAGTGTTGTCCGCCCCACGTATAGAGCGCTAAAACCAGAAGCACAAATGCCGCGAATGCGATCAAACCGCAGCGGATCAAGGCGCGCCGATGCAAACCGCGACGGTCGATTGCGTCGCGCCGAACGAACCCCCACCACAATCCCGCGACTCCGAAAGCGGCGAAATGCAGCAGCGCCGTTTCTTTGCACGCCAGCATGAAACCCGCACTGACACCCGCTGCGACGGCAGCTTTGTTGGATTTATTTTCAAGCGTTCTCCAGCCGGTAAGAATCAGCGCCAGCGTCGCCGCGACAAACAGTGTTTCGTGAATAAAATAGCGGTTGTAATAAACCGGCAGCGGCGCGACGACGAACAGCAGCGCCGCGAAAGTCGCACTCACCAGGCCCACCTCAGACGCGACCGCAAAGAAAAGCAAAATCGTGAGCGCGCCCCAGATCACCGGCACCAGGCGCACGGTGAATTCAGAAAGATCCGCGAGCTTTTTCGCCCCTGCCATTTTGGCAATGGGTAGCGCCGCGAGATACAGCGCGGGGCCATGCCGATCCTGCGGGTCGTAATGATAATTTTCTCCAGCGAGAAGCTGGCCGGTAATGTAGGCGTTCACCGCTTCGTCCGTGTGCATCGGCCGTTCACTCAAATGCGGAAGCCGAATCGCCAGCGCGAGCAGGCTCAGCACGATGAAAATTATCCATCGCAGGCGGGCCGGAGATTTCGCGGGGATTGGCATCAGCATTTCAAATGGGCCATTCGATTTTCTGGCGAGCCACAGAGTTCAACAAGAGCGAACGAAGCAAAGGAGGCTGGATGATCGCAACTTGGCACCCGTGCCATTTTCAATTCCCTCGCCCCGCAGCGAAGCGCGGGGAGAGGGTCAGGGAGAGGGGAATTTGAGCTAAAAACCTCCTCACCCCAACCCTCTCCTCCGGCTTCGCCCGGAAGAGAGGGAGTGATCAGCCCATTTTTTGAATTTCGAACGTTCAATCCGTTGTTGGTTCGGGTGACAATTTGCGCCCGGCGGGATTGGCACCGGCGGGAAATATCCGACCGGATCCGCTTTGGTCACTTCGTTTTCATCGGTTCAAAAAATTAGCGGCGTTCTCACGAAGCGCCGCTACGGGACCGATTCTGCAATTCTGTTCGCGAGTTATTTGGCCGGGATGCCGAACACTTCCACTTCGATGTAATGGTTCAGCTTGTTCGTTGTGTTGCCTTTGCTGTAGAGGCGGACATAGCGGCCTTTGACACCTTTGGCGTCGATCAACTTGCCTTCATAGCTTTCGATGTAAGCGAGGTCACTGCCTTTGCCCAGGCCGAGTTCGTTTTTGTAATCGGCGTTGAAAACTGTCTTCACGTCTTTCTGAAAGTTCGGATCGTCCGAGATCTGCACAACCACATCCAGATAAACGCGGGCCTGCGAATGATAATGCCAGACGAGCACTGCGGAAATGTCCGCTTCCTGGCCGAGATCAATCTGCACCCATTGTTTTCCTGGCCCGAGTTCCACCCAGGAACCTTCATCGCCAGCTTTGTCGCCATCGGTGATCAAATCCAGCGTGCCCATCACCGGCTCACTGTCGCTGCTCGTCACTGGTTTGCCCGCGGCGAGATTCGTCGTTCCAGCGGGAACGAGAAAATCCGGGCGCTTGCCCTGGCGAGGCGGTTCGAGGTTTGGAAGTTTCACCGGAACCGGCGTGCCGACAAACAGCGGTTTCGGCAATTCGGTTTTCAATGGAACCTTGTCTTCGGCCAAAGCGCTGTTGGCCAGAACAAGCAGAAGAGTGACTGCGGAATAAACTAATTTCTGGTTCATACGTTTTTACAATTTCAGTTCAGGTCCATCACGCCGTTGCATCGGCGATATTGATTTCGAGCGTTTTCCGGGCGGCGATAGCTTCGTTCGCCCGATGGATGATGTATTCGCTTTTGAACGCTTCATCCGCTGGACAGTTCAATTTGGCTTCACCGCGAATCGCATTAAAGAAATTCTCGAGGTGCGGCTGGTGAATGGCTTTATTGAAGAATACCGGAATTTTATATTCCGCAAGCTGGGCGGTTTCCCGCACATCGACTTTGGCGGCATCCTTCGGAACTTCCGGGGCCGGCTTGGCCGCGAGATAATGCTGGCGAACCAGTTCCTCCCAGGAGCGGGCGCCACGGTCGGCGCGAACCTGCGCAGCGCGGGCTTCTTTGTAAACTGCGGTCAGATCGGGATTCTCGGACATTTTCAACGAGCCTTCGTCACCCATGAAACATTCGTAGTAGCCGCCGCCCGCGCTGGTTGTGGTCTGCACCTGATAAAACGCCCGCGCAGTTCCCTCCGGCAAAGCGTATTCGTAAACCACCATCGCGTTGTCGTACCACTCATGGTTCTTGTAGTAATCCATGCCGCCGCTGGCCATCACGGAAACGGGCAACTGGCCGAACCACCAGTTGAAGATGTCAATCTGATGCGCGCCAAGGTCGGACAGCGGACCGCCGCCCAGTCCTTTGAACCAGCGCCAGTTCCGGAACTGATGCATGTTGGCGTAGCCGTACTGCGCCAGTTTTTCCGGAGGAATGACCGATTTTTTCGGCCAGCCCAAATCTTCTGAAACGGCACGATTCCATTGCGCATTCGCGGCTGTGAGCCGGCCGCAGATTTTCGCTTCGTGCAACAGACGGTTCAGCGCGAAAATGTAACGCGGATTGCTGCGACGTTGATGTCCGATCTGCAACAGCTTGCCAGTGTCGCGCATGGTTTTCACCATGGAACGCGCTCCGTCGAGCGAGTCGGACATCATCTTTTCGCAATAGACATGCAGGCCGGCTTTCAAGCAGGCATTGGTGATCGGCGCATGCCAGAAATCGGGAGTCGCCACGACCACTGCCTGGAGATCTTTCTCGTTCGCGAGGAGGTCTTCGTAATTTTCGTAATCACGAACCGTGACGCCGTAGGCTTTGAGGCGGCGGACGTTGATATTCCGGTTGTAATCCCAGACATCGACAATGGCTGCCAGATGAATGCCCTCGATTTTGAGGATGGATTCCAGCAGCACCTGGCCTTCGGCGCCGCAACCGATGAGCGCGATGTTGATTTTACCGTTGGCGGATTTGGACTGCGCAAATGCCGGCGCCGCGGCGGCCGCCAGCATCAGACCGGCGCCGGCCGCAGCAGTGGTGCGGACAAACTCGCGGCGGGTGATGAGATTTTCTACCATTTTTTGAGGAGGCTGAAGCGGTTATGTTTGACCAGGATCAGCGCGAACGCCACGAGCGCGACGTGAATTCCCAGCCAGGCGACGCCGTCGTCCTGCTTGATCAGAATCAATCCGGCGGTCAGCGCAATGTAAATCAACCCTTGCAGGAACAAGGAAATGCGGGTGCCAATGCCGATCAACAGCATCACGCCCAAAACAATCAGCGCCCAGCCCAGCACCGCGTAGAACGGCGTGGTGGCAGCGTGCGGCAGCAGCGGTTCGAGCGAGAGCTTGTCTTTCAGAGATGGCGGCACCGCCGAGTAGTTCGTGAGGGAATAATATTTCTGCTTAACTTCAATCAGCGCGCCGCTGGGATCCTCCATGCCGGTGACGGGATCGACGAACGGTTTTTGAATGGTCTTGAAGGCGGAGAATTTCTCGATGCCGGTGGTGATCGCCCGGACTGCCAGCCACAGCCGGAGAACCAGAAACGCCAGCATGCCTTCAAAAGTGCAACCGTCAAACGAAGTTTGAGACTTGGATTCTTTCATGTGTTTTTAACTGAACAATTTTCCGAATCGACCTTTGCCGATCCCGCCCAAGCGCTGAGCGCAATGGCCAATACTAATGACAACCCGGCTGGCAAAGCAATGACGCGCCTCGTCAGGAGAATTCGTTTTTTCTGCCATTCGCCGGACGAAAGACGCAGACGCGCCCCAAAATATTCAGGTCACAGCCCATTTACTGAGCGGCATACCCGCGAACAAAACCGATGCACTGCGCCGCGTCGGTCACGTTGTGCTCCCAGTTGTACTCATATTCAACCGAGATGTTGCCGACGAATTTCTGCCGCTTCAGTTCATCGAGAACCGCGGGAATGTTTGAAATCCCGGTGCCATAAGGCACGTCGTGCGCGGAACTGGATTTCTCATTCAAATCCTTCAAATGCGTGCTGATGATCCGGCCCTCCAGAATTTTCAGGCATTCCACTGGATTCAATCCGGAGCGAACCCAATGGCCGATATCCGCCGTCGAGCCAATGCGCGAATCGCGATCTTTCACAATGCTCAGAACGTATTTCGGATCCCAGACTTTGTAGTTCTGATCGACCCGCCGCGGATGATTGTGAATGCCGACGCGAATGTCGTATTCCTTCACGAGTTTCTCGATCGTGTCGAGCGCATCAGTGGATTCAGTCGTGATGCCGTAAAGGCCGAACTTCTTTGCAAATTCAAAAACCTTCCGGGCTTCCGCTTCGTTTTTCGAAATGCCCACCACGCCATAGTTCACAGCTTTGATGTGATTCTCCGCGAGCTTGGCTTTGACTTTGTCGATGATTTCATCCGAAACGTTGTGATCGAATTTCACATCCGGCTGATCGGGGCTGAGTTTCTGGCCGGGAAAAAATTCAATCACCTTCCCGCCCGCCGCCGCAGTTTTTTCAATCGCTTCGAATACCGAGAAGTGATTGAACGTCCACGCCTGGCAGCCCACGGCGAAGCCGCCGGTCTTGCAGGATTCAGGAATCGGCTCGGCCCAGATGGAAAACGCGGACAATGCGCACAGTGAGAGTACGAAGAATTTTTTCAAGCTCATGATGAATTTTGGTTTGAAAATGCTGAAACCATGGCACGATCAAACTCGTCTGCTGTCAAACTTAAATCGCTCAACAAAAAATTCATGGTTCCTATTGGAAAGTTTTGATCCCTTCTCGCAAACTGATATTCATCTCTCATGAACTCTGAAAAAAATCCTTCTCCACTGAGCTTCAATCGCCGCCGCTTTCTCAAAACCACTGCGCTGGCGGCGGGCGCTGCCACGTTCGGAATGCCCGCTTTGTTGCGCGGCAAAAACCTGAACAGCAAAATCAACATCGCCACCATCGGCGCGGCCGGCAAAGGCGGGAGCGACACCGACCGTTGCGCCAGCGAAAACATTGTCGCGCTCTGCGATGTCCACAAGGGCCATTGCGCCGGTCAGCTCAAGAAATACCCGAACGCGAAGTTCTATTACGACTATCGCAAGATGCTCGAAGAAATGGGCGACTCGATCGACGCAGTGATCGTTGCGACGCCTGATCATTTTCACGCCATCGCCGCTTCCGCCGCGATGCAGGCCGGCAAACATATCTATTGTCAGAAGCCGCTGACCCAAACCATTTACGAAGCTCGCCAGCTCCGCGATCTCGCGCGCAATCCGAAAATCGTTTCACAAATGGGCAACCAGGGCAGCGCGGAAGATGGTTTGCGCCGCGCAGTCGAAGTGATTCAAGCCGGCGTGATCGGTCCCGTGCGCGAAGTTCATGTCTGGAGCAATCGCCCGATCTGGCCACAAGGTTTGCCGCGCCCCGAAGGTTCGGATCCGATTCCCGAAGATTTGAAATGGGATCTCTGGATTGGACCGGCTCCGATGCGTCCTTATAAGGAAGGCGTTTACAATCCGTTCAACTGGCGCGGCTGGCTGGATTTCGGAACCGGCGCGCTCGGCGACATGGCATGTCACACCGTCAACATGCCGTTCCGCGCCTTGCAACTCGGTTATCCGACCGAGATCGAAGCCGAATCCTCCGGCATGAACGGCGAAACCTATCCGCTCGGTTCGAAAATTCGTTTTGAATTCCCCGCCCGTGGTGGCAATGCAGCTTCCTCGAATTCCACTGAAAAAGGCGCTGGCGCGAAACAGTTGTTTTCATTCCACAACAATTCCGGTCTTTCCATGCCGGCGACAACGCTGCATTGGTACGACGGCGGCAAACCGCTGCCCGACCACCCTTATCGCCACGACGGCAGCAACAAACCGGCGAAGGAAATCACGGCGGATGTGGAAGCCTTCCGCGGCGAAGTGCCGGGCAGCGGCTGCTTGTTGATTGGCGACAACGGCCAGATCTTTTCGCCGGACGATTACGGCACCCAGTTTTTCATCAAGCTCAAAGATGAAAGTAAATTCTCCTTTTACAAAAATCATCCAGCGGTCAAACCGATTCCGGAAACATTGCCGCGCAATCCGTTCAAAGGCGACGCCGACGCGCGTCATCATCTGGAATGGATTCAGGCGATCAAAGACAACAAGCCCGAGATGTGTTATTCCCGTTTCGAAACCACGGCTTATCTCACCGAAATCATGCTGCTCGGCTGCGTCGCCCTGCGCGTCGGCAAGAAGCTGGAATGGGATGGCCCGGCGATGCGCGCCAAAAATGTTCCCGAAGCCGCGCGCTTCGTAAAACGCGACAATCGCACCGGCTGGTAATTCAGGTCCACCCCCTCGGATCGGCGGCGTCCTGCAAAGGACGCCGCTCTTTTTTTGCGCATGACAACGTCGCCGGAAGGAATTCAAATCGGAACCACAATCGATCCCGCGAAAATGCAGAAAGACGCGGAAACCAATCTTCCCGCGCCTTTCGCTTTGAGGAAATTATTTCGAACGCGCCGGCACTTCGCCGCGACGCCTTCCGTTCAAGCAGCCCGACGCTTTTTCAGAATCCAAGCCAGTGTGCCAAAGCTCATGCTGAACAAAACGGCGACGCTGGGTTCCGGTGCCTGGACAATTTCGAAAGAATTCAGAAAACCGCGCGTTTCTCCAGCCGATGCGCCATCCACCGCCAGAAACAGCGATTGTCCTTCCTGAACGCTGATGGTCAAGCCGACGAAATTTTCTCCGTTTTGAAAGGAGTTGTATTCGCCGTTGTAGGTGGCCGAAGCAAAACCTGTGTTCGCTTGCGAATGCGGTGTCAGCGCTGAGAAATCGAACGTGCCGGACGATGCCGCCGCCGTTGCATAAATGTTCATCGGGATGGAAGCTCCGTCGGAATTGACATTTCGAGCCATGACATAGAGGAAATAATCACCCGCTGCCAGGCCATCGAGACGCAATCCAATCGCCGCGCCCGCACCGGCACTTCCTCCACCGAAAAATCCATCGCGCCCAACCGCCGTGCTGCTCGTGTCATCGCCATAAACCGAGCCGGCGCCGAGCAACGTTTTCTGGCCGGAAATACTGCCTCCGGTTCCCGCGAGATCAACTCTCGAAATGGCCGTGCTGAAACTGAGCGTATTGTTTCCTGCTGTCGCTTCCTGCCCCAGGTTCAAGGTCAATCCACTCGCAGCGCTGCCATTGCCCCACAGCAAAGAATTGTTCTGAGCGGACGTGCTGATTTGGTTCCAGCTCGTCTCCGAACCGGAAATGGTTCCGGCATTGTGTCCGGGGCTGAGCGTGAGATACGGAGCGGCGACGGTCGTCTGACCGAAATCCAGCAGCAGCGATTCCGCATGGGCGCTGGTCAGGGCGAATCCGGCGACGATGCCGCAAACGGCAGCTTTCGAAAGGTTTTTGCTTGGGTGAATGAGGTTCATAATTTGAGGTTGTTGTTCTGAGCGATTGAGACATCGCGAACCCGCCTGCACAGCGGATTTGCGGCGCGACAATCCGGACGTTGATCCCAAATACTTTGCCTCGCCACTGGAACGGCAGCCTATTACACGTTCGTGTAATCGGGAGAAGTTTAGGACCGTTCATCAGATTTATTTGTCAGGCAGAATGCGTGAAACGAAGAAGCGTCTTCACCGTTGCCTCTGGCATTTCACGTTGTAGTGTTATGCACGATGAATCTCGCCAGCGCTTTTGCCGAATCGGTCCAGAATCACGCTGAGAAAAACGCGTTGTATTGGGGCGATCGCAGCTACACCTTCTCCGAATTGTGGAGCCAGACGCTCTTCGTCGCCGGAATTCTCAATCAACAATTCAACGTCCAGCCCGGTGATCGCATCGGTCTTTGGCTGAAAAATTGTCCCGAGTTTATTCCGTCGCTGTTCGGCATTCTTCACTGCGGTGCCGTCGTGGTGCCCATCAATAATTTTCTAAAACCCGATGAGGTGGGTTTTATCCTGAACGATGCCGGAATCGATGTTCTGATCACTGATCAGGAATTGAGCGCACACACCGCCGCGTTGCAGACGCTGCGGCCGTCGTTGCAACTGATGCACGCCGACGCGGCGCTGAGTTCGTTTCCCATTCCGCCGGCGAATCTCAAATTCGATACGCAACTGCTGCGCAATCCTTCGCGGGACGAATCCGATCTGGCCGTCCTCATTTATACGTCTGGAACGACCGGACGCCCGAAAGGCGCAATGCTGTCGCACGGCAATCTGCTGCACAATGTGGAGAGCTGTCATCAATGCCTGAAAACCGTGGCCGACGACCGACTCGCGGTGCTGCTGCCGCTGTTTCACAGTTATATGCTGACGGTCGGAACGTTCCTGCCGCTGCTCACCGGGGCATCGATTGTTTTGATCAAATCATTGCATCCGGCGCGCAATGTCATTCAGGAAATCTTCGCCCGGCGCGCCACGATTCTGCCGGCCATTCCGCAATTCTATCGCGGATTGGTGAACGCCGATATTCCCACGCCGCTGCCGTTGCGCATTTGCATCAGCGGTTCCGCGCCGTTGCCGCTTCAGGTGTTGCACGAGTTTGAAAAGAAATTTCACATTCCACTGATCGAAGGTTACGGACTCAGCGAAGCCAGCCCGGTTGTGGCAAAAAATCCGCTTGATGCCACACGCAAACCGGGTTCCATCGGCATCCCGATTCCGAATGTCGAAATGAGCGTGCAGGATGACGAAGGCCGAATGCTGGGAACAAATGAGATCGGCGAAATCTGCATTCGCGGCGGCAACGTGATGCTCGGCTATTGGAATCAGCCCGAGGAAACCGCCAAGGCATTTCGCAGCGACTGGCTGCTGACCGGCGATCTCGGCTATCGCGATGACGAGGGTTATTATTACATCACCGACCGCAAGAAAGACATGCTGCTGGTGAACGGAAACAATGTTTATCCGCGGGAGATTGAGGAAGTGATTTACCAGTTTCCGGACGTGAAAGAAGCGGCAGTGATCGGCCAGCCTGATCCGCGGCGTGGCGAACAGGCCGTGGCTTTTGTCGTTCCAAACGAAAACACAATGATCGATCCGGAAGCGTTGATCCGCTTTTTGCGCGAACGACTGGCGGATTACAAAGTGCCGCGTCGCGTGATCCTGACCACCGCGCTGCCCCGCAACGCCACGGGGAAAGTTCTGAAAACTGTTTTGCGCCAGCAGCCGATCAGTAGCTGAACCGTAAAAACGGCTCGAAACGGCTGCTGATCAAAAACAACCGCGAAATGCACAAAATACGCGGAAATCAGGACGAACCACATAGTTAACCGCCGAACCGCTTCCGAAAAACCCGTTTGTTCAATGTTCGGCGTTCGATGTTGAATATTCGAGGTTTATCCCTTTCCTCGAAAATCCGCCGTCTTTTCCCGCCTTGCCTTTACCTTGACGCTCGCAATCAGCCGACCCTAAGCTTGGGGCCATTGTAGCTGCCGGGCAATGAAGCGCGGCGGCGGAAATTTTTTTATGCCTGAAGGATACTGCGTCAAATGCAAGGCCAAGAAGGAAATCACGGATGCGGTGGAGGAAACGATGAAGAATGGCCGCAAAGCCATCAAAGGCAAGTGCCCCACCTGCGGAACCGTGATGTTTAAGATTTTGGGCGGCAAAGCTTCAGCGTCTGAGGCGCCTGCCGCCCCGGAATCCGTTCCGACATCAACGGAACCAAAAACGAATTAATATGGCTCAAGAGCTGGCTTACGTCATCATCACCCCTTACTCCCTGTACAAGTCGCGCACCGGCGGCATTCTCAGCCGTCTCATTACCCGCACCGGCCTGGATCTCGCCGCCGTGCGGATGTTCGCGCCGAGCGCAGAACTCGTAAAACAATATTCCGAAGCGATCATTTCCAACAACGACCCGCAGGATCGCCGCGTTCAGGAACTCATCTACAATTACTGCCTTCAAAACCTTTCGCCCGATCCTAAGACCGGCCGCCGCCGCCGCGTGATGATGCTCATTTTCCGCGGCGAAGATGCGGTTCGCAAAACCCGTTCCGTGGTCGGAAACATCAGTTTTGATCGTCGCGGCGGGGAAACCATTCGCGATACTTACGGCGATTTGATCCTGGAAGAAGACGGCCAAATCCGTTACTTCGAACCGGCCGTGCTGGCACCGCCCACCGCCGACGAATGCGAAGCAAAACTCAAGCTTTGGGCGAAGTATTCGGAATCCGACGGCGGCGTGCTGGGTGATGTGATCAGCTATCCTGGCACCGAGAAACCACAGCGCACCCTGGTTTTGATCAAGCCTGAGAACTTTCGCTTCCCGTCGGGCCGTCCGGGCAATGTAATTGATTTCTTCTCGCGCACCGGCCTGTTCATTGTTGGCATCAAGCTGCATCGCATGAGCGTGGCGCAGGCGCTGGAATTCTACGGCCCCGTCCGTGAAGTATTGCGAACCAAGTTGAAAGACATGGTCGGCGCAAAAGCCAGGGGCGCGCTGGAAAAAGAATTCACTTTCAAGATCACTCCGGAAACTGAAAAACAGCTCGGCGATATTCTCGGGCCGTGCTTCGGTGACAATCAGTTTGATAACATTGTGAAGTTCATGTCCGGCCACGCGCCTTCGGAAATTCCGGAATCGGACTGGACCAAACCCGGCACAGAACGCTGCATTGCGCTGGTTTACGAAGGCATTGAAGCCGTGCGCAAAATCCGCGACGTCCTCGGGCCGACCGATCCTTCGAAAGCGCCTCCGGGATCCATTCGCCGCGAGTTCGGCCAGACCATCATGGTCAACGCCGCGCACGCCAGTGATTCCGAAGAAAACGCGCAACGCGAAATGGGCATCGTCAACGTCGGCGAAAACACGTTCCGCAGAGTCGTGGAAGAATTCTACGGCAAGCTGTCGTAAGACGATTCCGTTGGTTTTATCGCGGCGAGCAAGTCATTGCTCGCCGCTTTTTATTCAAGGTAAATGCAGCGAAACCCGCCTTTGTTACAACGATAGCCGCAACAAAGGCTTGGCTCACCGACCTTGATTATACGCTTTCATCAAAAGGCGGCAGCAGGAACCACGATGCTGCCGAAATTTCGGCTTTTAGACGATTCACCGGAAATAACTTTCTGCGGAATCCCGAGCCGCGCGCGCACCAGTTCAGGAAGGAATTTCAAAGGAACGGAACCCTGTTCGATCACCGCTTCGTGATATCGCGCGAGATCAAATTTGTCGCCCAGCTCGGTTTGAATCTGCCGACGCAACCGGTAATGCGCCATCCGCCCGACGAAATACGTGCTCAACTGCACGGAGCTTTGCTTGGCGCGAATCAGCTTTAATTTCGCCTCGCCTTCGGATTGAAACGCTTCCTCCGTCATGAACCGCATCGCTTCCGCATCGGACATTTTTTCGCAGTGCATTTTGTAATCGAGAATCGCATTGGCGACCGTGCGCAAATAAAACTTCAACTGCATCAGCCTCAACCGCAGATCCCCGCCGCCATAGCCTTCGTTCAACATCGATTGCTCGCCGTAAACCGCCCAGCCTTCAATGAACGCGCCGGATTGCAGCACGCGGCGGATGAGCGACGACGAACGATTGGAATATTCCAGTTGCACGTAATGGCCGGGATAACCTTCGTGAATCGCGAGGATCTGCAGCATGTGTTGATTGTATTCCTCGAGAAAACTTTCAATCTGCCGCGCAGTCCAGTCGGCCGGCGGCGGGCTCACGGCAAAATAACTGTGCGCCGCGGGATCCAGCGGCGGCGCGTTTTCCAGATACGCCAGCGAATTGCCGCGACGAAACTCCGGCATCTCGATCACCTCACATAAATCCGGGTCGGGCAGTTGCAGATAATTTTTGTCGCGAATGAAAGCCTTGATGCGTTCCACCGTCGCCCGCGCATCCTGAACCAGATCTTCCGGTTTGCCATGTTCTCGATCCACCGCTTCGACCACTTGCGTGATGGTTTCTCGGCGTCCGATCGCGGTATCCGGTGGAAACACTTTATTCGGAAAATATTTGCACCAGAGCTGCCGCGAAACGAGATACATGTCGCGCCGCACGCTGTCGAACTCCGCTTCAGCGTCTGCAAGATTCTGTTCGGCGGTAATGCCTGCATCAGTCACCAGCGCGAACTTCTGAGCGAATTTCTTTTTGCCCAGCCGCCAATCGCCATCGGCGCGCGTCATCAATTCGCCTTCCAGAAACTGCTGATATTCCTTCAGCTCCGAAGCAACTTTCGCGGCCGCGATTTTCAGTTGATTCAATTGCGACGTGTCGCCGGCGAGTTGAAAAAGTTCCGTTTCGTAAAAGCCGATCGCGCCGCGATTCTGGCGAATGGCGGTTTCGAGAATGGATTTCGGCGGATGCGTCAACGTCGCCCGCGCCGTCGCAATGATCCGCGGAATCTCCGCCATGCGCGCGAGGCAATTCGAAATATTTGTTTCGCGCGGCAACGTTGATTGCGTGAGCAGAAGATAGACGCCGTCGTTGATGTAGCCGCCGTACGTGCGGGGATCTTCCTCGAATGGCTGCGTGTTTTCCGTCAGCCAGATTTGCGTTTGGAGGTGATGCTTGAAAATCTGGAAATCAATCTGCCCATCGCGCGACAGCTTTTTGAATTCCACCTCGCGCGGCAATTGACGAAGCGTCTCGCGCGTCAGCGATTTCCAACCCGCACGCGCTTTGGCGGAAATGTCGTCCAGTTGCGAATCAAACCGGTGATCGCCCAAAGCGGTGGCGTCCAGCGGCTGCTGTTGGAAATGCTTTTCCAGATAGCTTTTGAAAAATGCATTAAGCATTTCGTCTTCGTTCGTTTGCGCGAATGCAGGATGGGCAAGGACAAAAGCTATCGTCGTCAGCGCCGAAAGAATCGTTCGGAAAGTTGTCGTCATGAGCGTTCGTGGAATTGGACGGAATTTCATTCGCGGATGGCCATCAATCTGTGGATGTATCGTTTCAAAAGCGAGCCTTCAGCTTTGTTCGCGATTTGAGCATTCAGATTTTCAAACGGACTTTTCAATCAAGAGAAAGCCATCAGGTCGGATTCGCGTCTCCAGCATTTCGATCCGGCGGCTCGATGCCCATCAAGTGATGCTTGAAAAAATCGAGCGTTCGCCGTTGCGTGATCGGACTGCCCGCGCCGTGATTCGCACCAGGAACAACCAGCATTTCAAAATCCTTCTGCGCTTTGATCAGCGCATCCACGAAACGATAAGTGGATTCCGGCGGCACGTTGTCATCCATTTCGCCGACAATCAAAAGCAGTTTCCCGCGCAGCCTGGCTGCATTGTCGATGTTGGAACATTTCGAATACCAGTTGTCCGGATCCTTGCTCCAGATTTTATCCGGCGGCATATAACCCATCCATTGTTCGTTCCATGAAGCTTTGTCGAGGCGGTTGTCATGGCAGCCGCAATTCGCTACCGCCGCTTTGTAAAACTCGGGATGAAATAGCACCGCGCCCGCAGCGTTCTGTCCGCCGGCGGAAGTTCCAAATATCCCGACGCGCGTAATGTCCATGTAAGGATATTTGGCGGCAGCCGCCTTGATCCAGGCGATGCGATCCGGCAAACCCGCATCCGCGAGATTGTGCCAGCAGACATCGTGAAACGCTTTCGAGCGAAACGCCGTGCCCATCGCGTCGCTTTGCACGAGAATGAATCCCGCATCAGTCATCGCCGAAGAACGCCGCGACGCGCTGAAGGATTTCGGCACATACGCGCCTTGCGGGCCGTTATAGATGCTTTCGAGAATCGGATATTTTTTCGCCGGATCGAAATCCTTTGGCCGATTGATGATACCCCAGATATCCGTCTTGCCGTCGCGGCCTTTGGCGACGAAAACTTCCGGCGCTTGCCAGCCGCTTTCCTTCAACTCCGTGATGTCCGCTTCCTCCAGTCTGGAAATCAGTTTCCCATCGGAAACGCGGCGAAGTTCATTCACCGGCGCCAGGTCCACGCGGCTGTAGGTATCAATGATGAATTTCCGATCCGGCGAAAATTGAACGGTGTGATTGCCGTTGCCTTCCGTCAGCGCGACAAGCCCGGTGCCATCGAAATTGATTCGATAGTAATGAAGAAAATACGGATCCTGATCCGCGTTCATGCCGCCAGCGCGAAACCAGATCTGCCGCGCGTCCTCGTCAATCTTATCCAGTCCGCGAACGACCCATTCGCCTTTCGTGATCTGGTTTTTGATTTTCCCTTCCTTCGCATCAATCAGATAAAAATGCCGCCAGCCGTCCATCTCCGAGACGTAGATCATCTCATCCGAGTTCGTGAGCCAGTTCACGCGATTGACATTCAGATTCTCAGTGTGCGCGGTCCAGATGAACGTTTCCGTTTTTTCATCCACAAGATTTCGCGTTGTGCCCGTCGCGCAATCCACTTCGATCACGCGATAACGCTGATGCCCGCGATCCTCCTGCGGATACGCAAAACGACGCGGGTCGCGCATCCAATGAACCTGCGGCGTTTCGTATTCGTGTTCAAAACGATCCACCTCCGGCTTGATCTGCTTGCGCCCGGCCAGGTCGAACACATTGATTTCCCAACGCGCAAACCGATCTCCGGCCTGAGCGTAGGGACGTTTCCGCAACACGGCGCGACCGCCTCCCGCGGGTGACGATTGCACCAGATAAACCTCCTTGTGCTCGCCCGGTTCAACGCGCCAGGCGATGAGCGATTTCGAATCCGGCGACCATTCCAGTTTCGCATAATGATTGGTTTCCGTTCCATCCATGCTCAGTTGAATTTCTTCGCCTTCCGGTTCCGGGCGGACGAATACATTGAAGTTTCGGATCGTCGCGGACCATTTGTCGTCGGGCGAATGTTGAAAACGATTTTCCCCACGGCGCCGTTCGCCGCGATCCGTTTCCGTCCCGTTTTCAATCTGAGTTTGCGCGGATTGCGAAGAAGCGACGGAGTTCTGCCGACGGCGCGATGTGATTGAATCACTCTCCGCGTTTGTTGAAATCCGCGACTGGGAATCGAGCAATTCCTTAGTCACTGGCGTGCATTGGTACGAGGTCAGATCGCAACGCCAGGTTTTATTCGCGGCTTCAAATTGAATCGCGTTATTCGTGAAGGTGATTTTGGAAAAGGGCAGTCGCTCCGGCGCAAACGTTTCGCCCGCAGCGCTAGAAAGAGCCGCGGCAAGTTTTTCGTGATCGAACGCCGCGGCGCGAATTCCATGAAGCGCATCGACCAGAATGAATTCCTTCGCGCCATCGCGCAGATCGTTTCGATACCAGAACTGCGTGTTGTCCGCGAACCAGTGAGGCTGAATTCTCGCTTTGTAAACGCCCGGTTCGATCCGGCTGGATCGGTTGCGACGCGATGTGCGCGATTCATTCGTCTGCCCGATAGCTTGCGGAAGCTCCGTCAACACCAGGCCCGCAATGCCGATCATCAGGAGAACGTTTCGAGAAAAGTTGTCGATGCGCATAAAACAAACGGAGCCGGGCTGAACAAATGCCACCGGCCAAATAGCATTTCAGATTGGTCGTCCGCCATTGAAAACATCCGCGTCGGTGCAGCCCATGTGCAAAATGCACTTTCAGCTATTCGGCATCATCGCTTCGTGAGGCGATTCCTTTTGACAAAGCAACAATGCAGCAACGTTGAGCAGCCCACGCAACAATCTGATGCCATGCAATTTTTCTCGTTCGTTCCGGGAATATACTGATTCAACAATCCCGATAATTCACGAGCCTGAAAGGTTTGCGTTTCATTTTGCGGACTGGATATTCTCCGGCCCGTTCCGTCCAAATTAAAATCCCTATGAACCCGGCCAAAACCGCCTTTGCCCTCCTCTCTCATGTCGGATTGTTTCTCGCCAGCGGAGCTTCCGCTGAAGCGTGGCAACTGATTACCAATGGACTGCCGTCCAATCCGACGATTTCACAAATCAGCGGCGACGGAAATCTGGCCGCGCTCACGAGTTCTCAGGGAATTTATATTTCCACGAATGCCGGTGAAAACTGGTTCAAAGCCACCGGCACTCTGCCCGGATCCAGCCAAAGCGCGAATCGTTTAATGGTCGTCGGAAATCGCATCTTCGCGTCCCGCGACAACCAGACGCTCAGCCTGAATTCCGTGGTGCGATCTTCGGATTTCGGCGCCACCTGGCAAACCAGCGGTGGCATTACGAACAAAAGCATCGATCTGCTCGCCACCGATGGAACCGCGGTGTTCGCCGGTAAAACAGGAAATGGAATTGTCTGGCGCTCGACAGATAACGGCGAGAACTGGGAACCGATTTCTTCCGCGACCGGAAGTTTCAACAACGGAACACTGCGTGCGCTGGGCGGTTCCAACGGACGCATTCTCGCCGCAACGAGTTCCGGCATCTACAGTCTCAGCGGTTCCGGCACGAACTGGATTCAGGCGTCCGCGGACGGAAACACACTTTTGGCCACGCGAATGGCGGCTCACGGCGAGAAGACCTTTTTGCTCTATGGCGATCTTGGACGCCGGGTGTTGGCGATTCCGGACGGGACCACGACTGTTCTGAACGCGACCAACGGTTTGCCCGAAGGTGAATTCAACATCAGCACCTATCGCGATATCGCGGCATCTGAAGATTCGTTGTTTGTGTCCGCAACTTTGTATTCCTCGGCTGATTTCGGCAACGTGGCAAAACTTTTCCAAAGCACCGATCAGGGCGCCAACTGGAATTCAATCTCCACACCGCTCGGAATATTGGGCGCGCCGCAATCGATCTGCGTCGCTTCTTCAAATCTGCTTCTGGCGTTGAATGAGACCTATCCTTCCGGACTCTTCCGCGTTCGGCTGGTCAATGGTGTTCCGTTTTTCGCGCCGACAGTTTCCGGGCTGCCGGCTTTGATCAATGTTCACCCCGAAAGCGAACTGGTGTTGAACGTCACGGTGCAGGGCGAAGGCACGATTTCGTTGCAATGGTCGAAGGATGGCGTTGATCTTCCAGGCGAAACCAGCGCGACGCTGACACTTTCGAATATCCAAACCAACGACGCCGGAGATTACACGCTCACCGCCAGCAATCCCGGCGGCTCCGCGCGCGCGACGGTGAAAATCAATGTCTTTCCCCGCGGACCGGGCCTGCCGAACCTGGATTTCAATCCCGGCTATTTTGCATCCGACCGTTTCGGCTTCGGGATGTTGAACGCAACGCCTTTCGCGGTCGCGACACTGACCAACGGACAGGTTCTGGTCGGCGGCGATTTCACGCACGTCAACACGGAACTCAATTCAGACGGCTTCAGCTATACCAACGGCGTTCGCCAGCAAGGCATCGCGTTGCTGAATCCGGATGGATCGGCCGATTTGAATTTTGCCGCCGCGCCGGGAATTGATTCGAACGGATCCGTCCTCGCCATTTGTGTTCAATCCGACGGCCGCATTCTCGTCGGCGGCCAGTTCGTCAGCTACAACGGTTTCGCGCAAACAAACATCACGCGTCTCGAAGCCGACGGCTCGCTTGATCTTTCTTTCGCCACCAACGCGTTCAACAACAACGCGATGGTCCAACAGATCGAGGTTCAATCCGACGGAAAAATTCTGATCCGCGGCAGCTTCAGCAGCATCAACGGTGTCGCGCGTTCCGGAATCGCAAGGCTGAACAGCGACGGCTCGCTGGATACCTCGTGGCCTGTCGGTTCCGGCGCGAGCAGCGTGAATGAAATCGCAATCGGCGTCGGCGATCAGGTTTTGATCGGCGGCAGCTTTTTCAGTTTCAATGGCAACAACGCTTACAAGTACCTCGTTTCGCTGGATTCCACTGGAACCCTGGAATCGTCCTTCAACCCCGGATTGAACAGCTCCGTGATGGAGATGGAAATGCAACCGGGCGGGATGTTTTGGGTGACCGGCTTTTTCACCAAGTATGGAACCGCCAATGTTCCTTCGATCATTCGTCTCGCGCCCGACGGCACTTTGGCCAGTGTGGCTTCCACAAATCTCAACAACGCGCAGCGACTCGTTTCGCAGGAGGACGGAAAACTGATTTTTGTTTTCTACAACAGTTCCAAAGGCACCTACGGCCTGATTCGGCTGGACGCGGAAGGATCGGAAGACCCGACGTTCACCGGCGGCAGTTTCACCATTGCTCCGCAGTCTATGGCGTTGTCACGGTCGGGAGACTTGTACGCAGTCGGAACCTTCAACAGCTACAACGGAATTGCGGTTCCGAAAATGGTCCGCATCTACGCCACCGAAACGAATGTTCCAGCCACGCTGCCGCAGTTCATTTCGCAGCCCAACGCGGCTTTCGGATTGTTCGGCAGTTCGGTGACGTTGCGCGGAATTGTCGCGGGACAGATGCCGATCACGTTTTTCTGGTTGAAAGATGGAATTCCATTGGAGAATGCAACTTCATCCGTCCTGTCCCTCACAAATCTTTCGGAGGAAATGCTGGGCGATTATCAACTCGTGGCGAACAACAGCTTCGGCAGTGTGACCAGCCTGGTGGCGACCGTCTCCAGCGCGACGGCGCCTTCGATTGTTCAACAACCGCCCGCAGTCACCGGCAGCACCAACGGCGGCAACGCCATTCTGTCGGTCGTCGCCAACGGAACGCCGCCGCTGTTTTATCAATGGTACCGCAACAGCGGTTTGCAGGCCGGCTTCACCAACAATCCGCAAACCCTGACCAATCTGAATGCCTCACTCACCGGAAACTGGATTGTGGTCGTCACCAACCTTTACGGCCGCGCAACCAGCTCCATTTGCAGCGTGCAGATCGGAACGCCGCCCGGATTTTTCCGGCAGCCGGATAACCAGGTCTTGAATGGCGAAGGCAATTTCACGATTTCCACCACCGCGAGCGGCACCAGTTCCACGCCGCTGACTTTCCTTTGGTATCACAACAATGAACTGGTCCACACTCACACCACGAACAGCCTGTTGAATGAATTCACAGTTTCCAACGCCGTGCCTGCGGATGGCGGAAATTATTACGTGGTGATCACCAACTTCGCCGGTTCCATCACCAGCTTGACCCGCACGGTGACGATCCGGAATCCATTCCTCGCGCAGCAGCCGGAAACCATTGTCGCGGTTCAGGGTGTCACGACCAATTTCGCCGCGCTGGCCACCGGCACGCAGCCGATTGAATATTATTGGTTCCGCCGCAATTTCGGTTCGCCCGCCACAACCAATTTCCTTGGAACCGGACCGACGCTCACTTTTTCTCCGCTGACACGCGCGGATGGACAGGGAAATTATTTCGTGGTTGCGAGCAACATCTGGGGCGCCGTCACATCGTCTCTGCGCTCCGTAACGGTTCAATTCCCGACCGTGATCACCAACATCAGTTCCACCAACATCATCGCGGAATTGAATGAATTCGTGATTTTCTCCGTGCAATACGAAGCGCAGCCGACTCCCACCGTGCGCTGGTACAAGGACGGCGTGTTGCAGCCGGAACTGTTCAGCCCGTTTGTCAGCTTCAATTCGGTACAGGCGAGCAATGCAGGAACGTATCAACTGGTGCTCAGCAATTTTATCAATTCCGTCACCAGCGCGCCGATTGTTTTGACCGTCAAAGAACCGCGCGGACCATCGATTGTGGAAGAACCGCCCGCGACACTCGTCGTCCACACCTCGGGCAGTATCGGCCTGGGCTTCATCGCCGACGGCACGCCGAAGATGTATTATCGCTGGTTCAAGGAAGACGGCACGCCCGTTTCCAACTGGAACACTTTCGCATCGTTATCTCTGTCGCCGATCACGACGGACAATTCCGGAAATTATTTTGCGATTGTCACGAATGCCTACGGTTCAGCCACCACGAAGCTGGCGTCCGTCAGCGTCATCGTTCCCCAGCCCGCGGCTTTCCAGAACAAGAAGTTTGTGAAGATCGCGGATTCGTTCAGGGTCGTTCCTGGATTAAGCCCGCTCAGATTCACCGGCTTTCGCGATGCCTTCATTCGTAATCGCGAGGTGTGGTTCACTGCGAGCGCGGGAGCCATCCAATATCCCGCGGGCATTTATCATTGGAGCAACAACACGCTCGAAAGCCTGGTCAACACCAACACGCCGGTGCCCGGAAGCAGTTCGCGCTTCACGAATTTCTTCGGCTCCACATTCCTCTCCGACGGCAAAGTTATTTTTGGCGCCTACGGTTCGGGTGATGAACATGGCCTTTACGCCTGGACGAATCAGTCGGTTATCAAACTGTATGACACGACCACCGTGGTTCCTGGCCGCACGGAAACTTTCGGACGCTTCGGCTGGCCGACGGTTTACGGAAATCAATTCGCGTTCCTTGGTTTCAGTCTGCGCATTACCAACGATTGGCTGTATCGCGGCGTGTTCATTTCCTCCAACGGTGTGCTGACAAAACTGGCCGACACCAACAGCACGCTGCCCGGTTTGGGTGGACATTTCGTCGGCTGCAGCAGTCAGATGGGCTTTGACGGAAATAAAGTTGCCTGGTGGGCGTGGAATGAAGAAACCAACGGCGGAATTTTCTCGGTCACTCGCGCGCTCACGTTGAAAAACATCGCCGATGAATTCACCGTAAATCCCGCGACCGGACAGAACTTCGACGGATTCATCAGTCCGCCGAACGTGGTGACCGGCCGGGTTTATTTCGTCGGCCATGACGTCGATTTCAACACATCACTGTTTTACGGCGACGGCACTGGACCGATTCAAACCATCGCCAAACCCGGCGACATCATTCCAGGTCGCGGCATGACCTTCGATTCCATCGCTTATCCGGCTCAAATGGGGACCACGGCAGGGAATTTCTTTGGTGGCAACGCGGCAGGGAATTACAGCGGCATCTTCTTCTGGAACGGCTCGGAAGCCGCGAAGGTGATTGACGAACTCGACACGCTCGACGGAGAGACGATCAGCTTTGTTCACGTTGCGAACGCGGATGGCACCGACCTGCTTTTCTATGTCAGCTTCACCAGCGGACGGGAGGCGCTCTATGCCATGATTTCCGATTCCACGGCGACGTTCGATCAATGGGCCAGCACATTCACTTTCCCCGCGGGACAAAGCGATCCGGAAGATGACGCCGATGGCGACGGAATCAAAAACGCGTTCGAATATTATTTTGGATCCAATCCCACCAGCGCGGTTTCCGGAGCAATGCCAACCGGCAGCAGCGTCAATGTGGGCGGACAAAATTATCCCGCGATCACGTTCATCCGCAGCAAAAACGCCGGCGGCGTGACGCTCGTTCCGCAGGCGTCATCGGACGTGAACTTCAGCCAACTGCTTGGAACCATGGTGGATTCAGTCGTCGATCTCGGCAACGGAACCGAACGCGTGACGATTCGTTCGACGGTCAATTCCGCCGCGCAGGGAACACAATTCCTGCGCATCCAGTTGACGATTCCGTAAACATTTCACACGCCGCAGCCGTGATTCATCCTATCGCGGCTGCGGCGGCATAAATGTGGAAAGCGTTTACGCGAATTTCACGAATCCAAAAACCATTCGCGTTGATTCGCGCAGTCCGCGTAAAGTCGTTTCTCCTTTTCCTTCACGTCTGCGACCAGGCGCGCACGCTGCGTCGATATTCGGACGGCGACAAGCCCACCGTCTGCCGGAACTGGCGCGTGAATGCGCTTTGATCCGAATAACCGCAATCCTGCGCGATGGCCGCCACCGAATCCGTGGTCGCGCGCAATCGCCGAACCGCAACTTCCATTCGGGTTTTTTGAATCAACTGACCGGCGGTGAGCTGGAAGATTTTCCGTACGCGTTGTTCGAACTGGTATTCGGACAGCCCCGCCCGGGCGGCCAGTTCCCGAACCCGCAACGGCTCGTGAAAGTTTTTTTGCAGATATTCCACAGCGCGAGCCACTGGCGCGTAGTCCCGGCCCTTGTCATTCCCGGAATCCAGATCTTTCGAAATGCCAACCAGCCCAATGACTTTACCCGCGCCATTTTTCAACGGCAGTTTGTTCGTGAGACACCAGCCGCGTCCGCCAGCGGGAGAGAAATGCAATTCCAGTTGATTCAAAATCGCTTCGCCGCTGCGCAACACGCGTTCATCCTGCGCACGATAACTGCGTCCCAACGCCGACGGAAAAACCTCATCTGCGCGACGTCCGATCAGTTCCCGCTTTTCCCGCAGACCGCAGCGTTCCACGAGCGTCTGGTTCACGACCACGTATTCGCAACGGTGGTTCTTGATGAAAAACACCAGATCGGGAATGCAATCGAAGAGCGCCTCGCCAACCACTGGTTCGGCCAGTTGCGAAAACAGTTCAGCGCGTAATTCGGAGGAGTTCACGGGTTGGTTGGTTGTGCCGAAATCCTAGCCGCCGCTGCGCAAACGAACAAGACGCGCCTGCGCGTTCCGGTAAGTTCATCGCGGCATGAACTCCAAAACGCGACGAATGACAGTCGTGGATTCCCACACCGGCGGCGAGCCAACCCGCATCGTGATCGCGGGCGGACCGGATCTCGGCCACGGTTCACTCGCCGCGCGGCGCGATTTGTTCCAAAGCCATTTCGATCAATTCCGCTCAGCGATTGTCAATGAACCGCGCGGTTCGGATGTCATGGTCGGCGCGTTGCTTGTTAAACCCCAAGACAAAACCTGCGTCGCAGGCGTGATTTTTTTCAACAACGTCGGCTGTCTGGGAATGTGCGGGCACGGAACGATCGGACTGATTGTGACGCTCGCGCATTTGAACCGAATTCAGCCCGGCGAGCATCGCATTGAAACGCCGGTCGGCATCGTGACCGCAACGTTGCATCCGAGCGGCGAAGTCTCGGTTGCGAATGTTCCAAGCTGGCGCGCAAAAAAATCACTGACCGTGAACGTGCCGGGAATTGGCGCCGTGACCGGCGATGTGGCCTGGGGCGGCAACTGGTTTTTCCTGATTGAAGAACACCGGCAGAATCTCGCGTTGTCGCATGTCGAACCGCTCACGGATTTCTGCTGGCGCATCCGGCAGGCCGTGAACGCGCAAGGACATCCGGAGATTGATCACATTGAACTTTATGGCTTGCCCACCGTGCCCGCCGCACATTCGCGCAACTTCGTTCAATGTCCCGGAAAAGCTTACGATCGATCGCCCTGCGGCACCGGCACCAGCGCGAAACTGGCGTGCCTCGCCACGGACGGCAAACTCGCGGAAGGTGAGGAATGGATTCAGGAAAGCATTCTCGGCAGCACGTTTTCGGGAACGTTCCGCTGGCTGGATCGTGCGGCGGGAAAAATCGCTCCAACCATTACCGGAACCGCATTTGTGAACGCCGAAGCCACGCTCCTGCTGGATGAAAGCGATCCGTTCTGCTGGGGAATAAGATGAAAAGGTTCGAGGTTCCAAATCCGAGTGATGGTTTTCGCGACAACGGAACGCCGCAATGAGCAAACGCGTTGTCATCATCGGCGGCGGAGTGATCGGGCTTTCGACCGCTTACTACTGCGCGCGCCGCGGGTTTGCTGTCACGGTGATTGAACGCAATGGCGAACAACGCGACGGAACTTCTTTTGGCAACGCGGGCATGGTGGTGCCGAGTCATTTCGTTCCGCTCGCCGCGCCCGGAATGGTGAAGCTCGGCTTGAAATGGATGTGGAATCCCGCGTCACCATTTTACATCAAGCCGCGGCTCGATGCGGATTTGTTCAAGTGGGGAATCAAGTTCTGGCGCGCCGCGAATGCCGGGCACGTTCGTCGCGCTGCGCCGGTGTTGCGCGATCTGAGTCTCGCAAGTCGCGCCTGTTTTGAGGAAATCGCCGCGTTGCCCGGAGTCGATTTCGGTCTGGTGAAGAAGGGCTTGCTGATGCTGTGTCGCGAGCCGCACACGCTTGATGAAGAAGCCAAAACGGCCGAACAAGCGCGCGCGCTCGGAATTCCCGCCGAAGTTCTGGATGCGAAACAAACCGCGGCGCTCGATCCTTGCATCAGGATGGACATTGTAGGTTCCGTGCATTTTCCGCTCGATTGTCATCTCACACCTGCGCGTTTCATGGCGGCGTTGCAACAACATTGCGAACAGCTAGGCGTGAAATTTCTTTGGAACAGCGAAGTTGTGGATTGGAAAACGGGAGGGACGAAATCCACTTTTTCAGGAGCGCGGCTCTGTGAGCCGCAGCAACGCGAATTGCCAACCGACGCGGCTGCGGGTCACAGACCCGCGCTCCAATCGAAAGCCGTTCGCACTCTTGCCGTTACGATTTCCAACGCTGAAACCATTGAAGCCGATGAATTCATTCTCTGCGGCGGATCATGGTCGCCGATGCTGGCGCGGAAACTCGGACTGAACATTCCGATTCAGGCGGGAAAAGGTTACAGCCTCACGCTGGCCCAGCCGCGACAACTTCCGCAGATTTGTTCCATTCTTTGCGAAGCGCGCGTGGCGGTGACGCCCATGAGTGAAGCGTTGCGCGTCGGCGGCACGATGGAAATTTCCGGCCTGAACCTCGATGTGAATCCCGTCCGTGTGCAAGGAATCGTGAATTCGTTCTGCCGTTACTTTCCGGAGTTCCGTCCGCAGGATTTCGCTGGCATTCAGCCCTGGCGCGGATTGCGTCCGTGTTCGCCGGATGGATTGCCTTACCTAGGTCGCACGAAGAAATTTGAAAACCTCTCACTCGCAACAGGCCACGCGATGATGGGCTTGAGCCTCGGCCCGGCGACCGGCAAGTTGATGGCGGAAATTCTCTCCGGCGAAAAACCTGCAATTGATCTTTCGCTGCTGTCGCCGGACAGGTTTGGATGAACGGCCTAGAGGAATTGAACACAACCGCACCACATCTTCGCTTTCGAGCTTCGTATCGATTAGCGCAGAACGCTCTTGAATTTTTGACGCTTTAAAAACAGAAAATGAAAACCCCCAACATGAACTGGCGCGGCGTTATTCCCGCGATGACGACCGCGTTCAAATCTGATGAGAACGTAGATCATGCGTTTGTTGCCAAACATGCGCGCTGGCTGATTGATAACGGCTGCACGGGAATCGTCGCCCTCGGTTCGCTTGGCGAAAGCGCCACGCTGCGATTCGACGAAAAAGTGGCCATGTTGAAAACGCTCGTCGCCGCGCTGGACGGACAGGCACCCGTCGTTGCAGGCATTGCGTCGTTGAGCACTGCCGAAGCGGTGGACCTTGCGCAGGCTGCCGCGGACGCGGGCTGTGCCGGTCTGATGGTTCTGCCGCCGTATGTTTACAGCAGCGACTGGCGCGAAATGAAAGCGCACGTTCAACCGGTGATCCGCGCCACGAAACTTTCCTGCATGCTCTACAACAATCCGGTTTCGTACAAGACCGATTTTTTTCCGGAGCAAATCAAAGAACTCGCAACTGAAAACGCCAACCTGCACGCGGTGAAGGAATCGAGCGCGGACGTGCGGCGCGTGACGGCGTTGAAGACGCTTTGCGGCGAACGACTGAAAATATTGGTCGGTGTCGATGATCTGATTGTTGAAGGTGTTCGTGCCGGTGCGATTGGGTGGATCGCCGGGCTGGTGAATGCGTTTCCGAAAGAGTCGGTCGCGCTTTACAATTACGCGATGCGGGGCGACATGAAAAAGGCGGACGAACTTTATCGATGGTTCCTGCCGCTGCTGCGCATGGACACCGTTCCGAAGTTCGTTCAATTGATCAAACTCGTGCAACAGGAAGTCGGCTGGGGCAGCGAATACGTTCGCGGACCACGCCGCATAATGGCCGGCGCGGAAAGGAAAGCAGCGTTGGAAACGTTGAAGGTCGCGCTGAAAAATCGACCCGGAATTTAACCGATGCGTCAAACACAACATCGTAGCGCAGGTTTCAAAACCTGCTGTATCGCCGATTTTCCAAATCGGCTGCGCGCGAATATTTCATGCACGTTGAAAATTTCCGGTTCCGCACGTTGAGAAACCTCCGATACAGCAGACTTGGAAGTCTGCGCTACTGCGGCGGCAGCTTTGCCGCGTTGAGGTATTCTTGAATTCATCTGTGTTTCAAATTTGAAATATGCAACTCGAAGGTCTTTCTTTCATTGGCAATCGCCGCGCAAAGGCAAACGGCCAACCCATCCGCGCTCTCAATCCGGCCAACGGCGCCACTCTGGAACCCGATTATTTTCCCGCCACGCACAGCGACGTCGATGCCGCGGCGCAGCTCGCGTGGAAAGCGTTTGCGGAATATCGCGAATGGCCGGCGGCACGGCGCGCGGATTTGCTCCGACGCATCGCTGAACGGCTCGAAGCCAATGCGAATGCGATTGTTGATCGCGCGAATCAGGAGACGGCTTTGCCGCCGGCGCGATTGCAGAGCGAACTGGCGCGAACCTGTTTTCAACTGCGGCTTTACGGCGAAGCTTTTGTGAACGGCATTTGCGCGGGCGCGCGGATTGATCACGCCGATCCGAATCGCAAACCACAACCCAAACCCGATGTGCGTTCGATGCTGCGTCCGGTCGGACCGGTTGTGGTTTTCAGCGCCACGAATTTTCCGCTCGCATATTCGGTTGCCGGCGGCGACACCGCGTCCGCTCTGGCAGCCGGTTGTCCGGTAATTGTGAAACCGAATCCCGGACATCCCGGCACTTCGGAAATCGTGGCGAAACTCGTGTTGCAGGCCGCGAACGATGCGGGCGCGCCGGACGGCATTTTCTCCATGATCTACGGCGCCGGTCACGAAATCGGAATCGCGCTGGTGAAACATCCGTTAGTGAAGGCGGTGGGTTTTACCGGATCGCGTTCGGGCGGACGCGCGTTGATGGACGCCGCGGCGGCGCGGTCGGAACCAATTCCGGTTTATGCGGAGATGGCGAGCATCAATCCCATTTTTCTTCTGCCCAGCGCGTTGAAGAATGCGGATTCCCTCGCTGCCGGGCTTCACAGTTCCGTTACACTCGGCGTCGGACAATTCTGCACGTGTCCCGGAATTGTTTTTGCCGATCGAAGCGCGGGAAGCGAAACCCTGTTGCAAAAGCTGGAAGCGTTAATGTCAACAACCGCTCCGGGAACGATGCTCACGCCCAACATCCGCGCGAGTTACGAGAAAGGCATCGCCCATTTCACGCAAACGCCCGGCGTGCGTCGTGCCGCGAGTGTAGCGGTTTCTGAAACGTCCGGAACCCAGGGCGGCGCCGCGTTGTTCGCGACCAACGCAGAAACGTTCCTGAAAGAACCCGCGCTTCAGGAGGAAGTCTTTGGACCTTCCACGATTGTGGTGCAATGCGATTCACGCGAGCAGATGATCGAAGCCGCGAAGAAACTGGAAGGCCAGCTCACCGCAACGATTCATGGCACGCCGGAAGAACTCGCTGAAAACCGCGAACTGATTTCCATTCTCGAAACGAAAGCCGGACGGTTGATTTTCAACGGCTTTCCGACCGGCGTGGAAGTCTGTCATGCGATGACGCACGGCGGCCCGTATCCATCCACATCGGACGGACGGACAACTTCCGTCGGCACGCGTGCCGCCGAGAGGTTTCTCCGCCCAGTGAGTTATCAGAATTTTCCGGACGCTGCGCTGCCGGATGAATTGAAGGAATCCAATCCGCTCGGCATCTTGCGATTGGTCGATGGACAATGGACGCGGTGAGATTTCAACCGTTGCGCTGATTCGCCGTAGCGCCGACTGGCAGTCGGCTGTGTCGCGGATTGGAAATCCGCGGTCGTGAATTTTCTCGACCGCACGGGATTTTGAAACAACCGCAGTTTTCCAGATCGCCGCCGACTGGCAGTCGGTGATACAGCAGATTGGCAATCCGCGTTACGGAATGTTCGCGACGGTATCAAATGAATTCCGGAAAAAGCCACGACGCCCGGTGATATCGGATAGGTGCCTGTGCATTTGATTGATGGGCGGGCGAAAACGTTTGCCCTTACACTTCCTGCGTTAAAATGGAACTTCGATTGATGAATCTCCGTCCGGCCTTGAACTGGAATGAAAGTGCGGCGCCGGGAAAACAGGAGCGGCGTTCCCGCCGCTTCCACGTGACGAACGGGTTGGAGTTCAACAATCACCGGCGCAATACAAGTCGAAGCGGATAAAATCCGCGCTCCGGTGACACGAAAGATCACATGCGTTACGAACCGATTTCCTCGCGGTTGTTTGTCGAGAACCGGCGGCGATTGAGCAGTCTGCTGCCCAGCAATTCTCTGGCGGTGCTCAATGCGAATGATATTTGTCCGACCAACGCCGATGGCACGCTGGCGGCAGTTCCGAACTCGGATCTGTTTTACCTGACGGGCGTTGAGCAGGAGCAGACCATTCTGCTGCTCTATCCGGATGCCGATGACGAGAAGCATCGCGAACTGCTTTTTCTGCGCGAACCGACGCCGGACAGCGAATTGTGGGAGGGACACAAACTCACCCGCCAGGAAGCCCGGCAAATCACCGGCATCCAGAACATCCATTGGCTCGCGGAATTTCCACGGCTGTTTCATCGACTGATCTGCGAATGTGATCACGTTTTTCTGAACAGCAACGAACACAAGCGCGCCGTCATCGAAGTGGAATCCCGCGAGGCGCGGTTCATCGCTGAAACGCGGCGGAAATATCCGCTGCACAATTTCCGCCGGCTCGCGCCGCTGTTGCATCGATTGCGTTCCGTGAAGTCCGAGGAGGAAATTCAACTCATGCGCAAAGCCTGTGAGATCAGCCGGCGCGGTTTTCAGCGCGTTCTGGAATTCACGCGGCCCGGCGTGGGCGAATGGGAAATTGAAGCGGAGTTCGCTCACGAATTCATCCGCTCGCGCGCGCGTTTTGCCTACACGCCGATCATCGCCTCCGGTGTGAACGCGTGTTGTCTTCACTACGTTTCGAACGACAACGTCTGCCGCAAAGGCGAACTGCTGCTGCTCGACGTGGCGGCCAGTTACGCGAATTACAATGCGGACCTGACCCGCACCATTCCGGTGAACGGCCGTTTCACCCGCCGGCAGAAACAGGTTTACAATTCCGTCTTGAACGTCCTGCGCCAATCCATTGCCGGACTGACGCCAGGAAAGAAAATCAAGGTCTGGCAAAAAGAAGCGGAGCAGATGATGGAAAAGGAGCTGGTCGATCTTGGGCTGCTTACGCTGCGCGAAATCAAGCAGCAGGACCCCGATCATCCCGCGTTGAAAAAATATCTGATGCACGGCGTTGGACATCCACTGGGGCTCGATGTCCATGACGTCGGCATCACCACCGATCCCATTCAGTCCGGCTGGGTGATGACCGTGGAGCCGGGGATTTACATCCGGGAAGAAGGTTTCGCAGTGCGCCTGGAAAATGATGTGCTGGTCACAGATTCGGCTCCAATGGATTTGATGGCCGATATCCCGATCGAAGCGGATGAAATCGAATCGCTGATGAATTCCAAATCCAGGAGCGGCAATGGCAGCAATGGCGATCATCAGCGCGGGCGGAAAAGCGGTTCCATGACTTTGCTGCCGCCCTGAGGGCGACGGCGTTCCATGACGCATTGCGGTTCTTCAACCCCATGGATTGGATAGCGGTTGCGAACACCAGACCACTATGAATCAAATCGCAGTTTCACGTTCGCGCGCAGGCGGAGCAGCGCTGTTGGCTTTTATCATACTCGCGTGCTTTGCCGATGCGGCGTCGGCGGTTGAATCCACCAACCATTTCCGGCCTGACATCCAAATCATTGATCCGCCGGAAAAAGAATTCTTCGCGAAAGAAATTTCCTTTCACGGCATTCCCATCAAAGCGCCCGCGGTCGTCGTGGACGAAGCCTTGTTTGCGGCGTACGACCGATTGAATCGCCTGCTACAGCATCAACCGATGGCGATTTCCAATCTCGTCGCTGCCGGTGTGGAATTGCACATCATCGGCCGCGATCAGGTCACCACCGATCTGCCCGAATGGCGTCACGACAAAGGCAAACCACTTCCGGAATACGGCGGCCTCACGCGCGATCAGCGCACGCGCGGCATGGGCGGACGCCTGACATCGTGCGGTGAGGAAAATCTCCTGCAACTTCCGAAGGACAAATATTTCGGGCGCGACATCTGCGTTCACGAATTCGCCCACGCCATCCGGCATCATGGAATGGATCCCGAAACAAGGAAACGATTCACCGAACAATATCATCGTTCCCTGGAGAAAGGTCTTTGGGTGAAAAGCTATGCCGGTTCGAACGCCGATGAATTTTTTTCCGAACTGACGATGTGGTATTTCGGAACGCACGGCGACCTGAACATGACCGGTATCAAACCCGAGAACGGTCCTGACGGATTGAAGAAATACGATCCCGAAGCGTTCGCGCTGCTCGATGATTTTTACCAGGGCCGGCTGCGCGTCACCGGTCCAGCACGTTGACCGCTTGCGTCGTGAATCGCTTTCGCGCCTATTCTTGATTTTCTGATCGGCTCGAGCCGGTTGCCGGCGGAAAGAGCGTCCGGGAATCGAAAATGAAAACGTGGCCCGCAAGTACGAAGAAGTTGTTCAGAACAGGCTTCCCGAGCTTTATGGCGTTTCAACCCATACAAATTCCATGGAATCAGCGGACCGGAGCGCATCAGGAATCTGCCAGCGCCGAATCTCTTTGGTTTGAGTGTCCCCGTAAATAAAGACATTGGAAAGAGACCCCTTTTTTGCTTTGTAGAAGATATGCCGTCCATCATCTGAGACTCCCGCTTCGCAATCCGGATACTCAGGCGGTGTTTTCAACAAGCCTAGATACATGAGAAATGCGGGCGCCAGACCGCTGCGTCCGAAATGCTGCACGTCCTTCAAATAAGGTCGGAGGTATTCTGGTGTCCGCACGCCGTCGAATATTGCAAAATCAGACTCAAGTTGCGTTTGATGCGGACGTACGCTCTCGCTCACGTTTCCGGAAACAATGTCGAGCATCCAGACTCTCTCAGTTGTTCCGGGCTTTTCCAACTGAGCCGCGAATTCAATTTTTCCGTCAACGTTACTTTTGAGATTGATTCCGATTGGAATCACCGGAATCCCTCGTCCCAAGCGGGCTAGAAAGGTGACGGGGATTTGGATGTCGTCATCCTGACCATCGCGTTGCACCACAAAGGTGCCCTTGAGCGAACCGCCCAGCCATCCGTTAGGCATGGTCGCAAGAACCCAGGCGCGAGTTCTGCCGTCCTGCGTAATCAGGGATTTCGCGTATCCTAGTGGCCTGTCGATATCTCGGAAATGGCCAAGGAATTTCTGTTTGATCGGGTCATAGCTCCAATTCCCCGCTGATTCCCCATTCTTTCGGACAATCCAATAGCTACCATCAGTTTCGATGGGAATACAGGGAACTTCCTGCTGAATGATCCCGGTGAGGGAATCCAATGAAAACCATTTCTCAGCACTGCGACAGATTATCGAATTTTTTACAATCCCGAAGGCGTTTAATCTCTTGCCTTGCCAAATACAATGAACATCCCAGGTGCGATAGTTGATGTCGTATAGATTCACCGAGTAACTGTTGCGGGCATCAACCTGGAGCCGTACAAAACGCGGATACAATCCTCTGTGTTCGTCGCCAGCCAGTCTGTTGAGAAGCGGCCAAGCTTCCCAGGATGAATGACAGAACTCAACGCGCTTTGTAATGGGGAAGTTCGTTCGAGACGGAATGCATTCCCATGCCCCAGCGATGAAATCCCATTGACCAGTTTTGTTAAGGTTCTCTCGGGTGAAGATGACGATTTTTCCTGTTCCGATGGGAATTTGCTCAGCGGGGCTGGGAGGAAAACTTCTCGCCAGCGGCGGCTGATCTGCCGGAATCGCATCAATTAGTTGCTTCGCCTCAGCAGTTCGCACACAAAAGAAAAGAAAGGCGTAGAAGGCGGACAGGATATAACACGGATGAAACCGACGCATCTTGGTCATGCGAACATCGTAAGACCGGTGAATAAGCTGCGCCACATTCATTGTCGGAAAGCGGGACGTCTGAAAAAACCTTCACTTGCCCGAACCTTCAACCCTCGTTCTACTGGTCAGGCGTTTTTTATGACCAAGAACTTTTCATTCGCAAAACTTTCCGCCCTCGGCCTGTTGTTCGCCGGGCTGACGCTGCAATCGCTGGCTCAGGCTTCACTGCCGACGGAAATTGAAAACCCGGAATGCCTGGGCATCAATAAACAACCCGCGCACGCCACGTTGATGCCTTACGCCAGTCTGCGGCAGGCGCTGGCGGCGCGTCGGGATAAATCTTCCTTCAGCCGCAGCTTGAATGGTAAATGGAAATTCAACTGGGTCACGGAACCGTCGTTGCGTCCGGTGGATTTCTACAAAACCGATTTCGATGCGAGCGACTGGAAGGAAATTCCGGTTCCGTCCTGCTGGCAATTGCTCGGCTATGGCACGCCGATCTACAAAAACTTCGGCTACACCTTTCAGAAAAACTGGCCGCATGTTTTGACTGAGCCGCCGAAGAATTACACCGCTTACATCGAACGCGATCCGGTCGGCAGCTATCGCCATGAATTCAAAGTTCCGAGGAATTGGGACGGACGCCGAATTTTCCTGACCTTCGACGGCGTGGATTCCGCCTTTTACCTGTGGATCAACGGAACGAAAGTCGGTTACAGCGTGAACAGCCGCAACGCCGCGGAGTTCGACATTACGCGCTATGTGAAGCCGGGGAAAAATCTGCTGGCCGTCGAAGTTTACACGTATTCCTCCGGCAGTTACATCGAAGACCAGGACATGTGGCGGCTGAGCGGAATTTTTCGGAACGTGACGCTGTGGAGCGCGCCGGAAGTTCACATCCGCGATTTCTTCGTGCAAACGGATCTCGATTCCGATTATCGCGACGCAACGCTGTCCGCCGTCGCCAAGGTTCACAATTTTTCAGATCAATCTGCGGATGCGCGGGAATTGCAGGTGGAACTTTTCGATCGCAATGGTCGTTCGATTGCGAAAAGCCGGGCCGCTGTTCCCGCGCTGGCGGCTGGCGAAGAACAGGAAGTCAAAATCAGTTTTCCTGTTTCCAATCCTGACAAGTGGACTGCGGAAACGCCGAATCTTTACACAACCGTGCTTTCTCTCATTGGCGGAAAGGGTGACGAAATTATTTCCACGCGCACCGGTTTTCGTGAAATCGAAATCAAAGGACGCGTTTTCATGGTCAACGGCGTGCCCATCAAACTCAAGGGTGTGAACCGTCACGAAAACTGGCCCGACACCGGTCATTACGTTTCGGAAGAAAGGATGATTCGTGATCTCGAAGTGCTGAAGCAGGGCAACGTGAATCATGTTCGCACTTGTCATTATTCGGATGATCCGCGCTGGTACGAGTTGTGTGATGAATACGGCATTTATCTCAATGCCGAGGCGAACTGCGAATGCCACGGTTACAACGGCGTGCTGGATCGCGAACCGAAATATGAAAAGGCCATCGTGGACCGCAGCGTGGCCAACGTGGAAAGCTTCAAGAATCACGCCTCGGTCATCATGTGGTCGCTCGGCAATGAATGCGGCGGCGGCAGTAATTTCGTTTCCGCGCTCAAGGCGGTGAAGAACATCGATACCAGCCGGCCCGTGCATTACGAACCGTTTGGAATCGGCAAAGACAATCCCGCCGATGTGGACAGCCGCATGTACACCGGCGTGGCTTCGGTCGAAGAAATCGCAAAAGACAATCGCTACACCAAGCCGTTCTATCTCTGCGAATACGCGCACGCGATGTTCAACTCCATGGGGTCGCTCGGCGATTACAACGACGTCTTCGACAAATATCCTTCCATTCTCGGCGGCGCGATCTGGGAATGGGAAGATCAAGGTCTCTGGAACCAGCGCGATCCGAATCGAAAGTTTCTCGCGTATGGCGGCGGCTTCGGAGATTACCCGAACGATCATTACTTCATTCACAAAGGCGTCGTGTTTTCCGATCGCTCACCCAAACCGCATTATCCGGAAATGAAACGGGTGTATCAGTGGATCGGAATTTCCGCTGATGACCTGAATGCGGGAACTGTGAAAATCAAAAACAAATACGCGTTCCTCAATCTCGATCAATTCAAAGGCCGCTGGACTTTATCGGAAGACGGCGACGTGATTGATCGTGGAAATCTGGAAGCGTTGAACCTCGCGCCGGGCGAGGAACGCTCGGTCAAAATCGGTTTCAAACCTTACTCGCCCAAGCCCGGTGCCACGTATGATCTGCGCGTTTCCTTCACTCTCAAACGAAAAGAATTGTGGGCCGATGCGGATTATGAAATCGCCGCTGCTCAGTTCAAAATGCCGGATTTCCTTCCCGCTATTGCAGCCAATCCCGCCGGCATGCCACCCGTGCAACTCGTGGACGTTGACAATCGTATCACGATCGCGGGCGAAGGATTTTCTGTCAGCTTTGATAAAGCGGAGGGAACGATTTCGAAGTTGGTTCGCGGACGCCGGAATATTCTTCTGCTCAACGGCGGCCCGCGCTTGAACCTCTGGCGCGCGCCGCATCAGACGGACGACATGTGGGCTTATCGCGAATGGCACTCGTACGGTTTGGATCAATTGAAATGGACGGTGAAGCGCATCGAGGTCACCCGGGTTTCTGATTCGGTAGTGCGCGTGGAAACGATCGTAAAAGGAACGGGCAAAAATCGTTTCAGTGTCCTTCATTCCGCAAACTTCACCGTGTATGGCGATGGTTCGATTGCGGTGGATAACGCCGTGTTGCCGCAGGGACGAAAAATTCCACTGGCTCGAATGGGCGTGCGTTTTCAATTGGAAAAAAGTTTCGACCGGTTCACGTATCTCGGCCGCGGCCCAATGGAAAATTATTCCGACCGTAAACGCGGTTCGGATTTCGGATTGTATTCCAGTTCCGTGCGCGAACAGATGACGCCTTACGCCAAGCCCATGGAATGCGGCAATCACGAGAATGTTCGCTGGGCGGCATTAAGCGGCGCGCATCTGCCGACCTTGATGGTGCAGGCGGATGGCGATGATCTGCAGATCTCAGCGCTGCCTTACACGGATGAAATCATGACGCCGGTTGAATACTCGGTCGATCTGCCTGCGAGCGTCAGCACGGTCGTGAATGTCGCGCATCACACATTAGGCGTTGGTTCGAACGGCTGTGGTCCGCGGCCACTCGATCCGTATCGAGTCTGGTCTATGCCGGATTCCTTTTCTTACGTCCTGCGACTGCTCCCCGCACGTGCGAAACATTTGTCCGAACACGCGAGAGTCGCCGCGCCCGAAAACCGTCTTAAACCGGCGATGCCCGAACCGGATCAAGCCGCGACGATTCATGGAAAAGTTATTGAGGCCAGCAGTTTTGAAGATGGCGAGGGCAATCCCGAGCACGCGACCGATGGCGATCCGGAAACATTCTGGCACAGCCGATGGAGTCACGATGAAGCGCAGCCGCCGCATTTTCTGGTGCTGGATTTCGGAAAGCCACTGGACATTTCCGCTCTGATTTACACGGCTCGGACCGACAGCGAAAACGGTCACGTGAAAGATTACGAACTTTACGCCAGCAACGATGCTCAATCGTGGAGCAATCCTGTGGCGCGCGGCCGTTTCTCGGGTCGCACCTCGGAGCAGAGAATCCGACTGAGCCATCCGGTTACCGCCCGCTATCTGAAGTTTGTCATCTTAAGCGAACAACGAGGCCGGCCCTTTGCATCCGTTGCGGAACTGGAACTCGAAGTTGAGAAGCCTGGAGACAGTTCGAAACAATAGAATGATTGATCGCGGGGTTTTGAGTCAGCTCCTGCCGGAAATAGCGTTTGCCCTCACCCCGGCCCTCTCCCATCCGATGGGAGAGGGGGGGCGCTCGACGCGTAATGTGAAAATGGCGCGCTGAATACTCTATACGCATCAACTGGTCTCCCTCTCCCATCGGATGGGAGAGGGTCGGGGTGAGGGTTCAGCTCCGATCTAAATCAATGCTTCTCGCTTGATTGGCCCGTCGCAGAAGTCTCAGATGTGGATCCCAGCGGCAATGGTTTCATTGTGAGCGGATCGCGCAATGGCAGTTCGGTGAATTTTCCGCCCGCCAGGTCTGTGAGTTTCACTGGATGATTGGGATGACCCAAAAGAATTTCATCTTTTTGTCCCACAACCAGAATCACCACCTTGTTCGGTATCAGATATTTGTCAGCGACGCGGCGCACATCCTGTTCCGTCACCGCTTCAATTTTCGGGCGGACAGTTTTCCAGTAATTCGGATTTTCCGCGAATCGCCCGGTGAATTCATCCTGCGCAAACTGGCTGGCCACCTGCGCTTTGGTCGCAAAGGTGCGCGGGAAACGTTCGATGAATCCGCGCTTTGAAGTGTTCAATTCCTGATCGCTCACCGCATCGGCGCTGATGTGTTTCAATTCTTCCAGCACCAGCGACGCGGCATAAGCCACCGTGCGGGATTTCGATTGAAAACCCGCGGTGAATGTCAGCGGATAATAAACGCCGCCCGGAAAACTCGAATACGCCGAATAGGCCAGACCTTCATCCGAACGCACGCGATTCATGATGCGCGAGGTGAAACCGCCGCCGCCCAGAATATCGTTCATCACTGTCACCGCGAAATAATCCGGATCATCACGTTTGATTCCCGGCAGCATGATCGCAACGCGCCCCTGGTTCACGTCCGGCTTGTTCACCAGATAAACACCTTCCGCCGCAAATTCGGTGTTCGTTGGAATCGGCGGCGGCACATCGCCCTGGAAAGACCAGCCGGCAAAAAGTTTTTCCAGTTTGCCGATCATCTGTTCGCGATCGAAATCGCCGCTCACCGCGACCACAAAATTTGACGGATAAAACCATTTTTTGTGAAACGCTTCGAGATCCTCGCGCGTGAGCGAATCCAGCGACGCGGCAGTCGTGTAACGATTGGCCCAGAAATTTTCTCCATAAGCGAGGAAACCGGCTTCGCGCGATTCAATCGAACTGGAATCGTCATTGCGTTGTTTCATGGCTTGAAGCGATTGCTGTTTGCGCAACGCGATTCGATCTTCCTGAAAGCGCGGTTCCATCAGCACTTCGCGGAGAATTCCCAAACCTTCATCCAAATCCTTCGACAATGAATTCAGGCTGACCACGCCCTGCGAACCGCCGATGCCGGAGTTCAAATTGGCGGCGAGAAATGCGAGACGTTCTTCCAATTCTTCCGCGGTTTTCGTTTTCGTTCCGCCGCGCGCCAGCAGATAGCCGGTGAGATTTGCCAGACCTTCCTTGCCTTTCGGTTCCAGGTATTCGCCGGTGTGAACGTAAACCGCAATGTTCACCAGCGGCAGTTCGCGATCCGGAACCACGTACGCAACGGGACCGCTTTTCAGTGCGACACGATATTGCTGTGGCGATGGCGGTTCGTAGCTCAACTCCGGAAACTTTATATTTTCCGGCCGCGCGGGAATTCCGTCAGTCGAAGTATTGGAAGCCACAGCGGCTTTTTGCATTGCCGGCGCGGCGTCAGATGTCGTTGCGGAAGTGGAACGCGCTTTGGTTTCGCAGCCCGTCGCAGCGATCAAAATCGCCGCCGCACAAATCGTGGAGAAATGGAAGAATCGATTTTTCATGGCCTGTAAATTATCTCGCGTGAATCAATGCTGTGCTGCGGGTTGAGTGTTCTCGGATTTCGTTTCCGCAGGTTGGGACGAACCGGTGCCTGCCTTGCGCGTGTAGATCGCCACCGTCCGGTTTTCCTTCGTGAAATATTCATTTGCAACGCGCTTCACATCGGCCGCGGTGACCGCCTGAATCTTCGGCCCCGCTTCATTGATTTCGCGCCAGTCGCCAAGGCCGTCGTTTTGAATCAGGTGCATGAGAATCGGAAAATTTGCGCTGAGCCGGCGATATTCCGCCGCGGCGAAATTATTTTTCACCTTCTGCAATTCCTCGGCGGGAACTTCTTCCGCTTTGAGTTTTTCGAGATTTTCGTAAATGCCCTTTTCGACTTCCTCAGGCGTGTGTCCTTCACGCGCTTCGCCGCCCGCGTTGAAATAACCTTCCCATTTCTGTGAACCCTGGCCTGCGTAAACATCCGTCGCCACGCCGCTGCCCAGCACCAGATCCTTGTAAAGCCGGCCGGTGCGCGTGGAAAGAATCTCGCCAAGAATTTCCAGCGCGTAGGAATCCTTGTGCGCGAATGGAACCGTGTGCCAGAGAATATCCACCTGCGGATTTGTGTCGGCCTCGGCGTTCATGCGTTTCTCCGCGAGTTGTTTGACTTCCTGCGTGATTACTTCCGGCGCGTCTTTTTTGCCGCGCGGAATGCGATCGAAATATTTGTTCGCGAGGGCTTCGGCATCTTCGGCTTTGAAATCGCCGACCAGAATCAAAGTGATGTTCTGCGGCGCGTAAAACGTGGCGTAGAATTCATCGGCCTGGGCCTTGGTGATCGCGGGAATATCCGACGGCCAGCCGACCACCGGCCAACTGTAAGGCGATGATTCCCAAAACATGGCGTTGAGTTGTTCCTGGAATTTCCCCAGCGGCGTGGAATCCGTGCGCATCCGGCGTTCTTCAAAAACCACATCGCGTTCGGCGTAAAATTCGCGGAACACACGATTCGCAATGCGATCGGATTCCAGCCACATCCAGAGTTCGAGTTTGTTCGCCGGAACATTTTCGAAGTAAGCGGTCATGTCTTCCGAAGTGAACGCGTTCATGCTGGAGCCGCCCGCGCCGCTGAGAATCTGATCAAATTCATTTTTCACCAGCACCTTGCGTTGTTCTTCAATCAGCTTGGCGAATTCCTTTTCCAGTTCGCGGTAACGCTCGGTTTTGTTTTCCGGCTTCATCAGATCGTCGATTTCACCGCGGCGGTACATTTCGCGCATTTTGGAAATTTCTTTGCGCATCTCGTCGCGCACGCGTTCCTGCGCTTCGATGATTTCCAGATCCTTCTGGTAATCCTTGGTGCCGATGATGTGCGAGCCTTTGAACATCATGTGTTCGAAGAGATGCGCGATGCCGGTCATGCCGGGCTTCTCGTTCGAACTGCCGACGTGCGCGACCCAACCGCCGGCAATCGTCGGTTCGTCATGGCGTTCCACCATCAGCAGCCGCATGCCGTTGGGGAGATATTTTTCAATGACGGGAACTTTCTGCGCCTGGAGCAGCGCGGTGGTGAGGAACAGAAAGGCGAACGGCAATAAACATTTTCCACAGCTTCGGTTCATGATCATAACCCGCAATTTGGTTTAACTTTCCTGTGAGACAGAACCTAGGTGAACGCCGTTCAACTGCCAAATAAAAGATTCGGCCGGTCATCCAGTAACAACCACCCGACGCCGTTCTGGTGTTTTCCCATGAATCCTCTTAACGTGACGCCGCAATGATTGAACCTCTTGGAAACGCGAAGATTCGCCAGCTCAAAGCCACGGCGCAACGTCTCGACCCGATATTGAAAGTCGGCAAAGCCGGTTTGTCCGATGGCTTTCTGCGATCAGTCGATGAAGTGCTCACGCAGCATGAGCTGGTAAAAATCAAATTCGCCGAGTTCAAGGAACAGAAGAAAGAACTCGCGCCGCAACTCGCCGAGAAAACTTCCAGCCATTTGATCATGCGCGTCGGCAACGTGGTCGTGCTGTATCGTCCGCGCCCGGTTGCTCCTTCGGAAACCACGTCCGCTGACTGAATTCCGATCCTGTTATGTCCACCGAAGTTTTAAGCACGAATCAGAAAGCATTGCGGATCAACCTCGACGCGAACCGTTACGGAACCTTCGCGGAAATCGGCGCCGGCCAGGAAGTCGCCCGCTGGTTCTTCCGCGTGGGCGGCGCGTCGGGCACGGTTGCAAAAACCATTTCCGCGTACGACATGGCGGTGAGCGACGCGATCTACGGCCATGCGGATCGCTACGTGAGCCGGCAGCGATTGCGTTCCATGCTGGATTATGAATACGACCTGATTCTCCAGCGGCTCGCCGGAACGCGCGGCAATCGAACCGCATTCTTTGCGTTTGCGAATACGGTGGCCACGAGCAGTTTCAATCGCCGCGAAGACGGCCACGGCTGGATGGGAATTCGGTTTCAAACCGAGCCGCATTCCGAGTCATCCGAAATTTTCATTCACGTGCGCATGCGGGATCGTGAAAGCGCGCGGCAACAGGAAGCGATCGGCATCATCGGCGTTAATTTCATTCACGCGACGTTTTATCTGCATCACGATCCCGAGGCGTTTATCAGTTCACTGCTGGACAATCTCACCTGGGAACGCGTGGAAGTGGATATGATTCGTTTTGCGGGTCCGGCGTTCACCGGCTTGGACAACCGATTGATGGCGCTGCAACTGGTGAAACAAGGTTTGACGGAAGCCGCGATGTTCACCGCGGATGGCGAGGCGGTGCAATGGGGCGAGGTGCTTTACAAAAAACCGGTGCTGGTTCAGCGCGGCAGCTATCGTCCGATCACCACGCCGATGCTCGACATGCTGGAACGGGCGCAGGAACAATTTGTGGAAGAGGAATCGCTCAAAGGCGAGCCGCCGATTGTGATTCTGGAAATGACGCTGCGCCAGTTGCAGGTCGGCGACGTCATTGATCATCGCGATTTTCTCGAACGCGTGGACATGCTCAGCGCGCTGGGCAAACCAGTGCTGATTTCCAACTTCCTGCGATATCATCGGCTCGTGACGTATCTCTCGCGTTATACGCAGAAGCCGATTGGATTGCCGCTGGGTTTGGTGCGATTGCGTGATGTGCTGGATGAAAAATTTTATACCGACACGCCCGGCGGTTTGCTGGAATCCGTCGGCCAGCTCTTTCGAAACGGCGTGAAGCTTTACGTTTATCCATCGCTGGATCGCGGCGGCAAACTGGTGACGGTGGAAAATCTGGAAGTCGCCCCGCGCTTTGAACATCTCTACAAACATCTCGTCGCGAATCATTTCATCGAAAGCATTCGCAACTACAATCCGGATTACCTCGCGGTTTATTCCGGCGAAGTATTGAAGCAGATTCAGTCCGGCAATCCTCAGTGGGAAACGCAGGTGCCGAAAGCGATTGCGGAAGTGATCAAAGCGAAGCGGCTGTTTGGGTGGAAAGATCAAGGCAAACGCTAAAGCTGAAAACTGAAAACTGAAACGCTGACATGCTGAAAAAACTTCCGCGCAAACTGTGGATCGGCAGCCTCGATGGGTTTCAGCTTTTCAGTATTTCAGCTTTTCAGCGTTTCGTTTATCGTGAACCAGAATGATCCGATCGCTCGTCTTTACCACGCAAGGCCGCCTGCACAGCAAGGACATTGAAATGTTCCTGATGCCGACGCTGTTGAGCGACACGAATCTGTTTCTCTGGCTTGATCTTGAAAATCCCACGCCCGAGGAGGCCAAATACGTTTTGGAGGATCTGTTCCATTTCCATCCGCTTTCCATCGAAGATTGCGTGATGATCAGTCCGTCACCGAAAGTCGTCGAGTATCAGCCGAAAGAAGAAGACCGCTTCACGCCGTATCTGTTCATGGTGATTCACGCGGTCGATTACAGCCGCAAGGACGGTGTGTTCGCGACCAAGGAATTGAATTTCTTTCTCGGGAAAAACTTTCTCGTCACGTATCACGAAACACCGATTCGCAGCGTGGCCGCGACCGAAGAACAAGCGGTGAACAGCTCGATCCACATTGCGCGCGCGCCGGATCGCGTGGCTTACACGCTGTTGGATTCCATTGTGGATAATTACAAACCAGCGCTCGATGAACTCTCGCTGGAGATCGCCGAACTGGAGCAGCAGGCGCTGCAAAGTCCGACCAAGGAAACGCTCAACAAAATCCTTCAGATCAAAAAAGAGGTGCTCCATCTGCGGCAGATCATCGGCCCGCAGCGTGAAGTGCTGGCGCGATTTGCGCGCGGCGAATTCAAGCTGATCCGTGGTCATATGGTGCCGTATTACCGGAATGTTTATGACGCGCTGTTTCAGATTTCCGAACTGGCGCAGGGTTACACCGATTCGCTCACGGGCATTCTCCAGGTTTATCTGAACATGTCTTCGAACCAGACCGGCGAAGTCGTGAAGCTGCTGACATTGATCACCGTAATCACCACGCCGTTGATGATGATCGGCACCTGGTACGGCATGAACTTCAAAGACATGCCGGAGCTGAGCTGGAAGCACGGCTACTGGGTCGCCGGCACAATCATGCTCGTCTCGACCGCGGCAACGTATCTGTACTTCCGGCGGCGGAAATGGTTTTGAGCGGGATGAAGATTGAATGAGTTAAACAGGTTAAATCGTGATTCAGTGATAATCCTTCCTGCCATTAATCCACCTTCCGGTGAACCATCTCTGATCGGAGCGCGGGTCTGTGACCCGCAGCAACTTCGTAAATCGGCAGCGTCCATTCACCC
>DASTXC010000158.1:0-5827 GCA_035765675.1 Verrucomicrobiia bacterium
CGAAGGTTCAGAATAATTTCCATTCCCGCCGGAACTCCCGTTTGCAGAACCTGTTTTCAACCTCTTCACGTATTGACACCAGCGGGAGCGCTTGTTGAAGCTGAGGTCATTCCTATGAAACACAAATTCTTCCTGCTCGCTCCATTGACGCTGGCGCTTTGCCTGCCGGCGTTTGCGCAAACCAATTCCCTGTCTTTGGCCAATCCCTCCGGAACGCATGCGCCGGTCGTGGATGAAGCGCATACCAACAGCGCGATTGTTCCCGTGCCGCGCGAAGGCCGCGCAATGAGGCGAACCGAAGTTGTGCTTCAACGCGCCAAGGACAATCCCGGACCCTGCGACATCGCGTTCATCGGCGATTCCATTACGCAAGGCTGGGAAGGCAACGGTAAAAAGGTCTGGCAAGAGTATTATGGAAAACGCAAATGCCTGAACCTCGGCGTCGGCGGCGACCGCACCCAGCATGTGCTTTGGCGCTTCGAACACGGACAACTCGACGGCATCAAACCCAAAGTCACCGTGCTCATGATCGGCACCAACAATTCCAACAAAGAAGACAACACCGAATCGGAAATTCTGGAAGGTGTCACCGCGATTGTGAAGCAGATCGAAGAGCGATTGCCGGAAACCAAATTGTTGATCCTTGGTATTTTCCCACGCAGCCAAACGTTCAGCACGCAGCGCGGAAAGATTCTCCAAGTCAACCAGGCGCTCGAAAAACTCGCGAACGGCAGGAATGTTTTCTATCTCGATTTCGGTTCGCAATTGATTGAAGCCGACGGCTCGATTTCTAAAGACATGATGCACGATTATTTGCATCCCGGCGAAAAGGGTTACGTCATTTGGGCGAAAGCCATGGAACCCATGCTGAGCAAATGGCTCGGCCAGAATTGATCACGGTTTCCGGATCAGCTTCCCGTCGCGAATGACGCTGGAAGTTCCGCGAGCCGTCACGATCCGGCCGGACGGCAATCGCGCATGAAACGAATTGGCGGGCGTGGGATCGTAATTAAGATGGCGATCCGCGCCCGCTTTTCGCAGCGGAGGGATTTCTTTTTCAAGACCGAGATCGCGCAGCATCTGGTCGCGCCGGTTCAACAGCTTTTCGAGATACAATCTCGCTTCGGCGGAATCGTAACCCGAACCAATCAGCGCCGCGGCAATTTGCGATTCGCTCAATTGCGCGATCAACCGCGCCATCCAGCGCGCGTCGTTCACGGTCATTCGTTGAAACGCCGGCGTTGGCACAATCGTGCGAAAATGTTCGATGCGAAACGGCGTGGTCATTCGTCCGGGGCCGCGAATAATTTCCGGAGAAGTGAATGTCCATTCAAACGCGTTTGGATTTTCGCCGTGCCGCCGAAACCAGCCGTTGCCGCCACCCATGCCGGAACCGAGGTCGGTAAAGAAATAAAGCAGTTCCAGATTATCGCCGTTGCGTGTTGAGCGCAGCCGCGTGTTGTCGAATCGTGAATCAAACCAGCCGACCCACGCCGCAAGCAGTCCGACGCCGCGCAATTCGCGCCGGTCTTCATGACCGAGCCCGCCGAAATCCCACATGCCAATGGAATCAATGGGTTCGTCTTCGAGCTGAACATTCGCCGGCCCGACCACGATGTAATCCAACTGCGATTCGACCTCCGTGCGGAAATTGTCCGCGAATTCCTCCGGATGCGAACGTCGTGAATTGATGAGCAATTCGCGTTTCAGTTCCGTCCCGGAAATCGCGCGGCCATCCTTGAACACGGCGCGATTTACAAACTGAAACGGATCATAATGCGGTTGCAGTTCCATCGAGCCGATGGGAATTCCGAGCGGACGCAACCGCATCCTCAACGATTGCCGCATATTGAATTCGCGGAAAAAGCGGCGGCTGTAACGGACTTTGATCTCCGGCGCGAAATCGGTGGGATCAACGTGATAACCCAATGCGTCGAAGATGCGCGCGGTGAAGGGCTCGGAACTGACTTCGGCGAGCTTGATCTTGTAATCGACTCCGTTGTCGCGAACTTCAAATCCAGGCCGGGTGCCGGAGCTGGTTTTCGGCCCGTGATAATCCCAGATGATTTCAGAAAACGACGGCAGATGAGTGCGGCCAAAACCGAAGTAGAGATTTTGCGCTGGCAGATTCGTCGGACGCTGCCAAAAGCCGGAAGGTTGCGGATCGATCATTCCATGTTCCGGCTGATCTACGCGTCCCAGATCAGCGGCTTCGGTTGAACCGCCGCTGATCGAACGATCCCAGTTTTGAATCAGCAATTGCCACGGCGAAAAAATTCCGGCGGTCTGCGGAACGGGCGAGCGACGATTGTTTCGCAGCCCGGCCAGAATTTCACGCAACGCGAGCCAATGGGAATTCGTTTCAGGTTCGGGATTTTCCAACAGCGTCTGGGCAAGACGCGCGACTTCGGTCAGGCCGCGAATCTCCCGCTTTGTCAATTGATTCGGATCATCGGTGAAATAATCTCGAAGCGCCGCGCGCGGCATTGTCGCCAGTTCGGATTTCAGTTCGCGTTTTTCGGCTTTGGCTTGTTTCGAAGCCGCCTTCGAACTTCCCTCAAGTTGTTCCGCCATGGAGCCGATTTGAGCGAGATCGTTGAAGGGATCAAGATGGGTCAAGTGTTCGAGTTGTTCTGCTGGAGTCTGCTCGCGCGCTGAGACCGAAAATGCCACGCAGAATGCGATGATAAGAATGAATAGAAGACAGAATTTCGATACGGCACTTGCGCGCTGCAGTTGGAGCGCGGACTTCAGTCCGCTTGAGGTTGAATTACGCCCGCTTCCCAGCGTTCCCAGCCCAAATTGAAAATCATGCAAAAGCATCATCGTCTAAACAGCGGATTATTTGAAAACCTCCGCGCACGCCTCGTAGATCGCGGCGACCATTTTTTTCAGTTGTCGTTCCGTTGTGCAATACGGCGGCATCAAGACAATCACATTTCCCACGGGCCGCGTGAGAACGCCGCGCTTTGCCATTGCTTCGCAGACGCGAATTCCCGCGCGTTCCCACAGCGCGAACGGCTCGCGCGTGCGCCAGTCACGGACGAGTTCAATGCCCGCAACCAGTCCCACCTGGCGGATGTCGCCGATCTGCGGCAAAGCCCAAAGCGTTTTCAATTCTTTCGCCAAAGCAGTTTGCAACCGCGCCCGCGCCGCGGCGCTTTTCGCGCTTTGCAGAATTTCCAGGCTGGCCAGCGACGCCGCGGCGCCGAGCTGATTTCCCGTAAAGCTGTGGCCATGAAAAAAGGTTTTCAATTCTTCGTACTCGCCGAGGAAGGCGTCGAAAACAGTTTGCGTCGTCAGTGTTGCGGCCATTGGCAGATAACCGCCACTGAGACCTTTTGCGACACAGAGGAAATCCGGCTGAATGTTTTCTCGCATGCAGGCGAAGAGACGCGGTGCGAGGTGAGTCGGTGAATCGGTGAGTCGGTGAGTCGGCGCATTCTGCTGAGGTGATTCTGGGAATTCAAATCCAGTTCGTCCGAAGCCGGTCATGACTTCGTCGGCGATCAGCAAAGCGCCGTTGGAACCCGCGATGTCTGTGACGCGTTTCAGCCAGCCGTCGGGTTGCGCGATCATCCCCGCCGCGCCTTGCATCAACGGTTCGAATACAAAACCCGCGTAGGGATTTCCTGTTTTCTTTTGCTGCTGAACTTTTTTTTCGGTCGTGGCGACACATTCCCAATTGCACTTGCGATAATTCCGCGCGTCGTCGCGCTCCGGCTTGGCGCGATTGAATGGACAACGATAACAATACGGCGAGGGAATCGTGTCGGTTTCAAACAACAATCCCGAATACGCCTTGTGAAACAGATCGATGTGTCCAAGCGAAACCGCGCCGATCGTGTCGCCGTGATAAGCGCCATCGAGCGAAAGGAAACGTGGTTTGGCTTTCGAATCGCGGGTGCGACGAGTGAATTGATACGCGAGTTTCAACGCGACTTCGAGCGCCGTCGAACCGTCGTCGCTGAAAAACACCTTGGCGAATTTACGATTCGCTATTGGCGATTTACGCGCGGTTCGCTGCTTCGGTTCGTAAATCGTAAATCGTAAATCGTAAATCTCCGGATTGGCCGCGTTCACCAGTTCCTTTGCGAGAATACTCGCGGGTTCGTTCGCAAACCCGAGTGCGGAACTGTGCGCAATTTTTCCAAGCTGACGCTGAATCGCGGCGTTGATTTTTGGATGCTGATGGCCGTGAAGATTGGTCCAGATCGACGCGTTCGCATCGAGATATTCTTTGCCGTGCGCATCGCGCAACACTGCGCCGCGACCTTCGACAATGACAATCGGTTCGCGCCGGAGCCAATCGCGCATTTGCGTGAAAGGATGCCAGACGAATTGATGATCGAGTTCGGCGAGCGGATGCATGTTATGAAATCAAATCGCGCTGCGCCGCGTTCCAGGATTCAGCCAGGGCGGAAATATCCTGCTCGTTGTGAGCGGCCGTGATCGTGATCCGCAATCGTGCTGCGCCGCGACGAACGGTCGGATAACGAATTGCGGGAACATAAATGCCACGGTCAAAGAGCGTGGCGGCAGCAGCGAGCGCTTTGGTTTCATCGCCAAGAATCAACGGAATGATCGGGCCGGAAACGGATTTGAGGTTCAGTTGCGTTTTCAACGCGGCCACGTTGTTCCAAAGGGTTTTTCGCCGTGCCGTGCCGTCAGCCGAATCGACAATTTCCAATGCCGCGCTGGCGGCGGCGGCGCTGGCGGGAACGGGCGCGGTGCTGAAAACGAAACTGCGCGCGCGATTGATGAGATAATCAATCAGTGTTCGCGATCCGGCGATGAAACCGCCGCTCGCGCCAAGAGCTTTGCCGAGCGTTCCCATTTGAACTTCGATCCGGTGATTCACGCCGATTTGATCCGCCAGACCGCGACCGGTATTTCCGAAAACGCCGGTTGCGTGCGCTTCATCGACCATTAGCCACGCGTTGAACCGATCTTTCAATTCCACGATTTCCTTCAACGGCGCGAGATCGCCATCCATGCTGAAAATACTCTCGGTGATGATCAACGCGTTGCGTTTCGAATTCTGAGCACGTTGCGCGGCGACCCATTTCAGTTTGTCTTCGAGATCGTTCAGGTCGTTGTGCGCGAACACGCGAAGTTTGGCGTCGGAAAGTTTCGCGGCATCGATCAGCGACGCGTGCACGAGTTTGTCGATCAGAACAAAATCATCCGGGCCGAGCAGCGCCGTGACCGCGCCGAGCGCGGCGGCGTAACCGGTGGAAAACGTCAACGCGGCTTCCGTTTTTTTGAATGCGGCGAGCTTTTCTTCCAGGTCATGAAACGGCGCCAGTGAACCGCAGATCAACCGCGACGCGCCCGCGCCGGCGCCAAACTGTTCCACGGCTTTGATGGCGGCGTGCTTGATGGAAGGTTCGTTCGCCAGCCCGAGATAGTCATTGGAGGAAAAATTGAGAAAGGTGCGTCCGGCGATTTCAAGGTTCGGCGTTTGCGGTGAATCCACGCGGCGCAGTTCGCGATACAATCCCTGCGCGCGCAATTCGCCCAGGCGTTCTTTGAGTTCCGGTTCAAAGTGGTTCTGCAACCGCGCGGAAATTCTGTTGTCGTGCTCGAAATTTTTCGTGCGCAAATTCTAAGCAGACGTTTCCGAAGCTCAATGGAATTCAAAAATCGAAACGAAGCATTGGAAATTTCAGCAGACCAGCCTGGAAGATTCCGCGCGGAGATTTTCCGGCCGTAGCGCAGGTTTCTTAACCTGCTGTATCGCCGATTTCCAAATCGGCTGAGGAAGGATTATTTTAGTGCTTGGAAATTTTCCAGCCGCGCAGGTTAAGAAACCTGCGATACAGCA
>DASTXC010000159.1:0-46002 GCA_035765675.1 Verrucomicrobiia bacterium
GGTTTCGGAATGGTTTGAAGTGGAGGTTTCGCGCAACGGTCAGGTTTACCACATGGAATTCGAGCGCGGAAAAACCACCAAAAAGCTCGAAGTCACCGGCAAAGCCAAAGGCACGGGAACGTTGATCACCTTCATGCCGGACCCCGAAATTTTCCGCGAAACAACCGAGTTCAAGTCGGATCGCATCAGCCAGCGGCTGCGCGAATTGGCGTTTTTGAATTCAGGATTGGAAATTGTTTTTCGCGATGAACGACAGGAGGGCAAGAAAGAGGAAATTTATTTCTACAAGGACGGCGTCGAGGAATTTGTCCGTCAGCTCAACAAGAGCAAGGAACCGCTGCATCCGAAGCCGATTGGGTTCCGCAAGGAAACCCGGGAACGCAATGAGGACAAGGACATCGAAGTGCATGTCGAAGTCGTGCTGCAATACAACGACAGCTACAACGACCAGGTGCTTTGCTACACCAACACGATTCACAATCCGGATGGTGGAACGCATTTATCCGGCTTTCGCAGCGCGCTGACCCGCGCGATCAATCAATACGCAAAGTCCAACAATCTGCTGAAGGAAAAGGATCCCCAGATCACGGGCGACGACGTGCGCGAAGGTTTGACGGCGGTGATTTCGGTGAAGCACAGCGATCCGAAATTTGAATCGCAGACGAAAGTGAAACTGCTTTCGCCCGAAGTGGAAAGTATTGTGGGATCGGTCAGTTACGAAGGGCTGATGAATTATTTCGATGCGAATCCGCCGATTGCGAAACGCATCATTGAAAAAGGATTGAATGCCGCTCGTGCCCGTGAAGCGGCGCGCAAAGCCCGTGAAGCGGTTCGCAAAAGCGCGCTGACTGGAGGCGGTCTGCCTGGGAAGCTGGCGGATTGTTCGGATCGCGATCCGGCGAACACGGAATTGTACATCGTCGAAGGTGATTCCGCAGGCGGCTCGGCGAAGCAGGGGCGGGATCGGAAATTCCAGGCGATTCTGCCGATTCGCGGCAAGCTGATCAACGTGGAGAAGGCGCGCCTGGACAAGGTGCTTCAGAACAACGAAATCCGCACAATGATCACCGCCGTGGGCACCGGCATTGGAGATGGTGAAGGCGAAGGCGCATTCAATCTCGAGAAGCTGCGCTATCACAAGATCATCATCATGACCGATGCGGACGTGGACGGTTCGCACATTCGCACGTTGTTGCTGACGTTCTTCTATCGTCAGATGCCGCAGCTCATCAAACAGGGATTTGTTTATATCGCGCAGCCGCCGTTGTATTCGATCACTCGCAAGAAACGCACGGATTACATCGATGACGATGCGCAGTTGAATCGGATTCTGTTGCAGAACGGCACCGAGGAAGTTCGCTTGAAAAACCTGGCGGACGGACGGGAGTTCGAACCGAAACAACTGGAGGAAATCCTGACGCTGCTGGAATCGCTGGACAAGCACGCGACCTATATTCGCCGGCTGGGCGGTGACTTCGCGAACTATGTCGAGAAACGCGCTGCCGATGGAACGTTGCCGCAGCACATGGTGAAGGTGCGCGAAGGCAACGACGAAACGCTGCATTATTTTCTGACCAACGAGGATTTGGAAAATTTCAAAGCGGCGAACAACGATCTGTTTGGAACAGACACCGAATTCGAACGCCGCAAAGACGCGCCCACGCGCCGGGCTTCGGTTTACGATCTGCATCTGGAGAGCAAGGCGATTTCCGATCTGCTGGGAAAATTGTCGAAGAAAGGTTTGGCGGTGAATCATTACGCCGCGCAGGACAAGCCGCTGTTTGAATTGATCGAAGGCGAAGGCGAGAAAGCGACGGTCACACCGTTGTTCGCTATTCCGGAAATTCTCAGCAGCGTGAAAGCGGTCGGGAAAAAAGGCATCCAGATGTATCGCTTCAAAGGCCTGGGCGAAATGGACGCCAAGGAATTGTTTGAAACCACGATGAATCCCGCCAAGCGCAAGCTGTTGCGCATCGATCTGACAGACGCGGTTGAAGCGGAAGAAATGTTTACACGCTTGATGGGCGAGGAAGTGGAACCGCGCCGGCAGTTCATTCAGGACAATGCGTTGAACGTCCGGAACCTGGACGTTTAGAAAAGAATTGACGAATGTAGTCACGCGAGACTACATTGAAGCCATGAAAAAGAAACCCGCATCAAAATACCCGGAATCCAAGCCCTCGGGCGTGGTTCTGAACGAGGCGGTGGCGTTGCCCGGGATCGGGCTTTCGATTCCAGTGCGGGCAGCTAAAGCGAAACTCTCGGCGTTGCTCGAACTGGTGGCCAGCGGTCAGGAAGTCACGATCACCAGCGACGGAAAACCGAAGGCCGTGCTGTTGCCGGTTTCGCGGCACAAACCGCGCAAGGTATTCACGGGAACTCGAGAACACTTGAAGAAAATGCCTCCGTGGCGGGGCGGCCCGACGGCGGAAGAAATCATTCGGGAAGACCGCGACGGGCGGGGTTGGTAGTCTATGTATCTGGACTCCTGCATCCTTGTTAAATTGTTGGTTCAGGAACCCGACAGCGAGTTTTTCCAAACTTCGACAGAGGGTAAACCGTTGACCACTTCCGAGCTGGCACGAACCGAGGTTTTCTCGGCCTTGCTGGCTCGGGAACGGGCCGGGAAGATTTCTCGTGAAGATCGCCGCCGTGCGTGGCGTGAGTTTGAAAAACGCATTGAAGCGGATGAAATCCGCATTGAATCGCTGAACTCCATTGTGCTGCGCAAAGCGATGCATTCTTTGGAACGATGTCATCCAAAAGTTCCGTTGCGAACGCTCGATGCCATTCATCTTGCGACCGCGGATTTATCTCAGGATTTTCCATTGGTTACCACCGATTCACGACTGCGTGACGCAGCGGTTTTGATGGGGATCGAACTGTTTCCGCCGGTGGAAAGCAGCCCGGCCAACTAAATTTACAAATCATGTCCGACGAAAATAATCCTCCGAATCCATCCGGCCCCGCGGCTCCCGGCGGCGCGTATTCCATGGGCGAGAAAATCGCCAAGATCAATGTCGCCGACGAGATCAAGAACTCGTTCCTGGACTATTCCATGTCCGTCATTATTTCGCGTGCGTTGCCGGATGTGCGCGATGGATTGAAACCTTCGCAGCGCCGCATTCTGTATGCGATGCATGAATTGTCGCTGTTCCCCGGACGCAAGCATTACAAGTGCGCCAAAATCTGCGGTGACACTTCCGGCAATTACCATCCGCACGGTGAAGCAGTGATTTATCCGACGCTCGTCCACATGGCGCAGCCGTGGGCGATGCGCGAAAAACTGGTGGACGGCAAAGGCAATTTCGGTTCCATCGAAAACGATCCTCCCGCGGCGATGCGTTATACCGAAGCGCGATTGACGCATCTGGGCGCGGCGCTGATGCAGGACATGGACCGTGACACGGTTGATTTCGTTCCGAATTACGACGAACGCATGACCGAGCCGACGGTTTTTCCGGCGGCATTTCCGAACCTGCTGGTCAATGGCGGAACGGGCATTGCCGTGGGCATGGCGACGAACATGCCGCCGCACAATCTGGGCGAAGTGATCGACGGCATTTGCGCGCAGATTGACAATCCCGGAATCACGACCGCGCAGTTGATGAAGTTCATCAAAGGCCCGGATTTTCCGACCGGTGGAATGATCTGCGGCGTGGAAGGGATCAAGAATTATTTCGAAACCGGCCGTGGCAGCGTGAAATTGCGCGGGCGCGTTGAAGTGGAGGAAATGAAGGCCAACCGCGAGCAGCTCGTGGTTACGGAAATTCCTTTCAACGTCAATCGAGCCGCGCTGGAAGAACGCATCGCGGAACTGGTGAATGAAAAGGTCATCACCGAAATTAGCGCGATGCGGAACGAGTCCGACGAAAACACGCGGCTCGTGATGGAGTTGAAACGTGACGGCAATCCCAAGGTCGTCATCAACAATCTCTACAAACACACCCAGTTGGAAGTGACGTTCAGCGTCAATTCGCTGGCGATTGATCATGGCCGGCCCAAGACGCTGAATCTCAAGGAAATCATCCAGTGCTACATCGAGCATCGCCGTGAAGTGATTTTGCGCCGCACGCGTTTTGAACTGCGCAAAGCCGAAGAACGCGCCGAGTTGCTCGAAGGTTACATCATCGCGCTGTCGAATCTCGACGAGTTCATTCACATCATTCGTTCGAGCAAAACGCGCGATGAAGCGCGGATCAAACTGCTGGCTTTCGAATGGTCGCGCGCGCAGGTGGAACAATGGGGCGTGCTGATTCGCAACGAAGCGCGCGTTGAGAACGGGCGTTATGCACTGACCGAGCGGCAGGTGGATGCGATTCTCGATTTGCGCCTGTATCAATTGACCGGCCTGGAAATCGACAAGATCGAAAAGGAATACAAAGCGCTGCTCGAAACAATCAAAGATCTGCTCGACATCCTCGCGAAAGAATCGCGCGTGATGGCGATCATCAAAGATGAGTTGCTCGCGATCAAAGAAAAGCACGCCACGCCGCGAAAGACAGAGATCGTTCCGGATGAAGGTGAAATCGCGATTGAAGATCTGATTGCGAACGAAGGGGTGATCATCACCCTGACGCACAGCGGTTTGATCAAGCGCACAAACGTGAGCGCCTATCGTGCTCAACGCCGCGGCGGCAAAGGCGTCATCGGCATGGCGACGCGTGAAGCCGAGACGCCTGAGGACCAGGATTTCATCGAGCATCTGTTCACCGCGAGCACACACGATTATCTGATGTTCTTCACGAACACCGGACGGGTTTATGTCGAACGCGTTCATGAAATTCCCGACATGGGCCGCACTTCCAAAGGACGCAGCATCGCGAATCTGCTGGAGTTGAAAGAAGGCGAAAAAGTCGCCGCGATGATCCGGGTGATTTCGAAAATCAACGAAAACCGGGAAGACATCACCTGGCATCAATCCGGCGAACTGTTCTTTGCGACCCGCCAGGGCACGGTGAAGAAAACGTCGCTCAACGAATTTGCGAACGTTCGCAAAGGTGGAATCATCGCGATCACAATTGAGGAAGGCGACACGCTGATCGACGTCAAACTGACTCGCGGCACCGTTGTGGAAAATGGCGAAGTGAAGGACGCGGGCGATGGCGTCGTGTTGATCACGAAAAACGGAATGAGCATTCACTTCAGTGAAAGTGACGTCCGTTCCATGGGCCGGAACGCAGCGGGCGTTCGCGGAATCAATCTGGCGAAGGACGACGCGCTGGTCGCGGCGGCCATTGTTGTGGCGGATGCAACGCTGCTGGTGGCGGGCGAAAACGGCATTGGCAAGCGCACGGATTTTTCCGAGTACCGCGTCCAGTCGCGGGGCGGCAAAGGCATCATCACGATGAAGACGAACGAGAAAACCGGCGCGGTGGTGGGCGCTTTGACCGTTCGCGATGCCGATGAAATCATGTTGATCACCACTGGCGGCCAGATGGTCCGCACGTTTGTGCAGCACATCCGCGAAGCCGGACGCAATACGCAGGGCGTGAAACTCATCAATCTGGATGGCTCGGATAAACTTCAAGGCATCGCGCGCGTGATCAGCGAACAGCAGGAAGACGCCGCTTCGGACGAAGCACCTGCCGCTGAATAAACCGCGGATCCGATTCCAAAACTCGCGCAGGCTTCTCGTTGAATCGGGAAGCTTGCGCGGGAACTCAGGCGGGTTTGGGCAGGTCATGAAATGCTGACGTGATTTGTCCCATATCTTTCGGCAAGAGAATCATTTGCCAATTGTTCTTCCGTCTCGCTACGATGCGCGACATGAAAAGATCGCTCCGCCTCGTCTTTCTTCTGGCCATTTTTCTTTTCTCATTTTCCCGCGCTCAAGCTCAGGACGAGCAATACGTCCGCATATACAATATGATTCAGGAGGGCGACACACTGCGCGACGGTGGACGTCCGGATGCCGCGATCGAGAAGTATTCCGAAGCAGTTACCGCCTTGCAACAATTCCAGCGCTATTATCCGGATTGGAACAGCAACGTCGTGAAGTTCCGCCTCAATTATCTTGCATCGAACATTGCTGAAATTTCCGCGCGCCGTCCAGCGCCTGGAGCGAATGCGGGTTCTGTTTCCAATGCTCCTGCCGGTCTTGCGGGAAGCGGAATCGCCGCCGAAACCGCCGCGCAAATGAAGGTGTTGCAGAATCAGATTCACCAACTGCAATCGGACAATTCGAACCTGGAAGCGAAACTCAAAGAAGCCTTGCGGGTCCAGCCGGCGAACGTCGATCCCGGCGCGTTGACCCGCGCGGAAGAACAGCTCAAGACATTGCAGAAGGAGAACGCGTTGTTGAAAGTCAATCTGGCGGAACGCCCCGCGCAACCCGCTGCAGTGGATTCCAAGACCCTCGAACAATTGAAGCAACAACTGGCGGAAGCGAATCGCAAGGTTTCGCAGCAGACCGAACGCGCGGCGGCATTGACCGCTGAAAAAGCTGAGCTGCAGAAAAAAATCGAGAGTCTCATTCCCGCCGCCTGGAATGCGACCAATCTTGAAACCGCGCGCAAAGAACTCGAGGAAGCGAATCGAAAACTCGCGGCGCAGAATGAAACGGCGAGCCGCTTGGCGCTGGAAAAAACGGCGTTGCAGGAACGCGTTAAGACTTTGATGAAAGAGAACGAAGCAGCGGTCGCGTTGCGTTCTGAAAATGAAATCCTGAAGCGCCAGTTGGCCGAGCTGAAGGCGAAGCCCGCTGCAGAATCGGAAAAGGCCGCTCGCGAACTGGCGGAAGCCAAAGCGCAGTTGGCGGCATTGCAGTCGGACCAGAATGTTCTTCGCCTGGAAAACGCCGCGCTCACGAAGCGGCTCAAGGAATCTCTGGCGGCCGCGCCCGCGACCAACGCGCCGGCAACGGTTGTGGATACCGCGCGCGTCAAAGAACTCGAACGCGAGCGTGATGAATTGCAAAAGAAATGGGAAGCAGCGCAGAAAGATCTCGCGGCGTTGCGGAACGCTGGCGACAACACCAAGGTCGCGCAGTTGCAGGATGAAATTCAACTTCTCCGAACCCGGCTTGCAGTCATGGAAACGCAGAAGATGCCTTACACCGAAGAGGAGGCCGCATTGATCAAAAAGACCGAAGCGCAGGTGGTGGAATCAACCGTCAAAAAACCTTCGCGGGATTTGCCTTCCGGCAGCATGGAACTGGTTCGCGAAGCGCAGCAGGATTTTGCGGCGCGCCGCTTTGAAGACGCCGAACAGAAGTATCAGCAGGTCTTGAAGAAGGACGCTAAGAATGTTTACACGCTGGCGAATCTGGCGGCGATTCAGATTGAAATGAATCACTACGATCAGGCGGAAACGAATATTCAGCAGGCGCTCTCGGTTTCACCTGACGACGCCTATTCACTTTCGCTGCTCGGCTTTCTCAGATTTCGGCAGAACCGGTTCGATGATGCTCTGGACGCATTGGGGCGCGCTGCAAAGCTCGATCCGCAGAATCCGGAAATTCAGAATTATCTGGGCCTGACGCTCGGCCAGAAAGGAATGCGGAACGCGGCGGAATCCGCTTTTCGCAAAGCCATCACGCTCGATCCCAATTACGGCAGCGCGCATTACAATCTCGCGGTGATTTACCTCACCGAAAAACCGCGGCAGGTGGAGCTGGCTCGGTTGCATTATCGCAAAGCCATCGCGGCGGGAATGTCGCCGAGCGTGGATATGGAACGCATGCTGGGCAATACCAACAGCGTGGCAAAACCGTAAACGCTGAAACGCGTGATGCGTCAGGATTTTCATGAGTTCAATCTCTCAACGCGTGGACGCGGTCTTTACGAATTCACGGAACAGGTTTGCGGCTGGGCGGCGAAGGGTGGTTTTGAAAACGGTTTGATCACGCTGCACCTGCGGCACACGTCAGCTTCGTTGTTGATTCAGGAAAATGCCGATCCGGATGTGCGACGCGATCTGGATGCATTTTTCGAACGGCTGGTTCCAGATGGCGATTCACTTTTCGTTCACACCGCGGAAGGCGATGACGATATGCCGGCGCATGTTCGAACTGCGTTGACCACGGTGAACCTCAGCATTCCGTTGCGCGCTGGGCGATTGGCTTTGGGAACCTGGCAGGGAATTTACGTCTGGGAACATCGCCGCGCTCCGCATGTGCGAAAAGTTGCCGCACATTTCATCGGTGATTAGAGTGATTCCCAAAAGTTATTTCCGAAAAGCGGGTGGTGAAACCCTCATCCGGCCTCTGCCCAGCCCTTCTCTCATCCGATGGGAGAAGGGCTGGGAATGAGGGCTTTCCGGAAATAAATTTAGAATGTGAGCTTGCCGTTTTCCGGTAGTTTTTTGCCTGAAAAGAGAAATGGGTTTTCGGTTGCCATGAAGCAATTTCAGAACGAGGAATCACGCTATGAATTCGACCCAGAAGGCATCCTTCTATCTTGCCTGTTGCCTGCTTCAATCCGGGTTCACGATTTCTGCTCAAGCGAGTGAAATCTCCAGCGAAACGGATTCTGGCTCCGCGCCTGAAGTTGGATTCACTTCCGGCGCGGATATTTGGGAAAGGCAGATCGGAAGCGGATTTCGCGATCACGTTCAAACCTTCGGCATCAACGCCGGTGTGAACTTCGGCGTGTCGGCATTCGGCAGCCGCGAATCGCATCATCTGGCTTTGGTCAGCATTTCCTATGGCCGGATGCTGGGCGGCGTTCGTGGCGTCGGACATTGGTACAACGGCAACTGGGAATTGCGCGGTGAATTTTTCAGCGGCGCGGAATTTTCACCGGACACAGAATGGCTGGTCGGATTGACGCCGCATCTGCGATATAATTTTGCGACCGGCACGCGCTGGGTTCCGTTTATTGATGGCGGCGCAGGCGTGACGGCGACCGGAATCGGACCGCCGGATTTAAGCGGGACGTTTGAGTTTAATCTTCAGGGTGGAGGCGGCGTGCAACGGTTTCTGACACGCAATCTCGCGGTGACGATGGAAGCGCGTTATATGCACTGGTCCTGCGCGCATATCCACACTCCAAATCTCGGATTGAACGGAATAACCGGAATGATCGGTCTGACGTGGTTTTTCTGATCGAAGCGCTTTGCGGTCGCGAAATCAGGAAATCTATCGTGAATCAACGCAAGTGATTCAAGGCATCGCGTGATCCAGCGACGACTTCTTCCCGCGTTTTCAAATTGCGCAAACGCACGTAATCGCAACTGTCGAGTTTGGCGGTGAACGCCGCTTTGAGTTCCTGCGCGCGCTTGAATTGCTTGTCTGCTTTTGTCGGCGTCAGCGCATATTCCACGGTTTTTCCAGCCGCGCGAAGATCCTGCACGAGCTTCAAGGAATTGCCGCGCAGCGATTCATCTTCAATCAAAACGAACACATCAATGCCCGCATCGAATTTCGGCAGGAGGTTGCGCGCTTTCAAAAGTTCGAGCAGAACGACATCGCCCATGCCGAAGCCCAGCGCGGGCAGGTTCACTTTGCCGCCGCTGATGAGCTTGATGAGATTGTCGTAGCGACCGCCGCCTGCGATGGCGCGAAATTCTCCCTTGCGATCAAACGCTTCGAAAACCACGCCGGTGTAATACGCCAAACCACGAATGACGTGATAATCGATTTTCACAAACTCGCTCAAACCGCGCGCGGCGAGATTGTCGAGAATCGTTTTCAATTCAGCCGTCGGCTGGCCGCCTTCGATAAACGCGTTCACGTCATCCAGCGAAAATCCGAGTTCGGAAAGTTTCTTCCGGCTTTCGTCGGGCGGCGTGCGTTCCAGTTTATCGATGATCTGGAAAAATTGATATTCGCTGTCCGCCGCTGCCGCTGCCTGGCCGATTCCATTTTGATAAAATTGTTGCCACGCATTGCGGCTGCTGAGGCGAATGACGAAATCCTCCGCGGTCAAGCCCAGCGCCCGCAGCGTGTCAATCAACAGCGCAATCAGTTCTGCATCCGCCGCCGGATCGCTTTCGCCCATCACATCGGCATTGAACTGAAAGTGTTCGCGCAACCGGCCTTTCTGTTGTTTTTCGTAGCGGAACAACTGTGGGATGGCGAACCACTTGATCGGCTTTTTGTAATTGCGCTCGTGCGCCGCGACCATGCGGGCGAGGGTCGGCGTCATTTCCGGACGCAGTGCGACGTGGCGATTTCCTTTGTCGGTGAAATCGAAAAGTTGTTTGACGATTTCCTCGCCGCTCTTCGTGGTGAACAGTTCCAGCGGTTCCAGCGGCGGGCCGTCGTATTCGCGAAATCCATAACGCCGCGCGAGGGAACGCCATTTTGCAAAGATGTATTGGCGCGCATCAGCACTCCAGACATCGGGATGCGGCAGCGGTTCAGGATAAAAATCACGAAATCCAGGCAAACGTTCCATAAAATGTGCGCCGAAGGTAAGTGCCGCGCAGAGAAGATAAAAGAGAAAATCCGAGTAAAAACAAAAGCGCGAACTCAACCGTGAATTCGCGCTGAAAAATCGAATTGAGAGACGATCAGCGAGCGACGCCGTTCTTGGCTTTGGCGCCGATCTTCAAAACTTCCGCGCGCATTTCCTTGCCGGGTTTGAATTTGACGACGGAGCGTTCGGGAATGGGCACGTCGGTTTCCGGAGCATTGGGATTGCGGCCGACGCGCGCTTTGCGAACTTTAACCTCGAACACGCCGAAATTCCGGAGCTCAACTTTATCGCCATTGGCCAGCGCCTCCGCGATGTAATCCAGTGTCTTTTGAACCACGTCGAGGACTTGCTGCTGCACCATTCCGCTTTCTTCGCTAATTCGTGTCACCAGGTCTCTTTTTGTCAGGGTCATACAGTGTGGAAAGGTTTAGGTTCAACTGCTGAACGGGTATAACTCCCTTGGCGCGAACGGTCAAGAAAGACTGTAACTTAAAAGTGACGTGTCGGGTCAATTACCCAAACGGGTATTACGTATCGCAACCGACGGCCTGTTGCAGATGGTTGAACCCGCGCGCAGCCAATCGCTCCCACAAGCCGGAAACAATATCGCAGGCCAGAGCCGGACCTTGATAAACCAATCCCGTGTAAACCTGAATCAACGACGCGCCCGCCGCGATTTTTTCCCACGCATCGTCCGCATTGAAAATTCCGCCGACGCCAACGATGGGAAATGTGCCGCGGGTTTGGCGATAGAGATGCCGAATAATTTCCGTGCTGCGCGCGCGCACTGGACGTCCGCTCAACCCGCCGGTTTCCGCGTAAACTTTCTGCACGTCCGCGACGTTTGATGACGGACGCGAGATTGTGGTGTTGGTCGCGACAATTCCAGCAATCTGTCGCGGCCCGATGAGTTCCAGAATTTCATCGAGCGCTTCAAACGTGAGATCGGGCGCAACCTTTACCAGAATAGGTTTGGGATTTGCAGGTGCGCTGCTCGAGGAGGAATGATTGATTTCCTGAAGCGCGGCGAAGATGTCGTTCAACGCTGATTTATCCTGAAGCTGGCGGAGGTTCGGCGTGTTGGGCGAACTGACGTTCACGACGAAAAAATCCAAATGCGGACGCAGCACGCGAAACGAATTCGCGTAATCTTCCGGCGCTTTTTCCAAGGGGGTGATTTTGGATTTGCCGAGATTCATTCCGACCGGATGTTTCGGCCAGCGTCCCAGCGCGCGCCAGTTCGCCAGTTTTTCCGCAATCACTTGCGCGCCGAGATTGTTGAAGCCCATGCGATTCACAATGGCTTCTTCCGAGATCGCCCGGAAAACGCGCGGTGAAGGATTGCCGGGTTGCGCATGCCACGTTGCGGCGCCGAGTTCCGTGAAACCAAAACCCATCGCGGCCCACGCGGGCAAGGCTTCCGCATTCTTGTCCATTCCAGCGGCGAGCCCGACGGGATTGGGAAAGCGCAAACCGAACGCGTTCATCGGCAATTCCGGCGCGCCAAGAAACGACTGCATCGCATTCAACGCGAAATCAAACCGGCTCACGCGAGCGAGCGTGTGCAGCGTGCGATGGTGAATGGCTTCGGCTGGTTGACGGAACAACAGCGGCCGAACGGCATTGCGATACAGCCAGTTCATGAGCGGATTGTTTTACTCAAAAACTCGGAGCAGGGGAATCTTAAACCCGGCGAGAACGAACCGAAGTCGGAATCAGTTCAGTTCAAAACGATTTAACCACGGATGAACACCGATGAACACGGATGACAAAATTATCTTCGGCTACGGCAGATGTTTCAGCGCAAAAGCGTATGCGCCGATCGCGATGGCTTCGCTCGTGCCGAGACGCGACATGCCGATGCCGACGCGTTGCAATGGATCGTATTTGATTTTGCGATTCGTGCCGGGCACTGGAATCTCGCGGGTTTCGCCTTGAAGAAATTTTTTCAGATCCGCGGGATCCTCGAGATTGAAAGCCGCGGAGGCCAGCCGCCGGAATTTATTTCCATTCGGGCTGATGTATGGGCTGTTGAGTTCGGCCACCAGCGCCGGAAGAAACAACGGCCACGCACCGGAAATGCCACCGCCAATCACCGCCAGTCCGTCGATCAGCGTCAGTGCGTTGCCCATTGCGTCACCGGTCACTTCGCCGAGACGCCGAAACGCTTCGATCGCCGCATCCGTGTTTCCGGCAACGTCGCCTTTGGCAATTTCGCCAATGACTTTGGGTTCCGGTGATTCTTCGAAACGAATCCCGGCGCGTTCGGCATAAACGCGGCGAACCGCGCGGATGCATGCGCCTTCTTCCGCGTTCATGCTCGGCGCAAGTTTGTGGCGCAGCAGCCAGACTTCGCCGGCAGCAGAGTTATCGCCGCCGAACAATTCTCCGTTATGCACGATGCCGCCGCCAAAACCAGTGCCCAGCGTGATGCCGAACAAATTCCGATAACGCTTCGGGCTGCCGGCTTTTTCCAATTCGCGATTCACCTGCGGGAGCAAACCGGCAATCGCTTCGCCGTAAACGAAGAGATCGCCGTCGTTGTTGATGAAAACCGGAATGTCGAATTTCTCCTGAAGCATCGGCCCGAGCGCAATCCCGCCCCGAAAAGCGGGAAGGTTCGGCAGATCGCCGATGATGCCGTTTGGATAATCCGCCGGTCCTGGGAACGCGAAGCTGATGGCGACGGGAGTTCCGGGGCATTTGCTTTTTACGCGCGTGAAACCTTCCACCAGATTCGCCAGACAGGTTTCGAGATGATCGGCGTTCGAAGGCATGGTGACGGTTTCCGTCACCGGTTTGCCACCGCGCGTGGCGGAAAAGCGGAAACTGGTTCCGCCGGCGTCGAGCGTCAGAACAACGCGGGAATCGGAGAATATTTCGTCCATGGTGGAATCAGGCTTTGCGTCCGATCTTGTGTCCTTTCGCGCCGTAGAATGCAACGTAGGCGTAGGCAATCAACGGAACGATGAACGAGAGTTGCAGGTTCTTGGTGCTGTCGGCGACAAAGCCCTGCAAAGGCGGAAGCAACGCGCCGCCGAGAATGGCCATCACGAGCAGCGATGACGCCTGGCTCTTGTAAATGCCAACACCTTCAATCGCGAGCGAGAAGGTATTGGACCATCCGATGGAAGTGAAGAGACCAATCGCCACAACGCACCACATCGCCAGTTTTCCGCCCTGGAAAATGGTGATGAGCAACAGCACTACGACCGTGGATGAGAAAATCATCAAGGTGCGGCCGGCGAGAGATTTGCCCAGTTGGAACAGCACCCAGCAGAGCGCGAGGAACGGAAGATAAAGTTTGAACACCGCCCAGTTTTCCACGAAGCGATCTTTCCAGAGCGTCAGCAACGGAGCAGTGGAATCGCCATGAAGCGCATCCAGCGGCGCGCTTTGGGCAACCCACAGGAACAGGCAGGCAGCGAGCGGGATGATCACCAGCAGCATTTGCTTGGTCATCTTTTTCATTTCGCTCAGTTCCACCGCGCCCATGAAGCGTCCGATCAACAGGCCGCCCCAATACAGCGAAACAAATTTGCTGGCATGAACTTCGTCCAGTCCGGCCACCGTGGGTTGGCCGAGGAAATTGATGATGGCGCTGCCGACCGAAACTTCACCGCCGACATACATGAAGATGGCGATGATTCCGAGAACGACGTGCGGAAATTTCAAAGCGCCCGCGCCGGGTTCGATACGACCTTCTCCGATGTGCGGCAGTTTGACGAAAAAGAACACGCCCGCCAGCACGAGGAAGACGATGGAGAAAATCAGATATGGCATCTTCACCGAATCCGCGCCGTGCGCGCCGGTCTTGGCAAAGTATTGGAAAATGAGCCAGCCGCCGATGAGCGGTCCGATGGTGGTGCCGAATGAATTGAAACCCTGCGCGAGATTGAGGCGGCTGGAAGCGGTTTTTTCCGGTCCGAGAATCGTGACGTAAGGATTGGCTGCAATCTGTAACATGGCGAATCCGAGACCCACGACGAATAAAGCCATCAAGAACATCGGATAGGATGCGGCACTGGCCGCCGGCCAGAACAACGCGCTGCCCAGCGCCGATATCAAGAGCCCGATTACGACGCCGTTTTTGTAACCGATCTTGGCAATCGGATCGCCAGTAGTTGCGGAAATAATGAAGTACAGCAGCGAGCCAACGAAGTAAGCACCGAAAAACGCCAACTGCACGAGCATCGCCTGAAAGTAAGTCAGCGTGAATGCCTCTTTAAATCGCGGAATGAGAATATCATTGAACACGGTCATGAATCCCCAGAGGAAGAAAAGGGAAGTCATGATCGCGAACGGGCCGCGATAGGTTTGATTGGTGTTGGTTGAAGCGGAGACTCCGCTGGTTGTGCTGATGCTTGCCATAAAGGTTCGCTTGTTATTGGGTTCGCTGTTTTCGGATTGTTGTCACGGACGCAATTCTCTTCGCTTCACATTCCAACCGTCCACGACCAGTTTTGTTTTTGGTGTCACGGCCGCGGTGTCGGCGAATTCGATCTCTACTTTGCGCGATTCACCGGGCAATAGGGAAACAAAATTATTTTCGTAGAACGCGGGCCGCACGGGTTTGCCGCTCGCAGCATCCTGCAATCGCAACCAGACCAGGAACGCCAGATCCTTCGAGGGATTCTTCACGGTCACTGTGCAGATGTTGAATTTTCCGCGCCGACTCCATTTCGCTTTCGCATCCAGCGCGACCTGGGGCAGCTTCGATAAATCTTCAAAACCTTCATACAACGGTCCGGTCCACGTGCGACCGGGTTTGTAATCGTGATTCGAACGCCAGTAAAACGTTTCAGAAACCGGCGCGCCTTTCGCGTCGGTGATTTCCAACTTCAGAAAATGAACGGGCGAAACGTTCGTTGGAAATTGAACCTTCAAAATGTCCTTCGCCAATCCTTCAGCGGAAATGTTCACGTTGGTTGTGAGCCGCAGCACTTCCGTCATGTCGAGATTCAGAACGCGGATTGTGACTTTGCCATTTTTGAATTCGCGCGGAAATTCGTTGTTCACGGAAACGGTGTTCTTGATGAAATCGAATTGCGCGTGCAGCGGTTGATGCGCGTTCTGAGTGAAGTAGAGCGCGGCGGTTGGTTCCAGCGACCAGTCCCACATGCGGCCGCAGACCTGGCGATTCGGACTGTTGTGATACCAGAACAGCAGTCCGGTGCTGAATCGGTCGCCGTAATCAAATTTGTTTTCAGTCCAGACTTCCCAGATCGAACGATACGCCAGCGCGCCGAACGCCTGCGCTTTCCAGGCGAATGATTCGATGCTGTCGCTCGGCCCGTATTGATCCACGCACTTCTTGTAATTTCCCGTCATCCCGTGAAAGCCGCCGCCGTCGAGGTAATTCCAGGTTTCGTTGTTGATCGGCCACAGATCTTTTTCCGGCATCATTTCGCGCAGCGCGTCGATGGTGGGAAGAATCGGACAACCGTATTCCGGACACAGCCCGTTGATGCGGCTGCCGCGCGCCGAGCCGGTGTCTTCGTAATAGAACATCGGATTCTCCGCAACGTACGGACTGCCATCGTGAATTCCATCCACTTCTGAACCGGTTTGATAACCACGCGTGCCGTCGAGTTTCTCCACGAGATCGGCAATGGGAATAATGTTTCGCGGGCCGCGTTCGTTGGCGGAAACGTAATACGCGAGACTCGGATGATTGCGAATGCGCTGGATCGTATCGGTGACGTTCGTGCGATAAAGATTTGGATTGCGCGGCAATTGCGTGTCGCCGGTCAGCCAGAATTCCGTCCAGACCAGAATTCCAAACTGATCGCAAAGATCGAAGAAGTAATCCGATTCCGTCACGCCACCAGCCCAGAAACGCAGGAAATTAACGCCCGCCTGTTTCGTGTAACGCAGCTCGGCGTAAGTGCGTTCGTCGCTGTTGCGGCACATCGCTTCGGGAATCCAGTTGGAGCCGTGCAGAAAAATGCGTTTGCCGTTCACGAGAAACTGGCGGCTGCCATCCGGCGTGTCGCGATTGCTGGAGACTTCGCGAATGCCGAATCGCAGTTGCGCGCGATCGGAAACAGTTTCGCCCTGAACGAATTCCAGTTTGAGATGGTGCAGGAATTGTTCGCCTTTGTTCATTGGCCACCAAAGACGCGGTTTGGAAATCGTGAGCGCTTTGAATTCGTCGGGCGTGAAGAAAACCGTTTTGGTTTCACCCGCGGCCAGGGAAATGGATTTTTCGATTTTGATTTTCGCTTCGGGAATCTGTGCCTTGAGCAAACCCTGCTGCGGTTCCTGCGTGGCGTTTACGACTTCAACGCTGATTTCTTCGCGTGCCGGCGCCAGAGCGGGCAGGGGAAGATGACTCTTCACGAAAGGATTTCGCAATGCCACCGGGCCGGTGGCGAACAATTTCACATCGCGCCAGATGCCGGTGTTGCGATCGCGGATGCCGTCGGTGAATGTGAAATCCCATCCGACGCTCATGAGCATCGTGGTATTTCGGCCAATCTCACCATCGCCGCCATTGCGATTTTCTCCCATCGCGCGAACGGTTTTGTTTTTCGCACGAAAACCGCCCGGGATATCGACCGGCCGAACACGAATCGCCAGCGCATTGGCCTGATCGCGATGAACGATTTCGGTGACATCGAAAACGCCGCGCTGGAACATTCCCGCGAGATCACCGACGCGTTTTCCGTTGAGCCAGATTTCCGCGCGGTAGTTGATTCCGTCGAGTTGCAACCAGACGCGGCGATTGTGAAACGCTTTCGGGGTTTCGAATTCGGTTCGGAACCAATAGGTATAAAAGTCCGGCCCGGTTTCGCTGAGATCGGGAATCAGATTTTTTTCATGCGCGTTGTTGAGACCGAAGTAAGGCTCAGGGTAAACGCCATTCGCAACCAGTGAATTGAGCACGGTTCCGGGAACAATCGCCGGCTGCGCATCCGATGGAATGTCAAAATTGGTCTGCGAAATTTCCGCGCCGGTGGCATTCGTCGCGGGCAGCATTATCCAGGAAACATTTCCTTGATGACCTTTGATGGAACGCAGCAGGAGGGGTTCAGTGGCTGTTTGCGCGAGCAACGTTGATGCGGCCAGAAGCAGAGTGAAAAACGCCGCGAGGAGGAAACGCGTTTCCCGAAACCGACCGTGACTCGATGAATTTTGAGGAAACCCGGCGTTCGTCGTCATGCAGCCCATCGCGGTATTCTGAAAGACGCGCAAGCCGTTGCTGAATAGGAAAGTTATATCCTTTATGGGAGAAATGTAACCAGATGGTGGCTTTGGCGGGGGCGAGGGGGAAAGGGGAAGAGGCGAAAGGGTGAAAGGGAGAAAAGGAACGCGATTACGTAATCGGAGTTCTCGAAACTTTCCATCGGATTTCCAATCTCCGCTTCCTCTGCGATCTCCTGTTCACCTCCTGTCCCGCAAACCCGAAATTGCTTGGTCAAATCTTTTACTGCGATTAGGCTCCGGCCATGGTTCACGTTGGAACAGGTTACGATGTTCATGCGTTTGTCGAAGGACGCAAAACGATTCTGGGCGGCGTCGAAATTCCGCATTCAAAAGGGCTGGACGGCCATTCGGATGCGGATGTTCTGATGCACGCCATCTGCGACGCGATTCTTGGCGCGATTGGTGAAGTCGATATCGGCCACTTTTTCCCCAACAGCGATCCACGTTGGAAGAATGCGCCGAGCAAAGTGTTTCTCGAAGAAGCCACGCGGCAGGTGACGCTGCGAAAAGGCCGGATCGTGAACATCGATTCCACAATCATTGCCGAAGCGCCGAAAATTTATCCGTTCATCGCTGCAATGAAAAAAGAGGTTGGCAATGCGCTGGGATTGCCGGAGCGGAAGGTGGGAATCAAAGCCACGACCAATGAACGCATGGGATTTGTCGGACGCGAAGAAGGCATTGCGGCGATTGCCGTGGCGTGCGTGGATTTGCCGGAATGAATTCTCGTGCGTGTTGTGTGGTGCGTGAAGCCGGTTGCCTCTAAATTTTTGATCCATGCCTAAAGCAGAAATCAGTTGGAAACGCGTGACCGATGAGGGCGTGAAGATTCAGGTTTACGCTCAGCACGTCGGACGCGAGTGGCGATTTTTTCATCGCGAAAAGCGTTTCGATCAATGGCAGCCCGTGCCGGAGCCGCCTTTGGAGGATTGGCTTGAATTGCTGGACGCGGTGCAGCGTTACATCACGCGCCGACGTTATCAGCCGGCGAATGAAGCCGCGATCCGTCGGATGATCCGGGAACGATTTCCGGAGGCGAATGTCTGAGAGATGTAGTGGCGTGGGCGTCTCGCCCGTGCGATCAAAACGATAAGGCGATTCATCAGCGCGCAGGCGGGGACGCCCGCGCCACTATTCTGCTGGCTTGCAACGCGCGTTTCTCTAAGCTCGAAACGCAAATGACCAGGCCACCGTTGATTCTGATTTCGCCGAGCATTGAACCGGCGGGCGTCGAGTTTGGCGATCGTTCGATCAGCCTTTCTGAAGCGTATCCGCGGGCCATTGCCGATGCCGGTGGGATTCCGCTGACGCTGCCCGTCGGCAAATCGCGCGAGCTGGTGGCGGAATGCGTTCGCGTGGCCGACGGCATTCTGCTGACCGGCGGCGATGACATTGAACCCGCGCTTTACCAGTCGAAGGTTTCCGCGAAGATTCGCAAGACGGTCGAAACCACTCCCGACGAAGGTGAGCGTGATTTTCGGGAATTGTTGTTGATCGACGAAATTTTTCGTCAGCGCAAACCACTGCTGGCAATCTGCCGCGGGCATCAGCTTTTGAACATTGCCCTCGGTGGAACTTTGATCGTGGATATTCCATCACAATGTCCGAACGCGATTGAGCACCGTCGAATGGACCGCCGGAGCGACGTGGTTCACGAAGTGCGATTGACACCGCAATCGTTAATCTCCAAGATAACCGGCAAGAAAATTCTGGGCGTGAACAGCACGCATCACCAGGCAGTTGGGCAGATTGCGGACCCATTGACGGCGACCGCGATGAGTGAAGACGGGGTGGTTGAAGGCATGGAGCTGAAACCTGAAGCGGCCGGTTTGCTTCCTTTTCTTCTGGCCATGCAATTCCATCCTGAACGCCTGGCGAGCCGTTATCCTGAACATCGGTCGGTATTTCGCGCGTTCACGCAGGCCTGTATCCGGCATCGGAAAAAATAATATGAAGGGAACTATTCTCGTTGTAGATGACGCCGCGGACATCCGCGAGCTGCTCTCCACCATTTTGAGCGATGACTATGATGTCACCGACGCCGACAGTGGCGCGGCTTTGAAGGAGCTCTTTCCCGAAATGCAGCCGGATGTCGTCCTGCTCGACCTGAAACTTCCTGACGCGGACGGACTGGAACTTCTGCCGAGCATCAAAAAACAGTGGCCGGAAACGGAAGTGATTGTTCTTACCGGCAACGCCACCTTTGAAGCGGCGGTCGAAGCCACCAAACGCGGCGCTTATCATTTTCTCAATAAACCGTTCGATACGCAGGGCTTGCTCGTCACGGTCGAACGCGCGCTGGAACACAAGCAGCAGACCGAAGAAAACAGCAGCCTGCGCCGCGCGCTCTCCACGATGAGTGGCGGTTCCTCTCCCATTTTCCAAAGCGCACAAATGCAGGCCGTGGTGCGAACCGTCGAACGTGTTGCGCCGAGCGATGTTTCCATTCTGATCACCGGCGAAAGCGGCACGGGCAAAGAAGTCATCGCCGACCTGATTCATGCAATGAGTCCGCGCAGCAAGGCGCGCATCATCAAAATCAATTGCGCCGCACTGCCGCGGGAATTGATCGAAAGCGAATTGTTCGGTTCCGTCAAAGGCGCGTTCACCGGCGCGCATTCCGATCGCGAAGGTCTTTTCCGCCAGGCCGAAGGCGGAACGCTGTTCCTGGATGAAATTTCCGAAATGCCGATTGATACGCAGAGCAAGCTGCTGCGCGTTTTGCAGGATCAGGAAGTTCGCCCGGTGGGTGGCAAGGTCAGTTACAAAACCAACTGTCGCATCGTGGCGGCGACAAATCGCAAAACCGATGAAGCCATCAAGGACGGCAAGCTGCGCGAGGATTTGTTTTATCGTATCAGCGCGATTTCCGTTCATCTGTCGCCCTTGCGCGAACGCCGGGAGGACATCATGCCGCTGGCCAACGCTTTTCTGAAACGCTTCGTTGCGCAGGCGAATCGGCCGATCCGCGGATTCACACCCGCTGCGGTTGATCGTCTCACCGGTTTCGAATGGCCGGGCAATGTGCGCCAGTTGCAGAATGAAATTCAGCGCGCGGTTCTGCTGTGCGAAACGAATGACATCGATTCCACAGACCTTTCCATCACGAGCGCGAAATCCGAAGCCGAGCACAGCGTCGATACGAATTTCACACTGCTCGAAGGCGTGGAACGCAATGCAATCGTGCAGATGCTGAAGGAAACCGGCGGCAATAAACTGGAAACCGCCAAACGTCTCGGCATCGGACGCCAGACGCTTTACAACAAGATCAAAGCCTACGGCATCGAGGTGTAATCGCGCGCCTGGTGAACCGTGGAAACGCGGATAACCAAACGCGTTAGTTCAACTTTTCCATCTGGTCACCTTCGAAGTGTCTGAAGGGAATTTCGATTCTCTTCGTTCAGTTGGTTTCCCTGGATGAGTTCCCTGCTTACGTCCCCCTCGAAAGAGGGATGTTGCGTCGGAACGTGGGAATTAGAATGGCTCAAGATGTTCAGCAATCTTTCAGATCACCCGATTGCCAGCCAACCCTAAACCATCAGCGAGATCCAATTCTCATCCAAACGTATGTCATCAGAAAGAACGAATCCGCCAGCAGGAGGCACGATTCCGAAATTGTTCCGGTCGGTTCTTTTAGCCGGTTTGGTGTTCGCCGGAAAATCCGCGACGGCTCAGACGCTGCAATTGCATTACACGTTTGAAGACGCCGGGACCACCGCGACCAGCGCGGGCGCGCTCAATCTGCCATTGACGTTGCTGGACTTCAGCGGCACTGCGGTGGATCTGCATGGCGCGGCCAATTCCGGCGTTCAAAATCAGGGGCATTCGCTCGACCTTTCTGCCGCATCCAATTCGGGAACCGCAGCCAATTCGTCAATTCCCGGACCGATCGCGCAGGCCACGAACAACGTCGCGCTGAGTTCGCTTGGAGTCATCAGCAATTTCACGGCGACCTTTTGGTTCAAGCAACAGACGGTGATAACGAACACTCAAAATCGCGCCGGACGGCTGTTCATCGTGGGATCGAACGGCGTGGTCAACAACGGCGCGACCACAAACGACATCATGGTTTATTTTCAAAGCACGAACGCGCTTTATCTGAAAGTAAACAACGCGATTGTTTCCGCGCCGTTGTATTTCAATCCATTGCCCACGAACGAATGGTTGTTTGTGGGCGTGACGTATGACGGCACGAACAACGCGCGGTTTTATTACGGCACTGAAGGCAGTCCGGCGAAGCTGGTGGCGATTCGCAGCATCGGTCTGCAACCGGTGGATCTCGGCAGCGCTGCGAATCTGATGCTGGGCAATCAATCTGCGGATCGCGCGCGCGCCATGGATGGTTGGATGGATGATTTCCGTTTTTACACCGGCGATGCGTCCTCGGATTTTATTGAGAGCGTTCGACAGGAAGCGACGCCGGTTTTGATCACGGATTTGTTTCCCGATGGAATGAGCCTGATGCAAGGTACGGAAACGCTTTCGTTCAACGCCGGTTCCGCAAACGGGATTGATGTGAATGGCATTGAAGTTTCCGTGAGTGGCTCAAACGTAACTTCGGGTTTGGTGATTGGCGGCACGGCGAATAATCGCACAGTCAGTTTCACGGGATTGCCGGTGAATCCACCGCTGGTCAAAAACGCCGCTCTGAATGAGGTGACGATTAGCATCCGCGTGACGGACTCGGCTGGAATCGTATCGAGCAACACGGTGACCTATGATGCGTTCAGTCCGGATAATTTCACGTGGGAAGCGGAGGATTACGATTACGCAGCGGATCCGCTTTTTGGTCCCGGTGGGTCGTTTATTGATAATCCGCGCTACGCTTTTGAATCCGCGCCGGACACCTACTGGCAGCGCGAAGGCATGCCGCCGGTGGATTATTTCGATAATGCGCCGGGTGCGCAAAACCATGTGTTTCGCGGAATCTTTGATCTGGTTGCCACCGAATTCAGCGTGGGCGTCGGCGCGAATGGCGGACCTTCGCAGGGCGAATTGATGCGGCAAAAAATTCTGGATGCGCTCGCTTTGGATGATCGCATTCGCGATGTGGACGTCGGCAATTTTGATTCCGGGGATTGGATTAATTTCACGCGCACATATCCGACCGGGCCGTTCAATGTTTACACGCGCGCGGCGTTCGGTGGCGGGACCGGAAATTCAACTCTGGATTACGTAACGAGCGGAAACGGGACACCGGTCCAAACCACGACCAATCTGGGCTCATTCAATATTCCGAATACCGGCGGCTGGGAATCCTATCGCTGGGTGCCGCTGCGGGATGCCGGCGGCAATCTGGTGCGGGTGGATCTGGATGGCGTTTCCACGTTGCGGCTCACCGCGGGTTCCGGCGGCGGCGGGAATAATAATTTCCTGATGCTGGTTCCGGCGAACACCAATCTCCCGGCGATTTCAGATGTTTATCCGAATGGCACCAACATGTTTCAACCGGCAGCCGCGTTGACCTTCACCGCAAGTTCGCCGATTGGCGCAGCCATCAACCCGTCGGGAATTCAGGTGGCGTTGACCATTCAGACTGTGGTTCGAACGATCACAACGAACCTCACCAGTGAGAATGGCCTGGTCATCACGGGAACCACGTCGAGCCGCAATGTCAGTGTCCCGCTCATCACCAATGCCACTTACACGGCGGTGATCACTTTGAAAGATGCCAATGGAAGTCCGGCCAGCACGACGGTTCGATTTGATACTTACGATCCTGTGTTTGTGTGGGAAGCGGAGGACTACGATTTCAATGCGGGCCAGTACATTGATCATCCGGCGCCGAACGCATTCGCCGGTCAGATGGGCACGGCGGAAATTGATTACCACGACAACGTCACCGTTTCGCAAAATGGATCGCCTGCTTATCGCACGGCGGATCCTGTGGGACTCGAAGTGAATGGCGATGCGCCCAAGCGTTTGGAATACATCAATACCGGTTTCATCGATTATGACGTTGGCTGGTTCGACAATGGGAATTGGAACAACTACACGCGCACGCTTCCCGAGGGGCAATACAATGTTCTCCTGCGCGCCGCGAATGGCAGCACCGGAACGGGCGGCGTCACGCTGGCAAAAGTCACAGCCGGCCAGGGCACCGCTTCGCAGACCACGACCAATCTCGGAACGTTCGCCATTCCTGCAACCGGCGGCTGGCAGGCTTACACCTGGGTTCCGTTGCGTGATGCCAGCGGAAATCTGGCGAAAATCCAGGTCGGCGGTTTGGAGACGATTCGCGCCACGAGCAGCGGCAATGTGAACGCCAACTTCTACGCGCTTGTTCCCGCCAACACGAATCTGCCAGTGATCAACAATGTTTATCCGGATGGCGCAACGCTGTTCCAAAAAACGAACAAGCTGAGCTTCACTGTCAGTTCTTCCGCGGGAATTTCCACGAATCAGATCACAGTAACGCTCAATGGTGTCGCGCTCTCGAACCTGGTCTTCAGCGGTTCGGCAAGTCTGTGGAACGTGAGTTACACCGGACTCGTTCCGAATACCGCGTACACCGCGGCGTTGAGCGTCACGGATCTGAACGGGAACGCCGCCAGCACGACGGTGAAGTTCGATACGTTCGGTGCGGATTATTACACCTGGGAAGCGGAGGACTACGATTACGACAGCGGCAAGTTCTTTGATAATCCGCAGGTCGATGCCTACACAAATCTTTCGGCGGTTGCGGATGTGGATTTCCATGAATCCAACACGGGTGGAACATTCGTTTATCGCACTTCAGGAACGGCGACCGAAGCCTCCGCGGATGCGCCGCGGGCGAAGTTTGCCGGGGCTTACGACTTCACGATTGGATTCTTCGGCGCGGGCGAATGGGGGAACTACACCCGCACGTATCCCGCCGGAACGTATAACGTCTGGGGCCGGTTCGCCTGCGGTGATGCCAATCAGTCTGCTGCGTTGTTGTCACGCGTTACCGGCGGTTGGGGCACCACCAGCCAAACGACCAATTATCTTGGAACATTCCTGATTCCGACGTCGGGCTGGTCGAGTTACGGCTGGGTGGAATTGACGGATGCGCTGGGCAATCCACAGACAATCACGCTCGACGGTTCGACCAATACCTTGAAACTCACGCGCGATCCGACCGCGCCTTACGCGGACGCAAACGTGAACTTCCTCATGCTGGTTCCGGCGGCAGCGTCGATCTCACTGAACATTTCGGTTTCAGGAACAACGGTTCACCTGAGCTTCGCTTCTCAATCGGGCGCAAATTATCAGATCGAATACAAGAATGATCTGACCGATGCGAACTGGACGCCGCTGGGTTCTGCGGTTGCGGGTGATGGAAACGTGAAGGGGGCGGTGGATTCCACGGCCAGTGGCAAGCGCTTCTATCGGCTGCGGGTTCAATAGTTAAGGTCGATGCGCCGGTCGCAATCCGGCCGGCGCATTCATTCAGTTCTTATGAAACCAAAATCACTTTCCACTCACCGCCGGACTCTTTTGAATTTCGGACCCGGTTTTCAGCGCGGGGGATTTACTTTGATTGAACTGCTGGTGGTCATCGCGATTATTGCCATTCTCGCGGCGATGCTTTTGCCCGCTTTGTCCAAAGCCAAACAGAAGGCGCAGGCGATTCAGTGCATGAACAACCTGCGGCAGCTTCAGTTGGGATCCATTATCTATTCCGGCGACAATCGGGACGAAATTGTTCGCACGGGAGGACAAGCCATTCGAGTGAGCTTTCTTCCAAATGCGGCAACCGAGCCGGGAAGCAGCAGCAATATGTGGGTCTATGGTGATATCACGGTCCGATTTCAGCGGTGAACGCGGACCTGATCAAAGTGGGCCTGCTTTATCCGTACGAAAAAACCATAGCCGTTTACAAATGCCCGGCGGATAAGCGATCAGCGAGAGGTGCTGATATTACCGGCGATCCCTTGACGACGCGCAGCATGTCGATGAATGGCTGGATGAATCCGATTCAAAGCTGGAACAACACCCGGTCGCATCCCGGCGCGAAAGGCCGCGATTTCCGCAAGCAAACCGATATTCCCAATCCATCGAATATTTTCGTTTTCATCGATGAGAATCCACACAGCATCAACGATGGCTGGTTTATTTGTGATCCAACTTTAACCGGCGGCGCAAAGAAATGGATTGATCGCCCCGCGAGTTATCACAATGGCGCAGGCGGGTTGTCATTCGCCGATGGCCACGCGGAAATCAAGAAATGGCGTGACACCGCAATGACTTCGGCGACTGCCGCTGAGGATGTCATGCCCATGTCTCCCGATCCTGGCGATCTCCAATGGCTGATGGATCGCAGCACGGTGATTCAATAATCTCGCAACAGCGCAAATTTCTTTCAGGAAGTTTTGTTGGGTTGGAAAGGGTGGAACAGGTTCAACCTGTTCCACCCGTTTTGTTCAGGAATCAACGCAATTTGGAAATGCGATGATTCAAAGCGGAAAACGAGGATTCGTGTAACTCATCCTTGCCGAAGTTTTTGTCATTCTGCGATTTCCACGCCGCTGAAAATCTTTTCCGTTGCAGGTCGATTATCCCGGGCATAGAGTCAGGACGTAGGACGCCCCGCGGCAAACAACGACAAAGCTTATGTATTTCGGCGTTGATTACTATCCTGAACAATGGGTCTTCCCTTACGGCGGCACGGCTGAAAATCCCGAATCTCAATGGGAAACCGATGCCGAATTAATGAGCAAAATCGGCGTCAATGTGGTCCGCATTGGCGATTTTTCCTGGGGCCTTTGCGAACGCGAGGAGGGGAAATACGACTTCCGCTGGCTCAAACGCGTCATGGATGTGATGGGCAAATACGGCATTCAGGTGGTACTCGCCACGCCCACCGCCGCGCCGCCCATCTGGCTGGCGAAAAAGCATCCGGAAATTCTGCCGCTCGACCAAAAAGGCATTCCCAAACACGAAGGCACCCGCCGGGCGGTTTGTTTCAACAGCGACGTTTATTGGAATTTTTCCCGGCGCATTGTGGAGGAAATGGCCAAGGCGCTCGGCAAACATCCGCAATTGATCGCCTGGCAGGTGGACAGCGGAATCGGCGGGCATGAAAGCGAATGGTCCTTCAATGAAGACACGCGGCTGGAATGGCAGAACTGGCTGAAGTTGAAATACGTGACGCCCGAACGTTTGAACGAACAGCTTGGGCTTCGTTATCTGGGCCAGGTCGTTTCCTCGTTCGATCAGGTTCCGATGCCGATGTACGCGCCGACCATGCACAATGGCGCACTGTTGCTTGATTGGGCGCGATTCAGCAGTGATGCGGTCGTGGCATTCGTTCAAATGCAGGTGGATGTGCTGAACGAAATCACGCCCGACATTCCGACCACGACAAATCTCCGCGCGCTGCAACGGCGGTTCGATCATTTCGATGTCGCCAAAGTGATCGACTTTGTTTCCGTCGAAAGCAATGCCGCGATCAAGAGCAAAGCGTCGGAGCTGGCGTGCGATATCGACATTCTTCGATCGCTGAAAAAGGAAGGCATTCGGTCGCCTGATGGCGATTGCGGTTTTTGGGTGATCGAGCAAAAAGCCGGGCAGGTGAATTGGCAGGATGTGAATTCACTTGTGCGCCCGGGTGTGATCCGGCTGTTCACGTATCAACTGCTTTCGCGCGGCGCGTGCGGCGTGCTTTATTATCACTGGCGTCAATCGCGGATTGGCAACGAGAAATTCTTTGGCGCCGTTCTCCCGCATCACGTTCAAACCAACAGCCGCGCGTTCAAGGAAATCAGCCAGATCGGCGAAGAAATCAAAATGCTCGCGCCGGCGCTCAAAGGTTCGAAGGTGGTGGCCGAAGCCTGCATTCTTTACACGCATGACAATGATTGGGTGCTGCAACAACCCATGCAGCCGACGAAACATTTCAACCTGCGCGAACACATTCAGCTCATTTACAACGCGCTGCACGATCGCAATATTTCTGTCGATTTCGCGCGGCCGACCGAAGAGTTGTCGCAATACCGAATCGTCTTTGCACCGTCGCTTCACTTGTTGTCCGGCGCGGAAGCTGACCTGATGAAACTCTACGTTCAGAACGGCGGAACGCTGGTCACGACGTTCAACACGGGCCTCGTGGACGAACACAACATGGCGGCGGAATCCGGTTATCCGCATGACCTGACGGATTTGTTCGGACTGGAAGTTCTGGAATTTGATCCGCTCCCGCCGGGCGAAGAAAATCATCTGACGTTCAAAGGCGCATTCCCCACGAGCCACATGCATCCGGCGCGAATCTGGTGCGACATCATTGAGCCGAAGGAATGCCAGGTGCTGGCGACTTACGCGAAGGATTTTTATCAAGGCCGTCCGGCAATGACGATGAACACCTACGGCCTGGGCCGCGCGATTTATATCGGCACGCAAAGTCATCAGCATTTTTATCACGACCTTGTGGTGTGGCTGAAGCAGATGGTCAATCTGCATCCGCTTCTCAAAGTGCCGGACAACGTCCAGGTCAGCATGCGTGAGAAGGAAGGCATGCGAATTTATTTTCTCCTGAACCATCAGAACTCACAGGTGCGCGTGCAGTTCTACAAACCCATGCACGATTTCCTGACAGGCACAACCATCTCCGGAAATTACGATCTGCCGCCGCACGGTGTTCTCGTGCTGGATGAACAGGGAGAGATCAAGCATTGAGATTTTGGAATTCGTAAAAAGCGTTCCGACAGGCATCCGTTCGCACGTCGGCGTCTTGGCGGCTTCCAACTCAAAACTTTCGCCCGCCCCTTCACAAAAATCCGTGTTCATTCGTGTTCATCCGTGGTTAAGATAAACCCGTTGATTATGCCTTTGCCGCCCAAACGTATTCCGCCTCGTGGCCCGGGAAGAAGTTCCTCGCGCCAACGAGTGCTCGCAGCCTGGCGTGGCGTTGACCTCCAGCCGATTGAAGAAGGCCGAAAGAATCGCACCAAATCCGCGAGCGATGTTCTGCCCGGTGTGCTGAAGGAATTGCGAATCGACAATCGCCGCGCTGAAGCCGAAATCGTGAAAGTCTGGAATGACCTGATCGATCCCAACATCGTCGCTCACGCGCAACCGGTCGGAGTTCGAAAGGGAACTTTGTTTGTCACGGTGGACAGCAATGCGTGGCTGGCGGAAATCGTTCGTTATCGGCGGAAAGAAATTCTCGACCGCCTCCAGCACAGCTTTGGCCGCGACGTGATTTCGAAAATTTCCTTCCGGATCGGTTGAGCAGAGAAACGCAGGAACAAAACTCGGCCCGCCGACTGGACGCAAATTCAATCGCCCCAATCGACTACGCAATCGATACTTCGTTCCCTTGATTCTCTGCTGTGACTGGCTGGTCAGTCTTTCTTGCCGAAGATTTTATTCGCTTCCTCCAGCGTTTCCTTTGATCCGATGTCGTACCAGATTCCCGGAACTTTCCAGGTGTAAACCGGCGTGCGCGGATACAGCCATTGCACGAGGCGGCCCGGCTGATCCGGATTGTTGCCTTCAGCGATGTATTGCTTGATCAGCGGAATCGACGACTTGGGATAATAATACAACGCGATGCCCGTGAGCGTGCTGGTCGGGTTTTTCGGTTTCTCTTCGAAGAACGTAATCCGGCCTTCGCCATCGAGCGAAATGGAATTGTATTTCTTGATCTCTTCCAGATTTCCCACGTCGTAGAGCGCGAGAACGGGAGCGCTTTTCTCACGGCAGAACTGGCCAAAGCCTTCCAGCTTTTCGCTGAACAAATTGTCTCCCGCGACAACGATCAGGTCATCATCCACATTTTGCGTTTTCAGCACGTAATGGATGTCGCCAATCGCGCCGAGTTTGTTGGTGTCATCGGTGGAATTGTCGTTGACGATGGTGAAGTTGAGTTTTGATTTCGTGGCGCGGTATTCATCCGACCATTTCTGGAAATGCCCGGCAAACTTGGCGTTCGTCACTACGTAAATGCGGTCGATGCCGCCAATCGGCGAAAGATTATCCAGCACGTATTCGATCATCGGTTTGCCGGCGACGGGCAGCAGCGGCTTCGGTTGCGTGAGCGTCAGGGGGTACAAACGAGTGGCGTATCCAGCGGCCAGAATGATTACTTTCATGCTTTATAGTTCGTGCGTTTAAATCCGTTTTGGGTTGCGACACTATTGCGATCAGCGCCGCAAGCGTCAACAGATACGGTTATTTCAACCGTTCGACAAGACGGGTATTTTCCCTGAGGAACTAACTGTCCGCGCGGGTTTTCTGGTCGGTCAAAAAACTAAATTTTTTTCAACATATGGCCGCCAAAGAGGCTCAGAGTCGCATTTATTTTTTCCTCAGGCGATTTGTCTGACTGAGCTATTTGTTCGGCATAAAGTGCAGAAAACTGGCGAACAATTAGGTCTCGGAGTTTTTCAGGACTCTCCTTTGCATCCAACTTGTATAGGTAGGGTTTATCTATACTTAGAAATATTTCTCGGGCTTTTCTCAGCGTCCCTGTTTTCTCAAAGTGATTAGCACGATCGCCACGTGTTCGGATGCGATTTAAACCAATTTTTGGTTCTATATCCAGCAGTACCAGGAGGTCAGGTTCTGGCGCAAATGTTTCATTTCGACTCTGGATTTCAGAAGGGCTCATCCCGCGTGCGCCTTGGTAGGCCATGTTTGAAAAATAGTAACGATCAACGATCACTACTTGGCCATCTCGCAATGCGGGAAGGATTTTGGTTTCGACGTGTTCACGCCGGTCTTTCAGAAATGCTTCGACTTCTTCTTCAAGAGAGAGTCTTCCGGTCAATGCAGAATCCCGAAGAACTTGTCCCCATTGTCCGGTAGTGGGTTCTTTGGTTCTAATTACGCGTATTTTTCTCGCCATCAATGCGTCTTGTACCCATTGGGCTTGTGTCGTTTTTCCTGCCCCGTCGATACCTTCAATGGCAATGAGAAATCCGGGATGGCAGTGCTTTTCGTTCATAGTGTTGACTCTGAGAACATCGTAGATTTTGGTCAAGTTCTCAACCCGACATCTTATTGATGATGCCGAACTAATTCACAATTCTGTTTTCTGTTTAGGAAGTTGTTCACAGACAGTTGACACATTGTTCGCAGCTTGTGACCACGTTATCCACAGAATTGGTGAACAACTTTCGTTCAATCTTAGAAAGCGGTAAGGACATCGGCGGTCTAATGCGATAATGGCGTTTTCAGAAGAACTTCAAATCTTCTTCAACTTCGGTCCCTTCGGCGTGTCTTCGATCACCCAACCTTTGGCCTTGAGTTCATCGCGAATTGCATCCGAGCGTTTAAAATCTTTGGCTTTGCGGGCGGCCTGGCGTTCCTCAAGCAAAGCCCGCAATTCAGCAGGCGCTTCCGCTTCGGCCGCGGCACTGATGCCCAGGACGGAATTGATTTTATTCCACGCTGCCAAAACCGCCGCCGCTTGAACCGGCGTCAAAGCATTTTCAGTGAGTCGCCGATTGGTTTCACGCACCCATTCAAAAACGGCGCCCCACGCCCCAGCGATGTTCAAATCGCTGTCGAGCGCCTGAGTAAATTCATCGATCAATTTGGCGTCCGGTTCGGCTGTGGTGGCGCCGGCAAGTTCACGCAATTTGCCCAGGCATTCGTCAATGCGTGCGAGCGATTGCCGCGCGCCGTTGAGACCGTCGAGGGTAAAATTAAACGTCTCGCGATAATGCGACGTGAGCAGCAGATAACGCACTTCGCGTCCGGTAAATCCTTTCGCCAGCAGATCGCGCAGCGTGAAAAAGTTGCCGAGCGATTTGCTCATCTTCTTGCCTTCAACCAGCAGGTGCGCGCCGTGCAGCCAGTATTTCACAAACCGCCGACCCGGTTCCTGAACGCCCGCGCCTTCGCTCTGCGCGATTTCGTCCTCATGATGCGGGAACATCAAATCTTCGCCGCCAAGATGCAGATCAAAGCTCGTTCCGAGAATTTTCATGCTCATCGCGGAACATTCGATGTGCCAGCCGGGCCGGCCTTCGCCCCACGGACTGGGCCAGAACACATCGCCGTCCTCCGGCACCCGCGCTTTCCACAACGCAAAATCCGCCACGGATTCCTTCGCATAATCGTCGCTTTTCACGCGTTCACCCACGCGCATTTCGTCGAAATTTAATTTCACCAACTGCCCATACGTGCAGCCGCAGCCGCGATATTTTTCGATGCTGAAATAAACCGAGCTGTCCGCCGCTTTGTAGGCGATGCCGCGCGCGATCAGCTTTTCAATCAGCGCGATGATGTCCGGCATGAACTCCGTGGCGTGCGGTCTCTGATGCGGTTCGCGGCAGCCGAGCGTTTTCAAATCGTCGAGAAACGCGGCTTCAAATTTACCGGTGAATTCGCGCAGCGTGGTTTTGTTTTCGCGGACGCGTTTGATGATTTTGTCCTCCACGTCGGTGATGTTCATGACGTGGTTGACGTCGTAACCCTTGAACTCGAGATAACGCCGGACGAGATCGCCGAAAACGAATGTGCGCCAGTTGCCGATGTGAGCGAAATCATAAACCGTCGGACCGCAGCAATACATTCCGACTTTTTTTCCGGCGGGATCGAGCGGCACGAAATCCTGAACCGACCGCGACAATGTGTTAAAAAACTTCAAAGCCATTGTGAATTGCGACGGAGGTTAAAGCGGAGCAGGGGAAAGAAAAGCGCAAATTCCAAAACGAACGCAGCTTGCGTGATCGCCAGCCGATGAGGAATTCGCGCTGCTGGCCAGGACCTGAAGTTGGAACGGAGCGCGGGTCTGCGACCCGCAGCAACTTGGTAAAAATCAGCGACCCCTTACCTGCCGACCGCTTGGCGAAGACTCTCATTGCTGCGGGTCGCAAACCCGCGCTCCGCTAACGCTGAAGATATTCTGTGATTCCCCTTTGAAAGCTTTCATGTTTCAAACCGAACAAATCATCTGCGGATTTTCCATTTCCAATATTGTCCTCCTGCAACATCAAAATCTGATCGCGATTGAGCGGCGGCGCTTTGTGCAGTAAACGGCCGAAAAGAAATTCCAGCACGCCCGCCTGCACGCGCGCCAAGGGAACTGGCAGATGAAGCTTGATTCGTTTTGCATTCATTGCGCGAAGGATGCAGTCCACGATTTCATTCAGCGTGAACACTTCGGGACCAGACAAAACGAAGGTTTCATTTTCCGCGCGCGGTTCGGTAAGAGCAGCGACAAACGCACGCGCGACATTTGGAACTGCAATCGGCTGAAATTTCGATTCGCCCTTTCCGATAATCGGAACGACCGGCGAACGGCGTGCGATCCGGGCAAACAGATTCACAAACCCATCGTTGGGACCGTAAATGATCGAGGGGCGAAAAATTGTCCAGGTCAGCCCGCTGTGGCGAACGATTTCCTCCGCGTTCCATTTGGATTGATGATAACGCGCCCGCGCGTTTGGACGGGTTCCCAGCGCGCTCATGTGGATGAAACGTTTAACGCCAGCGCGACGGCTGGCCTCGATCATGTTCCGCGTTCCTTCGACATGCACGGCTTCGTAAGTCTGCCGGCCTGTTTCGCTGATGATGCCGACGAGATGAATCACGGCATCGATTCCAGCGCAGGCGTCCTTGAGCGAATTTGAATCCAGAATATTTCCCGGACGAATCTGCGCGGAATGTCTGGCGGCAAATGAGTTGACGTTTTGTGATTCAGAATGGCGCGCGAGCAGGTGAATGGTGTGACCGGCGCGATGCAGTTCAGCGACAATTGCGCGTCCGACAAATCCGGTTCCGCCTGTGACGAGAACGTTCATGGATTTACGATTGGCGATTTGCGATTGAATTAACGTGCAGACCCGCAACTGACGTAGCTCAGACTTCCAGGTCTGTGTATCGCCGATTGCTCAATCGGCTGACTGCAAATTCTTCCGCACGCATCAACTAAATCCAGCCGCGCAGGTTTAGAAACCTGCGATACAGCAGGTTTGGAAACCTGCGCTACGAGTGGCGTTGCGGTGAACACCGACTCACCGATTTACGGACTCACTGGCTTACCCGAAGCCGAGCCGCTTCACCCAAGTTTCGCCAATTCACTTCGTGTCAAATCCATCAACGGTTTGATCGTCGGCGCGTCGAATTGAAACTTTGCGCCGGCCGCTTGGAACAATTCCGGCAATGGCCGTGAGCCGCCGAGTTCGAGTGAGTTTTTGTAGGCATTGAGCGCCTTTGCTTTGTCCTGCTTCGAATTCGCCCAGACCTGTAAGGCGCCAAGCTGCGCGATGCCGTATTCGATGTAATAGAACGGATGCAGAAAAATGTGGAGCTGGCGATGCCACAGATACGCGCGGCTTTTGTCGTAACCGCTCCAATCCACGTCGCCGCCGAAACGATCCATCAGTTCCAGCCACGCCAGCGAACGTTCCGCGCGCGTGTGGCCCGGATGCGTATAAATCCAGTGCTGAAACGCATCGACGGTCGCAATCCACGGAAAGATTCCAATGATGCCTTCCAGATGCGTGCGGCACGCGCGGCGGGAATCATCAGTGGAATAAAATTCTTCAATGAATTCGTTGCCGAGCAGTTCCATGCTCATCGATGCCACTTCGCAAAATTCAATTGGCGCGCTGCGATACGCGTACAAATCTTCCGCGCGAGTTGCCAGCGCGTGAAACGCATGACCAGCTTCGTGCAGAATTGTTTCCACATCGCGCTGGAGTCCGACGGCGTTCATGAAAATGAACGGCAACCGCGATTCGGCGAGCGTGGATTGATAACCGCCCGGCGCTTTGCCTTTGCGGTTCGCCAGATCGAGCAAACGCAGATCCTGCATCTGCTGAAATCCGGACGCGAGTTCGCCGTCGAGCTGATCGAAGATTTTTTGCGTGCGGGAAACCATCTGATCCACCTGCTCGAACGGTTTGAGCGGCGGACGATTCAGCGGATCAACAGCGAGATCCCACGGGCGCAGCGCCTCCACGTTCAAGGCTTTGCGGCGATCAGCCTGAAGTTCGCGGACGACCGGCATGATCACGGTTTCAACCGCGTGATGAAATTTCTCGCAATCAGCGGCGGTGTAATCGAATCGGCCCATCCGGCGGAACGCGTAATCGCGGTAGTTATCAAAGCCTGCGTTCTTCGCGATCTGCTGGCGGACTTTGATAAGCCGGTCAAAAATTTCCTCAAACTTGTCGGCTTCCTGCAATCGCCGGTTCGCGACCACTTCCCACGCTTCCTTGCGCAAACCCTGGTCGGGTTCTTCGAGAAACCGGCCCATCTGCACCAGCGTGCGTTCTTCGCCGCGGAAAATGACCGTGAGTGAACCACTGAGTTTCTGATATTGCTGACTGAGCCGCGCCTCCTCGGTTTCCAGCGCGACGTTTTCCGGACGAAACAACTCGACCTGATTGCGGGTGTCGCGATCAAACACTTCAAAACGTTGCTTCGGCAATTGTTCGCGCAGCGGGTGATCAATGAATTTTTGAGACAGCGCGAACTGGCGTGGCTTGATCTCGGGTTCAATTTTTTCGACGAAGTGAAGATACGCTTTTTCAGCTTCGGGATTGTCGGTGTGACAGGTCATCGCGATGTAGCGCGTGGAACTTTCCTGATCCAGCGCCGCGCTGAGTTCACTCCAGTCGATGAGCCATTGTTCCAGTTCAGCGATGGACGCGCATTGAGGAACGCGTGCTTCGAGCTGTTCGAACAGCGGCTGAATCTGAGTCCAATCGCCAAAATCAATTTCTGCGGGCATAAAATGGCGGGGCTTGAACGGAGGCAGATTTTCAAATGGCAATAAACTCATGGGCCGAACATAGCCTTTGGCCAAAGGCGGATCAATGCTGCGGCGGGCGGAGCGCGGAATTCATTCCGCGAGGTGCAATGGTCACGAATGAGAGACATAGGGACTGAAGTCCGCGCTCCGATTGCGCGGAGTTGTCAATTCTGCATGGCGCCGATAACTTGCGGATGGCGCGATGAGTTCTACCCAGCAAATCTCGACGCTCGCTTCGACCAACTGCGAAGTCGCTTTTGATGATTTCACGCGCCAGCTTTATGCAACCGACGCTTCCATTTACCGCGTAGTTCCCACAGCGGTCGCGTTTCCTCGGAGTGTCAAACAAACCTGTTCGATCATTCGCGCCGCGGCTGAAGCGGGAATTTCAATGATCCCGCGTGGCGCTGGAACCGGTCTCGCCGGAGGCGCGCTGGGCGAAGGACTGGTGATCGATCTCGCGCGATACAACCGCAACATTCTGGATTTCGACCGCGAACGCGCGACGGTGCGTGTCGAAGCGGGCGTGGTGCTGGATCAATTGAATCAGTTTCTCCGGCCTTATGGATTGCGCTTCGGTCCGGATGTGGCGACGGGTTCGCGCGCGACGATTGGTGGAATGATTGCCAATAATTCCAGCGGTGCGCATGCGCCGGTGTATGGCGTCACGGCGGATCACGTGAATGCCATTGATCTGGTTCTTGCCGATGGAAAATACGCCAAGGTCAGCGCCACGTACGATTCACTTCCGCGCGAACATGATCTGCTCGAAGACATCGTTCATCTCAATTCGTTGCGGATTGCCGAACGGTTTCCGCCGGGATTGCTGAAACGCTGGCCGGGTTATCCGCTGGATCGATGTTTGCGCGAACCTGGAAATCTGACTCCCGTGTTGTGCGGCAGTGAAGGAACGCTGGCGGCAATTGTTTCCGCTGAACTCCGGCTCGTGCCGCTGCCGCGCGAGAAAGGAGTGGCGCTGATCTTTTTCGATTCGGTCAGTGAAGCCATGCAGGCGACCCTGGAATTGCTCGAGCTGAAGCCCGCGGCGATTGAACATCTCGACCGCATTCTGCTCGATCAAACGCGCGGTCATGTCGAGTTCCAAAGCGCGCGTGATTTGCTGGAGCTGGATCAACGTCCATGTGAATCCGTGCTCGCCGTGGAGTTTTTCAATGATGTTCCGGACCGGCTCGCAGCGGTGCGCAGATGCAATCTCGGGTTGCGGACGAAAATTCTGCAAACGCAAACCGGAATGGATTTGTTCTGGGCGCTGCGCAAAGCGGGATTGTCATTGCTGACCAGCCTGAAAGGCGATGCGAAGCCAATCGCGGGAATTGAAGATGCCGCGGTGCGTCCCGCGCAATTGCCCGAATACGTGACGGCGTTGCGGGAAATTTTCACTCGGTTGCAACTGCCCGCCTCGTTCTACGGCCACGCTGCGTCGGGTTTGCTGCATGTTCGTCCGGTGCTGGATCTGCACAGCAAAGCGGACGTGAAAAAATTCCGGCACGTGGCGGCGGAAGTCTCGGCGCTGGTTCGTGAATTCAAAGGGTCACTGGCGGCGGAACACGGCGTCGGCATTGCGCGGACGGAATTCATGGTCGAACAGGTCGGCGAAGAGATGTTGAATCTCATGCGCGAGATCAAGCATGCGTTCGATCCGCACGATCTGATGAATCCGGGAAAAATCATTCCGGACGGACGTTATGAAATCGATTCTGATCTGCGCACGCGGGCCGGTCATGAACTCGTGTTGCCGGACGAACCTGCGCTGGCGTTTGCCGTTCGTGATGAATCCTTTGTCCGTCATCTGGAACAATGCAACGGTTGCGGCGGTTGTCTCAAACAAACGCCGACCATGTGCCCGACCTATCTCGCGACGGGCGATGAAGCGATGTCCACGCGGGGACGCGCCAATGCGATTCGCGCCGCGCTGGAATTAAACGCCGCGGAAGACGGTGGATTGTTGAAATCGCCCGAGCTGAAAGCCGCGCTGGAGAACTGTCTTTCCTGCAAAGCCTGTGCGCGGGAATGTCCCTCAAACGTGAACATGGCTCTGCTCAAGGCGGAAATGCAATACGCGCGCCTTCGCCGCGAGGGTCTGAATCTGCGGGAGCGGTTGTTCAGCTCCGTAGATTTTCTGGGCCGCCTCGGCTGCAAACTGCCGGCGATCTCCAACCAGTTTCTGGATTCGTCGATCATGCGTTTTTTGGGCGAACGAATTTTGGGAATCACTTCCGAACGGCGTCTGCCGCATTTTGCAAAGCAACGGTTTGATCACTGGCATTTCAAACGCGAGCGGGCGAACGGCGCCGGCACACGCGGACGCGTCATTCTCTGGGATGACACCTTTGTCCGCTATTACGAACCGCACATCGGTCGCGCAGCAGTGAAGGTGTTGGAAGCAGCGGGCTTTGAAGTTTTTCTACCGGTCGGACGCAAGTGCTGCGGACGTCCGGCGTTCAGCCAGGGAAATCTCGCGGAGGCATCGCGGCTGGGCGCGCACAATCTCGCGCTGCTGAATCAGTCAGGCGATGACACGCCGATCCTGTTTCTCGAACCGTCGTGCTATTCCATGTTCATCGAAGATTACGCGGAACTGAAACTGGACAGCGCGGCCGTGGCGCAGCGGTGTTTTCTGTTTCAGGATTTTATCGAACAGACGTTGACCTCGGATCCATCGGCATTGCAGTTCAAAGCCCGAACGGAACGCGTTGTGGTTCACATTCATTGTCACATCAAATCGCTTTCGCGCCGGGAGACGATTCAAAGCCTTGGTGAACGGTTGCCCGGCAGATCCGTTTCCGTGCTGGACACCGGCTGCTGCGGAATGGCTGGAGCGTTTGGAATGTTGAAATCAAAATATGAGCTGTCGCTGAAAATTGCCGAGCCGTTGATTCGCGAACTCAAAGCGCAGCCGTTCGGAACTATTTTCGTAACGTCCGGCGCAAGCTGCCGTCAACAAGTGCTGCACCTCACGCCGATCAAGTCGAAGCACATCGCGGAGCTGCTGGCGGAGGCGCTGTGATTTATTTCGGCGAAACAGATCTGAGATCCGGCGGCTGAAAACGGCGGTGAAACTGGATCGTACGGGACATGGCCAGCTTTCTAGAAAGGCCGAATCATTCTTCGCTCAATCCCGAATGCGCATCTGTTGCGTGGCGCGCGGTGTTTGCGAAATTTCTTGCCGAGCGCGAATCTGAATCGTCACTATGGCGCGCATGACGGCCATGACATGGTTGGCGCTGCGAAGCCGGAACTCCCGGCGGGCGGTCGCGCTGTTGTGTCTGGCGCTTTTCCTGGTGCTGGAGGTCTTCGCGGCTTCCAGCGGTTTGCATCACAGCCTGCATGCGGATTCCGCCGCGCCCGGTCATACCTGCGTTCTGACGCTGCTCGCGCGAGGCCAGTTGGATGTTCCCGCAGTTGGCGCGGCCAGCCTCGTGGTGGTTCTCGGATTTCTTTTTTCGCTGCCGGTCTTCCATGCGGCGGCCGTTTCTTCGTTTGACTATCGTCTGACGCCTACGCGCGGTCCTCCCCGGTTCTGATTCGTCCCTCGTCCGTTTCGTTTGGAAAAAATCCGTTCGCTGGTCTGGCGTTTGGATTTTTGGAGCTGAATCAAAATCTTAACCGGAGAAATCATGAAAAAATTTTTAGTGTTGGTGTGTTTTGGAATGGCCATGCCCATGAGCTATTCCCAGGAAACAAATCAGATGGAGCAGTTGCGGATGCAATTGCAACAGATGCAGGAAAACTTCGATCGCGTTCAGCGCGACCAAAAGGCGCAGATCGAACTGCTGCAAAAAAAGCTCGATGAATTGACGCAGACGCCCGCGGCAATTCCAACTCCAGCCGCGGCAATCTCGAATAACAATTTGCCAGCCGCCACGCCGGTGCAAACGTCCGCGTGGTCGCCGGCCAATCCCATTCGCGTCGGCAACAGCAAAGGTTATGTGGATGTCAGCATGGTCGCGACGTTTGCCGCGGGCGGTTCAACGGCAAATGACATTGAAGGCGGAACGCAATTGGGCGGACACGATCCAATTCAACGCGGATTCACCGTTCAAGGCGCGGAGCTGAATTTGCAGGGCGCGGTTGATCCGTATTTTCGGGGCAACGCGAACATTGCTTTTCAGCTCGATTCGGGGAGCGAGTCGTTTGTGGAACTCGAAGAGGCGTGGCTCGAAACAGTTTCGCTGCCGTGGAATCTACAAATTCGCGCAGGCCAGTTGCTCACAGATTTTGGCCGCATCAATACCCAGCATCCACACACGTGGGCGTTCGTGGACGAGCCGCTGGTGAATGGACGATTGCTCGGGCCGGATGGATTGCGAAATCCCGGCGCGCGGATTTCGTGGCTCGCGCCGACGCCGTTTTATTCGGAATTGTTTTTCACGATTCAAAACAGTCAGGGCGAAACCGCGCACAGTTTCCGGAACGACAATGACGGTGATTTGTTTCTGGGCCGTCCGGTGGAGCAGGGCGGGGTGACGTCGGCGGGCGATCTCCTGTTCACCCCGCGTTATGCGGCGTCGTTTGATCTGACCGAAAACCAAACTTTGCTCGCGGGCGCATCCGCCGCGTTTGGGCCGAATGGTTCCGGCGCGCACGCGGATACGCAGATTTATGGGCTGGACGCATATTGGAAATGGAAACCGGCGAATGCGCATGCGGGATTTCCGTTCGTGTCGTGGCAAACGGAAGCGATGCTGCGGCGATATCGTGCTGGAGCATTTGCCGGTGATGCGAGCGCGAGTCCGGCGCTGAATCCGATTCCAGGTGAGACGCTCACGGATTGGGGATTTTATTCGCAGGTATCATGGGGATTCCGGCCACGCTGGGTCGCAGCGTTGCGCGGCGATTACGTCGGGCGAACGGAACAGGCGGATTACGAACGCATCAATGGCGACGATCCGGACCGGCTTTCGCGCTGGCGCATTTCGCCGAATCTGACGTGGTATCCGAGCGAGTTCTCGAAAATCCGTTTGCAATACAATTACGATGACCGCGAGCAGATCGGTGTGGATCACTCGGTCTGGCTGCAATTTGAATTCCTCCTCGGCGCGCACGCGGCGCACACGTTTTGAAACTTCCACCGACAAACAACACGAAATTTACCCGTTTTATGAATCTGAATTTTTTTAAGAATCTGTTTCAACGCAGAGACGCAGAGGACGCAAAGCTGCGCGGAGCATTGGACGCAAACTCCGAAATTTTAACAGAAGATAACGAAGGAAAGGAAGGGAAGCCTGGCGGCTGGAATTTGCGGATGCGCAAAATACAGCTCGTTCCCAGGTCTTTTTCGCATTGGCTTCGTTCTCTTTGTTTCCTTCTGTTCCAATTCCGTTTGGTCTGTCAATCAACGGGAACAACTCCGCGCGTCTCAGCGATCTCAGCGCTTCTGCGTTTAGCGTTTTGCCTGCTGTTCGTCGCAGCAACAGCACAGGCGAAACTGAACGTTGTGGTCACAACGCCTGATCTCGCAGCCGTCGCAAAAGAAGTGGGAGGCAACAAGGTCACCATCACGACATTGGCGCGACCAACCGAAGACCCGCATTTCGTTGATGCGAAACCGAGCTTCATTGTGAAGTTGTCGCGCGCGGATGCGTTGATTCAAGGCGGTGCGGAATTGGAAATCGGCTGGCTGCCGCCGCTGCTGACGGGCGCACGGAATTCGAAACTAGCGCCGGGAATGCCAGGCGATATTCGTTGCAATCAGGGCATTCGCATGCTCGAAGTGCCGAGCGTTCTGGATCGTTCGCAGGGAGATATTCACGCCGCCGGCAATCCGCATTTTCTCACCGATCCGGCGAACGCGGAAATTGTAGCCCGCACGATTGCGGATGCGTTCGCCAAACTGGATTCCGCGGATGCTGAATTCTTTCATGCGAATCAAAAAAAGTTCACCGAGGAGTTGAACGCCAAACTTGCTGATTGGGAAAAGCAGCTCGCACCGTTCAAAGGCCAGCCGCTGGTGGCGTATCACGATTCGTGGCCGTACTTCGCCGCGAGGTTTGGGTTGAAATCAGAAATCTTCCTGGAACCCAAACCCGGCATTCCGCCGTCGCCCGCGCATCTGGCGGATGTGATCGCAACCATGAAAGAACAGAAGGCGCACGTGATCATCGTTGATCCGTATCTCAATCGGCGCACAGCGGAAACGGTGGCGCGCAGCACGGGCGCAACCGTCGTGGACGTCGCGCAATTTCCCGGCGGCGTGAAAGGAACGGAAGGCGGTTACATCCAGTTGATGGATTATCTGGTGAACTCGATTGCAAAAGCGTTCGCGTCGAACGGTGGTTCGAAATGAAATCGGATCGTAGCGCAGGTTTCGAAACCTGCTGTATCGCCGATTTCAAAATCGGCGACGCGTGGAACATGCGAAACGCATTTGAATATTTCCGCCGCGCAGGTTTGGAAACCTGCGGTACGGCAGACTTGGAAGTCTGCGCTACCCATTTCCTGATTCTGCAAATATCTTATGACTGAAATTTTTTCCGTGATGAAATGGCCGCTGATTGCGTGCCTGTTGTTGCCGGGCATTCTCGTTTATTACGGGCTGCATATTATTCGCCGTGAAGTCATTTTCGTGGATCTCGCGCTGGCGCAGGTTGCGACGCTGGGAACCTGCGTTTGTTTGTTCCTCGGTCACGAAGCCGACGATCCGCATAATTATTTCTGGTCGCTGGGATTCACGCTGGCCGGCGCGTTGTTGTTCACGTTCACGAGATCGGCGCGTCGGGCGCGCGTTCCGCAGGAAGCATTGATCGGAATCATTTATGTCGTATCCGCGGCCGCGGGCATTCTGCTTTTGAGCAAAAGCCCGCATGGAAAAGAGGAATTGCAGCGAACACTCGTTGGCGATCTGCTCACGGTCACGCCGGGTGAAATCTGGAAAACTGCTGCCCTGTATGCGGTGATTGCGCTGGTGCATTTTGTTTTCCGAAAACAATTCATTGCGCTCTCGTTCAATCATGCGGAAGCGGAAGCGAGCGGTTTGTCCGTACGCTTCTGGGATTTTCTGTTCTACGCATTGTTCGGTTTGATTGTGACCAGCTTTGTGCAGGTCGGCGGCGTCCTGATGGTTTTCTCGTATTTGATTGTTCCGGCCGCGTGCGGAACTTATCTGGCGGCATCGTTGCCGGTGCGATTGGCCATTGGCTGGGGAGTGGCGACGCTGGCAAGCATTGCGGGACTTTATGGATCGTTCCGATTCGATTTGCCGACGGGTGCGGCGATTGTTTGTGTGCTCGGCGGAGCGTTGTTGTTGATCGGTCTCGGCGCAAAACTGGTGAGGCGGAAAGCTGCTTAATAAGGCCGATTAGAAAGGCTCCTGTGTAATTCGAGGAAAGTTAAAAAATTTTCAAAAAACCCCTTGTGAAATTTTTCACGATGGGGCAATGTCTCGGGCGCTCCGGCCAAAGCGGTAGATCCGATGGGATTGGTGTCCCTTGGCTCGGTGCTTTGAAACATGCATCTAGTCCGAGCAATTTCGTTGTGGCTGTTGTTGATGGGCGCACCAATCGTGGCCTTCAGTCAGGAGATCGAATCGGTTCCCGCAGCGGCCCGTGCGGTTCATGAAGCCGCGGCATCGGGAGGACATGAAGAAGGTTTGCCCGCGCACGCCGTACCGGTTGCCCACGTCGGTTCCTTCCCGATTACCAATTCAATGATCGTGACGTGGATTGTTGCGTTGGGATTGATTCTTTTTGCGCAATTGGCCACGCGCAATATGAAGGATGTTCCGGGTGGCTTGCAGAATTTCTGGGAGTGGATGGTCGAGGGATTGTATAACTTTTTGGAGGGAATCATCGGCCGGGATCTGGTGCATCGCACATTCTGGTTCTTCGCTACGATTTTCATTTTCATTCTGTTTTCCAACTGGGCGGGACTGATTCCGGGATTGGGAACGGTGGGCTGGAACGTGACGCATGCGGATGGCGCGACGGAATTTCAACCCTGGTTCCGCGGTGCGAATGCCGACTTGAACATGACGCTGGCGATGTCGCTGGTTTTCTTTGCGTGCTGGACCTGGTGGGCGTTGAAAACGAATGGTCCCGGCGGTTTCATCAAGCATTTGTTTGCGCCGAAAGGTGACACGACCGGGCTTCTGAAACTGTTGATGATCGTGGTCTTTCTCGCCGTTGGCTGCCTGGAAGTATTTTCAATTTTGTTTCGTCCCGTGTCGCTCAGCTTCCGTCTTTACGGAAATATTTTTGCGGGCGAAAACATGCTCGAATCGATGGCCAGTCTGGTGCAACACCCGGCCTGGGCGAAGACGGTCTTCAGTTTCGTATTGCCGATTCCATTTTATTTCATGGAACTGCTGGTGGGGCTGGTTCAAGCCCTCGTGTTCATGCTGCTGACGGCGGTCTTCACTATGTTGATCTGCCAGCACGACGACGAACACGAACACGCACATCATTAAAAATTTCGGCGGTTTGACCGTGTTCAATCGCGGGAGCTGCTGAGAAAAGCAAAGAAAGGAAAATTATGTTAACGCCTATGTTGGCTCAGGCAGGTGAAGTGGTCGCCAAGACCCTGAATGGAAATCTGCACGTCGGTCTGGCGGCGCTCGGCGCGGCGCTCGGCGTGGGATTGATCGGCATGAAAGCTTCGGAAGCGGTGGGACGCAATCCCGGCGCGGCGACGAAGATTCTCGTGCAGGCCATTCTGGCGATCGCGTTCGCGGAAGCGATCGTGTTCTACGCCATCTTCCTGGTGAAGTAATTACATGGCGCGGAGCCATTAAATGGTTCCGCGCCGATTTTTCCGGAATTTTTATGAATCAGTTTATCCTGTTGGCAAGTATTGGCAGCGACCTCGCGGACATGGGCAAAAGCACGGCTCAGACGTTCGGCGTAAACGGTCCGCATCTGGTGGCGCAGATCATCAGCTTCGTCATTGTCGCTTTTCTGTTGCAACGCTTTGCCTACAAACCCGTCATCGCGATGCTGGAAGAACGTCGTCGTCGGATTGAAGAAGGTTTGGCCAACGCCGAGAAAATCAAACAGGAACTTGCCAACGCTCAGGTCAAAGCGCAGGACATTTTAACGCAGGCCAATGCACAGGCGAACAAGGCCATTGAAGACGCTCGCGCCGCCGCTTCCAAAGTTCAGGAAAGCGAAACGCAAAAAGCCATTGCCGCTGCGGAACAGATCATTGCCAAAGCGCGCGAAGCCGCTGCTGCGGATCACGCCCGCATGCTGGCGGAATTGAAACGCGAAGTTGGACGCCTGGTCGTGCAAACCACTGCAACCGTCACCGGCAAAGTGCTGACCACCGACGACCAAAAGCGTTTGGCAGACGAAACCGCGAAACAATTGGCGCGTTGATACGGGTCGAATTTCAAAGCAGGCGAACAGCGAAATGAAAATTACCAAACAAGCCCGTCGCGACGCCAAGCAACTGTTTCGCAGTTGTGTGGTGAATGGTTTGCTGGACGAAAATCGCGCGCGGCAGGTTGTGGCGCAGGTGATCGCGCAGAAGCCGCGCGGTTATGTAACGATTCTCTCGCATTTCCAACGCCTGGTGAAATTGGATATTGAACGCCGCACGGCGGTTGTGGAAAGCGCGGCGCCTGTTTCGCCGGAGTTGCAGGCCAGCGTGACAAGTGAGTTGGGAAAACTTTACGGCGGCGGATTGAATATTTCTTTCGCGCAAAACCCGGGCCTCATTGGCGGGTTGCGGATCAAAGTGGGCAGTGATGTTTATGACGGCAGCGTGAAAGCGCGTTTGGCCGAGCTTGAATCGAGTTTATAATTTACGGAAACGAATCTGATATGAGCAATCTTCTCCAGGAAATCGAAGCGCAGATCGCTGGCGTCAAAACGTCGGTGAACAAGCAGAACGTCGGCATCGTCCGCGAAATCTCGGACGGCGTCGCCAAAATTGAAGGCCTCACCGACGCGATGTTGAACGAGATGCTCGACTTCGGAAACGGTGTGGTCGGCCTCGCGCTGAACCTGGAAGAAACCGAAGTTGGCGCGATCATTCTCGGCGATTACCTCAAAGTCCACGAAGGTTCCGAAGTCAAAACCACCGGCAAGTTGCTTTCGGTTCCCGTCGGCAAAGGTCTGCTGGGCCGCGTCGTGGATTCACTCGGGCGACCCGTCGATGGCAAAGGTCCGATCAAGGAAACCGCGTTTTATCCGGTCGAGAAAATTGCGCCCGGCATCGTGAAACGCAAATCCGTCAGCCAGCCGGTGCAGACCGGTATTATGGCGATTGACGCGATGATTCCGATTGGCCGCGGCCAGCGCGAATTGATCATTGGTGATCGTTCCACCGGCAAAACCACGATCGGCGTGGATGCGATGATTAACCAATCGCGCATCAACAAAGTGGGCCGTGAGTCGGGCGACAAGAGTTTCCGTCCGATGTACAACATTTATGTCGCGGTCGGCCAGAAGCAGTCGAACGTGGCGCGCGTCATTGCGGAACTGGAAAAAGCCGGCGCATTGGAAGACACGATTGTGGTGGTTGCTGCTGCTTCCGATTCCGCGGCGAATCAATATCTCGCTCCGTTCTCCGGCGCGGCGATGGGCGAATGGTTCATGGACAACGGCATGGATGCGCTGATCATTTATGATGATCTTTCGAAGCAGGCCGTGGCGTATCGCCAGGTTTCACTGGTCTTGAAACGTCCGTCTGGCCGCGAAGCGTATCCCGGCGACGTGTTTTATCTCCACAGCCGCCTGCTCGAACGCAGTGCGCGCGTTGGCGAAAAATATGGCAACGGCTCGCTTACTGCGCTCCCGA
>DASTXC010000160.1:0-9405 GCA_035765675.1 Verrucomicrobiia bacterium
GCGAGCTGGGCCGTGGCGATGAACAGTTCTTCCTGCTTGGGTTTGCGTTTTCCGAGTGCCATGCCTGCTGGACGTTTCCACGCTCAAACCGGTTTCAAGATTCCATCGCCGAGAAAGGAGTTTTTTAACGGGCTGCTAGCCAAAGCCGTCAGACTGTCCGCCGCAAAGCTCGCTCGTGCTCATGCCGAAACACAAGCAAAGCTATTAAAAGCACAGGTTGAAAATCTTCAAAAGCAATTCACCAGCGGTAACCAGCCGGCAACGCCAGCCATCACAGATCACGACAAGTATCTTCAACAGCAAGCCGCCATCGAAAGCACAACCGAACGCTTGAAGGTAATGCGTGAGCAATTGGCTGGTTCGCTGGATGAATTTTCCGCTGAAATTCGCAGCTTGGCGACAGGCCAACCTCTCATCCCAGGCATCGTGAAGCTAACGCAGGCGTTCGAGACATTTCGCATGGCCGTCACAGATGAGCCGGAGGCCAAGGGTGAGTTGGTTCAGCAACGTAATCAGATAGTGAAATGGTTCGACACAGCGGTTTCTGCTCTGGAAGCTGCGGCGCTTGAATGGAAACCAACGCTTGATAAGCATCAGGCGGATTACGACGAGCAGAAGAAGGCTTTGCAAGGGAAGCAATCGGTTCTGGATTCGATTGAGAACCTGAACGTTCAGTTACGGACCGCATCTCAGCAATTGGATGTGGCTACCGTCGAAGAGACGACGCTCCGCGATGCGGACAAACAGCTTGATGAGTTGCGCAAAGAGCGCGTGGTTCGTCAAACAGAGCTGCACGCTTTAGTTGGCAAGCAAGTAGCCACAATAAAGGAAGCGTCATCTAACCTCGCGCGTGGGCAACTGTCACCGATCCCAGATTTCACAGAAGCACACGAAGCAGTCCGCAAGGTTTTGGAGTTGCCGCTACTCCGTGAAACACGAATTGATGCGCTTGTGGCTAGCGTTCTAAAAGCTCCCGATATCGCCGCTCAATGGAAAGCTCTACAGGATGAAATGATTGCGCTTGTGAAATGGAAAGAAGGTGCGCCGACTGAAAAAGGCGTGCCACCAGTAACTCCAATTCTCCACGCAGCTCTTGAGGACGGGTTCCTGGAAAAACTCCTCGAGCGGATTAGCGCAGACCGCGTCGCAAATGCGCTTCAAGCAATTCTACGCCCTCGTGTGGAAATATTTCAGCTTCGCGACGGTGCGGAAATCGAATTTAGAAAAGCATCGCAAGGTGAGCAGGCTGCCACGCTTCTGAACATTCTGATGAACCAATCCAACGGGCCGCTGATTATTGACCAGCCAGAAGAGGATCTCGATAACCGCATCATCAACGACATCATCCGCACGATTCGTAAAACAAAGGCCGAGCGGCAATTGATATTGGCAACTCACAACGCAAACATCGCCGTGAATGGAGATTCCGAGAATGTAATCGAAATGGTTCTCGGCGAGCGCAAGGCCTTTGGCGCTATTGACGAGCCTGATGTTCGCGACGCGATTACAAAGACCATGGAAGGCGGCAAGGACGCATTTGAACTGCGGCGCAAGAAATACAACTTTTAAGAACTGATGAGCAATCCCACCGCCCTCGTCCAAAAACTTTGGAATTATTGCAATATTCTCCGCGATGACGGTTTGTCCTATGGCGATTATGTGGAGAAGTTGACGTTTCTGTTGTTCCTCAAGATGGCGGATGAGCAGTCGCGTCCGCCGTTCAACAAGCCGTCGGTCGTGCCCAAGGAGTTCGCTTGCCGTGGTCTCCGCCGTTCTGGGATGAATTGTTCAAACGCGATCTCTAAATCCAAGCCATGCCCATTCGCCTTGATGAACCCTTGACCGCTCGAATTGTCGAATGGGACGACGCGAAGGGGTACGGATTTCTTCAGGTCGGGAACGGCCGGCTTTTTCTGCATCGGCGCGACTTTGCCGAGCGTCACAAGCGGCCAGCGGTCGGCGATGTCATCCGCTTCCTGCCGGGGCAGGACGCCCAGGGCCGCACTTGCGCCACGAAGGCTGTGCATGTGAATGATGGCGGGCGAATCACGCCGCGGGACGTGTTGCTGCTGGCCTGCCTGCTGGTATTACCGGCTATCGCGTTGCACCGGCACGGAGCGGATTGGCGGTGGGTCGGCGCGGTGGTGCTGGTGATGGAGACGATCAGTTATGGGTGTTATGCCTTGGACAAAGGCCGCGCTCGGAAAAAGGCGTGGCGGATTCCCGAGAATGCGCTGCACATGACCGAATTGCTGGGCGGCTGGCCGGCTGCATTTCTGGCGCAGCGGCGGCTGCGGCACAAATGTTCCAAGAGCAGTTACCAGTTTGTGTTCTGGCTGATTGTGTTCACATGGCAATTCGCGGCGTTTGACTCCCTTCAGAACTGGAAATTTTCCAAAGCGGCCCTGAACCGGGTTGAGTCGATGTCCGATCATCGCAGATAGACTGAAGATGAAAGTTCAGGAAAAAAATTATGAACCCAGATCAAATCTTGGCTCAACAGCAGGCGATGCTTGATCAGGCGATGCAGAATGCTCAAACCCAGGCGCACCAATGGACTTTTATCTATTTGGCCCTCTTCTGTGCGGTCGCGCTGATTCAAGGTTGGGTGCTTTATATGTTCTACGCCCGCTTGCGGGACATCTCGGTTGAAATCAGAAAGTTCCGGATCGCATATGAGTTCTCCGATTCCCGCGAAAGCCGCAAACAGGCGGTGCTTTCTCCAGCGGGTGCTCCAAATGTTCCCGCCAATCCTTTCAGCCAAGCCGGGGATGCGAAATATCAGCCCAAGAGTCGCGAACATTGACCGGGGCGAGACCGCAGATGACAAGCGAGACTGCGGTTCCTTCCAATTCCTGCCGCCTCAGTTTCACCCGCAATTTACGATCATCTCTCAATCTGAAATCCATGCGACAGACTGTGTCCGTCTGTGGCTAAAACATTTCGGCTTCGCCGGGTGCCTCACAGACAAACCAGAGGAATGGTTCGCGGCATTCGCAAGACGTAAGTGCCTGCGATCTTGTCGTGCCAGCCTTGCTTTTCCAGATTCCAACCGATCCAGAAAAATCCCAGGAATAAAATAAAGGCGGAAAACGCAGCCGCCAGGCCGCGCACCAACGCCACGACAAACGTCACAGGCAAACCATCCTGCCGCACAATCCGATGATTCATCACAATCCCGCCGATCGTCGTGCCTTTCCAGGTCCACATTCCTGCGAAGTACGCCAGCACCACAAACCATCCGAGCGGTCCGAGAATCGTGAACGGAATCAGCATCAACGCCCAATCCAGAAACGCCGCACCCATGCGTTCCCAAAAACCGGCTTTCGGAAATTCGGATGTGTCCAGCGCATTCATTACCGGTGGAATCGCGGGTCCCGTTCCGCCAGCCGGCCGCTCGGTTTCGGTGGAGACGCCACTGGGGAAATTCGGAGAAATGCCAGGCGAAGGAGTGGATCCGCCGCCTGAAGGTAGAAGCGGCTTCCGCTTTTCGCGCGACAATCTTCCGATCGCACCCGTGATCGCCGCGCCAAATCCCCACATTCCGAGAATCGCGAACGTCAGAAAACCCACGAACGGCACGAGATACAAAGCCAGCATCAACACGGTTCCAATCAACAGCGCGAGCAGCGGTTGATTTTTTCCATCGAATCCCACCGGGCGGCCGAGCGCAGTTCCGAGATATTCCAGAACCGCCGCTTTGCCAACGAGCATTCCAAAGAATGCCGCGGCGATTACAAACGGCGCCACCAATAAGCCGATTCCCGTCGCTGCCAAAATCAACACCAACAACGGCACCAGAATTTTCGCGAGCAGCCCAACGAAGAATGTGGTTGCCGGGCGTCCGGTCAATTCATCCACGCAAATGCGAACCGGTTTCGGAAATGCAATCGCCACCAGAAAATACAACAGCACGAAAATGCCGGCGACAATCCAGACCCAGCGCACTTGAAGCGACAGCGGGCGCATTTTGAAAACGCATTCCGTGATCCAGAGTTTCAAGCTGTCCAGCCGCGGCAAACCGGGAATCGCGATTTCAATCGGTTGCACCTGCCCATCGACTACCGCACCGTCCGCGAATTCCACCGTTCCGCCGATGGCTACAACGTCGCGATGAACCACCGCATTCGACCCGAGGCGCACATTGCCAAGCACTGCGACGACAGCGTCGTTCACTTCCGAATCCACATTCGCATCGCCAAAAATCGAGACGACCGCTTCGCGAACTCGGCCTTTCACGTCCGCCGATCCGCCGATCGCCACCACGGCCTCGGCGGTTTCGTCGGATTTCAGTTTTGCTGTTTTTCCGAACGTCACCACGGGCCCCATTTTTCGTTCGTGGACGCGCGGTTCGTCGTTCGAAGTTTCGGCACCCTCTGAGGCGAGGGTGTTCGTTTCGGAGACGCTTTCGACGCTGTTCGTTTCCGCGTCCGGCAAAGGCGCATCCTGACCGCGAAGACCGGGTTGAACGGCCAGACCAAGGGCGATCAATGCCAGGAAGGTGCAGGTTTTGAAGTGGGTTTTCATAAAGTTTTACGCCGGGCAATTGCTGTTTGGATCATCATGGTTCCGAGGCCGATACAAACGAAGTAAGTCGTAATCAGCAGCGCCGCGCTCAGAATCAGAAAGCGCGAGCCGAGTTTCTGAAGCGCCAGTTCCGCGGCGCCCGCTAAAACGGAAAGTGTGTTCCAGACCACATCCAGCCCGGAAGCATTCTGAGCCATCTGCCGGACGAGCGATGTGCCGAACGGCGCGTGGAACAGCCATTGAATTCCGAAAGCAGCCAGGCAGAAAACAGTCGCGAAGACGCTTAAAGAAATGATCCGCCAGCGCAATGGCCAGGAAGTCCAGGAAATGTTTCGCGCGCTCGGCTCTTCACAACGTTCGATCTTTGACATGACGCGCGCGATCAACGTTTCCGGCGCGCGCAGTTCCGGCAGTTGCTTCAATTCCCGATCCACCGCCGCGGCCAACATTTCCTGTTCATTCAAATTCATCTCAGCGCAAATGAGTTTCCAATCCGGGAATCAGCCGAAGCTTTCGGCGCAAGGTTTCCCGGCCGCGAAATATGTCGGTTTTGACTTTGCCGAGCGACACGCCAAGTTGCGCGGCGATTTCTTCGTAGGACAAACCTTCGAGGTGATACAGCACCAGCGGAACGCGTTGCACGGTCGGAAGTTTTTGCAAGGCTTGTTCGACGACCGCGCTGCGCTCGCGCTGTTCCAATGTTTCCGCCACGCGCTCGTCCGCGATGTCCGATTCGCTCCCGTCGTGATCCTCGCGCGCGCTGAAGAGTTCGGAAAAGAAAGTCCAACGCGAGCGATAGCGCGCGAGGTGATTCAGGCTCAGGTTGGTGGCGGTTTTCCTCAGCCAGCCGCCCGCGCGAGGATCGTTTCGCAATTGATCGAAATGCGCGAACGCTTTGAGAAAAACCTCCTGTGAAATGTCTTCCGCTTCCGCAGCGTTCGCCACCAGGCGCATCGCCGTGCTGAATACCAGGTTCTGGTAATCTCGCATGAAGGTCTCGAAGTGTTGCGCTTCTGTCATGACCGGGTTGAAACCCTGCGCCTGCCATTCTAGAACCAAATGAAGTCTGGAGGCAAAACAGTTGCATAACTCGTTGAAGGCTGGTTTCGCATGAATCAGGAGGGAGAAATTCGCGGCGCGTTTTGAGCGGGAACGGAATGTTCTCGCAATGCCAGCGTTGCGAGATCAGTTTCGTCCGCCTTGTTTCGAGAATCAGTCTCCGCGAGAGGAGATGCATTGCGGAGAATTTCGGCTGGCAGGCACGGCAAAACCTGCACTTGCTTGAACGCGGACTTGGCCGCTGCGGTGACAGGAAACGCTTTCATGCTTCCATAACCCACGGCGTCGCAAATTTGTTTCAACTATTTTAATATTTTTCGAATCACAGCCCCAAGGCGCGGGAGCGGGAATTTGGAGTTTGGAACTTGGAGTTTGGAGTTTGGAGTTTGGAGTTTTTCCGCCCTCCGAATGCAACATCGTATGAATCCCATGGAGAATCCTCCAAACCCAGCTTTCCTGCTTGCGACATCGCTGGTTCGCAGGGCAAGAATCGACGGCGCTTGAATGGACAACCTGCAGCAATGATGCGGCGAATCGGATTTGAACTCGAATGAAACTGGGACTCGGCCTTTATCGGCACATGCTCACGCGCGAGAACTTTCAATTCGCGCGACAGGCGGGCGCGACGCACATCGTGGCGCATCTCGTGGATTACTTTCAGGGCGGCGCGCAAAATCCTCGCGACAATCAACCCACCGGGAGCGAACTCGGCTGGGGATTGGCCGGCGACCCCGAAAAGCTCTGGAGCGCCAGCGAATTGCTGGAACTGCGCCGCGCAGTGGAAGCGGAAGGTTTGAAGCTCGAAGCGATTGAAAATTTTGATCCCGCGCACTGGCATGATGTGCTTCTGGACGGACCGAAAAAACGTCAGCAGTTGGAGAACGTCAAAACGATGATTCGCCATCTCGGCGAGGCCGGCATTCCGATTCTCGGTTACAACTTCAGCATCGCGGGCGTTTGCGGGCGAACGCATCGACCTTATGCACGCGGCCATGCGATGTCGGTCGGCATGGAAGGGCCGGTGGAAACGCCAATGCCCAACGGCATGGCGTGGAACATGATTTACGATGCGAATGCGCCCCAGGGTGCCGTGGCGTCCGCGACTTCGGAAGAACTCTGGCAACGATTGGAATCTTTTCTGAACGAAATAATTCCCATCGCTGAAGAAGCTGGCGTGAAACTCGCCTTGCATCCGGACGATCCGCCAATGCCCACGATGCGCGGTCAGCCGCGTCTGGTATATCAGCCGCATTTGTATCAAAGAGTGATCGATCTGAAATCCAGTCCGGCCAATGCGCTGGAATTCTGCCTTGGCTCGTTGGCGGAAATGACGGAGGGCGATGTCTATCAAGCGACCGAGCGTTACAGCCGGCAGAAGAAATTGGCCTACGTTCACTTTCGAAATGTGACCGGCAAGGTTCCGTTTTATCGCGAAACGTTTATTGATGACGGTGATATCGACATGATTCGCGTGTTGCGAATTTTGAAAAAGAACGGCTTCGAAGGCGTGCTGATTCCAGATCATACGCCGCAAATGACGTGCAATGCGCCATGGCACGCAGGCATGGCGTACGCGCTCGGCTATATGCGTGCCGCGCTTCAAATGGTGGAGAAAGAATAATCATGGAAAAAAAGAATCCGTTCTCATTGGCCGGCGAAATTGCTCTCATCACAGGCGGCGGCAGCGGAATCGGCCTGGGCATCGCATCGTGCCTCGCGGAATGCGGTGCACGTGTGGTGCTGGTCGGGCGGCGTCAGGACGTTCTCGAAAACGCCGCAAAGAAAATCGGATCATTGGCGACCTTCGAATCGCATGACGTGAACAATGTGGATTGCGCCGGCGCGCTGATTGCGCGAGTGACTGAACGTGTCGGAGAAATTTCAATTCTCGTAAACAATGCCGGTGTTCATTTGAAAAAGTCTGCGGTTGAAACCACGCCGACGGAGTTCAGCGCCGTCCTGCAAACGCATCTGGTCGCCGCCTTCGCGCTGAGCCGCGCAGTTTTGCCATCAATGATTCAACGCGGACGCGGGAATATTCTATTTACGGCCTCGATGGCCTCGTTGTTTGGCATTCCATTTGTGTCCGCGTATTCCGCGGCAAAATCCGCTTACGTCGGATTGACGCGATCGCTCGCGGCGGAAGTTTCGTCCCAGGGCGTTCGCGTGAACGCCATTGCGCCGGGTTGGATTGAATCCGACATGATGCGACGCGCGCTCAACGACGATCCGGAGCGTTCGAAAAAAATTCTCGGACGCACTCCGATGAACTGCTTCGGTTTGCCGGAAGACATCGGCTGGGCTGCGGCTTATCTCTGTTCGCCCGCCGCGCGTTTCGTCACGGGCGTGGTCTTGCCAGTGGACGGCGGAGCCAGTATCGGGTTCTAGAAAATAAAAACCTGACCCGGCAAAGTTGTTGTCGATCGGATTCGCTGTTCGAACTATCTGACGGAATCTTTCGAATCGGCCGCCTTTGTCGATTCTCGCTCGCGTTTCAACAATGCTCGTTTGCGTTTCACGCCCCAGCGATAGCCGGAAAGATTTCCATCCGAACGCAACACGCGATGACACGGAATGGCCACGGCAATTGCATTCGCGGCGCATGCTCCCGCGACGGCGCGAATGGATTTTGGCTGGCCGATGCGCCGGGCGATTTCGGTGTAGCTCGCTGTGGAACCGGATGGAATTTTTCGCAGAGCATTCCACACTCGCCGTTGAAACGCCGTGCCGCGCACATCCAGCGGAAGATCGAAACCCAATTTAGGCGCTTCCACAAATCCCACCACGCGAGCCACCAGACGTTCGAACTTTTTGTCGCCGCCGATCAACCGCGCTTTTGGAAAACGATTCTGAAGATCCTGCGCCAACACGTCCGGATCATCGCCCAACAGAATCGCGCAAACGCCCTCTCGTGAAGAGGCGACCAGGATTGAACCCAGCGAACATTCGCCAACTGCGAACAAAATTTCCGCGCCGCTTCCGCCGTTTCGAAAGGTTTTCGGCTTCATGCCGAGCAGTGAAATGGATTCCGCGTAGAAGCGGCTGTTGGAATTGAATCCCGCGTTGTAAATCGCTTCGGTAACGGTCCGGCGCCGCGATAATTCAGCGCGCAGACGATCGGCGCGATGCGCTGTTGCGTATGCCTTCGGTGTAACTCCAACGGTTTGTCGGAAAAGCCGATGGAAATGAAAACGGCTCAGTCCGGCAGCTTTCGCGAGTGTTTCAAGATCAGGTTCGACTTCGGCCGTTTTGATGGTTCGACAGGCACGCGCGATTGCAACGACGTGAAGCGCATCAAGTGATTCGGCATTCGGCTGGCAGCGTTTACAGGGACGAAATCCGGCGCGTTCCGCGGCTTCGCAGGAATCGTGGAATTGAACATTCTCGCGTCGTGCCAGACGCGCCGCACAGGAAGGACGACAATAGATTCCCGTCGTTTTCACGGCGTAAAAGAATTTGCCGTCCGCGTTTGCGTCGCGTTGCGCCACTGCACTCCAGCGCTTCTGCTCCGTCGTGTATTCCTGCTCTGCCTGTCGTTTCTTTCCTGCTGTTGTGTTCATGGAACTGTGTTTCATTCAAGAAACTATAGAACATTTTAGAAAACGGAAACTCCGGTTCTTGCTTTCAAATTCGGGAAAGTTAAGCGCCCTTTCAGACCACCACCGCATTTCGTTGAACCACGTTATGACTCTCACACCGGCCCTCTCCCGTTCGACGGGAGAGGGCTAGCAGCCCGTTAAAAAACTCCTTTCTCGGCGATGGAATCTTGAAACCGGTTTGAGCGTGGAAACGTCCAGCAGGCATGGCACTCGGAAAACG
>DASTXC010000161.1:0-19487 GCA_035765675.1 Verrucomicrobiia bacterium
GTCTGGTTCTGATTGCAAATCCGGTAGCTGAAATTCAAACGCATTCGTTCCGCCGCTGTCGGCCACAGTTCAATCGTCAGCACATCGTCGTAACGCGCCGGAGCTTTGTATCGCAACCGACATTCAATCACGGGAAAAATAAAATCCTGTTCCTGCAACTGGAGAAAGGTCGTACCGAGATGACGAAAAAATTCGCCGCGCGCGTTTTCCAGCAGATCGAGATAGCGGCTGTAATAGATGTGATTGCCGATGGTGCAATCGGCGTACGTGACGCGATGAAGATGTTGAAAAACCAAAGCGGTCATGCGCGGAGTTTAGGCGCTGACAGGGGCGGAGCAAAGAGGATTGAAAATCCGAGAGAATGGCGCTGCCCCTTGCCTTGCCGCGGAGAAAATATTCAACTGAAATTTCGGAAACCTGAGCTTTAGAAAGTAAAGGGGCGGAGCGCATGTCTGCGACCTGCAGCAACGGATTCTTTCACGCCGCTTTTCGGATCATGAGCGCCCTCGTTGGCCAGGGTGCTGCGAATCGCAGACTCGCTCCGGTAAAGGGAGTTCACGTTCAAGGCTTATATGGAAGGCCGGATGGGCATTGCCGATTTCATCCAGCTTCGCAGATTCGGATTTCGATTGGTAATGCGCGCCGCCGCCAAATCAGTTGTTGCACCCAGCATGTTTGGGGTTATGTTGCGAGCATGGATTGGCAGCAACTGGCTTCATTAGCCATTGTCGGTATTGCCGCGGCGTTGATGCTGCGGAGCAGGTTTCGCCGACCCAAAACTCCTTTCTCCATTGCCAACCACTGTGGCGGCTGCGCTGGAATCAAAATCGTTCCCAAACATTCCGTGGTTTACCACGCCCGCAAAGGGGAACGTCCGCGCGTAGTGGTCAAGATGAAGTGAGCCAGCGCTTGCTTCGAAAAAATGCATACGATAATTTTCAACCGGAATGGCCATGTGCAAAGTTAGTTCGACCGTGCATTTCGTCACCCGCTCCGCCGCCGGCCAGGGCAAGGCGCATTGGGTTCCGAACACGGACATGTACGAAACGGAAAACGGACTGGTCATTAAAGTGGAGCTGGCCGGGATGCGGAGCGACAACCTGGAAATCACGGTGGAAGGGAATCGCCTGCGCATTTCGGGTAATCGACCCGATGGCTGCCGCGCCCCGAAATGCAGTTTCCTGATGATGGAAATCAATTACGGTCCGTTTGAAAGCGTGCTAGAACTGCCACCCGGTTCCGGTTACGACCTCAGCCAGGCCAAAGCCGCGTATCTAAATGGTTTCCTGCGAATCGATGTTCCGGTGGCGCAAGCGCAGTTAAAAACCACCAAGGTGCCCATAGCCGAGGGAAATTAATTTCTTCTGAATCTTTTCCGGGCGGCGGCATCTAAACAGCCAAAAATGCGACGATGACTTCGCCCGATACTGAATTTATCAGCATTCTCGGCGCGGCCGGAAATCCGGAAGCGCCCGCCCGCGTTTCGGCACATTCGCTGCCGGACGTTCTCCCGATTCTTGGACTTTCCGACATCGTCATTTTCCCCGGAATGGTCGCGCCGCTGCTTGTCGAGACCCCGCAAAGCACGAAGCTGATTGACGACGTTGTCGCCGGCGAACGTTTGCTCGGGGTCGCGCTGCAACGCAAGCCGGATGCGGAAAATCCCACGCCGGAAGAAATGCACGAAGTGGGTTGCGCCGCGCGCCTGCTGAAGATGTTGAAATTTCCGGATAACACCGTGCGCGTGCTGGTCGAGGGATTGTGGCGCGTGCGCGTGAAGGAATACACCGCGAGCGATCCGTATCTGAGCGCGAAGTTCGAGTTGATGAAAGACGTCACGGAAGACTCCGTCGAGTTGACCGCGATGATGCGCAACGCTCAAGGGCAGTTCCAGGAAATCATCAAGCTTTCTCCCGCGCTCTCCGAACAGGTTAAAATCGCGGCGCTCAACACGGAAGATCCCGGACATTTCACCGATCTCATCGCGGTGAACCTGAATCTCAGCCTGGAAGAACGGCAAAAACTGCTCGAAACCACTTCGGTAAAGGAACGCCTTCAGTTTCTTTTGCCGATGCTCAATCGCGAGCACGAAGTCCTGACGCTCAGTTCGAAAATCCAAACCGAAGTCGCCACATCCATTTCCAAAACGCAGCGCGATTTTTTCCTGCGCGAACAACTGCGCGCGATTCAGCGTGAACTCGGCGAAACCGATTCCAATTCCACCGAGCTGAACATGCTGCAGGATCGGATCGCGCGAACGCCGCTGCCGCCGGAAGCCAAGCAAACCGCGACTCAGGAACTGGATCGCCTTCAGCAGATTCCGCCGGCTGCCGCGGAATACGCGGTCACGCGGCATTATCTCGATTGGATTCTCGATCTGCCCTGGGAACAGGAGACGGAAGACAAACTCGATCTCAAAGAAGCCGAACGCATTCTCAACGAGCAACACTTTGGCCTGACCAAAGTAAAAGATCGTTTGCTGGAATTTTTGGCCGTCATCAAACGCCGCAAGGAAATCAAAGGCCCGATTCTCTGTCTCGTCGGACCGCCAGGAGTTGGCAAAACGTCGCTCGGACGAAGCGTCGCAGATGCGCTGGGCCGCAAGTTCGCGCGCATCGCTTTGGGCGGCATGCGTGATGAAGCGGAAATTCGCGGACATCGCCGGACGTACGTTGGCGCGTTGCCCGGACGAATCATTCAAACCTTGAAGCGTGTCGAGAGTCGCAACCCGGTGATTCTGTTGGACGAACTGGATAAAGTGGGCGCGGATTTTCGCGGCGATCCAGCCGCGGCTTTGCTCGAAGTGCTCGATCCCGCGCAGAACAGCACGTTCACCGATTACTATTTGGATATTCCATTCGATCTTTCGCGCGTGCTGTTTCTGACGACGGCCAACTGGCTCGATCCGATTCATCCGGCGTTGCGCGATCGTTTGGAAGTGATTGAACTGCCCAGCTACACGGAGGCGGAGAAACTTCAAATCGCGAAACAATATCTCGTTCCGCGCCAGCTTGAAGAACATGGCTTGAAGAAGAGCGAAGTGAAAATTCCCGACACGACACTGCGCAAAGTCATTCACGATTACACGCGCGAAGCCGGAGTTCGCCAGCTCGAACGCGAGATCGGCGCGCTGACGCGAAAAGCCACACGGCAAATCGTCAGCAACGGTCACGTTCCGAAACCGTTGTCGATTTCTCCGGAGAAGTTGAAGGAATTCCTTGGCCCGGCCCATTTCGTTTCTGAAAGTGCGGAAACGATCAAGGAAGTGGGCATCGCCACCGGCATGGCGTGGACGCCCGTCGGCGGCGAAGTGATGTTCATCGAAGCGACGCGAATGCCTGGCAAAGGCGGCCTGCTGCTCACCGGTTCGCTCGGCGATGTGATGAAAGAAAGCGCGCAGACGGCTTTGAGTTATTTGCGGAGCCAGGCGGCATCGCTCGGCGTGGACATGACCGATTACGGAAAATTCGATATTCACATTCACGTTCCGGCCGGCGCGACGCCGAAAGACGGGCCCAGCGCTGGCGTGACATTGCTCGTGGCTTTGGCTTCCTTGCTGACCAAGCGACGCGTTAAATCGCAAGTCTCGATGACCGGCGAGATCAGCTTGCGCGGACGTGTTCTGCGAGTTGGCGGTATCAAGGAAAAAGTCCTTGCGGCGGCGCGGTTTGGAATCAAGGAAATCATTTTGCCCGACCAGAACAAAACCGATTGGCAGGAAGTGCCGGAAGAAGTTCGCAACAAATTGAAAGTCCATTTCGTTCGGCACATTTCCGAACTGCTGCCGCTTACGCTTCATTCAAAATGATTCGCGCTACTTCGCTATTGCTCGGATTGTTGTTGCTGACCGGCGCGGCCATTCGTCCGGACAAACCGGAAAATCTTCCCCCTGCCGAAGCTTCGCAACGCGGCCGCGCGCTGGTCAGCGAAATCCTCGCGCAACAACCGGCGCGCAACCTCACCAACTCCGGCGTGCTCACGATTTCGCGCGGACGAGCGAGTCGCTCAGTTCCAATCCAATTCACGGTTGAAGCTGGCGGCGATTCCTGGCGCAGCACTTACAAGGCATTTGCGGTTTCCAATTCAACGCCCAGTCAGACGCTGATCGTGAAACACGACGGTGCGAATCCCAATCAATATGAATTGACCGAGCGAATCGGTACGGACACGAACGCGGCTCCGAAAATCTTGGAAGGAAACGAAACCATGATTCCATTCGCCGGTTCGGATTTCTGGATCGCGGATTTGGGACTGGAATTTTTTCATTGGCCGGATCAGCGAATGTTGTATTCGGAGATGCGTCGCAGCCGATCCTGTCGCGTGCTGGAAAGCATCAATCCCAAGCCTGCGCCGGGAGTTTATTCGCGCGTGGTTTCCTGGATTGATAACGAGAGCGGCGGAATTGTTCATGCCGATGCTTATGATTCCAACGGGAAAGTGTGGAAGCAATTCGATCCGAAGGATTTCAAGAAGGTGAACGGCGAATGGCAGTTGGAAGGAATGGAAATCTACGACCGCGTTGCCGATTCGCGGACACGGATTGAGTTCAATCTGGATTAAAATAACTCAACTGCGAATGGAGCGCGGACTTCAATCCGCGTGAATTCTGTCCGATCCGAAACCAGCCTTTCAATCGCCTCGCGGACTGAAGTCCGCGCTCCGCTGTTTTCCCCAAGGCTTTTTATTTGAACTTTGCCTTCGCGCATCCTAGTCATATCGGATGAACGTTTTTGTTACTGGCGGCGCGGGTTACATCGGTTCCATCTGCACGGAAGAACTGCTTAACGCGGGACACACCGTGACCGTTTACGACAATCTCACGGAAGGCCATCGCTCCGCCGTCGATTCACGCGCGAAATTCATTCACGCAAAACCGGAACAGGACGGCGACATCCTCAACGCTGTTAAAACCACCGCGCCCGACGCCATCATGCACTTCGCCGCCAATGCGCTCGTCGGCGAATCGATGACGAATCCGAAAAAGTATTTTCACAACAATCTCGTCAACGCGCTCAAGCTCGCCGATGCCGCCGTCGAATGCGGCGTGAAGAAGTTCGTCTTCAGCTCCACTTGCGCGACCTACGGTCCGCCGGATCAAGTGCCGATGACGGAAGACTTGCCGCAGCGCCCGATCAATCCTTACGGCGAATCCAAGCTGATGTTTGAGAAGGTCCTGATCTGGTATCAGCAGATCTACAAACTGGACTTCATTGCGTTCCGCTACTTCAACGCCGCTGGAGCAAGCGAACAATTCGGCGAGCATCATCGCATTGAAACGCATTTGATTCCGAACGTGTTGATGGTTGCGCTCGGACAGAAAACGCATTGCGAAATCTACGGAACCGATTATCCGACGCCTGACGGCACCTGCATTCGCGATTACATTCACATCAAGGATCTCGCGCAGGCGCACATGCTCGGACTGCAACCCGGCAAAACCGGTTTTTACAATCTCGGCAACGGCGACGGTTATTCCGTGAAGCAAGTCATTGAAATGTGCGAGAAGGTCACTGGAAAAAAAATACCCGTGATCGAAAAACCCCGCCGTGCGGGCGATCCGCCGAAGCTCATTGCCTCCGCCGCGAAAGCGATAAACGAACTCGGCTGGAAACCGCAATTCCCCAAGCTGGAAGACATCGTTGCGACCGCCTGGGCGTGGCACAAAAAACATCCGCACGGATACGCGGATTGATTGAGCGGCGTTTCAAAGCCGTCGCAATTCTGCTCACAAAAAGCTGGCGTTCTCCAATGGAGCGCCAGCATGATCAGCGTCAAAGGAAAAAATCATGTCCTCAAAACAAGCGCTGTTCTTTCCAGTATTTGCGGTCGTTTTGTTCTTCGTGATGATCACTACATCGGTGATTACGTTTATTATTCCGGAAACTTTTGCCAGCAAGTCGGTCGTCCATTTTGACGAGAACCACATCACAGAAAGTCTAGAGCATTTCCTTATCCCGGAGCGGGACATATTTCGATCAGAACATTTCCAGAACCTTCTCCTCGATAAATTGCTGGCTAAGAATTGGTCCCGAAAACCTCATTATATCCCGCCACTGAGCCGGGCGGATTTTTCGAAGCTGATTGAGAATTCATTTAAAGTAAAAGCGACTTCGGATTCTCCAACTATCGAAATCGACGCGTTTGCATCGACACCTCAGGACGCGGCTGAGCTGGCGAATGCAATTGCAGAGACCTACCGGCTCTACCGTCTTGAAACAGAGAAGGAATTGAGAACTGAAACGATCCGTTCATACGAAGAACATCTTCGCGACACTGAAGAGAAGATCGAAAATTGTCGGAAGAAGCTCGCTGAACGCGATCCCGTGGAAACGGACGGACAACTCGAATACTCAAAGTTGAAACGGAGCTTGGAAGAACTGGAGCGATACAGTGAAATCATTAATTACAAGCTGGAAAAAGCGCGGACAGAAGAAACCTCTTCGACGCAGCAGGAGCATTTCATAATCAAACCCGCTGTTCCCAATCTTAATCCGGTTCGACCAAACAAAACGTTGAATCTTGGGATCGGGCTGGTCCTTGGAACTTTGGCTGGTGCTTTATCTGGCATTGGCGCGGTGGCTGTTCGGAAGCGTTAATCAAGGCTGGCGTTTCGTTCGAATTTCGCATGATTTGAACAGTTCAAAGCCGGAAACATGTTACATTCCATTTCATGAAAGCAGCGTTTATTCATCAACCCGGTCCCGCGGAATCCATCGTCTTCGGCGATTTGCCAAAACCCACACCGAGTCGAACCGAATGCCTGGTCCAAGTCGCCGCCGCCGATGTGAACCCGATTGATGTTTACGTTCGGAGCGGCGCGATTTCAGCCAGGTTGCCAACGCCTTACATTCTTGGACGCGATCTCGCAGGAACGGTCGCCGCAGTCGGCGATGAGGTGAAGAATTTCAAACTCGGTGATCGCGTTTGGGCCACGAGCGAAGGTTCGAATGGACGCCAAGGAACATTCGCGGAGTTTGCGGTGGTCGAGGAAAGTTGGCTGTATCCGATTCCCGCAAACGTGAAGGACGAAGACATCGCTGCGATTTCGCTGGTCGGCATCACGGCACATCTCGGACTGGTGCCGCATGCGCGATTGCGCGCCGGGGAAGTTTTGTTCGTGAATGGCGGCACCGGCGGCGTGGGATCCAGCGTTGTCCAAATGGCGAAATTGCTCGGCGCGCGTGTGATCACAACTGCGGGCAGCGCGGAAAAAGTTGCCGCGGCAAAACAACTTGGCGCTGATCTCGCGCTCAATTACAAAACTGAAAACGTCGATGCCGCCATCAAAACCTTTGCGCCCAACGGCGTGAATGTCTGGTGGGAAACACTGCGCGAACCGAACTTCGAACGAACAATTCCGCTGCTCGCACTTCGAGGACGAATGGTCGTCATGGCGGGACGCGAAGCGAAGCCGGTTTTTCCGGTCGGGCCGTTTTATATCAAAGATTGCTCCTTGCACGGATTCGCCATGTTCAACGCGACGGCTGAAGAACAGCGCAACGCGGCCGAACAGATCAACCGCTGGATGGCAGGCGGAAAGTTGAAAGCGCAGATCGATCGCGTGCTGCCGTTAGCGCAAGCCGCGCAGGCGCATCGTTTGCAGGAAGACAGCACAGTTCACAAAACCAGCGCGTTGTCGGGGAAAATTGTGTTGAAGCCGTGAAGCGCGCGCTGCGCCTCCGCAATCTTCCGTGAAAACAATTCCAGATTTCAGCTCTCGCTTAATCCGGCATCTGCAATCCAATTTTCTCCGCAACCTGCGCCACGTCTTTGTCGCCGCGGCCGGACAGGTTCACAATCACCAGCGAATCTTTGCTCATCTTCGGGGCGCGCTGAATCACTTCCGCAACGGCGTGCGAACTTTCCAGCGCGGGAATAATTCCTTCCAATCGTCCCAGCTTCATGAATGCCTCGAGCGCTTTGTCATCGGTGGCGTATGTATATTCCGCGCGATGCGCATCCCGCAGATACGCGTGTTCCGGCCCGACCGCGGCGTAATCCAATCCGGCGCTGACGCTGTGCGTGAGTTGAATCTGCCCGAAGTCATCCTGCAAAATGTAGCTGCGCGTTCCCTGTAAAACCCCGAGCGATCCACCTTGAAAACGCGCCGCATGCTGCTCCGGCTGAATTCCCAGCCCGCCGGCTTCGACACCCAACAACTTCACCGATTTGTCTTCCAGGAACGGATAGAACAATCCAATCGCGTTGGAACCGCCGCCCACACAGGCGATCAATAAATCCGGCAAGCGTTTCTCCTTTTCCAAAATCTGCGCGCGCGCTTCATCGCCAATGACGCGCTGGAAATTGCGCACCATGACCGGATACGGGTGGGCACCGTAAGCGGTGCCGAGAATGTAATGCGTGCTGCGAACATTCGTCACCCAATCGCGCATCGCTTCATTCACCGCTTCCTTCAAAGTCTTTTGACCTGCATGCACCGGCACCACCTCGGCGCCCAGCATTTTCATGCGATACACATTGAGCCGCTGTCGCTCGCAATCCAGTGCGCCCATATAGATCACGCATTTCAAACCGAACATCGCGCTCACCGTCGCCGTGGCCACACCATGTTGACCCGCGCCGGTTTCGGCGATGATTCGCGTTTTGCCCATGCGTTTTGCCAGAAGAATCTGGCCGATGGCGTTATTGATTTTGTGAGCGCCGGTGTGGAGCAGGTCCTCGCGTTTCAGATAAATTTTCGCGCCGCCGAGTTCGCGGGTGAGACGTTCGGCAAAATAGAGCGGCGTCGGACGTCCGCAGAACTCGCGGAGGTAATATTGGAACTCGCGTTGAAATTCCGGATCCTGCTGCGAACGGAAATATTCCTCCTCCAATTCCTTCAGCGGATGCATCAACGTCTCCGGCACGTAACGTCCGCCGTAGGGACCAAAATGGCCTTGGGCATCGGGCAAATTCAGGCTTTCAACGCTGCTCATGAAAAGATTTTCCTTCAAGCACGTGGAGACCGCAAAGGATATTTCGCGACGGCCCGGGTGAGAGAAACTGACGCACGCGATGGGAAACTGGAACCAGATTCGATCGCCGCTTCACGACCGACCTTGCCGCACGCCTTTTCTGCGTCCGTCCTGATCCGCGCTGCTGTTCCCTTGACTCCGCAAGATTTGGTGTGCTATCAATCGCCGAGCCACAATTAGCGGTGTAGCTTATGCGATGTCCCAAGTGCGGTTGTCAGGATGACAAAGTGGTGGATTCTCGCGCTTCGCGAGAAGGCGCCACGATCCGCCGCCGCCGCGAATGTATTTCCTGCGCGCACCGTTTTACTACTTACGAAGAGATCGAACGCGAAAACCTGATGGTACTTAAGCGCGACGGTCGTCACGAAGAATTTTCCAAGGACAAGCTCCTATCCGGCGTTCGCAAAGCCTGCCAGAAACGTCCCATCAGCCCGAAAGTTATCGAGGATCTCGTCGAACAGATCGTTGAGGAAATCACCAACAAATACGAACGCGAAGTCCCGGGCGAGGTGATTGGCAAGCTCGTGATGGAAGGATTGCGCGAGATCGATGAAGTGGCTTACGTGCGCTTTGCCAGTGTTTATCGGCGCTTTCAGGAAGCGACCGATTTCGTTCACGAAGTTAAAAAAATGGAGGCCCAACAATGATTGCACTCGCATCCGATTGCCTGCTCTTCCAAACATCCAACGGCGAAAGCATTCCGTTTTCTGCGGAAATGATTTCCATCGAAATGATGGGCGAAAGCTCAAAGTTGCTCGATGCCGATTTCGTGAAACAGGCGTCCAAGGCAGTGTTCCATTATTTCCGCAATGAATTGAATCGCGAGACGGTGACGGTCGCGGAATTTGCCGATGCGCTGGAGAAAGTATTGCGCAGCTTCGGATATCGCGTGCAGGCGGACACCGATCTCCCGCCGGACGACGCGCGCGTGTTGGACTCCGATTTGCGTCAACTCGCGACGGAATCAGCGGGCGGATGCGAATTATTTTTCTTCCCGAGATTGCGTGATGAATTGCGGCTTCAACTCAAGCAGGAGCCGCGGATGGTTCGGTTTCATGGCCTGCGCGGTTGCGTCAAGCAACTCGCCGGCGCGCGACGCTGGTCGCATCGCTGCCAAACCCTCGAGGAAAAAATTCTTCAGTTCCTGCGGGAATGCCTGAGCGCCGAAACGCCGCATCTGGAATGCGCGCTTTTGGTGGATTGATTCAGTTGGAAAGATGAAGACACGAGTCTCCTCCTGATCATCGATAAGGACGGAGCGCGTGTGGCTCGGCGGTAGGAAACGATGATCCTGCTTATTTAAACTTTTCGACACTCATCCCAACCCGGCTACCGCCGCTTCGTAAATCGCATTCGCTTCCTGGAATTCCCTCACCGTGGAATTCAAATCGCGCAGCAGACCGTCTTTCAGGCCGTAAATCCAGCCATGCACCGAAAGTTCCTGACCACGCTCCCAGGCTTCACGAACGATGGTTGTCTGGCAAACGTTGGCGACCTGTTCAATCACGTTGAGTTCGCACAACCGATTTGCGGCATCGGTCGGATTGCTGATTTTCCCGAGCGTTTTCTGATGTTTCCGGCGAACGTCCAGAACGTGCCGCAGCCAGTTGTCACTCAGCCCGATTCGGTCTCCGCGCGACACCGCACCCACACCACTACAGCCGTAATGTCCGGTCACGATCACATGCCGCACCTTCAAAATCTCCACGGCGAACTGCATCACTGACAGGCAATTCAGATCGGTATGCACAACCAGATTGGCGATGTTGCGATGCACGAACAATTCGCCGGGCAAGAGTCCGACAATCTGATTCGCGGGCACGCGACTGTCGGAACAGCCAATCCACAAATACTCGGGCGATTGCTGGCGCGAGAGTTTCAGAAAGAACTCCGGATCTTGCTCCCGAATGCTTTCGGCCCATTGTTTATTGTTGTCGAAGATATGTTTGAGCGTTCGCATAAAAAGTGTTTGCAGCGGAAATAAGAAATACGCCGCCAGGGACGGAATTCAGAAACCTGACAATCTACCGCAGCAATCCGTGATGGCGAGAATAGCAGCCAGACATCGCGTAACACAAGCACCGCGCCAAGCAGACAAACGATCTTTAAAACTGGCAGGTTTGGCGGTTCCAATGAATTTGCCACGCAGCAGAACCCCCTCTACAGTCTGGCCGCGTCGAACGAATGCACGATTGATCAAAACAATCTGGACTATGCCAACGGATCTTTTTCAAGCCAGTCGCTGGACCAAGGGCAATTTCATTTTTCCCACCATTATTGAAGTCAGCGATAAAGCCGTGACCCGACGCAAACGCACTTTGCTCAGTCGCGACGAAATCAGCGTGAGCATCAGCAAAGTCGCGTCCGTGCACATCAAAACGGGAGTGTTGTGGTCCGATATCCTGATCGAATCATCCGGCGGCTCCGATCCTTTGAAGAGTCACGGCCATTCCAAAGCCGACGCGATGCGCATCAAGGAATTGGTTGAAACGTATCAGGCCGATTACGCCCGCAAGTCGCCCGATCACGATTGATTCCAGAACGCGTTGAGCGTTCGGTTTTCAAGCTTTTTCCACGCCTTCGTCCAACCGTCCGTACTTGCGTATCTCCGGCCAGATCCACGCTACCGCAATGACGACCAGAATCGTTCCAATTCCGCCGATCACCACGGAAACCACTGAACCAAATGCCTCGGTGTTTCCCATCGCTTCGCCGAACAAATGCGCAACCATGCCGGATTCGAAATCGCCCAGCTCATTGGAAGTGCCGATGAACAGGCTGTTCACTGCGGAAACGCGCCCGCGTTTTTCATCTGGCGTAAGAATCTGAACCAGCGTTTGCCGCACAATCACGCTGATGTTGTCCACGGCGCCACAGGCCGCCAATGCGACAAATGACAACCAGAACCAGCGCGACAAGCCGAAGACAATCGTCATCAATCCAAACATCGCCACCGCCCAAAGCATCGTGCGTCCCGCTTTTTTCAACGGCGGCCGATGCGCGATAACCAACGTGCAAAGCACCGCGCCCACCGGCATGGCGGTCCGCAGCCAGCCCAGTCCACTCGGTCCGGTGTGCAGAATATCCTTTGCCATGATCGGCAGCAGACCAATCGCACCGCCCAACAACACCGCGAACAGATCGAGCGTGATGGTTCCGAGAATGATTTTGTTTTCGAAAACGAATTTGAAACCTGCACCGAGATTGCGAAATGAAATCGGCTCGCGGGCTTTAATCGTGTGTTCGTGCCGGATGAAGCTGACGAGCGTAAAGCAGATCAGCATTGCGAGGGCGTTGATCAGATAAATGACCGCAGCGGGATGCGCCATCCGCCGGGCCAACAGCGTCAGCAACGCGCCTGCGATTGCCGGCGCGGCGATGGAGGATAATTGGAACGTTCCGCTGTTGAACGCCACAGCCTGCGCAAACATCCGTCGCGGCACAATGTGCGGCAGAAACGCCGCGCTGGCCGGCCACATGAAAGTTCGCGCGACGCCCATCACTACAAGGCAGCAATAGATCCATTGCACCGGCGCATTGAACGCTGAAATCGCAGCCAGGCCGGCGCTCGTCAACGACATCACCAGCGTCATCGCCAGAATGATGCGCTTGCGATTCACGTTGTCGGCCAGATGCCCCGCCGGAAGCGTGCAGCCAAACATCGGAACCATGAAAGAAAGTCCGACCAGACCCAGTGAAAACGCCGATTGGGTGCGTTCGTACAATTCCCAGAACACCGAGAATACGAGCATCTGCTGTCCGATGGATGCGAAAAACCGTCCAATCAAATAAACGAGAAAATCACGATTCCGCAGAACGTCGTACGAACCCTTCTTGCGTTTCGGGGCGACGGCAGATTCGACCGTTGTTTCCGGGTCTTCCATGATGTGGCGGGAAATTAATGGAAAATTCGGGAACGTCGAGCGCGCGGAGTTTCGCTCATTTAGACCCTCACCCCGGCCCTCTCCCATCCGATGGGAGAGGGAGAAATCAGACTCGCGTTTTCCAATCCGAATGCGTCGATATCAGCTTCCGCGTGGAAGGCACCCCCTCTCCCATCGGATGGGAGAGGGCCGGGGTGAGGGTAACAACGCATTCAATCAGACAATGGAAATTTTTATGAAAGCTTTCCGCCGGTTGTATTTTTTTGGAACTCGCCGCAACACATTGCAGACTTTCAATGACATCAGTCGCGGCGCAGCCTTCGGGACTTACGTTTGACGTTTTCTCCGCAACCGCGCACCTTGGCTCTCGTCATGAGCAAGACGCTTTTCGAAAAGATCATCGCGCGCGAAATTCCGGCGACGATTCTCTATGAAGACGACAAGGTGATCGCGTTCCGCGATGTCAAACCACAGGCGCCCACGCATGTGCTGATCATTCCCAAGAAACCGATTCCGCGCATCGCGGAAGCCACCGCGGAAGATCACCAGGTGCTCGGCCATCTTTTGCTCAAGGCCGGCGAAGTGGCCCGCTCGCTGGGACTCGCGCAGAATGGTTTTCGGCTCGTGTTCAACAATGGCCCGGATGCCGGTGAAGCGGTTCCACACCTGCATTGTCACATCATCGGCGGACGCAAAATGGCGTGGCCTCCCGGCTGATTATTTTCCGCCGCGACTGTTTTTCCGGATCGCTTTTCCGAGCCGCTCGATTCCTCGGCGGATGTTTAATTCACTCGCGCTTCCAAAGCTGAGGCGCATCTCAGAATTCGGGGTGCGCCGCGTGGGATCATTCGCGTAACAAAATTCGCCCGGCACATACAAAACATCATTCGCCAGCGCATCGTCGAACAGGCTGGATCGCCTGCCGGTTTTGATGCCGTCCGCCTTTGCCCAAAAATAGAGTCCACCTTCCGGTTCCATCCATTGCACTCCCGCCGCGAAATGTTTTTGCAACGCTGCGGACATCACCGCCGCTTTTTGGGCATAACGCTGACGCAGTTCGCGGAGATGGCGATTGTATCGTCCGGATTTCAATGCGTTCGCCAGGAGTTGTTGCAGCAGATTCGAGGTTCCGAAATCGTGATTGCCCTTGATCCGCAGCACCGCCGTGAACAACGGCTCCGGTAGAATTCCAAAACCCACGCGGGCGCCGGTCGAAAACGGTTTGCTGTAGGTTCCAGCGTAAATCACGTGATCGGTGCTGCGGGAAATGGCAAGCGCGGTTTTCACGTCGTCGCCTTTGAAACGCAATTCGCGATACGCCGCATCCTCCAGCAGATAAATCGGATGACCGGCCGCGTGTTCATAACGTTTCAGCAGCTTCAGCGCGGCAATTTTCTTTTCGAATGCCGTGGTGGTGCCGGTGGGATTTTGAAAATACGTGACGAGATAAAGCGCCTTCACCCGCCGCAGTTCGCCGGATTTTTTCAGCGATTCCAAAACAGATTCCAGACTCTGAAGATTCAATCCGTCGCGTTCCATAGTCACGCCGCGCGCTTGAATCCCGTGACTTTGCAGAATGCCGAGATAAACGAAATAGGTCGGATCTTCGACCAGCACGATGTCACCGGGATCGCACAGCGCTTCGGTGATCATGTAAAGCATCTGCTGCGAACCGTTGGTGATAATCATCCGATCCGGTGAATACGCGGTTGCGGAACACGATTCGCCATCGATTTCCGCCAGATGTTTCGAAGTCAGTTCCCGCAAAGCCGGATCGCCCTGAGTCGAACCGTATTGCAATGCTGCCCGTCCGCGTCGCGATGCACCCAGAATTTCCGCAAGCGATTCATGAATTTCTTCCAGCGGCAGCGAATCGTTGTCGGTGAAACCGGCGGCCAGTGAAATCAGATTCGGCTTGGACAACGCCGCCTGCATCAGCCACGAAATGGATGGTGGTTCAATGCGGTTTCCGAGATTCGACAAAGCGGACAATTTCATAAGCGGGAACGTTAGGCGGCGATTCTGTGGTTCAGCAAGGGAAGTTTGGCGCGCTGCGTTTCGAACGCGTCATCAAAGCTCAACCTGACCCGTCGTTTTCTGATCGCGCGATTCGAGCAGCTTCAAAAATTTTTCAATTCCTTCCATGAACCCTCGCTGGTCGTAAAGCGGATCGTTGTGATCACCGCGAATTTCGACAAAGAGCTTCGGTTCATTCGCCGCGGCAAAATTCCTTTCGCTGTGTCGATAACCAATCAACCCGTCTTCGCGGCTGTGCATCACTAGCACGGGAATTTTCAGTTTCGGCAACCGGCTCAACGTGTCGTAGCGAATGCTCGCCAGCAATCGCACCGGCAACCATGGATAAATTTCCGCGCCAATATCCGGAATGCTCGTGAACGTGCTCTGGAGAATCAGGCCGCCCGTCGTTTCACGCACGCACAGTTCACTCGCGATGCCGCCGCCCAGCGATTCGCCGTAAGCAATGATGTTGTCCGGCGCAAAGCCTTTCTCGCGCAACCAGGCACAGGCCGCTTGCGCATCGAGATACGTTCCCGCTTCGCCCGGCCGGCCATGGCTTCGTCCATAACCGCGATAATCGAAAGCGAACACCGCCACACCGGTCTCGCGAAAGGCGTGATAAACATCGAGACGATGGCTGATGTTTCCGCCGTTGCCGTGGCAGTAGAGGATCACGAATTTCGCGCGGGGCGAATCGGTCTTTGCCGGAAAAAACCAGCCGTTCAGCCGGACGTTGTCGGTGGTTTTGAAGTAAATATCTTCCCACGGTTGCAACTGTTCCATTTCCGCGGCGTCAGGCGACACCAGCCGGCCGGGATGATAAACCTGTTTATGTTCGAACCAGCGGAACAGCATGAACACGCAGGCTAAGCCCAGAATCCCGCGGAGCAATGATTTTGATTTTTTCCCCAGCCGCATCGTTGCGGAATAACTTCGCAGAACGGAATGGCTTTGACGAGCTTCAGCACAGACCGCGTGTGATATTTCCTGGAAATTTGTTAATGCAGTTGAAATCAAGCGTTTGGCTGAACACGATCAACGTTATATGGCGAAACCTTTTCAAATCGACGCCTCGCGTTTTATGGGAACAAAGAAGATTTTTCGTTTCAAACGTCCTGGCCGCGGGTTGGCCCGCCTCATCGCTGCGTGCCTCGCACTGGCTGGCTCCTGCGAATCTGCAAACGCCACAACACTTCTTACCGAACATTTCAACGCCGAAGTTTCCGACAACGCGCCGCTTGGAAAAGCCGGCTGGCACGCGTTCGCTTTGAACAATGGCCGCGTCACGGATTTCACCACTTCAACCCCGGACAGCGATTCCCCCACGCTTTCGCATGGTCCCATGGGCGCGGCTTCCGATGGAATCGGCTATCTGGTTCTGGGCGCAGGAAATCGCGTGAGCAATATCCTGACTTGGACAGACGCACCTTCTGACTTCGCTGGCAGAACCCTTTCGGAAGTGTCGTTCTACACCAGAAATGAATCCTCGGCTTCGACCGAACGAATCGCGGTCTGCGTGGGCAATCAATGGTTCGTATCAGCAAAAACATTTCATCACCATGGCGACGACGACGCGTGGAGCTTGAACACCTTTCAGTTCGAACCGGGGGCCGCGTCCTGGCGGCGGTTGAACACGAACAACTTGACCCTCGCTGCGAATCGCGCGGAATCGCTCCCAGGCGCCGACATCACTGCGCTGGGATTTTTTGGCGAGATTCCTCCGGACGCAGGCAAGATTCGCATTGATGAAGTGCAGGTGACGGGTTTCACTGCGAATGCCGCTCCGGAAATTCAACCGCTGATCGTTTCGCCCGGCTCGAATGTTTTCGAAGGTTCCACGCTTGTTTTGGAAGCCCGTGCGCTGGGAACGCGGCCGGTTCATTATCAATGGCGAAAAAATGGTTCGCTTCTGAAAACAAAAAGTTCGGCTCAATCATCGCTCACATTCACCACCGCGACGCTGAACGATTCCGGGAACTACGATGTCATCGTCAGCAATCCGTTCGGAACGAATATCAGCACAGCCGTCGCAGTCACGGTTTCGAAGGCAACACCGGCCAAGGTTGATCTTTCGAAATATGATTCGAATAGTTCAATCCGTGTTTCTCAAGCGGACACGAATTCTCTCGCGATTCAGTGGGCCGACAAAAACGGTGCTTCGTATCGCGTTCGATTCAATCTCAAACCCGGCCAGGCTTTGCTTGGTTCGCTGGAAACAGCCGCGCAATCGGGAGCGCCTTTCCGGGAAATCGCGCGCCAGGTCGATCCGAAATTTCGCGTGACGTTTGGATCGCGCTATCACAAGGCCGGCTGGCCTTACATTTTCTTCGATCGCGTCGATGCCAACGAGCCGGCACCCGTGGTCGCACTTTCCAGTCTCAATCCGAAAACCGTCCGCGTGATCAGCGAAAGTCCCGTGCGAACGCGTGTGGTTTTTTCCGGCCTGAACATCGGCCCGTATTCCGGCGATCTCGATTGCATTGTTTATTCCGGCAGCCCGCTCCTTCACATCCAGGGTTCGATGCGGATTGATCAGCCGTGGGTCGCGTTCATTCACGATTCATTGTTCTACGCGGATTTTCAAACTGTGGATTTCAAGGACGGCAATGGCCAGTTTCAAAACGTTCCCGCGTCATCCTTCACGAAAATTTCACCGGGTGAAGCGGCGCGGCTGAAAGTGAAACATCGCGCGATTCTGGGAACTGTTTCCGGCGGTGCTGGGACATTGGGCGTCATGCCGCCACCGCATGCGGCGATTTATCCCACCGACCAAAGCGACAACTACGGTTTCGTTCAGGCCGGAAAACATTTCATCGGAACGCACATGTCGCATTCCGCGGATTTCCGGTATCGACCGTGGATCGATGCGCCGATCGGTTCGACGCAGCGGATGGATGTTTTCCTGGTGCTGAGTTCAGAAAAGCCGGAGGCGACGCTGGATCGGCTTCTCAATTACACGCACGGCGATTCGTTCAAATCCATTCCCGGTCACTACACGATGGCCGAACATTTTCATCCGGAATTCACGGACAATCATCTCCATGGCCGCGATGCGCTCACGTCATTCAAAAAAACCATGAAATCCCTGGGCCTGCAGATCATTCAACCGATGGAATTTCATGGACCGGGTCACACCTTCAACAATGAATCGGAGCGGCTGAAGGAATTGTCCGCGATGTTCGAACTCCTGCAGGCGAATTCCGATGACTCATTCCTGCTGATTCCCGGCGAGGAATACAATCATCTCTTCCCCGGCCATTGGTCTTACATGTTTCCGCATCCGGTCTATTTCACCGGCTGGCCGGGTCAGGGCGATCGCGCTTACAAATTGACCAACGCCACCGTCAACGGCGTGACGTATCCCACCCTTTATCAGATCGGCGACACGGATCACATGATGCGGTTGTTGCAGGATGAAGGCGGCATTGCGTGGAGTTCGCATCCGCGCGTCAAAGGATCGCGTTTGACACCGGATTCTTTTGTGAACGAACCGTTTTATCAGGACGATTCATTTCAGGCAGGCGATTGGAAAGCGATGCCGATGGATTTCTCCAAAGATCGCCTTGGATTCCGCTCGTTCCAACTGATGGATGATACCGCGCAATGGGGTTATCGGAAATCGATGCTGGGAGAAGTGGACACCTTCGCTCTCGATCCGAGCCACGAAATCTACACGCACATGAACGCGAACTATCTGAAGCTTCCCGCGCTCCCTTCGAAAACGAACTGGTCGAGCGTTGTGGATTGCATTCGCAACGGAGATTTCTTCACCACCACCGGTGAGCTGTTGATCTATTCCTGGTCGGCAGAAACCAATGGGGTTTCGGCGAAGGTGGAATGGTATTTCCCTCCGGCGTTTGCGGAAATCACGTGGGGCGACGCCGCGGGGGTTCACAAATTGAAACAATCGCTGACGGACAAAACCGAATTTCAGACGCAATCGCTTTTTATTGCGGCCGATCTTTCGAACGCCAACTGGGTGCGATTTGAAATCTGGGATGTCGCGCGCAACGGCGCGTTCACACAGATTCATTGGCTCAAACCGGCGACCAGCCCGAAAGTCATCGCCGGAAGCACCAGGAATTTCACGTTGATTGATACGGAAACTGACGCGCCGGTTCCTGGATTTGATCCAATTCCGAATAATGCTGCTCTGGATCGCTCGAAGCTCCCGGCTCATCTCACCATTCGCGCCAATATCAGTCCGCTGGTAATGGACGCAGTCATTCTGGAATTGGACGGCTCGACGATCACGCGCACCGAATGGCCTTACAGCCTTGGCGAGTGCAAGGCGGGTCCGGGAATTGGGGATTCACCAGCGTATGATTATTCCGCATCGCATTTCAATTCGGGCGAACACGTTATTACCGCAACGCCGCGGCACGGAACCACTTCCGGCAAACCGCTGTCGTTGAATTTCTCTGTGATTGAGTGAAGAGGCTGGTCAGAACAGATCTTCAAAACAAACCCTCACCCCGGCCCTCTTGTATCTGAATTTTCATCTAACCTTGCTTGTGAAGCATGGCTTGGAAAGATGGAACGGTCCTGCCGCCTGCAGGTGGCAGGACCGTGGCGCGGACGAGTTCGTTACCCTCTGGCATTGGCTTTT
>DASTXC010000162.1:0-60028 GCA_035765675.1 Verrucomicrobiia bacterium
ATGCAGATAGTTACAAGCCATACTGGCAACTTATTGGGGCGTAATTAAGCACGAAGGCAAGGATGTGCAAGTACAAATTGTCATCTTTTTCAAACCATTTTTAATTCTCCTCGAAGCCTGGAAATGATTGAAGAAAGAAGCAATCAGCCGTCCGGTCAAAACTGCTTCGGAAACGCCCGGCTGATCCACGGGCGCTTCCGATAAATCACGACGCTTAGGCCGCTGCTGCCGTTGGAACCACGCCCGAACGCTTCGCCATGATGGCTTCCACGATTTTCTTTCCCAGTTCCGGTTTTTCCACGAGCGCCTTTTGCGCGGCATCTTTCCCCTGCCCGATCAACTCGCCATTGAATTGAATCCACGCACCTTTTTTATCAACCACGCCATTCGCAATTCCCATGTCGAGAATGCTGCCTTCTTTGTTGATGCCGTGATTGTAAATGATGTCGAACTCCGCTTCGGTGAACGGCGGCGCCACCTTGTTTTTGACAATCTTAACTTTCACGTGATTGCCTACCGCAGCACCGGTCGCGTCTTTCAGAGTGTCCTTGCGACGGATGTCAATGCGGACGCTCGCGTAAAATTTCAACGCTTTGCCGCCGGGTGTGGTTTCCGGGTTGCCGAACATCACGCCGACTTTTTCGCGAAGTTGATTCGTGAATACGCAAGTGGTTTTGGACTTGTTCAAAATCGCCGTGAGTTTGCGCAGCGCCTGGCTCATCAATCGCGCCTGCATGCCCATCGTCGCCATGCCCATTTCGCCTTCCAACTCGGCTTTCGGAACCAGCGCCGCGACGGAATCCACTACGATCACATCCAGCGCGTTCGAGCGCGCCAGCGTTTCGCAGATCGTCAACGCCTCCTCACCACTGTCCGGCTGCGAAACCAAAAGGTCGTCGAGATTCACGCCCAGCTTTTTTGCATAGGCCGGATCGAGAGCGTGTTCCGCATCAATGAATGCCGCCAGTCCGCCGGCCTTTTGCGCGTTGGCAATGACATGCAGCATCAACGTGGTTTTGCCGGACGATTCGGGACCAAAGATTTCAACCACACGCCCCCGCGGAACACCACCGACGCCGAGCGCCAGATCCACAGCCAGCGCGCCCGTGGGAATCACGTCAATCTGTTTCAACGCATGGGCATCGCCGAGCCGCATGATACTGCCGTCACCATAGGCTTTGGTGATGGTTGAAATGGCGGCATCGAGATCGCGCTGGCGAGCGGCCGCGAGTTTGTTCGCGTCAGAATTTTTGCTGTCAGCAACAGCTTTTTCGGCTTTAGGAGGCATATTGGTAATCGTTTTGGTTCCGGGGTGAAAATCCGGACTCAACACTAGAAAGTTCCCTCTTGTTCGTCAACGCAACGAACGCGGTTTTTCAGAACGGATTCAGCGCGAGCGTGAAAGTGGGTTCAGCCGTTTTCCTGGCGAGTCCCAAACAAGATCTGACGGCGTTTGAAGAGTCACAGGCGAGCAACTCGGAAATATCGTCATCTGCGAAGAGATCACTCAGGCAGCCGCTTTATCCGTCTTGCGGCGAATCAGAGGTTTGGATTGGCCGGTCACGACAGCTTTGGTGATCTTCACCTGCGAAATATCATCGCTGCTCGGCACATCGTACATCACATCGAGCATCAACTTCTCCAGAAGGCTGCGCAAGGCGCGCGCGCCGGTGCCTTTCTTGATCGCCTGCGCCGCCAGTTCGCGAAGCGCATCCGGCGTGAATTCCAGCTCCACGCCTTCCATCATCATCAGCTTCGCGTATTGCTTGGTCAACGCGTTGCGCGTGTCCGTCAAAATCGAAACCATCTGGTCTTCGTTCAATTCACCGAGCACGGAAACCATCGGCAATCGCCCGATGAATTCCGGAATGAAACCAAAGCTCAAGATGTCCTCCGGCTCAACGTGCTGAAGAATCTGCTGACGGTTGATCGATGCGGTCTTGAAACCTTCTTCCGCTGCGCGAAATCCCATGACATTGTTTCCGAGCCGCCGCTGAACGATGCGTTCCAATCCCACAAAAGCGCCGCCGCAGATGAACAGAATGTCCGCGGTATTCACGCGAATGTATTCCTGCTGCGGATGTTTGCGACCGCCCTGCGGTGGAACATTGCAAACCGTGCCTTCGAGAATTTTCAACAATGCCTGCTGCACGCCCTCACCGGAAACATCGCGTGTGATCGAAACGTTCTCCGTCTTGCGCGAAATTTTGTCGATCTCATCGATGTAAACGATTCCGCGCTGGGCGCGTTTTACGTCGTAATCCGCATTTTGCAGCAACCGCAGAATGATGTTCTCCACGTCTTCACCGACATAGCCCGCTTCTGTGAGCGTGGTGGCGTCGGCAATCGCGAACGGCACATCGAGAATTTTCGCCAGCGTGCGAGCGAGCAGTGTTTTTCCCGAACCGGTCGGTCCGATCATCAAAATATTGCTCTTCTCGATTTCAACTTCCGGCGGTTGTGATGACTGCGCCGGAGCGGAATTCTCTTTGCCATTTTCATCATCCGGCAATTCCGCGGGTTCGAGGATAATGCGCTTGTAATGATTGTGAACAGCGACCGCGAGCGTGCGCTTGGCGTGTTCCTGTCCAATGATGTGCTTGTCGAGCTGGCGTTTAATCTCGACCGGTTTCGGAACGTTGACCCGCGTCTTGTGTTTTTTCGTCTGCGTCGCGAACTCTTTATCGAGCACGTTTTTGCAGAGCACAACACAGTTGTCGCAGATATAAACGCCGGGACCGGCGATCAGTTTTTTGACTTCCGCATGCGATTTGCCGCAGAAACTGCACAGGGTAATGTTCGTCGGACGCGCCACGTTATTCCTTCTTGTCGATCAGGCTGGTCGCGCGCTCGTCCATGCCCGGAATTTCTTTGCGCGATTGGACGACTTCATCGACCAGGCCGTAAGCCTTGGCTTCCTCGGCGCTCATGAAATTATCGCGATCACAATCTTTCTCTACCTGTTCAATCGATTTGCCGGTGTGCTTGGAAATAATTCCATTCAATCGCTGCTTGAGCTTGAGCATGTATTTGACGCGGATTTCCACGTCACTCGCCGGACCTTCCGCGCCGCCAAGCACCTGATGAATCATGATGTTCGCGTTCGGCAACGAATAGCGTTTGCCCTTCGCTCCGCCGCAGAGCAGCACCGCGCCCATGCTCGCCGCCTGGCCGATGCAGTACGTGTTCACGTCGCAGGTGAGAAATTGCATCGTGTCGTAAATCGCGAGTCCGGCCGTGACGCTGCCGCCGGGAGAATTGATGTAAAGATGAATGTCCTTTTTCGGATCGGTCATTTGGAGGAAAAGCAATTGCGCGATGATGAGATTGGCCACCATGTCATCGACCGGCGTGCCGAGAAACACAATGCGGTCAACCAGGAGCCGGGAGTAAATGTCATAGCCGCGTTCACCGCGTCCCGTTTGCTCGACCACCATTGGCACTAAAAAATTTTGCATAAAGATTTATTCTCTGGTGCGCAACCTAACGGAGGCCCTACGACAGGTCAAGCGCATGGCCCGGAGTTTTCCCGTTGCAGAAAATCCGTGCGCGAAAACACGTTCCCGCCTACAACTCGCGCATGAATTTCTCGCTCGAACACCTTGGTTTGGCGGCGCGCGATCCGGCGGCGTTGAAGGATTGGTATGTGAAAATCCTCGACGCGCAGGTCGTGTTCAGCAACGGACAGACGCCCCCCATGTTTTTGCTGCGTTTGCCCGGCGGAATGATGATCGAAATCTACGCCGGAGATTTCGCACTCAGCGAAACGGCGAATAACAAGCTGAACGGCTGGCGGCATGTCGCAATGCGAGTGGATTCAATCGAATCCGCAAAAGCTGAACTTGAAAAACGCGGCGCGATTTTCACCGATGAAATCAAACCCGCGGGCGGCGGTGGACGCGTGCTGTTCTTTTCCGATGCTGAAGGGAATCTGCTGCATCTCGTGGAACGCTCGGCGGATTCACCGCTGAAGTGAACCGCTGAATACACGAAATACGCGGTATCAGAATTGAAAACTCAGACCTCCGAACTGTTTCTGAAAATTCCGCGTATTTCGCGTATTCAGCGGTTGTCACAGTGGTTTTGCTTCCAGATGTAAGCAAAGGCTGGAGCGAAATCCTGCGGGCGTTCAGCGATCCAGCGCGTGACTTCCTCCGGCGCAAACCAGCCGCCGCGTTCGATTTCCTCCGCGTTCAAATCAAACGGTCCTTCCGCTTCGCAGCGATAGACCCAGACAAATTCCTGATCCGTTTCTTCGCGCGCATCGATTTTGAACAACCGTTGCGGCGTTTCCTTGAGGTTGAGTCCGATTTCCTCCCGCACTTCGCGAATCGCCGTCGCGTCATAGTGTTCGCCGGAATCAACGTGGCCGGACGCTGAAGAATCCCAAACGCCCGGATGCCGATCTTTTTTCATTGAGCGTTTCTGGAGAAACACCTGATCGCGCGAATTGAATACGAGCACATGCACCGCGCGATGCAGCAAACCGAGTCGATGCACTTCGCTGCGCGGTTGGCGATCAATCACTTCATCGCGTTCGTTCACGACGTCAAAGATCTCTTCAGGCATGTTGTTTCAATAATTTCGTCGCGATCCATTCTCCAGCAATCAAGCCAGTACCGGCCGCGAAAAAGCACATGCCAGCAAACCAGTTTGCGGACCGCGCGATCAGACAAAAGCCAAACAGCCCTATTCCCAGCCCAAGCCAAATAAAACCCATCATCCAAAAAAACTTTGAACCCACCCTTTCAAAGCGTCTGACCGATGCATTTGGTTTAGCCACATGGATGAAAAAATTCAAACCCCGGCCCATCAAATTTTCGAGAAAACGGCAGATCAAGATAAAAACAAAGAAAAAACAAAACCCCAGCATTACCACTTCCCATCCATTCAGGAAATCCAGCCCCCCATCTGTGCCCGTTAGATATCCCAACAAAATGCCGACGACGAATAGAATAATAGCCGCTTTGCGTGAAATCATTTTCTAAGATTGTTACCACGTCTCGCGAAGGCCGGACGTGACTTTCCTTCGCGTCCTCTTCGGTTCCCGCGGAACGAACCTGCCAGCCTGAACCATCGTTGAAAATCTTTTTTCTGTTAACTGCTGACCTCGAATTGCATCTGGCATAAACACAATTTTCGTCCACTCCATTTTCACGCCAGCAGCTTCGTCAGTTCCACAAACTGCTCCAGACTCAATTTCTCCGCGCGTTCCTGCGGTGAGATATTCAACGTCGCGAACACCGCCGTCAGCTTTTCCAGCGGCCATTGCTGTTTCAACAGTTTCAACATCATCTTGCGGCGCTGCGAAAACGCCAGCTTCACCAGGCGAATGAAAACTTTTCGCTGTTCAACATTCAGCAAAAGTTGCGGACGGCGGATCAGGCAAACACACGCGGAATCCACACCCGGCTCCGGAAAAAAACAACTCGACGGAATCTTGAACCAGCCGCGCGGCTCGAAATCAATCTGCACGAGCAATGTCAAAATGCCGTAATCCTCATCATCCGCTTTGGCCATGAGTCGTTTGGCGACTTCGAGTTGCAGCGTTGCAACGAGGCGTTCGGGCGAACGTTCGCCTTGCGAGAGCTCGACGAGAATCGGCGACGCCACGGAGTAAGGCAGATTCGCCACGAGCTTCCAGTCGCGCCAGTCGCGCTGTTCGCGTTTCAAAAAACCCAGGGCATCTTCGTGCAGCAAACCCAGAACGCCGCCTTCGCTCTCCACCGTTTCAGTCGCTGATTGCGTCAGCGATTCACCATCGGGCGCGGCCTGAGATTCCAGACCGAAACTCTTTTGTAAAAAATCAACGAGACGCGCGTCCAGTTCGATGGCGAGCACCTCACCGGCTTTTTCCAACAACAATTCGGTCAGCGGTCCGAGGCCCGGGCCAATCTCCAACACCTTGTCGCGCCGTGTCAGTTCGGCGGCGTCCACGATGCGCTGAAGCTGATGCGCGTCGTGCAGGAAATTCTGCCCCATCGATTTGGTGAGCTGGATATTTTCCCGCGCCAGCAGCTCGCGCATTTCAGAAAGCTTCATGAAAAATTACACTGATTCATACGAGACCGGCGATAGACACGGATTTCACGGATTTTCACGGATGAGAAATTGAGTTTTTAATCTGTGAAAATTCGTGAAATCCGTGTCGAAAAGTTTCCCGGTTCATTCGTGTTTCAAAATATCCGCCAGCGCTGCAACCGCTTCGCCCAGTTGCGTTTTGGAAATCGTCAGCGGCGGCGTGAAGCTGATCACGTTGCTGTGTTCGCCTTCCGGCAGCAGAATGAATCCGCGTTGCAGCATGGCTTTGATTGCGTGAATCGCGGCTTCGGTCGCGGGTTCGCCGTTTGGCAAACGTAATTCCACGCCCGCCATCAAACCGCGACCGCGACTGCGGATTTGCAATTTGGGATTGGAGATCAAGGCTTCCAGCCATTGCAGTAAAACCTCACCGAGCTTCGCGCTGCGTTCCGGCAACTCACCGCTTTCAATTTCCGCAATCTGCGCCAGAGCCATCGCGCAACCAACCGGATGCCCCAGATACGTGCTGGTGTGAATCGCTTCGCCGTGCGACGCCGGCCACGCCGCGTCCATGATTTCCGCACGGCCCACGCAAGCCGACAACGGAAACCCGCCGGTCAAAGCTTTGCCCAGACAAATCACATCGGGAATCACGCCGCTGTGTTCGCACGCAAACCATTTCCCGGTACGCCCGAAGCCAGTGTAAATCTCGTCGAGAATCAGCAGCGCTTTGTGTTCGTCGCACAGGCGGCGCAACATGGGAAGAAATTCAGGCGGCGGAATGTTGATGCCGCCGCGCGCTTGAATCGGCTCCACGAGAATCGCGCCAATCCAGCCGCGTTGAAATAATCGCCGAATCAACAACTCAACCACCGCGAGATCCGCGGGCTTGCTTGGGAATTGAACGAAGTGGCCGAACTCCTTTAACTGCATTTTGAACGGCCCGCGAAAATGTTCGCGCTGCGTCGCATTCAACGTTCCGTAACCCAGCCCATGATAACCGTTTTGAAACGCAATCACGCCATGTCTGCCCGTGGCGAGAATGGCGGTCTTGAGCGCGGCTTCAACGGCTTCGAAACCGGAATTGCAGAAGATGGTTTTGCCGGCCTGCGGTTTCGCGTTTTGAGTTTCGGGCTTTGAATTCGGCGGCGGCGATTCTCGTGACCACAATTCCAAACCTGATCCGCGAATCTCGGAACCTGCCGGAGCTGTCCAGCGTTCGAATGTGACCCGGCTCAACTCGCGCGCGAGTTCCGCTTTGCGCGAATGCGGATGCACGTCACCCATCGCGTGCAGCAGCGTAGCCATTTGTTTCTGTCCTGCTTCGACGACGCGCGGATTCGCATGGCCGGCCGCAGCGACACCAAACGCGGCGGTGAGATCGAGATATTTTTTTCCATCGGCGTCCCACACATGAACGCCCTTCGCCTTTTCCCAGACAATCGGCCACGACCCGTCCGGCTCCGTGAACAGCACATTGCGCGATTCGTAATCGCGCAGCAGTTGCAGGGTTTCGGCCGTTTTGTTCATGACGGAAATTTCAACCACGGATGAACACCGATGGACATGGATTCAGAACGACGTTCACACGAATTGCACGAATTCACGCGAATTGTTTTGGATTTCTGGAATTTGCGAAAATCGGTGCAATTCGTGTGAACTCGTTTCCCATTCGTGTTTATTCGTGTTCATCCGTGGTTAAAAGACTTTGATTTCACACCCCGCGTTGTTCCGGCGGCCAAATGATTTTGTGCATCTGGAGTTGGAAGCGCACGGGCAATGCATCAGCGATAATTTTTTCCACAAGTTGCTCCCGCGTGATCGGCGTCAGCCCGGCCGGAACGCGCTTGAGCGATTTGTCCTGCTGCTCCGGCGCGAGCGGATGCACCCACGAAAACAATAGCGAACAAATGCCGGCCAGCTGGTGTTCCGCGATTTTCTGTTTCGCCCAGTCGTAATCTTCCTGCGTGCCCATGACAAACTTGATTTCGTCGATGGCTTTCAAGTGCGAAATGTTCTCCCAGCGATTCCGCTCCGCTTCGCCGCTGCTCGGACATTTCAAATCCATGATGCGCCGTACGCGGGGATCAACTTTCGAAATATCATGTGCGCCGCTGGTTTCGAGCAGCACCGTGAAACCGTCATCGCAAAGCTGTGTCATCAGCGGCAGCGCATTTTTTTGAAGCAACGGTTCGCCACCGGTCAATTCAACGAGCGGAAGCTTCGGATGTTGGGTTTGCTGTTGCGGGTTGGAATACGGTTCGCCGAGGCGATGAACCTCCGCGCGGATTTCGGTCAGAGACTTTTTCCCGCCTTCGGTGAATGCGTAGGCGGTGTCGCAATAGGAACAGCGGAGATTGCACGCGGTCAGCCGAATGAAAACGCACGGCAACCCCGCGAAGGTGCTTTCGCCCTGCAGGCTGAGGTAGATTTCATTGATAACCAGCGCGTCCGACATTGTGGCAAGTTAAAGTTCCAAACTCCAAACTCCAAGTTCCAAGTCCGGCTCGCAATGAATAGGTTTGTTTTTCCAGCCTGAATGCGGTTTTCTCGCGATCACTTCTTCTATGAAACGCAATGCTTTCAAAATGAAACTCAAGCCGGGAAATGTCGCTGAATATCGTCGGCGGCACGACGAAATCTGGCCTGAACTGGCCCGCGAACTGCGTTCAGCCGGCATTTCGGATTATTCCATTTTCCTGGATGAAGAAACGCTGACGCTGTTTGCGGTTCAGAAGCTGAGCGACAATCACACTGCGGATGCGCTTCCACAAACGGAGATTGTCCAGAAATGGTGGGCCTACATGGCGCCGTTGATGGAGGTGCAGCCGGACAACGCGCCGGTGTGCAAACCATTGGCTGAGGTTTTTCATCTGGATTAAGGAACGCAGAACACCGTAGTTGAACAACCAAGGAACGAAGAATCCATAACCCGAACTTCGTCGTCTTTGGCCAACACATAAAAGCGGTGCTAAACCGGAACGATGCAGTTCATTGTTCGGGGAGCGCAGCCGCCTCGGCTGCAGTTCGGCGCGCTCTCACGCCGAACATAAGGGTTCACGCCAGCACCAAACGGCTTGTCCATTTCACGCCTCAAAAATCAGCCGCGAGGGCGCGGCTGATTGCGCCCGAGGCGGGCGCGCTCCCCATTCCCACTGCATGGATTCGGCTGAAGCACACGCACTCCAAACGCTGTCGCGAGCATCGAGCGCGACGACTTTGCGCGCAGCGTTTGGAGTGCGGTTGCTTCAGCGCCGCTTTCCAAGTCGAACTTTACAACCCATCAACCAAGAAAAAATTCAGCCAATTCTCCGTTCCTTTTGTTTCTTCGTTGTAAAAAATTTCAGCCTGCCGCGCAGTTCCGCCGCGCGTTTTCGTTTGGCGATAGGGTTTTCACCCTATATGTCCGGCGATTTCAGAACGGCAGATTTCCCGGGCGAATTGTTGGATGAGCATCACTGAGCAAAATCATGCCGTTAAGCGGTTTCCCCTTTCGGAAGCAGATCGCCGGGCCGACTTGCAGTTAGTCTGTGACGCCGTGCCCGCTTTGATCGCGCATGTGGACAAAAACGAGCGTTACTGTTTTCACAATGACGCATACGAAAACTGGTACGGCAGCGGCGCCGGCGCACTCGTCGGACACACGATGCGTGAAGTTCTTGGAGAGGAAAATTATGAAGAAATGCGCCCGCGGATCGAAGCCGCGCTGGCGGGAAACAAGCAGGTGTTCCAAAGCAAGCGCGTCCATTCGGATGGCACGGAACGCGTCGCGCAGGTGAATTACATTCCGCGCTACGATCGGGAGGGCGCAGTGGATGGAATTTACATTCTGCTGGTGGACATTACCGAACGGCAGCGCGCGGAGGAACAATTGCTGCGCTTGACGACTGAACTCGAAAAGCGCGTGCAGGAACGCACCGCACAACTTCAGGCGGCGAACAAAGAACTCGAAGCGTTCTGTTATTCCGTGTCGCACGATCTGCGGGCGCCGCTGCGGGCGGTTCGCGGATTCACGGAAGTGCTTACCGAGCAATACGCCGCGCAGTTGGATGCGCGCGGGCAGGATTTTCTCCGGCGCGTCAGCGATGCCAGTTCGCAGATGGACAAGCTGGTGGACGATCTCCTCAAGCTCTCCCGGGTTTCACGCAGTGAAATTCGGAATCTCACGATCAACCTCAGCCAGATGGGCGAGGAGATTGTCACCGGCCTGAGAAAAGAAGATCCCAACCGCGAGGTTCAGGTCAAAATCGCCTCACAGCTTTGCGCCCAGGGTGACGAGCGCCTGATGCGGCTGGTGCTGGACAATCTTTTGCGCAATGCGTGGAAGTTCACCGGAAAAAAACCTGAAGCCGCGATTGAATTCGGCAAGACTGAAACTCCCGAACCCGCGTTCTTCATTCGCGACAATGGCGCGGGCTTTGACATGACCTATGCAAACCGGCTGTTTGGTGTTTTCCAGCGTCTGCATTCGCCCAGCGATTTTCCCGGTTCGGGCGTCGGGCTCGCTATCGTGCAGCGGGTCATCAATCGTCACGGCGGCCGGGTCTGGGCGGAAGGCCGGCCGGACGCGGGCGCCACGTTTTATTTTTCCCTGCCGAACGGCGCGTGTTGAATCCTTTCGTTCCACGAAGGCGGCACTTTATCCATTTTCAAGGCCTTTCCCCCGGGGCACAACCTGGCACCCGCACCAAACCACGGATTGAACTTTCGAAATTCAAAAGGTCTGATCACCCCCTCTCTTCCGAGCGAAGCCGAAAGAGAGGGCCGGGGTGAGGAGGTTTTTAGCTCAAAATCCCCTCTCCCCGCGCTTCGCTGCGGGGCGAGGGAATTGAAACGGGTGCGGGTGTCAAGTTACGCCCTTTCCGCCGAGGGGCATCTGGCATGACTTGCGCCTTTCCCTGATACCATTCTATTGTATGATTCAGTCCCGAAGTTCTCATGAGTAAAAAAACCATCCTGCTCGTTGAAGACAATTCCAACGACGAATTCCTCACGTTGCGCGCGCTCAAGAAATACAACGTCGCCAACGACGTGATCGTCGCCCGCGACGGCGCGGAGGCTTTGGATTACGTGTTCGGAACGGGCAACTACGCCGGACGCAACGTTGCTGAAATGCCTGTCGTGATGCTGCTCGATCTGAAGCTGCCGAAGATCGATGGATTGGAAGTATTGCGCCGCGTTCGCGCGGATGAACGCACGCGGCTGCTGCCGGTCGTGGTGCTGACTTCCTCGAACGAAGATCAGGATGTGATTCGCAGCTACAAGCTGGGCACGAACAGTTACGTGCAGAAGCCGGTGGATTTTTCGGCCTTCGTCGATGCCGTCGGCCAGCTCGGGCTTTATTGGCTGATGCTCAACGAACCTGTTCCCACCACCACATGAACGCAGTCCGCCGCCTCTTGCGCGTGCTGCTGGTCGAAGATTCGGAAAGCGACGCCGCGCTGCTGGAGCTGGCGCTTGAACGCGCCGGATTCAATCTCGCCACTGAACGGGTTGAAACGGCCGACGCCTTGAACCAGGCGCTGGATCGGCACGATTGGGATGTAGTCATCGCGGATTACGTCATGCCCGGTTTTGACGGCTTGAGCGCGCTGGCGCTGGTCAAAGGTCGAGGGCTGGATCTTCCCTTCATCATTGTTTCTGGCCACATCACGGATGATACCGCGGTCGCCGCGATGAAAGCCGGCGCGCACGATTACGTGATGAAGGATAATCTCACGCGTCTGGCACCAGCGGTGGAGCGCGAATTGCGCGACGCGGAAGTCCGTCACGCGCGCAAGCAGGCGGAGAAAAAACTCTGGGAAGAACACGCGTTCCGTCACGCGATTGAAAATTCGATCCCCTCCGGAATCGCGGTCGTGAATCTCGAAGGCCGCCAGACTTACGTGAATCCTGCATTCTGCGAAATGGTCGGCTGGAGCGAGGACGAACTGATCGGCGCGAAACCGCCGTTTGTTTATTGGCCGTCGGAAGATCTGGAAAATATTACTGTGCTGCTCACGCAAGTGATCGATGGCCACGCGCCGTCGGACGGTTTTGAATCCCGCTATTGCCGCAAAAATGGCGACCGTTTCGACGTGCTGATTCTGGTCACGCCGCTGCGCGATGGCTTCGATAACATCAGCGGCTGGCTGAGTTCGATCACAGACATCACGCGATTGAAGCAAGCGGAAGCGGAGTTGCGCCGCTCGCACGAGGAACTGGAAACCCGCGTGCGCGACCGCACGGAAGCGCTTTCCAAAGCGAACGCGCAATTGAAATCCGCGATGGTCGAGCGTCATCGTCTCGAACATGAACTTCTCGAAATCACCGAAAAAGAGCGTCGCCGGATCGGTCTGGATTTGCATGACGATCTTGGGCAGCGGTTGTCGGGTGTGGCGCTGATGGTCAAAGGTCTTCAATTGAAGCTGGCCAAAGAAGGTTTCAGCGACGCGAAGGAAGCGGGAAAAATTCACAAGCTCATCGAACAGGCGATGGAACATGCCAGCGATGTCGCCCACGACCTGGCGACGCTGGACTTCCGTGACAAAGCGTTGCCGGACGCGTTGAAGGAACTTTCACGGCACGCGAAAAACTCGTTCAAGATCGCCTGTCGTTTTGAAGCGGATAAAGACGTGCCGCCGCTGGAAGCCAATGTCGTTCGGCAGCTTTACAAGATTACGCAGGAAGCTTTGACCAACGCGATCAAGCACGGGAAAGCCGACCGCGTCAGTATCGCACTGGAAATGAATGGCGACGCGCTGATGCTGACGATTCGCAACAATGGTTCTCCGTTTCCGTCCGTGGTAAGTCGAAATGCCGGCATGGGATTGCGCATCATGAATTACCGCGCCAACCTGATCGAAGCGACTGTGGAGATCAAACCCGGCGAGACGGACGGAACCGTGGTGCGATGCCGCGTCCCGATTTCGCAGAAGAAATAGCGCGCAGTGACCGTAGCGCAGATTGCCAATCTGCTGTATCGCCGACTGGCAGTCGGCGACGCCCTATTGAATTAGAGACTTGGAAAAACCAACCGCGCATCACTGAAATCGCTACAGCGTTCAACGTTTTCGCAACAGCCGCGCGCCAAGGATAAGTCCGAGGCCAAAGGTCACCGCCAGCGATGCGTACGGATTTGTCCGAACGATTTTATCCGTCGCTTTGGCTCCAGCCATCGCTTGATTTTTCAAATGCTGGCAGCGCGCTTTCAGATGATTCAATCGTCCGGCAACTTCGATGCGCGTGCGTTCGGGCACATCTTCGCCGATGGCTTTCGCGAAATCGTCTGCGCCCTGAACCACGCGCGACAGATCATCGACGAGTTTTTCCAGTGACGCGTCTTCGGAAATGAGGTCTTTGAAATAGACTTCCATAATTCGGATTCTTTGGCGACGACCAGCATGAAACAGTCGGAAGCAGCGGCGCTATGGGGTGAAAACCGAAAGAAATCAAATCGGCGAACCGACGATTTCGACGCAATTACGACGCCGCGGGCCGCTCGTTGATATGCACCCAGTAACCGTGAATCGTCCGCGCCACTTCCACCAGCGCATCGAAACCAACCGGCTTCACCAGATACGAATTCGCGCCAAGATCGTAAGCGCGTTTGATGTCGCTCTCGTGATTGGACGATGTGAGAATGATCACCGGCACATTCCGGTAGCCGCCTTCATTACGCAGCCAAGCTAAAACATCGAAACCGCTCAGCCGCGGCATTTTCAAATCGAGAAGAATCAGCTCGGGAACAGGATGTTTCGCGCGATCCGAAAATTTTTCCCTGCCGCACAGATAAGCAATCGCCTGATCGCCGTCGTTGACCGATTGCAGTTCGAAGCTCACTCCGGCCTTGCGACACGCATGCTGGAAGAGCAAGGCATCGTTGGGATCATCTTCGACGTGCAGGATGTTGACTTGGGCCGACATTGACATCAAAACCGTAAGCCATGAAATACAATTTGAAAACTCCAAACATCCGGAAATCAGAGCGATTCCCCGCAGCTTCAGCCGGATCAAAACTCGCGTGCTGGAACGATGCAGTCAAGAAAAGGAGAATCGCCGCAGAGCACGACAGGCTAATCTCCGCACGGCAGTTCGATCCAGAAGCGGCTGCCATCGCCAAGCTTTGATTCCACTCCCGCAGTGCCGCCGAGTCTTTCCACGCCTTTGGCCACAATCGCCAGGCCAATGCCCGTGCCCGGATATTCATTACCGCCGTGCAATCGCTCGAACACGCGAAAGATCCGTTCGTGATATTCCGGCTTGATGCCGATGCCATTGTCGCCCACCCAAAGCCGGACACGTTGGTTCCGTTCAGCGCGAATGCGAATCTCCGGCGTCCGGTCCGTCGGCACAAATTTCAGCGCGTTCACCACGAGGTTCAGAATGATTTGTTTCAGCACCGCGGCGTTGCCTTTCACGCTGGGCAACGGATGTTCCACCACCACGCGCGCGCCTTTGGTTTGAATTTCATCGGCAAGCTGTTCCAACACGGCGTTCACGGAATGTTCCAGCGACACGGTTGAAAGCTCCATCTGCGAATGCGTGAGATGGCCGTAAGCCAATAAATCCTGAACCAACTCATCCATGAAATGCGACGCCGTGGAAATGCGCTGCGCGTAATCCTGCGCGCGTTCATCCAGGCCGGACGCATATTCATCGAGCAGAATTTTTGTAAAACTGGCCATCGCGCGCAGCGGCCCGCGCAGATCATGCGCCACGTGATACAACAGGCTTTCCAGCGATTGAATACTCTGGCGCAGGTGCGCGGTGCGTTCGGCGACGCGGAGTTCCAGTTCCGTCGTATAATTGCGTAAACGTTCCTCGGCGTCGCGCAGTTCCTGTTCTGCGCGTTTGCGTTCGCTGATGTCCACGCCCATCCCGACCACACACGTCCGTTCGTCGAGAATAATTCGCCGCCCAAAAAACAAATGCGGAATGCGTCGTCCGTCGCGAGTCACAATTTCCGCATCCAAACTCGAACTTCCGCTCTCCATCACCTGCCGAAGCCCGGCATCCACGCGCGGACGATCCTGCGGATCGACAAAATCCCACGGCAGATGTTTTCGCATTTCTTCCCCGGAATAACCGGTGACTTTTTCCAGGTTTTCGTTCCAGCGCAGCCAGTTGCCGTGTTCATCAAACAAATAAAAAACGCCAGGCAACGAATTGATGATCGTCTCGGAAAACTCCTTTTCTTTGCGAATCTGCTCCTGAGCCATCAAGCGATCCGTGATGTCGCGGGCGACCTTGATAAATCCAACGCGATTGCCGAATTCATCGTCCATTGGCCGCACCACGCCGCTCACAAACAGCCGCGAACCATCCTTGCGTTGATGCCAGCGGTCATCGCCCGAAAACCCGTTTTCCAGCGCCAGCCGCATTTCTTCCTCCGGCGCGTGCGAGTCGCGATCTTCCGGCGTGAAAATAACCGCGCCCGATTTCCCGACCGCTTCCGTATCCGTAAAACCAAACAACCTTTCTGCGCCGCTGTTCCAACTGGTCACAATACCGTTCAGGTCCATGGAAAAAATGGCGTGATCGCGCACGTTCTCCAGAATCAGCCGCAATCGCGTTTCACTCTGGCGCAAGGCATTTTCCGAAGCCCGCAAACGCGCGGCAGTTTCTTCGGCGCGACGCCGCGCGGACGCTTCGGACAAAGTGAGATAAAAAAACAGCAGGCTCAGCAATGCGCCCCCGAGCAAAACCAGCGGCGCAATCCACCAGCCGCTGACGCGCAGCGACGGTTCGCGCAGCACAATCGTCCACGGACGTCCGGCAACCGTGAGCGAGAATTGCTCTTGCTCACCAAATGCGGGCTGCTGGCCGGGGGGCGTTCGGATGTTCAATAAATTTTCGGGGCTCGGAGTTCCGTCATAAATCTGAATTTCCATTGTCGGCATCGGCAGCGCGCGCAACGCAGTTTCCAGGAAGTCGCCCATGCGCAAGGGACAATAGACAAAACCTTTCAATCGCTCGCGGCGTTCCGGAACAGATTCCGGAACCACACCATTGGCATAAACGGGAGTGTAAACGAGAAAGCCCGGTTGCTTCTGGTTGTCAATTTCCTGCACGAGCGAGACCTTTCCCGAGGCCGCGGGCTGACCGGTATCTCTCGCACGTTCCATCGCATCCCGCCGCACCGGATCGGTGAACATGTCATATCCCATCGCGGCCAGATTCCGCCGGGTCGGTGGTTCGAGGAAAATGATGGAATGATATTCCGACCTCGGTGAATCCGGCCAGATGTGGAAATTCGTCCAACCCTGATTGGCAAACAGTGATTCAAGCGCCGCTGCTTCATCCGGTTGAACGCGATGCGAATAACCGATTCCCTGGATGCCCGGATAGAATTTATCCAATCGAAGCCGATCCACGTACGCGGCGAAACTCTGGCTGCTCACGTTCGTTTCGGCCGCGAAGTAACCGGCCATGCCGCGAAGCAGCGCGATATAGGATTCCAGGCGGGTTTCAATCGCGGCCCGCGCTTCCTGCGCTTGCGTGTCCAGCGCCGCGATCCGGCGCAACTGAACACTCCGGGCGGCGTAATACGTGGCGAATACCGTCAGGCCCAATCCCGCCAGCAACACCGCCACGGGAAGCCAACGGCGAGGTTCAGGAAGCATTTTGTTCCGCAATGAACTCACGGCCGATTTGTTTTTCTGATCCACCAACGAAGCAGCCCGATAACGCGTGGTGCGTTCCCGTCCCACTGTTCTGCTCGAACAGTCCCCTCGATTTTCTTTCAGAAGCGAAATGACGTTAACGCTCCAGCAACTGGAGTGAGTATCAGGTGATACCCGTATTTCTCCGCGAAGGTTCAAACTGCTGCCAAATTAAAAGACAGAAAAAAACGGCGCTCGGTTTCAATAAACCAAACGTCGTGGCGTCCGGCGAAACGCAACGGGTTGCGATGCAACATCAATAAAAAACGCGAAGCTCTCACGAGCTTCGCGTTGATGAGCCGAATTTCTTTTAATACCGCGATCCGCCGTCGCCGCCGGACGAGCCGGCCCCCGTATTCGAACCGGAAGGCGATTCCGCCGCGCCGGTGGAAGAAGTGCCGGATTCAGGGATGCCGTAATACGAATTCACGCGCTGGCTCCAGCCTGATTTTCCAATCTCCGACCAGCTTCCGCGACTGAGCGCCGGGGCCGCGTCCAGTTTGCTGCTGTCCACGCTCAGCGTGAAACTCTGCTGGCCGCTGCCGGGAATCGAGCGCGTGCTGGTCGCGGAAGAGGTTGACGATGACTGTAACAACGACCAGGGCACCGGCACCAGCTTGCCGCTGCTGGATGCGGAGCCTTCCATCGAAGTTGTGTCTGACCTCGTTCCACCTTGCGCCCCGCCCATGTCCTCGCTGTGACTACGCGTTCCGGGCGTGCGGCTGGAAGTGCTTCCAGAATTACTGCCCGAACTTAAACCTCCCGGCGATTCCGCGCCGCCCTGGCCGCTTCGCGAAATCACCGCGAATTCAATTTTTCCGGAAGTCGGATTCACGATCACGTCTTCGATCCGCCCGACCTGTTCGCCGGAAGAATCCGTGACTTCCGCGCCCATCAATTTGCTGCCGCGCAATGCCTGCTGATTGCTGCTGCTGCGTCCAGTCGCGCTCAATTTGCTGCTGCTCCAGTTATCGCTCGTGCTGCTTCCAGGCGAGGTCATCCCACTGTCCGAAGTGCGGGATGATTCCGAACTGCTTGAAGTGTCCGAGCCAGTGGACTGCGATTGTGAACTGGAGGATCCGCTTGATCCCAAAGCGCCGGGTGAATCAGAACCCGAACCGGTGGAACCTGATTGCGCCATGGCTGAAACCGACAATGCGCCCGCTGCGGCGCAGATTAATCCGAACTGAAAAGCTGATTTTTTCATATTGATCCTGGTTGTTTGAATCGACGCCGACACAGCGTCGCTAAGTTCCGTGCAACCTAGAACCGCAGCGAACGGAACTAAACAGGGGTGAAACCCGGTGAAGAATCAGAACAGGAAAATGGTGCTGCCCGAATTCGCGGTACCAACAACGAATTGAACAACCGCAAATCAATCGCTGATCACTCCCTCTCCTCCAAAACGAAGTTGGATGAGAGGGCCGGGGTGATGAGGATTTTAGCTCAAAAATCCCCTGACCCGTCCCCGCGCTTCGCTGCGGGGCGAGGGAATCGAAAATGGTGACGGGCTTCTAGTTGTTCGCTGGATTTCGTGGCAATTCGTGAAATCGCGTAAACCCGTTTTTCACCGCTACCGCAGTGCCGCCAGAAAATCGCTGAAGTCGGCCGGGCGCGGGGCTTCGAAGGTCATGCGTTCCTGGGTTTTTGGATGCAGGAAACTCAATTGAAACGCATGCAACATCACGCGCGCAGCGGCTACGCCGGTCAATTCTTTCAATCGCCGGTTCTGCCGCGCACCGTACGTTTCATCACCCGCCAAAGGAAATCCGAGATGCTGAAAGTGAACGCGAATCTGATGTGTTCGACCCGTGTGCAACACCGCTTCGACGAGCGTCGCGGAACGCAATCGCTCCAGCACGCGATAGCTGGTTCGCGATTCGCGTCCGGAATCATCGCTGACGGCCATGCGTTTGCGATGCGACGGATGCCGCGCAATCGCCGCGCGGATTTCGCCCTGATCGCGCGGGATTTCGCCGCAGACAATCGCGTGATAAATCTTGTTCACTTCGCGATTGGCAAATTGCGCGGACAGCGCGATGTGCGTGGGATCGTTTTTTGCCACGACGAGACAGCCGCTGGTTTCCTTGTCGAGCCGATGCACAATTCCCGGTCGCGCCACGCCGCCGATGCCGCTCAACTGACCTTTGCAATGATGCAACAGCGCGTTCACCAGCGTGTGTTCTTCGTGTCCGGCGGCGGGATGAACAACGAGACCCGCGGGTTTGTTCACGACCAGCAGTGAGGCGTCTTCGAAAAGCACTTGAAGTGGAATTTCCTCCGGCTGCGCTTCGGCAGGTTTCGCTTCGGGCCAATGCACTTCGACCTGTTCGCCGGCGTGCGGCGCGTGAGTGGGTTTCACCCTCCGGCCATTCACGCGAATGTGGCCTTCTTCAATCAGCCGCTGGATCGCGCCGCGGGAAACCGCCGGGAATTTCGTTCGCAGAAAATTATCCAGCCGTTCGGACGGAAGCGTTTTTTCGATGACCAGAACTTCGGAGCGTTCGGACATTCGGCGATTCGTTTAATTGGACGGAGAAGTTTCCACCGCTTTGGCGCTGCGTTCATTGCGCCAGGTGAGAATGAAAACCAGCGCCACGCCGGTGCAGATGGCGCTGTCGGCGACATTAAATGCCGGAAAACCATGCGTCTCGCCGTGGTGATGAATGTAGAAATACAGAAAGTCGATGACGTGCTTCCGGAAAACGCGATCGATCAGATTGCCGACGATGCCACCGATGATCAGGCCAAAAGCAGTCTGGCCGAGCAGTGTGCGGGAATCGAAATGATGTCGCGTGAAATAAAGAATGACCAGCGCCACCAGAGCAACAATGGCCAGCATCCCGTTATTGCCTCGGAACATGCTCCACGCCGCGCCGGTGTTTCCCCAATGAACGAATTTGAAGAAACCATCGATCACGACCTTTTCCTGTTCGTAACCGAGAAACCGCAGCACGAGCAGTTTGGTCAGTTGATCCAGCGCGAGGATAATCAAGGCAATGCCTGCAACGCGCCGGTTCGGCGTGCGGAGGAGCGTCTTGATTGGGTTCATGCAGTCGGGCGGAGATTTAACTCAGCCGCGAGGCAAAAAACAAATTCTTTTCGCGACGCGTTGTCATCGAAACGCGGAATTCTTTTGCGATTTCCAGAAATCGCGGCGGGACACATGGAATGAATTCCGCGCTCCGCACAACAGCGGCGCTGAAGCGACCGCACTCCAAACGCTCCGCGCATTTAAGGAGCGTCCGAGCATCGAGCCAGCGTCTGGAGTGCGCGTGCGTCAGCACCGCTTTGGAAGGAGCGCAATTGAACCACAAAGAAACGAGCAACAAAGTCAGCTCCGCCCCCCTTTCTCCCTTTCTCCCTTTCTCCTTTTCTCCTTTTCTCATCTTCATCCTTCGTCCCGTCCTCCCCCGGCGGTAGGGTTTCGACGCCTATCTTGCCAAAGGCAGGGGTTTAAGCTCTCATTTGATCACAAACTATGACGCGATTGGGTTGCTGGATTGCAATGATGGGACTGGCCGTTTGCGGGACCGCGGTGGCCCGGCAGGAAACGGCGGATATCAATTTGGATTACGTTGCCAAACGGGCGGAGCAACGCGCTCAAAAACCATTCCGATCTCCGCGCGCCGATCTTCCCGACATTCTCCGCGCCGACAAACTTGATTACGACAAGTATCGCGAAATCGAATTCCGCCACGACAAGGCGCTTTGGGCTGCGGACGATCTTCCGTTCCGCGTGGAATTTTTCCATCCCGGTTATCTCTACGAAGAACCGGTTCACATTTACGAATACACGCTCACCGCGATGCAGCCGATCCGCTTCATGCAGGATTGGTTCAACTATCGCGGCCTGAACATTCAGAAACAGATTCCAGTAAACACCGGTTACGCGGGCTTTCGCCTGCTTTATGAACTGAATGAACGCGGCAAGTGGGATGAAGTCGGCGCGTTCCTCGGCGCGAGTTATTTCCGCCTGCTCGGCAAAGGCCAGCGTTACGGACAATCCGCTCGCGGTCTGGCGATTGACTGCGGCGAAACCGATCGGCCCGAAGAATTTCCCATCTTTACTGATTGGTGGCTCGGCAAACCGGCGCGCGGCGAAGATCGCATCCGGCTTTACGCGATTCTCGACAGCGTGAGCTGCGCGGGCGCTTACGAAATGGTCATCATTCCGGGCGAAACCACCATCGCAGATATCAAAGCGAGATTGTATTTCCGCGAGGACGCACAGATCAAACCGGTGAACAACAATCGCCCGCCGATCCGCACCGTGGGCATTGCGCCATTGACGAGCATGTTCTGGTTCGGCAAAGCGTCCGAACGGCGGTTCAATGATTATCGCCCGGAAGTTCACGACAGCGACGGGCTGCTGATCCAGATGGGCAACGGCGAAGTGCTTTGGCGTCCGTTGAACAACACCACCGAAATGCGGCATCAGCGTTTTGCCGCGAAGGACATTCGTGGTTTTGGTCTGTTGCAACGCGAACGCGATTTCGCCGCCTACCAGGATCTGTTCAATTATTATCATCAGGTTCCAAGTGTTTGGGTGGAAACGCACGGGCACTGGGGCGAAGGCGAAATCAATCTCGTCGAACTCAGCACGCATTATGAAGGACTGGATAACATCGTGGCGTTCTGGGATCCCAAGGATAAACCGCGTCCGATGGAGCCGTACAACATTGCTTACACGCTTTACTGGACGCGTGATGAAGCGGAAATGAAACTTGCCACCCAGGACAAGGTTCTCGCCACGCGCATCGGAGCCGATCCGCAGGATCCGCAACGACGGCAGTTTGCGATTGATTTCGCCGGTCCCAAATTGAACGCGCTTTCGGACAACACACCGCCGCAGGCCATCGCCAGTTGCGGCACCAATGCGGTCATCGTGGAAAACCAGGTGTTTCGCAATCCGTTCCGTTCGAGCTGGCGCGTCATGTTGAAGATCGAACCGAAGCCGGGGAACAAGGATTCCGTGGATTTGCGCTGCACTTTGAAAAAGGGAGAGGAGGTTTTGACCGAAACATGGACCTATCTCTGGAGTCCGCTTTAACGCCGCATGGCAATCCGTCCGACCAGCCGGGACGCATTGCCGGACGGCCGCTCGAGGAATGGAACGCCGCGTACGCGAAGGTGGAAAGTTACTTCCACGCTCTGCGCGTGCGGAACAAAGTCCTGCTCAACCGCCAGGTGATTCACGTTTTGAAACGCGCCATGCATCGCGCGCCTACAGAAACGCATCGACATGCCACCGAACTGGCGGCGGAAGAAATGGATGCGGTCGTGACCGAATGGTTCGCGCAGGTGTTGCAGGAATCTCCAACCGGCGCGGATCAAATGCTTTCCACGCGCGGACGGCTGGCGTTGCTCATCGCCGACATGCCGGGAAAATGGCAGGATCAATTTCTGCGTCCGGGACCGTGGCCGGAAGAATTCGTCACTGCCATGCGGGAAGCTTACCTGCGCGCGGGTCCCGATTTTCAATTGGCAAAAATGGCGCCGCGGCCGCTCGATCTCGGGCCGATTGCGACGCTCACCAAATTCCAGTTCCCCTATAAAAAATGGGCGGTCATCTGGGTAATCTGCGGCATTCTGCTGGTCGCATTTTTCATTTACACCCATTACATCGCGCCCGTGGCCGGCGATTGATATGTCCACTGCACCTGCTGACGCGGCCCAGAAATCGCAGCCGCAACCGATGATTTATCCCGCGCGTCCCGCGGGCCGGGCCGGACGTGTTTTCATTTTCTATTCACTGGCGCTGTTGCTGACTGCGCTGGTCTCGATGTTGTTCGCCGACCTGCTCTGGCGCAGCGGCTGGAACAACGGCAGCACCATTCTGCTGGTCCTGTTCATCCTGTTGTTTCTGCTGATTTCCATCGGCTGCATGCATGGCATCGCCGGCTTTATTCTGCGCGCCCTCGGCGATCCGGATCGCATCACCCGGCTTGGCGACTACACGACCAAAAGCATCGATGGCGTCAGCACCGCCATTGTCTTTCCGATCTACAACGAAGATGTCGGGCGCGTGCTGGAGGGTTTGCGCGCAACGTATCTTTCCATTGAACAAACCGGACAGCTTGAGCGCTTCGATTTTTTTGTGCTCAGCGATTCCACTGATCCCGCGAAATGGGTGGAGGAAGAACAGCGCTGGTGTGAACTGGTCCGCGAGCTGGATGCGTTGGGCCGGATTTACTATCGACGCCGCGTGGACAACGAAGGCAAGAAAAGCGGAAACATCCGGGATTTTCTCAGCACCTGGGGCCGCCGCTACCGCTACTTCATTGTGTTCGACGCGGACAGCATCATGCGCGGCGACACGGTGGTCGATCTGGTGAAGCTGATGGAAACGCATCCGAACGTCGGCATGATTCAAACCGTGCCCGCGCTGGTGAATGCGGAATCGTTGTTCGGACGCATCCAACAATTCGCCAATCGCCTCTATGCGCCGATCTTCATCGCGGGCCTGAATTACTGGACGCAAGGCTTTGGAAATTATTGGGGCCACAACGCAATCATCCGCACGGAACCGTTCATGCAATATTGCGATCTGCCGCATCTGCCGGGACGCAAACCGTTCGGCGGCCAGATTCTCAGCCACGATTTTGTCGAGGCCGCGTTGATGCTGAAGGAAAACTGGCAGGTCTGGTTCGCGTACGATCTTGAAGGCAGTTACGAGGAACAACCGCAGGACATGATTGAAAACGCCCAGCGCGATCGCCGCTGGTGCCAGGGCAACATGCAGCACAGTCTCGTGCTGTTTGCAAAAGGACTGCGCGGCGTCAGCCGGATTCATCTGTTGCTGGGAATCTTTGGTTACCTTGCGAGTCCGCTCTGGCTCTTCTTTCTGCTGACCTACAACTGGGCGCTCTGGTTCAACCAACACACCGGGCTTTCGCAGATTTTCGTCCGCGCGTTCACGCCGTACATCAAGCTGAGCGGAACCGGACACGCACTGCTGATCTTCGGCATCTGCATGGGAGTTTTGTTTCTGCCGAAAATTCTGGCGTTGCTGGATCTGGCGTTCGATCGCCAGCGCAAGCGCGCGTTCGGTGGTTTGCGCCGCGCCGCGATCAGTGCCGTGGCGGAAACTCTGTTCTCATCACTGCACGCACCATTGCAGATGCTGTGGCATTCGAAATTCGTCGCTTCGATTCTCTTCGGCTTCAGCGTCAGTTGGGGATCGCAGAAACGCAATGCCGATGGTCTGGCGTGGACACAGGCGTTGCGGGAACATTGGGGGCACACGTTGATCGGAATCGTCTGGGGCGTTTGCATCTGGCGCATGGATCATCCGGCGTTCTGGTGGTTCCTGCCGGTGCTCGCGGGAATGTTGTTTTCCGTTCCGTTAAGCGTCTTCACCAGCCGCGCGCGCCTCGGCGCACAGACCCGCAGCCTGGGACTTTTCCTGACTCCGGAAGAAACCTCGCCGCCCGCCGAACTGGATACGTTGCGGGTGCGCATGGCATTGCTGGAAAAATCAACCGCTTCCCTGCCGCGCATTCAGGATTTCAGTCTCGCGCAGGCCGTGCTCGATCCTTACGTGAACGCCATCCATGTTTCGCTGCTGCGTGAAAAGGGATTGAATCCGGAATACGGCAGTGCGTTGAAACGTCTCGGCGTCGGTGAACCGCACGTTCGGGAAACAGCGGAACTGTTGTTGAAAAAAGGTCCTGAATCGATGAGCGCCCGCGAAAAACTTTTGGTGTTGTCGGATGCCGAAGTCATGTCCTGGATGCATCGCCAGGCATGGATTCGTCCCGCGGAAACGCTTTCTTCGTGGTGGCAAACGGCGATTCGTCAATACGTCCGCTGACGGGATTGAACTACGTAGCGCCGACTGGCAGTCGGCTGTATCGCGGATTGGCAATCCGCAGAACGCAACATTGGAAAGCTGCTCAAACCATTTCAGCGCCGCTGAATTTCCGCGCGCTGCCGACTGCCAGTCGGCGATACAGCAGGTTGCCAACCTGCGCTACGGAACAGCGGCGCTTCAACTACGAAGAAACAAATCCCCCCATCGCTTCACTCCTCTTCTCCTCTGCTCGTTTTCTCCTCTGCACCTCTGCCGTTACACATTCACCGTCAGCGAATTCAAATGCGTGCGCAGGTCCGCCAATTCCGCTTCGAAGCCTCCCGACAAAATCGGGAACCGGCACCACGTTTTTGGATCGAGATTTTCGTCATCGAGATGAAACGACGGCGCGTAGCGTTCGCGTTTCCATTGATTACGACTCCACAAACGAAAGAACCGCTCCGTCCACAATCCCAGTTGCTGAATCGAATATTTCGGAAACTGCAAACGAATCAGCTCAAACGCCTCCACCGGTGAACGCTTGTCGCGAATCGCCGCGCGCTCAATCGCATCCAGCACGTCATACGGCATGAGATCGTCTTCGTCGGTTTGTTTGCGATGCGACGGACGCAACTCTGCCGTCGGCGCTTGAACATTGATGGTTCCGACCGCCGGAATCGGATGCAGTCCATCAGGCCCATCCGTTTCCAGCCAGCACAGCCAGTGTCGCAGCCAGGCTTTGTCGATGCCGGCAAGCGGACTCAAACCGCCGCTGGTATCGCCATCCATCGTCGCATAACCGACTGCCGCCTCGGAGCGATTGCTCGTCGAGAGCAACAATCCATTGTTCAAATTGGCCAACATCCAGACTCCCGGCGAACGCACGCGCGCCTGGATGTTCTGCAACGTCAGATCGTGTTCCTGCCAGTTCAGTTCCAGACCGGTCGCTTGTTCCACCGTGCGCGTGTAACTGGCGACGAGATCAGCAATGCTCCATTCGTAATGCTGCGCTCCAATCGCCTCAGCCACCGCGCGCGCAGCATCACGCGTCACGTGGCCGCTGTTCGCTGCGGATTGATAAACAGTGGTCAGCAACGTTTTCGTCATTGCCACGGCATCGCCCGCCGCAAGTTTGCGAATGTAAGCGAGTTTCCGAGCGAAACCTTCCGCGCCCAATTCCTGCAAACCGAGCGCCACACTTAAATGCACGAGGCTCGCCGTTGCGGCGGAATCCGCGCCGCCACTGAGCGATACCACGAAGCCGTTCGACCGGCTTTTGCGCAGGTAATCGAACAGCGCGAGCGCTTCCGCGCGCAGAAATTCTTCTTCCTTCACGAATGGCCCGGTTTCCCAGGCAGCAAATTGCGCGGGAGCAAGATTCGGCGCGGCGGGAGAAAATTCAAATGGCACTCGCACCAGGCATTCATCGTCACGATCGAACGTCGGTTGAAAACTCGCCGTGCGCGCCTGTGCAACGCGGTTGGCTTCAATGTCAATCGTCGCCGTGGTGAGATAGCTGTCCCTGAAACCAAAGCGCGGCCCGGCGGCGATCAGTTTTCCAGCCGATGCGATCAATGCGCCGCCATCGTAAATTGCGCGGCCCGCTTCGTTGCCGAGCAGATTCGAATAGATATAGCTGGTTCCAAACGCGCGCGAAGCTTCGAGCACGAAACGCTTGCGGATTTCAATTTTTCCAAACGCAAAATGACTCGCGCTCGGATTCAAAATCAGATCAACCCCCTTGGCCGCCAGCCCCGCGCCTGGGCGATTTGCAACCCAGGCGTCTTCGCAGATTTCAAAACCAATCCGCAGACCGCCGCAGTCGAAGTAAAGATCGCCGATGGGAAAAACCTGTCCGTCCACATTCAGTTCGTTCCGGACATTTTGCGGCCACGGTTTGAACCAGCGGGGTTCGTAATGAATGCCATCGCCGGCGAGAAAACGTTTTGCCACCAGACCGACGATTCGCCCATCGACTGCCAGCGCCGCGCAATTGAAAAGTCCTTTGTGATGCAACACGGGCAAGCCGAACGACACAATCATGCCGCGCGTTTCCGGTAACAGTTCCGTGAGCATTTGCCACGCGCGCTGATGCGTATTGGCGGCATGAAACGCGTCTTCGCAGCCGTAGCCGGTGATGCAGAGTTCAGGCAGACACAGTACGCTGACGGATTCCGCGCGCGCCTGTTGGATGGCGTCGAGAATGTGTTGGCGGTTTCCGAGCCAGTCAAGCGGAGTCTGATTCAGCACCGCAGCCGCAACTTTGATCAGTTTCATTTGGTTCCGGGTTTCAGCGTGGCCCTGAATTTCCTCAATCGGCGGAGGTTTGTAAACAAGTTCGCCAGCAATGGGTGAAGTCGGGCACAACTTGGCACCCCGCACCAAACAACGGATTGAACTTTCGAAATTCAAAACGGCTGATCACTCCCTCTCCTCCGAGCGAAGCTTTGGAATTACCTTCGGAAGAAGACGCGGAGTTAAAACTGATCTTCCTTTTCCTTGAACAACACGTTGAACGTCGTCATGGAACCGTAACAGCGCGTGATGTATTGCTGCATTTCCACCTTTTCGCCGTCCGACAATTTTTCGTGCGCGTTGATTTTCTGTTCCAGCACACGAAGCTGATTTCTCATTCCGACGATCTTGTGGAAAAAGGTTTCGAGCGGAATTTCCTTGGTTTGCAAAGTGGGATCAGCCGGATGCAAAACCGCTTTCCCGCCGTGCCAGCGTGCGCCCAATTTTCCAACGTCCGCATCCGGCTTTTCCAGTCCGAGTTTTCCCAATGCGGCATCAAGTGTCTGCTCGATGAACTGCTTCAACGGAACGTTCAGGCTGCTGACCGCCGCCTGCGGCTCGGCCGGTTCGATTCCCGCAGCCTCTGGCGCGATCGTGCGCCGGCCATCCGGAAACTGGATTTCCGCCGTGCTTTCTGAAATCGTTTTCACCACGCCAATCCCGTATTGCGGATGGCGAACATTCATTCCGACGTGCAGGGCTTCGAGTTTCATAGCGGCAATCTAAACCAGCAGGGGAAAAGCTGAAATCTGAAAACTGAAAGGTGAATCGAACATCAAAGCTGAATATCGCGCGTGCCGCATCGGTAGCGGCTGTCGCGCTGCGACAGCCCGGGCGCACTGTTCTGCGCCCGTTTGACAAGGCCCACTGCGCGCAGAACGGCTCGCGGCGCGAGCCTCGCTACAAACCTCTCGACTACCATGAACTTCGAATGCGGAGATTCCGCCATTACCGCCGGAGAGCGGCGCTAAAGCGCGCGCATTCCAAACGCTCCCGCGAACGGTGTTGACGTATTGAAACTGCGCGCAGCGTCTGGAGTGCGTGTGCTTCAGCACCGCTTTTGAGGAAGCTAATGAACGACGAGAAAACCAACGAATCTGCACTGAAACTTCAGTCCAACGAATATTTCGTCCAGCCGAGGAACTGGCCGAGAATTTTCCAGACGAACAAAGGATTGTTTTTGAAGTAACGCTTCCACAATCGCCGCGGCTCGCAGCACAACCGGAAAAACCATTCCAGGCCGCTCCGCTGCATCCAGCGTGGCGCCTGACGAATCCGGCCGGCATGAAAGTCAAACGCCGCGCCAACACCAAACATCAGCGTCGCGTCCAATCGCGAGGAATATTGCGCCATGAATTTTTCCTGTTTCGGCGTGCTCAATCCGACCCAGACGATTTCCGGTCGCAACGCATTCACGCGCGCGATCAGTTCGCTTTCTTCAGAGGAATTCAACGGTCGAAACGGTGGCGTGTACGTGCCGACGATTTTAATTCCTGGAAATTTTTTTTCGAGTCGCGCCTTGAGCTGCTCCGCCACGCCCTCACCGCCGCCATAGAGAAAATGGGTAAACCCGCGTTCAACGGACGTCTTTGCAACGAGCAACATCAGATCGGGACCATAGACACGATCCATTTCCTTGAACCCGCGCAGCTTTCCAACCCAGACCATGGGAATGCCATCGGGAGTATTGAGAAACGCGCCGTTCAGAATCGCGCGAAACTGCGGATCACTTTGCGCCTCCATCACCCCGTGAACGCCGGTCACGCAGATGTAGCCTTTGGATTTTTTCTCCAGCGCCTCAACAATTGCGCGCAGCGCGGTGTCCAGGTTGAGCACACTCAGTGCAACACCAAGGATGTTGAGGCGTTGAAGTGGCGCGTCGGAATGATTCATGTGCGATCCGTAGTTAGCTGCTCCAATTTCGAGACGAAAGATTTTTCTAACGCCGACGGTCGGAATGCGGCAATCATTCGTAACGGAACTGGACTAAAATCAGCCGACTATTGCTTGGTAGCTCGCACGCAACAGAGACTGCCACAGGACGGGACTACAGAACAAACCCGCCTGACGAAGAAGCGTGCAAGGCGCCGAGAAGTTCCCATTTCCGAGCGATCTTGAAATGTGAGCAGGTGCCGGGCGGATTCAATTCTAAACTGCTGAAGCTGGAAAAGCTCACGGATCTCATCCAGCACGTATTCACGCCAGTGCAGGCCGAGAAATCGGCTGTCCGCATATTGTTGAAATGTGCTGACGGGATTCCGAATGGATTTTCCGAGCAACAATTTGATGCGCTGATGCAGCTTGGCCATGTTCGGAACAGTGATGAACGCCTGGCCGCCCGGCTTCAAAACGCGACGAATTTCCCGCACGAAATGAACCGGATTGAAATTGAAGTGCTCCATTGTTTCCCAGCAGTTCACGATGTCGAAGTGATTGTCCGGATAGGGAAGCCGGCGTTCCTGGGCCGGGATTGATTGGAAAACATCAAACAGATCGATTACCTTGACGTCGATTTTTCGGTCGGCGTATAGCGGCATCAGGGGCGCAATGACGCCGTCGGGCCCCTCCAGCACTGAAACCTGATTTCCCTGTTCATGGAGGGCAAACGGCACATAACTGAAAAACGGGCCGATATCCAACACGCGTTTTCCTTTTAAATTCCAAAGATCGAAATGCTTGCCGGTATCCCACAAGCGGCTGCTGTGAATTCCGAAATAGGATTTCGAGACCGGCGATTCGTCGTCGGCCAGTCGAGCTGCCAGGGACACAAATTCTTCTTTTTTCATGGATTCAGAGAAGCCGAGCGTTCGCTCCGGAGTTCAATCTGCCGCCGAAGAAAAGTCGTTACGTCCAGGATCCGCAAATCAGAATAGTTTGTCACTGGAGAATTTCCGGCTGGAAGCCAATTGGTATTTCCGCAAACGTGAACGATGCACGGCACGTATTCGGCAGATCCGTCTCTGGCGGCCCGAAAATCGGCATAGTTCACACCTGCAGTATGATCGCCATAAAGGATAACCAGCGTCCCTGCCGGCAACGCTTTCACGTACTTGCGAAGAGCGGCATCGAGAATTCGCATGCTGTTGAAATAATTTTCCTTCCAGTCTTTGCTTCCAGGAAAAATGGCATTCCCATCATCGCGCACCAGATTGAACGGCGCGTGACTGTCCAACGTGATCAAAAAATGAAATTGAGGATCGGTGGCGGATTGCAACTTTTCGGCTGAAATCTGGAACAATTCCTCATCCCGGATACCCCACAAGTTTTTCTTCAAAGGCTTGTCCCGCAAATCATCCTTGAACCAGATTTCATTGAACCCCATTCGAACAAAATTCACCCGACGATTGAAAAAGCTTCCTCCGTTTCCATGGAATGAAACGGTATGGAATCCGTGGGCCGACATGAATTCCGGCAGAGAATTACTGTACAGGATTCCAGGGATCGTATAATTGATCGTTCGCGGATCCGGCGCGCCACCGGACAATACGGCAAAATCCATATCGGCACTTCCAGAACGGTGGTATGAATGAACTTTGAAAATCCGGCTGGATTTAATCAGGCGATTCAGGAAGGGTGCGATCTCAAATCCGTTAACTCTTCCGTTTATGACATTCCAGCCGACGCTCTCCAGTTGAATGACGGCGATTTTGTCACCGACCGGCCAAGCAGGTTCGGTAAGATTCAACTGCTCGTGAGGAATGGAGCGCATTCGATTTACCTCAGCAGCGATCTCGTGAAGGTTGGGCCCGTACATTGCCTGGGCGAACCATGTCAACGGGTATCCATATCCATACGCCAGCGATGACCCCCATTTTCTGACGCTCCGCAGATTATAGCTTCCGAAGCAGAGAATCGTGAATGCAAGCAAATATGCCATCAGGCCGCCGCCCGCTAGCGCAAACCGACCCATTCCCGAGTATGGCTTGATTTTCTTGATCAGGAACAACTTCATTCCCAAAGCGAAGAGGAGTAGGAGCCAGATGAAAATTGGAATAACCTGTACGCCGAACGTTGCAACACGCGCACCTTCTTTCAACGTATATACAGCAAAAACGGAAACCGGTTCGTGGAAATAAATTGCGTACGCAATAACAGTAGCTGAGAAAATGAAGTCCAATATGACCAAAATCCCCAGCCAGATTCGCGGCAAAAGCATCGTGACGATCACTGCCAGCGAGACATCCAGTCCCAATCGAAGCGCGCCATACACAAAAGGATGGAGATAGTTCTCTTTCCCCCAAAAAGCTCCCCATTGAATGAAAAAATCTTCCAACGCCCACAACCCTGCCAACGCGAGACTCCAGCGCAGTTTCATCAACACCTTGACAGAACCATCCTTGATTTTTCTGCCACCTGGCATTGGAATCACTTTTGTTCGAACATCTCTCAACACCATATCGTTATAAAGGCTGTAGATGATTTCTTAAATGACCAGTTCGCATCGGTCCGCTGATTCTATAGGCGGCGTCGAATAGAAGTTTCCTCCAAGCGATCCACCTGCTACCGTTCGGCAACCTTTCCCATCAACCACACCAGATGATCTGGAAAACACAAAGAATTTGCAATCTTTGTTAAGCAAACAAGAGCGAAGCAATACCTCGTCCTCAGAAAAACATTGCTGTAACGATAGGACTTTTTGAATATTTTTCGAGTAAACTGGAAGCAGCACCTCGCTAAGCTATCCAGAATTTATATGCAACCGAGTCGTCGATAAATGCAGATATCCATCATTACTCCAAGCTTCCGCGCCTCGTCCTGGCTGAAGCTTTGTATCGCTTCCATTGCGGACCAGGCTGAGGTTCAAGTGGAACACATCGTGCAGGATGCGTGTTCCGACGACGGCACACAGGACTGGCTGCCGCATGACCCACGCGTCAAGGCTTTCATTGAGAAAGACCATGGCATGTATGACGCAGTCAATCGCGGGTTCAAACGCGCGCAAGGCGACATCCTTGCGTACTTGAACTGCGATGAACAGTACCTGCCTGGCGCGTTGAAAAAAGTTCACGACTTCTTCGCTGCCAATCCAACCGTCGATGTTGTCTTCGCCGACGCCCTCGTGACGGACAGCGCTGGCAATTATTTGTGCAGCCGTTACGCGCTCCGACCTTACGAACATGCTCTTTGGGTGACACTGCCCGCATTGACGTGCGCCCTGTTCGTTCGCCGTAAAGTCATTGATCCCCGGGAAATCTTTTTCGACACGCAATGGAAAGATCTGGGCGACCTGTTCTGGGTCATGGCACTGGTAAAACGCGGGTTTAAAATTGCCGTGCTGCCGGAATTTACGTCTGTTTTTACAGACACGGGCGAAAACATGAATCTTAAACCTAATGCGATTCGAGAAAAGGAAATCAAATGGAACATGGCACCGAAATGGGTAAAAGCTTTTCGCTATCCGATTCTGGTGCATAACCGGTTGCGTATCTTCGCGCGTGGCGCGTCATTTCAGCGTCCATTCAACTATTCCATTTTCACGGGCCAAAACCCTGAGAAAAGAGTTGTGATGCACGCCGCACAGCCCACTTCATTCTGGCGCGGGCGGCTTAAATACGCCTTTGCCAAGACTCCGTGACTGCAACGCTCGAATTTGATCCGGTGATGAAACTACCGCGCAGGTAAGATTTTAGTAGAAATGACGCGGTTGAAATGGGGAGCGCGCCCGCCCCGGGCGCAATCAGCCGCGCCCTCGTGGCTGATTTGTGGCTTGAGACAGACGAACCGTTGGCGCTTGCGGGCACCGCAATGTTCGGCGCGAGGCGCACCGAACTGCAGCCGAGGCGCCTGCGCTCCCCCGACAAGTGAACTGCATGGTTCCGTCCTAGACCTTTGGAAGTTCGCGAATGTTTTTCGCGAGGAATTTGTCCAAGCCGGATTCGACTTCGGCAACGCTGATGTCATGCAGGCAAACCGGCTTTGCGAATCTACAATAATCCGAACACGGCTTGTAAGGACATGGCTTGCCCTCGACGGCTTCACTGGCGGGATGCAGAGGAATGAATGATTTTACGAATTGCGGTCCGAAAAGCGTGAAGGTGGGAATCCCCAACGACGCGGCTAAATGACCCGGCCCGGAATCATTTCCAATGAACACGCTGGCGCGGCGGGTGACTTCAATCAGTTCCGAAATGCTGGCAGGAACAACGACATTCTTTTCTCCCGCGCTTTCCCACCATTCCTTTTGATTGGAATCACAGATGATCTTTACCGGGAAATTTCTGGTTCGAAGAAAACGCACCAGGGCGGCGTATCGATCCAATGGCCACACACGGACCGGTTGGGCCGCACCGGTGTGAACGACAATGTATTCCGGGGCGGCAAACCGTGGAAAATCGATATGACTTTGCGCCGGCAACGGAATATCCAATTCATCCGCGAGCATTTTCCAATAGGCGTACCGATGCGCGACTGCGCCCGGACGTTGCAAACCACGGGTTAAAAACAGTCGACTTCCAAGCCGGGGAAAACCGATTCTTCGTTTTGCGCCAATCCAAGCCAGCAGGAGGTGATCCCTCGGATCCCATCGCGCGGATACCCCAATATCAAAGGTGTTATCAGGATGACGGAGCTTTATGAATTCCTTCCAAGGCCATTTCCCCAAGTGATATTTTTGCCTGAATGCTGTCCAGGGGGAATGAAAAGGAACAACGGTGACATCTGGCCAAAAACGTTCCTGTAAATCCCGCGCGTATGTTTTTGCCAAAATAGTGACGTGAAACTTCTCCGTGGCCGCGCGAATAAAAGGCGTGGCGATGGCCAGATCACCTACTCCCCAGAGTTCAACGATGAGCAGTTTCGGTTTCAAAGGCGATCATTTGGGCCTGATTCGCCCCATGCCCCGGAATTGTCCGTAGGATGGGGAGCATGCGCCTCTGGCGTGTGGTGTTCGGCGTCTCGCCGGGCACTTCAACCGGCTGTTTTTCCGAGGCCAAACGGCGCGAAAGAAAGTTTGTTTCTTGGATTCGTTGTCGAGACGACAACGACAGCACGCGGGACGCGTGCGCTCCCGGCGCAGCCAATCGCTCCGGCTTGGCCGAAACGATTCAACTGAAATGGAAAGGGCGCTCTCCCTGAGCGCAATCAACTGCGCCCTCGTTGCTGATATCACAGCATGGAACAGACAAACCGTTTGGCGTTGGTGTGCGCCGCAATGTTCGGTGCGGGGGCGCGCCGAACTACAGCCGAGGCGGCTGTGCTCCCCAGACAAACGAACTGAATCGCCCCGGCCAAGATCGCATTGAAATCGGCCAAAATCGGCCATTCGATTTCCCGAAGGATGACTAAAGGATGACCGAAGGATGATCGAAGGAAGGAAATGCAAAGAGATGCCCATGGAAGCACAATGGACAACTTTCACCGTTGGAAGCTCGGACGGAGAGGAAGGAATTTGGAATTCAAACTTCTCTCAGTTGCGGCGAGTTCCGAAACCGCTGATTTGCGGCGCACACCTTTGTTCAATGCCACACTCAAACCTACGTAACCGACGAAAGTCGCAATATTGGAATCAAACGCGCCGTACACGGTGCAAAACATCAACGTCTTCTGAACGAAGGCCGCCAGCAGGAAGGAATTGATGATTTTCAGCGTTGGATCGCCATAACGATAATTTCGGATCAATATCCAGATTGCCACAGCCATGAACCAGCAAAAGCCGAACGCACCCCAGATTCCAAACGGAATAATAACCGATAGCGGACCATTGTGGTAATCATAGGACAAAGCCAACCCTCGCTGGCTCGCGTCTAAAGCCTTGAACGAAACGTTCCGTCCAATCATCTGAAAATCTTCCTGTGAAATTGTATATCCTTTTCCCAGGAGAAGATGCCGCGGAACCTGAGGCAAAAGAGATTCCCACAGGTCAAGCCGCCACCGGGAACTGTCTTCAGCCGAGAGCCGTGCCATCCGATCAATGTGCAAGACCTCGGCCGGAAAAATCGCCAGCACACGCTGGAACGAGAATGGCAGCTTTGAAGCGACTGGAATAATCGAGAAAAAACCCAAAGCTGCTGTGAAAAACAAGACTGGAAGCAGTCGGGTTCGATGCAAGCCCTCGAGAAAAAACTGAATCGAAAACAGGAGCACCATCGCCAACAACGTTGATCGAAAACCACCGAGGAAGCTCACCACCGTAACAGCAAAAAAAACAAATAACCGCCCTGGCTTTTGCGAAAGAAACAATCCGCGTATGCCATACCGAATCAACATCCAACAGAAGAACACAAATCCCGCCGAACCCACGCCGCGCAGCCGAGTCATACCAAAGTCTCCCGCCTCAATCGCGGACACCGGAGGGAAAAACCAGAAAATGAACTGCAACGGACGCGGTGTGATTGGATATAAATCTCCAATCGCATTCGTCAGTCCTCCCAGAAAAAAAAGACCTACATACAGGGGTGCCTTTTCCAGCGGGATAGAGCGTGACGTCAGCACAAAATAACTGGCTATTCCCGCCAGCAGATACACATATTTTTTTCCTCCATAAACGTCCGATCCGAGGGAGTGAAAACCGAAGCCGCCGTTTAACTTGGCTGTAATCAACACAACTATAGCCAAAAATAATAACGGCCAGATGATGGTCGGCACGGTCACGAAGCTGGATTCTCGGATCAGTGCCCTTTCAAAAATCGCCATTCCAAAACTCAAGCATATCAATAACAGCCAGACACTCGGACTACCGGGTAAAAGATAAATCCCTGACAATGTCATGTTCCAGCTCAGCAACACAAGCGCATAGTGCCATTTGATGATGAAAGGAAAAACCAACAGGAACAGCAGCAATGACACAAAACCAAGAGATGAAAAACTCAAGGGATCGCCTAAAAGAATACCGAGCAGAATTGCCACGGGCAGGCAAAGCCCGTAAACGATCAGAGACTTCAAAGCGGTTGAATTCATTCAGAACATCGCATCAACAAATCAGGGCATGATTATAGACTCATCCGACCCGGCAGCAATTGATTTTTCTGCTCTGGAGCGTTTGAACGAAATATCATAATTCGAAAATCAAGCAGAGAAATCCTTGTCATATCTGCCCGCGCTCGGGAGGTAGCCGCTGCCGCGCTTGCGTCAGCCCGGACGCATTGTTCTACGCCCGTCCACCCGCGATTAGCCTCCTTCCAAATCCATGTGGCGAACCGTTCTCGCCGGATTTCCACAGGCAATGCCTCCAGCCGGAATATCCTTTGTGACCACGGCCCCGGCACCAATGATTGCGCGATCACCTATCGTCACTCCCTTCAGGATAATCGCTCTTGCTCCAACAAACACTCCGCGCCCGATTTTGATCCCGCGCGCATTCTTCCTGACTTCATTTTGCCAGGTCCATTTATCCGCAGGTGAATGAAAATCATTATCGATGATCATTGAACCGGAGCCAACGATAGTGCCCTCTCCTATTTCGATGGAAAGTCCGGCGCAAATCACAGTTGCGCTGATCCCCACATTCTTCCCCAATACCAATCGGGCCTCAGGAGCAAGCGTGCGAAGAACACTTGGTTGGAAACAGGCAAGCGGATTGGCGCGTACCGAACTCGCAATCGTTACTCCGTCTCCCACAGTCATGCGTGAACCTTTTGCCACACTGATGATCGGTCTCCCGATGATCTGCACCTGGCCTAAAATTTCCGCGCCCTTGAATTTCGTCTCCAGCTTCCAAAGGAATGATTGGCAGCGACGCAGAAATTGCAGCCCAGTGCCAAAGGATTCAGCAAGAGAGCGGTTGGCCATGGCGTTGATACAATTTTTCACTTTGTCTTTGGCCAGTTTGATAAAACAATCCAAGCGACGCAAATGAAAGCCAAAACAGAAAATGCTTCCAGCCAAGCTCAACCCAAACTGACGGTGGCATGGATTTCGGATTTCCCTTTGGAATGGCTTCCGGATCTCCCCGAGCCATTGCGTTTGCTTCCCAAACAGCATCCTGCAACATGGGAAATGGTGTTGCTTTCAGAACTCGAAAAAAATCCAGCGTTGCAGATTCACGTGCTCATATTGCGCAAGGAAATCGAGAAAGATTTTCGGTTTGAGAGAAACGGCGTAGTTTTCCATGTACTGAAAGTTCTGCCCGGGCTTCGCGCTCCATCCCTCTTCTGGCTCGACACATTCCTGATCAACCGTGCGCTTAAGAAAATCAAACCTGATCTGGTTCATGCGTGGGGAATGGAAAAAGGAGCAGCAACGGTCGCTTCGCGGATCAATTATCCGAACATTGTCACTCTCCAGGGACTTTTCTCCTGGTTGGCCGAGATCAGCTCCGCATCGCGCTATGTCCGATTTATCGGGATGCTGGAACGATCCACCTTCAAACGAGTTCAGATCGCAACAACCGAATCTAAGTTCGGCGTGTGTTATTTAAAAAGCAGGTACCCGCAGCTTGACGTGGTTCAGGCTGAACACGCCCCGAACTTGTTGTTTCACAAAATCGAGCGCCAGCCTCGGACAATTCCGATTCGATTTGTTTATATAGGCTCTTTAAGTTACGCGAAGGGGACAGATTTGTTGATCCGGGCTTTGAATCATCTCCGGACGGAAATTCCTTTTGAGCTGGTTCTGATTTCCAGCACGGATCAAAACTATCTTCAAAAGCTCAAGGAAATGACGTCTCATGAAATATGGAGCCGGATCGAAATCAAGACTCATCTCCATCCTGAACAGGTCGCCCGGGAACTGTCTCTCGCCACGATGCTTGTTTTTCCAACGCGAGCAGACACAAGCCCGAACGCGGTCAAAGAATCCGTGGTGGCCGGGGTTCCGGTGATTGGCAGCGGGGTCGGCGGGATTCCAGATTACGTTTTCCCGAACTTGAATGGGCTTTTGTTTGAAGCCGGAAATCTGCAGGCATTAACACAAGCGATTCGTTCCGCCTGTGAACATCCCAACTTCAGAAAAGGCCTTGTGAACGACGAAACGTTGAAACGCACCCGTGAATATCTTTCGCCAAAGCGGATGGGCGAAAACTTTCTCTCGATTTACGAAACCGTGTTGGCAAAGAAAACGCGTCCAGCCCGCCTCTCTTTTTGAAATAGCAGTACACAGCTACAATCTCAAAACGTGCAGCGCGTTTGCTCATTAATGGCGAGCTTGCATAGCCGTTTCCTATCCCAGGCTTTGCGGCTCCCGGTTTCGCCGGAAATACCAAAACAGATATGCATTCGATACTAAACAAATGAAAACCGAAATGATCGCCCGCAGCCAAGCCACCCGTTCGAGCGTCAAAGCACTTTTGGGAATCAGGAATCCGATTAGAAAAAATGAGGTCAGGCCAGCTCCCACAATTACTCCATACACCAGATTATGCCGGGTCACATTGTAAACGAACGCCGTTCCACTATAACAAAATGCGACCGACGCAATGCATGCGATCTGACCAGCACGGATACCCGCAGTATACTGAGGCAACAACCATGGTACCGCAACCGGAAGGCAGAAGTAAATCAGGACGGCCAGCGGCAACACGGAAATTGTTAACAAAATCAGAAAGCGCTTCAGCGGCCCCGTCAGAGAAGCCAAAGCCTGCGAGCGGCCATAAGCCTGATTGGCTTTGGAATAAGTCGCTGCGCCCAACGGGAGCGCAATACTTTGAATCGCAGCCACGGTCAGCCCCGCCAGAGCGTATTGTCCGACAGCTTCAGTTCCTCTGACCCACGCCAGCAAAGTGCGGTCAGCCACGGAAAAAATCGAATAAACATAGCCGATGGCGAGAATGGGAAAGCCAATCTTGAACAACTCGGAAACTGCCGACGTATCCCAGCGCCAGGCACAGCCGTCGCCGATTTTCAACCGGAACAACGCCCAGGAAATCGCGGCAACGGCTACGAGACGCGCGCACTGGCCGCCGACTGAGAATTTCCACACCAGAGGAAGCAGCGCAACGGTGGCAAATGCGGTCAGAAACTGCGTTCGGGCAATCCATCCGAAGTCCTGTCGGCCTGCCAGGATTGCCATTTGCAACGTATTGATCAGCGTCAGCGCCACAATTGGAATAACGGCAGCCGTCGCAAGAACCAGGGCCGAATCATCGCTGCGTTTCCAAGCGAACAGGAACTGCCCTGCCGCAATGATTGCCGCAACGAGGGCCGTCAACCGCGCCACCGTGTAGCCGACCTGAACCAGAAGCCCTGCTGCTTTTAAGTCACCCTGCCCCAAAAGAAACGGATAATGACGGTTGAATCCATTGAAAACGCCGAAGTGAAGAAACCCAACGTAGGAAAGCAACAACATAGCCGTCTGGACGGCCCCCAGGTCAGATGGCGCCAAAAGGCGCGCGCAAATGAAACTTCCGAGGAAATTGGCTGCCGCCAGCGTAACGTTGGAGCCCGTGTAGACCAAAGTGCTTTTGTGTCGCATCAACCGAGGTGTTAACTGGGAAAACATCACTCAGACGCTTTGGTCACCATGGGACGAAACAAGCCGAGAACCGAAATACCGTGAAAGGGGAAAAAATTTCGAAACAATCCTGTTTCCAGAGAAATGGTGGCTTTTGTACCCAGGATTTTCTGCGACCAATTGCTTAAAAATGGAAGAATCGTGGCATCTGTTCCCCATTCCACTAATTTTAAACCACAGTGCCGTTCGGCCAGATTCAACAGATGCCAGTGATCCCAAGATTGTAAATGCCCTTCGTTGACTTCGGATATGTCGAACTTTCTTCGAAATGTTCGATGAAGATACCTCAAATTGGGAACAGCGAGAACGACATAATCTCGCGCAATGTTGGCGATAACCGTCAACACTTGCTTTGGATTCTCAACGTGCTCGAGGACATGAAAACAGGTCACAACATCAAACGATTTGGAGCCAAACTGCGAAATTGGATCGCTCGTATCGAGGATGCAGGTTGCACCAAATCGGGAGCCTAACCGAACGCATTCTGGATCCGTGTCTGTGCCCGTTGCCTTAAATCCCGCCACTCTCGCAAGTTCAAGACATTCACCGCGACCGCAGCCGTAGTCTAATAGGGTTTTGCTTTTAGAATTATAATGTTTAGACAGAAGTGCCAAACCCTGTCGCTTCCAGTAATTCTCGTAATATTCATTACGATTTCCGCCTTCGTTGATCGTGTAAGGCAAATGGCAAATACTCATATCTCGCTGTGATTATCTTTTACCGTGTCCCAGATACAAGTTCCGCACGCAGCAAAAGCTGGATTTTTGTCAACATCACGGCAAATGCCTTCCTCAATCAACACCTGGGCGGCGTCAGCAAACTTCACCCAGAAAGCGTCTTGCCATCCATGGTCAAATAATATGCTGGCTGCGAGGCTGACATAATGCGGCATTCCAAAACCCAAACCCGGCGGGAGTGAACACGACCCCAGCGAACAAGCTGCTGCAAATTCGCCGGTCAACGTCAATGATTCCACCGGCAGACCCGAAAGCACCATCGGAAGGACTTCTATGTTCCATTCTTTTTCCTGATTTTTGAGAAAACCAGCCAACCAATCCGCGGCGGAGCCATCGCTCCGGACGTGAGCCTTGATAGAGATTCGTTTTAACCCGGTCACTTGGGAGACGGCTTGCAGCAACCGCAAATGGGCAGGGCCGTAATTTCGGTTTTTCTCCCAGATTGGATGACTATTATATTCGCCCAGAAGGAGAAGCAAAGAGTCGCCTGTATTTTTGCGTCGTCTGCCTCGCAGAATATCGCTCCAAGGTTGCAGATCGAGAAGCCAGCCAAAAGTTTGTTTCAAGGCGGGCACTCTCATGACTTCATTGGGGACAAAATCAATATCTGAACGGAACGTCAGCACCCGATTTACGCCCGTAAAAGGCAAGCTGACCGTGGTAAAACTGGGCATCACGCGGCCAAGGAATCCAATAAGAAGTCCAGCATTCCCGAAATGCTTTTTTTGCTGCCATAGCGTTTGAATGGCGGTTTTCACGGAACGCCGGCGGACAAGGTAGGAATAATTTTCGATCTGCTGCCGACGAGGATGATCGAAACCATGAGGATAAAATACCCGTGCTTTCTCCTTGGATGCCGCCAGAAAAACCAGCACATAGTCAAGTAGCGACGTAAAAAAAACTTCCTGTACCTGAGCGCCAAAAGCCTCTAAACTCATCTGAAAATTAGACCTGCAGCACTCATCCCATTGCTGATGGACGTAACGCGCGGCTTGCCATTTTTGTAAAAATCCTTTCCACATTTTCCGCGGGGCAATTTCTTTTGGAAGAGGCCGTTGAATTTTGAGTTCAATAAATCGCACGGTCGGGAACCGTTCGCGCGCGGCCACCAGTAACGGATCCATTGCGGCCCAACCAAATGAAATGTTTCGCTCGACAAAAACGATCGCATTGCTGATGTCCAGTCCAGCGAGACAAGCAAAAACCGCCGTGAGCTGTGGCGTTGTTTCTACAAGAAATACAGTTGTCGGGATTCCCTTAGCCATACGACCTCGAAAGCACCTATCCGAGACAATCCCATTTCAAAGGCTCTCCGCGCTTTAAGGTGATCTTTGCTTTTCGACCGATCACTTTGTCGAACTGCCCTGGGGGCAAGCCATGCCCGGGGCGGATCACGCGAACATTTTCGAGGGTGATCATTTCACCTTCAGGTATGTCCTTCACCACAAAGATTGATCTCCGGAAAACACGGCTGGCTTTTTCTTTTTCCGTCAGTTCATAACTCACCCGCCCCAACGCTTTTTCTGCTGTACGAATATCGGCCACCATCGCCTTGAATTCCGCCGGTTCCATTGAGAACGCGCTGTCCGGTCCGGGCACGGCGCGGGATTTCGTGAAATGCTTTTCAACAATGCACCCGCCCAGGCACACGGATGCCACCGCGACCGCGCTGCCCATGGTATGATCGCTTAATCCCGCGGGCACTTGAAATGCCTCTGCCAAATGCGGGATGGTTCTCAAATTAGCCTCTTCCGGCGGCGCCGGGTAAGCGCTGGTGCACTTGAGCAACGCCAATTCCCGGCAACCGGCCTCGCGCGCTGTTTCAACCGCTTCGGCAATCTCAGCCAAAGTTCCCATCCCAGTTGAGATGATCATCGGTTTTCCAGTCGTCGCAACGCGGCGAATCAGCGGCAGATGAACCATTTCAAAGGACGCGATTTTGTAGGCAGGCGCATCTAGCTTTTCAAGCAGGTCAACGGCCGTTTCATCGAACGGGGAAGAGAACACGGTGATTCCTTCCGTCTTCGCATGAGCAAATAATTGTGCGTGCCATTCCCAGGGCGTATATGCCTCACTGTAGAGCTGGAACAGGTTCTTGCCTTCCCAGATTGTTCCCGAGCCAATCCGGAAATAGTCGTTATCGCAATCAATGGTGATGGTTTCAGGCTTGTAGGTCTGAATCTTGACGGCGTCGGCTCCGGCGCTTTTTGCCAGTGTAATCAAATCCAACGCTTTTGTGAGCGATTGGTTATGATTGGCCGAGATTTCGGCAATGACGTAGGCCGGCAGTCCCGGCCCGATCTCGCGACCGGAAATGTTCAATGTCTGCATCGGTCTTATTAAGCCAGCTTGCACGTCAGGACGCAACAATCCGAGGTTGTGCGCTTTTGATCGGACATAAAACCGAGGTTTTGAAAAAGCTTTAACGACGGCGCATTTTCCGGTTTGATCCGAGCCACGATTGCGCAACCGGATGCTTTCGTCTGGTCTTCAGATTTGAATTCCCTAAGCGCAAGCCTGACCAGCTTCCGCCCGATATTTTTTCCGCGAGTTGCCGGATCGACTGCCACCCCAATTTCCCATTCGCCGCCGCGCCGATGCAGTCGCACATAGCCTAGCGGTTGGCCCTCTGTGTTGAACCCGATCCAAAGCCTTGAATCTGGCGAGCGCTGATGACTCTTAAACCACTCCAGATGAGTTTCCCAGGGAATCGCATCTGGAGAAAAACCGTTCGCCCTAACTGCCGGATCATTAGCCCATCGGAACCATAGCCGGGCATCAGTTATTGCCGCCCGCTGCAGCCAGACCTGTGAGCCATCCAACAGCGAAACAACTCGTTCCGCGCCCTTCGCATCGACGACCGGTTCGCTTCCAGCGTCACTGGTTTGGTGCGGACGCGTCAGCCAATCTTTTAATCTGACCGGAAGGACAGCGGCTTCGAGACTGCCATTCCTGCTCAGATCAAGGGCAAGCCGACGTTTCGACAATGCGTCAACGACAGGGTCTTGATTGTCGGCAAGACAAACGACAGCGGCAGGCAATCCGTAGAACATCCACTCCCAACAGGTGCTGCCGCCGGCACTGATCACCCCATCTGCCCAGCGATACAAAGACGGCATGTCCACAACGTTTTGAAGCAATTCAATGGAATGTGGCGAAGTGATTGCAAGCTGACGCAGCTTTTCCAAATGAGGATTTCCACCGCCAACCAGCGTTTTAATTTCCAACCGAAGTTCAGGAAGGGAATTCAATGCGGCCAGCAACTGTCCCGTGATGTTATCTGGATCCGAGCCACCGAGTGTCACCAGCAGCCGTCGAATTGGCTGATATGCTTTTATCGAACCCTCTCTATCGCCAGCCGCGCGACGGTTTTCCGCTTCCATCCGAAATTCACGTCGCAACAACGCGAAAGGCGTGCCCAGGAGAAAGCGGCAACCTTCAATCTCGGAACGATAATCCAGTTCCGGCGCGAAGATGTTCTGATTGAGCACAGCATCGGCAGCCCAGGTTTCGCAATGCCCGTAATCATCCACTGCCAGCACCTTGAAACCGGCTTTGCGCAAAGCGCGCTGGTATTCCAGGCCAAAATGATACCCATCCAGCACCACCCATTTCGCGTCCATGGATTCACCACGGGCAATGGTTTGGCGAGCATCGATAGCCGAACCTAGACCTTCTGCAGCCAACTTTTCAAACTCGATCTTTTCCCGTCGCACCCGTTCAACAATTGCATCAGGACAAGCAATCGATAGGATTGTCGCGGCACCACCCCGATCCTGATATGCCTGCGCGAGCGCGATCATGCGCATAACGTGACCGGTACCAATGCGTTCGCTGGCATCGGCGCGGATCAGGAGTGGTTCAGGCGGGTTCATCCGATACTATTCCCGGTTTGCCGCAAACATCTTTTCCGCAATCGTCCAGTCCTCCGGCGTGTCAATGTCCTGAACGAGGTGGCGAGGAAGAATGACCGGAAACGATCGGGCTGAAAAGACTCCGCGATGTTTTGAAAAGGAGTCCGGTCTCCCCCAATAAAACTGTCCCGCATCATGCCACGCTTCAGGAAGATCCTGCGACCGCGTCAATTCGTTCTCCGGCCAGAACATTGCCACGGTTCCATCCGGATTTTTCTTTAACGACCGGAAGATCGTGAAAGCATAAGAGGTAACGCTGAACGCGAAATCGGCATCGGCATGAGTCCTTAAAAAATTCAAGCCGTCCCTCAGATATTCCGGTTTCAGAAATGGCGCCGTGGGATAGATACAACATGCAAAATCAACCGGGCCGCGATTTTTTCGCAGCCATTCAATTGCATGAGCCACAACAGGCAAGGTCGGTGCGTGATCATTTGCAAGTTCCTCGGGACGTCGGAAAGGAGCTTCCGCCCCTTTTTCGGCGGCCACTTGCGCGATTTCGTCGTCGTCAGTGGAGACAATAATGGAATCAAACACTCCGGATCCCTGCGCGGCGGCGATCGACCAGGCGATCATGGGTTTTCCGCAAAACAATTTGATATTCTTTCGTGGTATCCGCTTGCTCCCGCCACGGGCTGGAATAATCGCGGCAATCATGGCTTGCGGTGGGCCGCCAATCCCTGCATGGCTTGAACAACGCGGGAAACCTGCGCATCTGACATTTCTGGAAACAACGGAAGGCTCAGAGCGCGGGAATAAAATTGTTCAGCGTTCGGGCACTTCCCCGTTTCGTAGCCAAATCTTTTTCGGTACCAGGGTTGCAGGTGGACGGGAATATACAGCACCTGTGTACCAATACCCTTTTCTTTCAGCTCTCTCATGACTTCGGTTCGCGACTTGCCCAGTTTGTTGAAGTCCATCTGCACGGTGTAAAGATGCCAGGAAATCAGGTCGCGATTGGATGGATTCATCAGCACCGGTGTTTGCAGCCAGTCCAGATTTTCCAGTTTGTGATTGTATTGAGCAACGATCTCACGGCGGCGGGAAATAAAACTATCGAGACGACCCAGTTGGGAAATCCCCAGCGCGCATTGGATATCGGTCATTCGATAATTGTAACCGAGTTCCTGCATTTCATAATACCAAGGGCCGCGTTCATCCAATTGAGAATGGAGGATTGAAGATTGAGGACGGGAGCTTAAACCTTGAAATTGCGATGCATCCCTGACAATTCCATGCGAGCGCAATTGACGGGCGCGTTGCGCCCACGCGGAGTTGTTCGTCGCCAACATTCCGCCTTCCCCGGTGGTCATGGTTTTCACCGGATGAAAGCTGAAGATTGTCATATCCGCCCATGGATGATTCCCCACTTTGCAGGTCCGGCCCTCATGTAGAAACGCGCTGCCGACAGCATGGCAAGCGTCTTCGATTACAAACGATCCTCTTTCGCGCGCAAGTTTTGCAATAGCGGGCATATCGCACGGTTGTCCGGCGTAATCCACAGCTACGACAGCCTTTGTGTCCGGACTCCAAGCCTTCTCCAACGCCACTGGATCAAGGTTGTAGCTGACGGGATCAATGTCAGCGAAATCCGGCTTGGCACCCACATAAGCGGCGCAGTTTGCCGAGGCAACGAATGTGTTGGGAGAAGTAATAACCCGATCACCGGGTTTGATTCCAGCTACGAGCATGGCCAGATGCAAAGCAGATGTGGCGCTGTTCACTGCAAGTGCGTGCTTTGCTCCAATCATTTCCGCAAAGCGCAATTCGAACTCTTCGACTTCCGGGCCGCACGTCAGAAAGTCGGACCGAAGAACATTGGCAACGGCTTCGAGATCTGCAGGGCTGATACTCTGGCGACCGTATGGAAGATACGCGGACATTTACTCAGGGCACAAAAGCTGGATCGACGTGTTTGCGAATCAGCTCGCGAATCTGCTCGACACTCAACCATTCGGTATTCGTTCCACTGTTATAGCGAAAGCCATACTCGCATCGTCGCCCCTTAAACTTCCGGCAAAATTCTTCCGTATCCCACAACCTCGTGGAGGGCAGAATGACAAATTGCCGTTCCAGTTCCACGGTGTTCAACCCGTCCGTTTCGGTAATCATTTCCTCATGAAGTTTCTCGCCCGGCCGGATACCGGTTATTATGCGTTTGCATTTTGGGCCAATGGCATCCGCGACGTCAGTGATGCGATAGCTGGGAATTTTGGGCACGAACAGTTCGCCGCCCCACATATTCGCCAGTGCGTTGAACACCATGTCCACGCCTTCATCGAGGGAGATATTGAACCGGGTCATGCGTTCATCCGTTATCGGCAGCACGCCGGTTTTGCGCTGTTCCAGGAAAAATGGAATCACACTCCCGCGACTGCCCATGACGTTTCCGTAGCGAACGACCGACAATTTCAGATCGCGATGACCTTTGTAATTATTGGCAGCAATAAAGAGCTTGTCCGAGCAAAGCTTTGTCGCTCCATAAAGATTGATTGGCGCGGCCGCCTTGTCCGTGCTAAGCGCCACAACGCGCTTCACGCCGCTGTCCATGGCGGTGTCGATCACGTTTTGCGCTCCCAGCACGTTCGTTTTAATCGCTTCAAAGGGGTTGTATTCTGCCGCCGGAACCTGTTTGAGCGCCGCGGCATGTACGACTGTGTCGATGCCTTCCATCGCTCGTCTCAGCCGTTCTTTGTCGCGGACATCACCGATGAAAAAGCGAACTGAAGGATATTTGTTGGCGGGATAGCTCTGCGCCATTTCGAATTGCTTGAGTTCGTCCCGGGAAAAAACCACAACACGCGCCACCTGAGGAAATTTTCGGTAAACTGTTTCGATAAACTTTTTTCCAAAAGATCCAGTTCCGCCGGTAACCAAAACGTGGGCTTTATTCAAATCGAGGTTATTCATTCCACAAGAAACTGCTGATGATCAGGAATCCAATTCGTAGCATCGGCAAAGAATAGGCGTGCGCATTCGGAAATCAAGAATCCTCTCGGCAATACGAAACTCGGCAAGGTTCTCTCGAATGTCTCAGCGGAATGAATCTGCAAATCGAACACTGATCACTCGTGCTGCCGGACTTTTCGCGAGTTCATTCGACGCGACCAGTAGAAATAAAAATGAGATTTTGCTCCGCACACTTTAGGTGACCTTGCGAATCAGTGGACATTGTCATTGATATTTCCAGTGTTTCGATGATTTCCCCGGAAGCTTGGCCAAGCCGTCCGAGCTAACACGGCATGGGCGTCAACGGCTCTTAAAAACGTATTTTTGCTGAATACATAAACGCTTCCATCCACGCCCACGACCGGAGAAAAGCGCGAACCGTAGCCATCCGAATAATAGGACCAAACCTTTTCTCCGGTTTCGTTCCAGGCGATTGTGCTGCGGAAAGGCGCAACAGCGCAGACGGTGTGATCAGCCAACACCAACGGTGAGGAATGTGTCATAAATCCAACCAGCTGCGACCATTTCTTCTTCCCAGTGGAACCCACGGCCCAGATGGAATCGTTCACCATCGTGTAAACCGTGCCGTCCGCTCCGAGAACCGGTGACGCATCACTGACGCTCCCGGTTTTCAACTTCCAAAGCAGATCGCCGTCGCTGCTTACGGAATAAAGAAAGCCATCGAGCGAAGAGAAATAAACGCCGCCGGACTCGTTTGGAATCGGAGATGAAGTGATCGGCTGGCGTGTGACAAAATCCCATTGTTTGCTGCCGTCCTGAGAAAAGGCATACAGCCGTCCATCATGCGATCCGATGAAGATTGTGTTTCCGATTCCAATGCAGGCCGAAGATTCGATAGCGCCGCCGGTTTCGACCTTCCACTTCAAGGTTCCATTCGGGTTCAGCGCATAGAAGTTTCCATCCCAGGAACCAAAGTAAATCGTTCCGTCATCAGCCAGTGCGGGAGATGAATCCACCCACCCCTCGGTCGCGAACGTCCATTTCAATTTCCCATGGGGATTCAGGGCATAAAATCTCCGGTCACGGCAACCGAAGTAGATTGTGCCGTCGCTGGCCAGCGCCGGAGACGATTTGATTTCACTCGGAGCTTTGAATGTCCATTTAGCTTCGCCGTTGGATTCCACCGCCCAGAATCGTTGCTGAACCGTTCCAAAATACAGCACACCATTGCTGTCGATGGCTGGAGTGGAATCCATGAATCCCACGGAAAGCCACCATTTGATTCCCGGCGCGGCGGTCGCGGAGTTGAAAAAACATAGAGTCAGCAGAACTGTTCCGAACAACTTCATTCGTGACATCTTACTGATCCGTTTTCCCATATCGCAACATTTCCTCGCTCAAGGGCCGCCATTCTCACTCGTCACCCACTCCCGCTCATTCAGCCAGTAAATGCAATCCGCCGTCCAGGGCAGCATCTTGGAAAGGTTTTCAGATTTATATTCGCGGATGCCCAGGCCGAGACCGTGGCCGCCTTTTTCGTAAATATGCAGGTCGAACGGCACGCCGGCGCGGCGCAGGGCTGCGGCGAATTGAAGGCTGTTTTCCACCGGAACAGTTTTGTCCTCGAACGTGTGCCAAAGAAACACCGGCGGCGTGTTGCTCGTCACCTGTAATTCGTTCGAAAGATTTTCCACCAAGGCCGCAGGCGCATTGGTTCCGATCAGATTTTTCTTCGATCCCGCATGCGTGAATTTTCCCATCGTGATCACCGGATAACAAAGAATTCCCAAATCCGGCCGGGAACTTTGTCGTTCTATCGCATCTTCGGAATTGGTATCGCCCGCGTCGAAATGCGTCAGCAGTGTGGACGCCAGATGCCCGCCCGCAGACGATCCCATGATGCCGATTCGATGCGGATCGACGTTCCATTCACCAGCGCGCGCGCGGACAGTTCGCAACGCGCGCGCTGCGTCCTGCAACATTGCGGGATGATGATAATCCGGGCCTAAACGATATTTCAAAACGAACGCAGCGATGCCGTGGTCGTTCAGCCATTGTGCATAGACGCGCCCCTCGTGATCGGCCAGATGCTGATAACCGCCGCCCGGACAAATCACCATCGCGGCATTTGGCGTGACAACCGCATTGCTGGCCGCATTTGCTTCTCCATTTTTTTCCGGCAGGTAAACCGTCAGCGTGGGAATATCTTTCGGTTCGGTGCCGAGCGCGCCGGGAGCGCCATCGGGCCAGAGTGGAAAGGAAGGATTGGATTGAGCCTGCGCAAAAACATTCAAAGCAAAAAATGCAGTCATTGTCAGGACAAGTTTCATAGCCGGACAGTATCGCCGACGGAAAAGTCGGGCGAGGCAAATTTCCTGTGCGGAAGGGTGTGCAGGGATTGGATTTTTTGTTGCCGCAGGCAGGAAATGATGACCTAATCGGCCAACAAACTTCGGCCTTTTCCAAACGTAAAAGCTTGGAAGCCGGTCAGACAAATCGCATGAAACTCAATGTTGTATTGCCCTGGATCCTGGTGTTGGGCCTCAGCGCCGGCTTTGCAGCGGTCTATGTCAAAGGCTCAGCAAAGGACGCCGAACTGGCCCAATTGCGCGAGACGGCCAAGGACGTGGAACAGCTTCGCGCTGACCTCGCAGCTGAACAGCAGAAAAATCAACTTGCCGATGGCCAGGTTCTGGTGTCGCGCAAAGACAAGGAAGAACTGCTGCGGTTGCGCGGCGAAGTCGGCAAGCTGCGAACGGACGCCGCGCAAAAAGCCAAAGAGTTGCAACTCCTGCAGAGCCGCGCGGAATCCGCGAAAGCCCAGGCGGCGGATGCTTTGCGCGAAGCGAATTCGGCGAAATCAAAAATGGCCGAAACGCTGAATGCCAATCAGCAACAGATCGAGGCGCAAAACCGCTGCATCAACAATCTCCGCCAGCTCGACGCCGCCAAACAGCAGTGGGCTTTGGAAAACAACAAAACCGCCGATGCCGTTCCGCAACCGCAGGAGATTGCAGTTTTCATCAAGGACGGCCAATTACCGCTGTGCCCGGCAGGCGGAATCTACACGCTCAACGCAGTCGGCCAGCCGCCGGTTTGTTCCATCCCGGGTCACGCGTTGTCCACTCAATAGCAAGACTTCAGCTTTTGGCTGAACGCAGTTTGCGGGACAGAAAAATTTTCAAAGCAACGGCATTGTTGTGTTCTTCGTCCTTCGCGCCGAACAGCAGCGTAATGTTTCCTCGGCGAGCAGCGGTTAACAACGGTTTCCAGAATTCGGGATGCTCTTTCAGTTCAGCGAAGTAACGGCGCTGAAACTCCGGCCATTTTTTCGGATCGTGCCCAAACCAGTTTCGCAATTCATTGCTGGGCGCGACTTCCTTGATCCAATCCGTGAGTTGCGCGGATTCCTTTTTCACACCGCGCGGCCAAAGGCGATCGACCAGAAAACGTGCGCTGTGATCGGTGGCGGGTGGATTGTAAACTCGATCGGTGAAAATCATAACGACGAGAAAAGCTTCGCGCCGTTTGCTGAAATCGTCAAAACCGCAAAATGCGAGAACGCATTGGATCCGCGACGTTTTGGAGAAGACTTGCGGCTGCGCTCAGGAAAAAGCGGTGCTGAAGCGCACGCACTCCAGACGTTTCGCGCTGATTCGAAGCGCTTTCAAAATTCGCGCCAGCGTTTGGAGTGCGTGCGCTTCAGCGCCGCTCCCCTTCCCTTCCGCGTCGTTCCGGCTTAATGCTTTGGCCGGAGCAGAATGGCTTTTTTGTCTGTGCCTTCCACTTCAACGCTGTGCGTTTCAACGCCGGGATCATCGCGCAACGCTTGATGAATGATGCGGCGATCAAATGAACTGAGCGGTTCCAGTTCCACAACATCGCCCCAGCGCCGCACTTTTTCCGCAGCGTCCTTCGCTTTCTTCACCAGTGCTTCGCGCGCCTGAGCGCGGTAGCCGCCGACATCGACCAACGCTTTCGGCGCGGAGGGATCCTGCTGGAACAGGAGGCGATTGGTGATGTATTGCAGGTCGGAAAGCGTCTGGCCCTGACGTCCGATCAGACGGCCGGATTCCTCTGTTTTCACGTCCAGCAGAATGCCGTCTTCGAGGGTGTGTTCTTCGACCGTGGCGTCGAAGCCAAGAAGTTGCAGGATTTTTTCCAGCGTGGCTTTGGGTTGCGCGGGCATAATTTTATCAGGTTGAAATCAGTTCGCGACCGGACAGGTTTTTAGCGTTTCTTTTTTGATGGCGTCAAGGCCGGAGCAGGAGCGACCGCAGCCGTGGAGGTTCGAGTCAGTTTCGTTTGAAGCACGGTCAAGAGATTGTTCACCGTCCAGTAAAGCGCGAGGCCGGAGGAATAGTTGTACAGGAAAACCATGAACAACAGCGGCATGTAACGCATGATCTTCTGTTGCGCCGGATCCATGCCCGGCGAAGGCGGCGTCAGATGCGCCTGCCAGAGCATGGTTGCACCCATGATGATCGGCAGCAGGTTGAACGGAAAATTGATTCCCGGAATCATGAACAGCGTATCCGGCACCGAGAGATCAGGAACCCAGAGAAACGTTGCGCCGCGCAATTCAATCGCACTGCGGATCATCGTATAAAATCCGAAAAAGATCGGCATCTGCAGCAGCATCGGGAGACAGCCACCCAGAGGATTGACCTTGTTCTCCTTCATGAACTCCATCGTCTTCTGATTCTTTTTGACGGGATCGTCCTTGTACTTGTCCGCGATGGCTTTCATCTGCGGCTGCAACGCCTGCATGCGTTTCATGGAACGCGTGCTTGCCGCGGTCAAAGGCCAGAAAATGAGTTTGATGATGACGGTGATCGCGATGATGCACCACCCGTAAGGAAGGCTCAGCAGACTGTGCAGTCCGTTCATGCCGAGCAACAGCATCTTGGAAAAGAAGCCGAAAAATCCGGAGTAACCCATGACCAGATCGACGTTCTTGTTCACCTGCGCCGCAATGCTTGCGAGCGTCTTGTATTCTTTCGGGCCGGCGTAAAGCACGATCTCGCGTTGCACCGCCTGCGTCGCGGTCAGCGTCGTGGCCGGATAAACCAGCGCGGCTTCATAACCTTTCGGATCCTTGACCACGCGGGAATTCGTCGCAACTTCCTCCGCGCTCGGAGCGGGAAGATCGATGGGCCGGATGAAAATCTGATGCGCGGGTTCCTTCGGAATCGCGATCATCGTGAAGAACTGATTGTGCGCGGCTGCCCATGCGACGTTGTTCTGGCCTTCGCGATATTCGGTCCGCGGCGTTCCCGAGAAGAAGATGAACTTGCGATTTGAAAACCACGATCCGCTGATGTCTTCGTGGTTATCCCCATTGGACCACAGCACGCCTTCGGTCATCCCCTTGTCTTCGCTGCTCATCGGCGTCGCAGTGCCGATCACCCATTTCTGTTCCGGCAAAGCCAGTGGCGCGCCGGAATGGTTTTCCAGACGAACCGTCACATTGACGAGGTAATTGGAGGTCGGCGTGAATTCCTTGATGATCGCCAGGCCATTCGGAAGTTGTTTTTCCGCGCGGACGCTTGTGCCGGTGGTGGTGAGATGGAAGATGCCGTTTCCGTCCAGCGCGCTGCCATCAAGAATGGCGAATGCCGGATCGGGCGCCTGGGCGTTCAGCGTCGGGAGTTTTCCCTTTTTGCGCTCGCGGGAGGTGCTGACACCGATTAATTCCACAAACTTCAAACCGCCGCCATGCGAGGTAAAGGTGTAACGCGCGTTTTCGTTCGTCACAACCAGCGTTTGCTCAGGCGCGTTGGTTTCAATGGCCTGAACCACATTCGTCGCAAGCGCGTGAATGGCGGGCGCGATATTCGAAGTCGCAGCCGTGACAGTGGAATTCGTGAGCGGCAGACTTTCCGCAGTCGCCACCGAGTTCGTCTCGGTGACCGGCGGCAACGGTTTCGGTGGATAGAGTTTGTTGACGAGAATGTTCCACCCGAACAGCAGACCAAGGCAGAACACAACGATGATGATTGATTTACGATCCATGGAAAATTATTTGGAATGCGCGGAAGCAAAGGTCGGCGCGGAAAGAGTCCTTGGCGATTCGGTCGGTTTGGCCGGCAACGTTTTCGGCGGCACCGGATCATGTCCGCAACCGCCATACGGGTGACATCGGCAAATGCGCCGGACTGCGAGCCAACTGCCTGAAATTGCGCCGTGAGTTTTCAGAGCATCCAGCGCGTACTGCGAACAGCTCGGTTCAAAACGGCAGCGCCCGAGCGGGCCGAAGAGAACCGCTTTGGCAGGCGAAAGCGTCCAGCGATAAAGCCGCACCAACAGAATCAAAATGTGTTGCGCCGGATTCACCCGTTAATCAGTTCACCTGGTCCGTTGTTTTCAACAATCCCGCCTTCCGCAAGGTTTTCAAAAAATCCTTCTCCACACTGTCGAGCCCTTTTCCCGCAATGGAAGCGCGCGCCACGAGAATGAGTTCAATCGGTTGCGCCAGATCATGTTGATGAACCCGGAACACTTCCCGCATCAGCCGCCGGGCGCGATTTCGCACCACGGCATTTCCGATCTTGCGGCTGGTGATGACGCCGAGGCGGATCGGCGATTCCGGTGGAAGCACACGCCAGTTCGCGATCAAACAACCGTTAACCAGCCGCTGGCCCTGCTCTCGGATTCGGGAGAAATCGCGACCCTGCTTGACCCGCATGGCGCGGCTGAACTTCAGCGGTTTGGGCGATTCAGCGGCCATAGGCCGTGATTTAGACCGGCGTCAGGCGTTTGCGGCCGACGCGGCGGCGGTTGGCCAAAGTGGCCTTGCCGCTCTTGGTGCTGTTGCGATTCAAAAAGCCGTGCTGCCGTTTGCGGCGGATTTTCGACGGTTGATACTGTCTCTTCATAAATTCAAATCAATTTGCTGCCCAAATATATTAAGCGCCATCGCGCACGGGAACAGCCCCGGGAACCGGAACGCGGGAGAATAGCAGCGAAGAAAAGAGTGTCAACGGTGGAGAAAATGGAAAGAAGCGATCTTGAAAACTGAAAGTGAAACCCGGAACTCCAAACTCCAAACTCCAAACTCCAAACTCCAAACTCCAAACTCGAAATCCGAAATCCGAAATCCGAAATCCGAAATCCCAAACTTTGAAACTCTCCCCTTCCGCGTGACTTTCTCCGGCGCGTGCTGTCTAATCGCCCATGGAATCGCTCGTGAACCAGCCACTTGCAGACGATGCCGCGGAGACCGACGAAACGCCGGAAGGATTGCCGCCCTCCGAATTCGCTGATCTTTATTCCGAACACAGCCGCGCGATTTATTATCTGGCACTGCGTTTTCTGGGCAATCCGGAGAAAGCCGAGGACGCCACCCACGATGTTTTCCTGAAAGCCTTTCGCAAGCTGGATCAGTTTCGCGGCGAAGCCTCCTGGCGCACCTGGCTGTATCGCATTGCCATCAATCACTGCCGCAACCTTCAGCAAACCTGGCATGGCCGTCATGTTTTCAGCAACGCCGACGAAGCCGTCTGGGAAACCGCCGTCGCGAAAACCGATTCGCCCCTTCGCGTTCTCGAAACCAAGGAACTCGGCCAGCGCATTCAAAAAACATTGGACGCCCTGCCCGATGAATATCGGCTGCTGCTCTTGCTCGTCGCTGACGCCGAGTTAAGCTACGAACAGATCGGTGCGCTGACCGAACAATCCTCCGACGCGGTTCGCGGCAAACTGCATCGCGCGCGAAAAGCCTTCGCCGCGTTGTTCGAACAAAATGCCTGAGCCTATGAAACAACACAGCAAACTTTCCTCCGAGCAACAACAGGAACACGTTGCGGAACAGCATTCGACACAACAAGGCGTTCAGGAATTCAGCACCACCGAAGAACTCCTGCGCTTTGACGCAGCGAACATTCCGGTGCCGCCCACGATTGCGCAACGCCTGGCGAAATCGTCCGCTGACATTCCCAAACCGAATCGCTCCTGGTGGAAACGATTGTTTGACCGGCCATGAAATGAACCGCAAAGCAACAAAGAAACGCGGTAGCGCAGACTGGCAGTCTGCTGTATCGCCGACTGGAAGTCGGCAGAATGCGATTTGTTCAGGCGTGGAAAAATTTTTCGCCACGACTGACGATTCGCGCCGCGCGGATTGCCAATCCGCGATACAGCAGACTGCCAGTCTGCGCTACGGCCACCGCTTCATTCCTTTGCTCCTTGGTCGTTCACTGTTCTCATTTTCATGAACTTTTCCGCTGAACTCGAAATCCTGATCCGCGCGCGGTATCCCATCCTTTACGTGCTCACGAGCGAGGAAATGCGCGTTCAGAATGTCGTCGCGGAAATTGCCCGCAAACGGCAGAAAAAACTTTTCGAATGGAGCTGCAGCACCGGAATTGTTCCCGCCGGAACGTCCATCCAATCCCAAAAAAATCGCAACCCCGCCACCCGCGATCCGCTCGCCGCGCTGGATCAGGTGATCGATCAGGTCGAGCCGGCGATTTTTATCTTCAAGGATTTCCATCCGTTTCTGGCGAAGAACAATTTCGCCATCATTCGCAAGCTGAAGGAAATCGCACTGCACCTGAAGAACAGTTTCAAAACCATCATCCTTGTTTCACCGACGCTGGAAATTCCCGCCGAACTGGAAAAAGAAATCACGCTGCTGAATTTTCCATTGCCCTCGCGCGACGATTTAAGCGCGCTGCTGGATAAAATCACCGCCGATCTCAAAACTTCGAAGCAAGTGAAGATCAACCTGGACGATGCCGGACGCGAACGGCTGCTTCAGGCCGCGCTGGGGCTTACGCTCAACGAAGCGGAAAATGTCTTTGCGAAAATCATCGTAAAAGACAACCGGCTCAGTGGCGACGACGTCAACGAAGTGTTCAGCGAAAAGCAGCAGATCATTCGCAAAAGCGGTTTGCTGGAATATTGCGCAACCAGTGAAAACTTCGCGAACGTCGGCGGAATGCCGGTGCTCAAAGACTGGCTGAACAAACGCTCGGCCGCGTTTACGGAGGAAGCGCGCGCGTTTGGTTTGCCCGCGCCGAAAGGAATTCTGATGCTGGGCGTTCAAGGCTGCGGCAAAAGCCTTTGCGCCAAGGCGGTTTCCAATCAATGGCAGCTTCCGCTGCTGCGCTTCGACATGGGCCGGATGTTCGGCAGCTTTGTCGGTTCTTCAGAGGAAAACGTGCGTCGCGCCATTGCCGTCGCCGAATCGGTTGCGCCCGCGATTTTGTGGGTCGATGAAATCGACAAAGCATTTGCGGGATCGCAGGGTTCCGGCGCTTCCGACAGCGGCACAACTGCGCGCGTTTTCGGAACGTTTCTGACCTGGCTTTCCGAAAAAACCGCGCCGGTGTTTGTGGTCGCGACCGCCAACGACATTTCTCAATTGCCACCCGAACTGCTGCGCAAAGGCCGTCTCGATGAAATCTTTTTCGTCGATCTGCCCGGTCGCGAGGAACGCTCGGAAATTTTCGGAATTCATCTGAACAAACGCGGACGCAATCCCGCGGACTTCGATCTCGAAGCGCTGACAGAAATGAGCTCGGATTTCAGCGGCGCGGAAATTGAAGAAGCCATCAACAGCGCGCTCTATGACGCGTTTTATGATCGACGCGAATTGAGAACAGAACACGTTCTGAATGCACTCGCGCAAACGGTTCCGCTCGCTAAAACGATGAAGGAACAGATCAGCCAGTTGCGTCAATGGGCCGAAGGCCGCGCGCGCGACGCCAGCGTGCCGCGGGAAATTTCCTTCACGAAAACTCAACCGAACTTCAAACCCGCGATCTCATGAGCCCGTTCTGGAATGGATTTTTCGAGCATCTGCGAAGTTGCGGACGCAGCGGAGGTATTTTCTTCCTCGCGTTGGTTTCCTTTCTCTCGTTGTCCATTTTTGCACGCGCATTTCACAATCCCGATTCCGTAGCAGCCCTGACACTGGCGGTGGCGGGAATCATTTTACTTTCATTGATCCGCGCAGGAACCGGACTTTGGCAGATGCGTTCCGGCAAAGGACGATTGCGATTGCCGCGTTTGTCGGACGACGAACTGCGCGTGGCGCGGGCGCGTTTGAAAAATCAGGGAAGGAATTGATCCGTCATTTTGCATTTACAGATGAGCCGGTTTAACAATCTCGAACTGGGCGGCGAATCGGAAAACCAGTTACCGCAAAAGCCCAAGCCGCTGCTCAAGGACGAAGGCTTTTATTTTTCTGAAGCAATGCGCGCTTTTGAAAACGCAGAATTCGAACCGGCGTTGCGATTCTTCTCCAAAGTTTTGGAATTCAATCCGCACAACGCCGCCGCCTGGACCGGCCAGGTGAAGATGCTGATCGAACTCGGCGAATTCCGCGAAGCGCAACTCTGGGCGGACAAAGCCTTGGAACGTTTTCCCAATGAACCGGAGCTGCTCGCCGCCAAAGCCGTCGCACTCGGACGCACCGGCGATCTCCATGGCGCGCTGATGTTTTCCGACGCGTCGATTGAAGAACGCGGCGATACACCTTACGTCTGGCTGGCGCGCGGCGATGTGTTGCTGGCGCGGAAAGAACAGCGCGCGGATTATTGCTTCGAAAAAGCGCTGACGCTCGCGCCCAATGATTGGTTTATTTTGTGGCTCGCCGGGCGCATCCGCTTTTTCTATCAGCAATTCGCGCTGGCCTTGAAGCATTGGCAGCGCGCGGTGGAATTGAATGCAGGACATTTTCTCATCTGGCTGGAACTGGGTCGCTGCCAGAATGCGCTCGGCCTCGTCACGGTGGCGAAAACGTCGCTGGCGCAGGCCAAGCAATTGAATCCGCGCTGTCGCGAAGCGAATCTGGAATTGATCCGGGTTGCGGAAAGCAGATGGTGGTCGCGACTGCGGGATTGGTTTCGGCGGCAAAGTTGAATGAACAACGAAGGAACAAAGAAACGAACTGAATTGCAAAGTATCGCTCTATGTCCTTGCGTCGATCCGGGCGCAACCACCCGCCCCGATTTCAATCCCTTCTCCCCGCAGCGGAGCGCGGGGAGAGGGTTAGGGAAGGGGGATTTTGAGCTAAAAGCCTCCTCTCTCCGACCCTCTCCTCCGGCTTCGCTCGGAGGAGAGGGAGTCATCAACCGTTTCGGATTTTTGAAGTTCAATCCGTTGTTGGCGCGCGTTGCGTGTTGCACCTTGCCAATCCGATGTTGCCTTGAGTTTCTTGGTTCCTTCGTTTCTTTGTTGTTCAATTGCTCCGGAAAAATCCCCTGAATCATGATCGATGAAAATCTGGATCGGTTGCTGACGGCGGCCAAGGAGTTTGACGGATCAGACCTGCATCTCGTTGCGGGCGTGCCTCCGGCCTTTCGCGTGAACGGCGAGATCATTATTGCCGACGAAGACGCGCTCACCCAGCAGGACATCACGCGCATGGCGGAAAGTCTGTTGAACGAGCAACAGCAGAAAAAATTCGAGCAGGAATGGGAACTCTGCATTTCACTGATGCACAAAAACGCCGGACGCGTCCGCGCGACGTTCTACCGCCGCAACGGTCATCCGGAACTGAGCTTTCGTTTCTGCGGCGAACGCGTCGCTACGCGTCAGGAACTCGGATTACCGGAAAAAATTGATGATCTCGCGCGGCGTCCCAACGGATTGGTGTTGATCACCGGTCCGACTGGCGCGGGCAAAACCACCACGCTCAATTATCTCGTCGATCTGATCAACAGCGAGCGGCGCTGCAAGATTGTGACGATTGAAGATCCGATCGAGTTCGTTCACGAAAACAAACGCGCGATTGTGGTTCAGCAGGAAGTGCTGACGGATGTGCGCTCGTTCAATCGCGCGCTGATTCACGTGTTGCGCCAGGACCCGGACGTGATCGTGGTTGGCGAAATGCGCGATCCGGAAGCGATTGCGACGGCGCTGACCGCAGCGGAAACGGGGCATCTGGTTTTGGCGACGATGCATTCGCCCAGCGTTTCGCATGCGATTGAACGCATCGTGGGCGTTTTTGACGGCAACGCGCAGCGGCAGATTGTGATGCAGATGTCGAATGCGTTGCAGGGAATCATTGCGCAGGATTTGTTGCCCGCGGCGGATCGCACGCGGCGGATTCTTGCTTACGAACTGCTCGTGGCCAGCAACGCCGTGCGGAATCTGATTCGCGAAAACCAGCTTCATCAGATGGAGAATCTGATTCAGACCGGGCGCAAGGACGGCATGATGCTGATGGATAACTGCCTTTACGATCTGTACTGCAAATGCCTGATCACCTACGACACCGCCGTGAGCCGCGCGCGTCATCCGGATCGGATGATTCAGAAGCAGGGATGAGGTTTGATACCTGCGAGTGCGTTATGAAAATAAAAATTCTCAGACAAAAACTGGCGTTCACATTGATCGAATTGTTGGCCGTGGTTTTTCTGATTGTCATCATTGCCGCTCTACTGATTCCGACGGGGAGCCATCCGAGCAAATCACCGACTGTTATATGCATGAACAATCTGAAACTGCTTCAACTCGAATTAATTCTCTTTGCCGATGACCATGGCGGACAATATCCGTGGCAAACGTCCGTCACCAACGGCGGTTCGTTGGAGTTCATCGATAGAAATCTTACGTATCCTCATTGGCTGACGCTTTCGAACTATGGGGTGCAAACAAACTTTTTCATATGTCCAACTGACAAGTTGAAGCATATCGCGCCGAACTTCTCAGAATTTGGAGAATCGAACGTCAGCTATTTCGTCAATCTCCATGCGCTTAGGAACAGCGCTGAATCGGTGTTGGATGGCGATCGCCATTTGCAAAGCGGCAGGGTGCCCGTGAAACCGGGATTATTCATCGCCAGAACCAACGTGAACTGGAGCAAGGAACTGCACAGACAAAATGGACCGCTTGGTGTTTTGGCGTTCGGAGATGGACATGCAGTAGTAGCTAAACAAGATGTCGGAATATTTTTCGCCACCGAAGTGATGCTCACCAATCGGCTGCAGGTTCCCTGAACCTTTGGATCGGGTAGCGCGGTTCACGCTGCGAACCGTCGGCGAACTGAGGAGTGCGAGTCTGTGACTCGCAGCAGCTTCGCAAATCGACAGCTTCCACTTGCCCAATCGCCATTGTGAAAAATCTCATTGCTGCAGGTCATAGACCTGCGCTCCGGTCGCATTTTGAAGTTCATGTTTTCAATGTGCGAATTTCCAATATAGATAAGCTTCCCCGCCGGGCGCGGAACAGTGCGCCCGGACTGCCGCAGCACGACAGTCGTTACCTGACGCAATCATTCCGGGGCGCAACTTGACACCCGCACCATTTTCAATTCCCTCGCCCCGCAGCGAAGCGCGGGGAGAGGGTCAGGGAGAGGGGATTTTGAGCTAAAAACCT
>DASTXC010000163.1:0-24792 GCA_035765675.1 Verrucomicrobiia bacterium
TAAACAATCATCCGTTTGCTGCCGACAATCGTCATTTCGCGTGTCTTACGCGGATCCAGCCAACTGCTTTGAACAATCGCCGAACGATTGTTGCGGAAGTTCAGGCACATCGTCGTGACGTCTTCAATTCCGGGAGTGACATGCGCGCTGCCCTGACAATTCAGGCTCAACGGCGATTCTTCCATGATGTGCAGAATGATTGAAAGATCGTGGGGCGCGAGATCCCAGGCGACATTGATGTCTTTTTGAAACAAGCCGAGATTCAAGCGCCGGGCGCAGATGTAACGGATTTCACCCAGGTCGCCCCATTCCACGATTTCTTTGATTTTCCGCACTGCGGGCGAATAGAGAAACGTGTGTCCGATCATCAGCACCAGGCCGTTGCGTTCAGCGATTTCAATCAGCTCTTCGCATTCTTCGACCGATGATGCCATCGGCTTTTCGATGAAGGTGTGTTTTCCGGCGAGCAGACTGGCTTTCGCCATTGTGTAATGGTGGCGAACCGAAGTCGCCACGATCACCGCGTCCAATCCGCTATCGGAAACCATGCGATTGAAATCCGTTTCACCGGCAACTTCCGGGTAAAGCGATTTCAGATGGCTCAGCCGGCCTTCGTTCAGGTCGCACATTGTTTTCAATGTGCAGTTCGGGAGCGAACGAAAATTGCGAATGAGATTCGGCCCCCAATAACCGCAGCCGACCACTCCAACGTTGATTTGCCTTGCCATAAAAGAAATCCCGAAAGCCGGCTCAGTTCTGCATGACGGTTGTCTGCGGCAGCGCTTTGGCGATCGGCTTCTGGTCTTCCGCCAAATCCTTGGTCTGCGAAACAATGGCCGGCACGGTTTTGAAAATGATCTTCAAATCCATCATCAGCGAAAGGTTGCGGGCGTACTGAATGTCCAGATCGATCATTTCCTCGAACGTGGTGCGATTCTTTCCGCTCACCTGCCAGAGACCCGTAAGGCCGGGCGCGGCTTCAAAGCGTTGTTTCTGATGCGGGGCGTAACTCTGGTATTCGTAAGGCACGCACGGACGCGGCCCAACCAGGCTCATATCGCCCCGAAGCACATTGAAAAGCTGCGGCAATTCATCAAGCCCCAGCGTGCGCAGAATCATTCCGCAGGGAATCACCCGCGGATCACGTTTCGCGTCGAGCTTTTTCATCGGCGCGTTGGAACCCATGAGATAAGCGAGATGCCCTTGATGAACACTGGTATCAGCATTCACCACCATGGTGCGAAATTTGAAACAGGTGAACGTGCGGCCCAGATAACCGATGCGCTCCTGACGAAACAGAGAAGGTCCCGGCGATGCGATCTTGATGATCAAGCTGATCACCAGCATCAGCGGCAGCCAGACCGGCGAGGTCAGGAGAATCAAAGTAATGTCCAGCGCGCGTTTCCAGCCGGGAATACCGGAAGACTGCGATTCAATGCCCTTCATATTTTTACCGTTCATTTTCATCGAAAGTTGCTTAAGCCTGTTGGCGGGAGGAAAACCCTTTGCGAGGCAGGGACGGGTTCCGGTTGCTGCCAGTTGTTTCGAAACGAGCCGGGAGTTTGGTGCGGGCATGAATAAACGAAAGGAGAACCGCAGCACTGCTGCTCAAAGGTGTCCCTTCCAAACCAACGGATCTTGTTCTGATTGCACTTCCGATGAATTTCACGACGACAGGTTTATCACGGTTCACCATTTTTTGTCTGTCGTGGACAATGCTGATTTAACTGTCGGGACTTTCACGACAGTTTTGTAGCGGCAGCCATTACAGGGAAAACCGGGGAGATTTTGAGCCGCAAAGCCGCGCGGAAACGGCTTTAGAATTACAGTCGGGAAAGGTCAACAAACACCATCGACCTGGCAGCGTTTAATAACCACCTCACCCACCTTTGCAGCCGTGTAGCGTCGATTATCCGCGTAAACGTTTCTGGATGTTTATTGACCTGATCCGACTGATTCGAACAGAAGATCGATTTGGAAATGAATCAGAATGCGTCAGACGTACAACGCCGACCGGAGTTCCCGCGCCATTACACTCATGAACGGATAACGCTTTTCCACATCGGTTTCGAGGCAGCGGAGAATTACCTTCTCCACATTCAACGGCAGTTCCGGATTGTGTTCGCGAGGTGCCATGAAATCAGATCGATCCAATTGCTTGCGCAGAATCTCCACGGGCGTTTCGCCCGGAAACGGCTGCTGATTGGTCAACAATTCATACGCCGCAACGCCGAACGCAAAGATATCCACGCGATGCGTCAGCGGCTGGCCCTGCAATTGTTCCGGCGCCATGTACGCGGGCGTTCCCGGATTTTTCGAAAGCTTCAGCGGTTTGTCGGAAATCGGTTGCGCGAGATCGAAATCCACCAATCGCACTCCGCCATTGCGCGTCACGAGCACGTTCTCCGGTTTGAAATCCAGATGCATGTAACCGTTCTCGTGCATGTGTTCGAGCCCGGTCGCCATGTCGATGAGAATCTGCGCGATGTTTTCGATCAACAACCGGTCGCTTCGGCCGTAAAGAATTTTGAGATTCTCCGCTTCGACGTATTCCATCAGCAGATACGGCTGGCCTTTGACTTTCCCGTGCTCGACGTAGCCGATGATGTGTTCGCTGTCGGGAATTGTGGAAAGAATTTCGCAACCGCGCAGGAATCGCCGCTTCGCAAAAAAATTGTAGCGATAACTTTCGTGCATCCGGCGCAAGGCATACGGCTTGTTCCGGGAATCCGTCGCCAGCCAGATGTCCGCCATTCCGCCGCTGTTGATCAATTCCTGAAGATAAAAACGCCCGAACTGCCCCGGCCCGGAGGGCATCGCGCCTGAAGTATCGTCTGAGCTGAACACGGGTTTTATTTAGCACGCCTCACCGGGGGCGCGCCACTGGAAAGGCGGCGGCGAATCCAAACCGCTGAACCGAACAACAATGGAACGAATTAAACCGCTAAATACGCGAAACACGCGGAACGGTTAAAGCAAAAGACTGTTTCACTTGCAGAACTTTGAGCGATTTTTCGCGTATTCTGCGTATTCTGCGTATTCTGCGGCTCAACTTCGTTTCTTTGTTGTTTGATGTCATTCGTTGTGCGGAATGCGAATGGTGCTGCCGCCGATGAATTCACGAATGACCGCATCGCCGGGAATGATTTTCCCGTCCGCCGCCTGTTCGCGAGTCAACCCTTCCACGCTTTCCATCAAACGCTTCACGTGTTCGTAACGAATCTGCGCATCGAGAAATCCCGCGTAGGATGCGAAATCCTCCCGCTTCGGCAGGACGCTCTCCGCTCCGGAAAAAAACGGCTGCAACGCGGCCAGGTCGAACGGGAATCCGCCGTTCACCGAATGATCTGCCAAACCACTCAAGGGAATGATGCTGAACAATTCTCCCGCGCGAACGTAATGCCAGTGCAGAATCGTCCGCAGCGGACTGTGATTGCGATGCCGCGCATCCCGCAACATCCGGCGCATCAAACGCAAATCCGCGAATCGCGTCAGCCGCCGCGAACTGCCATCGCCTTTGAAAATCATGTTCTGCGCTTCGATGTAGAGCCGGAACTGCATCGATGCGTCGATGCCTTCCGTGATCGGCGGATAAAATCCATGCAGACAATCGAGCAATAAAATCTGATCCTTTTCCAGCTTCACCGGTTTACACCCCACGCGGCGACCTTCCTTGAAACTGTAAATCGGCTTTTCAATCGTTTCCCCTGACAACAGCGCACGCAGATGTTCGTTCAACAATTGAATGTCCAGCGCTTCGGGCGTTTCGTAATTGCGATCATTGATCCAATCGGTCGGATGTTCCACCAGCGACCAGAAATAGTCGTCGAGATTCAGCATCAGAAAACGCAATCCGCAGCGTTCGAGTCGCTCCGTGAGCTTGACTGTCGTGGTCGTTTTTCCGGAGGAACTCGGGCCGCTGATCCACAACACGCGCAAAGGCGTTCCGGCATTCAAGCGCGACATCACTTTCGCCGCCGCTTCATCCAGCGAACGTTCGTATACCGTGAGCGACGATTCGATCAGGCTTTGGATTTTTCCGCTGCGAACGATTTCATTCAAACCCGCAACCGTGTCGCAGCCGTGGGCGCGATTCCATTCCAGGCTTTGTCGCATCTCTTCCCGGCGCAAACCATTGCCGATGAATTGATCTTTGGTGATCGCGCCTTCGCGCATCCAGTGTCGGCCCCAGCGATAACACGCGTACGCATCCGCGGTGTTCTGAAAGCCGTAACTGCGCAACGCGTGCAGCACTTCGTCCTGAATGGTTTCAATGCGCGGCGGAAAATTGGAAATCAGATGATGCGGATCGGCGTTGAGACAGACGATGACCGTATCGGAAAGAAACGCCGCGATTTTTTCATCCGAACCGGAAGCTTGGAAAATCTTGTCATTCGTTCCCTGCAGGAGATCCGTGACAAATCCGCCAATTGATTGCGCCGCACGCAAAATCGCCTGATAAATCCGGCCGGCATCGAATCGCACCAGCGCGCGGTTGCGTTTCTGAACTTTGACAATGCGATTCTGAACAGGCACGCGGGCGAGAATAGCGGACGCGCGAAGCGTGACAATTCAGTTCACACTTCGAAACTTCAGCGCGGTTTACGTACGTGAGCTTTGAAAGGCTTTGAAGTCGCGGAACCGCTCCACACGCGGAATCGGTTGCCCCAGTTCGTGGACACCGCATAGTTCACCAAAATTTCGGTATCCCCGGTCAGCGAAGTGATTTGATTGAAATCATTTTCCACGAGGCGGGTTATGAACGCTTCCTCGTTGGGCTGCAAAGTCACCGGCGCCAGTTCGTAAAGCGAAGGAATGATCGGATGGCCCTCGTACGTCACGGGAGGACGATTGTATCCGGTTGTACAATTCCAAGTTTTTCCATCAAATTTCTCAAAACCCCAATTCAGGTTTTTCGTTAAAACGACAATCTCGTGATCGCTGTTGTTGATCAAACGAATTTGAAGGAAAAGCTCCGGCTTATTGGTTTGCACCAGCAAAGCCGCGGTCGCGTTCACAGTCAGCTCAGTCGAATTCGTTTGGCCGAAGGCAGATCCGATGGATGACAGACACGTCAGGATAACGAACGCCGTTTGAAGGGAAAGTTTCATTGGTTTGAACCGTTTACAAGTGAGGTCGAGGACGGTCAATTCCAAACAAAATCCCGTTCGGCCACCCTCACCCGACCCTCTCCCGTCCGACGGGAGAGGGAGAATCATTATGCACGCGATTTGGATTGATACCGTCTGCCTCAAAGACTCGTGTTTAACTTTCTCTCTTTCGCCGGATGGGAGAGGCCCATGTTAAACGGCGAAACGGTATTCCGCCTTGGCTCGCAGCGAACATTTTCCTATAGTTCGCTCACGGATGAAGGTTCCCGGCTCCCGATTCAAAACACTCGCCAATGCCGCTCTGGCATTTGTCTTTCCGGAACTTTGCCAGATTTGCGAATCGGAACGTGCCACGGCCCCGGAAGGTTTCGTTTGCACGCGCTGCTGGAGCACAGTGCGTTTCATCAAACCGCCGTTTTGCGAACGCTGCGGTTTGCCGTTTCCCGGCGAAATCACCAATGCTTTTGAATGCGCCAACTGCCGCGAAATGGATTTGCACTTTCGCTCCGCACGATCCGCTGTCACGACTGGGGGCGCGGTGCTGGAGGCGATTCATCGCTACAAATATCAGCGCGCACTGTGGTTTGAGAATTTCCTCGCCGATCTGCTGATTCGCCAGGCGGAACCGGAATTGCGCGCGGAACACTGGGACGCCATTGTGCCCGTTCCACTGTTTCCAGCGAGACAACGCGAACGCGAATTCAATCAGGCCGAACGTCTCGCCCAGCGCCTGAGCGCCGCTACCGGAATTCCGGTGAACACCCGCTGGCTCAAACGCGTTTTGCCGACCCGGACGCAAACCCAGTTGACCCGCCAGCAGCGCGCGGCGAATGTTCGCAATGCTTTTGTCATGCGCCAAACGGAACGGCTTCACGGCGAACGCGTGGTTGTGCTCGATGACGTTTTCACCACCGGCGCGACCACCAGCGCGTGCGCTCGCGTGTTGCGCGACGCCGGCGCGGGTGAAGTTTGCGTCTGGACAGTGGCACGCGGACTTTGAATAGTATTGGAGATAATTTTCAATGAAGACCGCCGTAATTGAACCCAGCGCCGCGCTGACCGGGAAGACGCAATGCCAAAAACAAAACCCGTAAATCCCATGGCTACTTCATTCATCAAGAAGACGCTCGGCCTCGAAACCGCCGAACCCGCGGTCACGCCGCCGCCCGTTTCCAGCACGTCCACGACGTTCGCCAAAAAGCCCAAGCTCGGTTCCAAATCCAAGAAGAAGGAAATTCCCGAAGGCCTTTGGACGAAATGTCCGAAATGCAGCACGATGGTTTTCGACAAGGAACTGGACGAAAACCTGAAGGTCTGTCCGCAGTGCAGTTATCATTTTCCCATCGGTGCGCGTGAACGGATTCATTCGCTCGTGGAAACCTGCACGTTCGAAGAAATGGACGCGGAAATGACCAGCGTTGACGTGCTGCAGTTCACCGGAGCCGCATCGTATCCTTCGAAGCTCGACAAATATAAAAAATCCACCGGCTTGAAGGACGCGGTGATCACCGGCATCTGCAAGATCAACGATCATCGCGCGGCGCTCGGAATCATGGATTTCAGTTTTCTGGGTGGCTCGATGGGTTCCGTCGTCGGCGAAAAACTGACGCGCCTGATTGAAGCCGCGACGGAAAAAGGTTTGCCGTTGATCATCATTTCCACAAGCGGCGGCGCGCGCATGTATGAAGGCATGTTCAGCCTGATGCAAATGGCCAAAACCTGCGGCGCGCTCGCGTATCACGCGGAAGCCAGATTGCCTTACATCAGCATCCTGACGGATCCCACAATGGCTGGTGTAATGGCGAGTTACGCGAGCGTCGGCGATCTGATTCTGGCGGAGCCGGGCGCGATGATTGGTTTTGCCGGTCCACGCGTGATCAAAGACACGACGCAGGCGGAATTGCCGCCGGGATTTCAGACCGCTGAGTTTCTGTTGGACCGCGGCCTGATCGACGCCATTGTTCCGCGGAAAGATATGAAAGAACGGCTGACGGATTATCTGGATTATCTGATGGCCAACCGGAAAACGGCGGCAGTGGCAGGTTGATTCGGATTAAGAAACATCGAACAACGAAGGCTGAACACCGAACTCCGAATGAGTTCACGGAGCGGTGCGCGTTCGAAGTTCGGTGTTCAATGTTGGATGTTCGCTGTTCCAGGTAGCACGCCCGCGCTGCGGGGCGTCGGCGCGAACAGGTTCTTCGCGCCGTTTCGGAGGTTTTCATCCCTTTCCCGACGGGCGCAGAACAGTGCGCCCGAGTTGTCGTAGCGCGACAACTTCCACCCGAGAAGACGCCGACTTGATTTGGTTTGGATCTCTCGGGTTTCGGACCTCGGAATTCGGTTTCGCTTCATCAGTTTGCCTTGCTCCGGAGCTTCGTCTTCCCGTAGGTTTTCCGCCGCATGAAAGGCATTATCCTGGCTGGTGGCGCTGGTTCCCGGTTGTTTCCGCTCACGCTTGTCGCGAGCAAACAACTTCAACCGGTTTACGACAAGCCCATGGTTTATTATCCGCTCACGACTTTGATCGAGGGCGGCATCCGGGAATTCTGCCTGATTTCCACGCCACACGATCTGCCGCGTTTCAAACAATTGCTCGGCGACGGCAGCGCCTGGGGGTTGAGCATCGACTATCGCGAACAGGCCAAACCCGAAGGCATCGCCCAGGCATTTCTCATTGCCGAATCTTTCGTCGGCAAGGACGCCGTGACGCTGATTCTCGGTGACAACGTGTTTTACGGCGGCGACGGTTTTCACAAGGCGTTCGCGGAATTCAAATCCGGCGCCACCATTTTCGGGTATCACGTCAATGATCCGGAACGCTACGGCGTGGTGGAATTCGATTCCGAAGGCCGCGCCATTTCGATTCAGGAAAAGCCGAAACAGCCGAAAAGTAATTATGCTGTTCCCGGACTTTACATTTTTGACAACGACGTGATCGCCATTACGAAAGCCTTGAAACCTTCCGCGCGCGGCGAGCTGGAAATCACCGACGTGAATGTCGAATACATGAAACGCGGCCAGTTGCGCGTCTGCCGGCTGAACCGCGGTTTTGCGTGGCTCGACGCCGGAACCAGCAGCAGCCTGCACGAAGCATCGGCTTACGTTCAGACGATTGAAAAACGCCAGGGTGTAAAAATCGGCTGTCCGGAAGAAGCCGCTTTTCGCCAGGGTTTTCTTTCCTTTCAACAACTTCAGGCGCTCGTGGTCAAACTTCCGAATTGTGAATACCGCCACTATCTGGAAAACGTGATCAGCGAAGCCAGCCGTCTCGCGCAAAACAAATGAGTTCACCCGTCATCCTCGCAGGCGCCACCGGCTACATCGGGCAGACGTTTGCGGAAGAACTGAAACGCCGCGGCCACAACCTCATTCCGCTCAGCCGGAAAGAGGTGGACTACACGCGCTTTGACCGGCTGCTGGATTTTCTCCGCGACGCCAAACCGCAATTTCTGATCAACGCCGCGGGCTACACCGGCAAACCCAACGTGGACGCCTGTGAACTGGCGAAAGGTGATACGCTCGCCGGCAACGCGCTCCTGCCCCAGACCATCGCGCAGGCCTGCGATGTCGCGAAAATTCCGTGGGGCCACATTTCCTCCGGCTGCATTTTTTCCGGTGCAAAAATCGTCGAGAACGGAACCGTGCGCGTGGAAAAAGACATGACGCGTCCGGAACTGCGAAAAATCGTGGAGCAATCGCCCGAACGCATTCGCGGTTTTACGGAAGAGGACGCGCCGAATTTTTCCTTTCGCGACGGCCCGTGCAGTTTTTACAGCGGCACCAAAGCGCTGGGCGAGGAAGCGATTCTGAACATTGGCCAGAGCTACATCTGGCGATTGCGGATTCCCTTCGATGAATTCGACAGCCCGCGCAATTACCTCAGCAAGGTTCAGCGCTATTCGAAGGTTTACGACAACGTGAATTCCATTTCGCATCGGCTGGATTACGTCCGCGCCTGTCTTGACACCTGGGAACTGCGCGCGCCGTTCGGAATTTACAACGTCACCAATCCGGGCTTCGTCACGACTCGCCACGTTGTGGAACTCGTTGAGAAATATCTGAAGCCCGCAAAGAAATTTGAGTTCTGGGCCAGCGACGAGGAGTTCTACAAAGTCGCCGCCAAAACCCCACGTTCGAATTGCGTCATGGATGTTTCCAAACTGCTGAACGCCGGCGTGAAAGTGCGTCCGGTGGAAGAAGCGCTGGAAGCATCACTGCGCAACTGGAAGCCGGAGAATTGAACAATCAGCAACTCGTGATCGAGTGATTCGCGGCCTCGCTGAACTCGTTTAACTCATTTAACAAATCACCCACCACCTTTCCTCATGAACCTACTCATCACCGGCGGCGCTGGTTTCATCGGCTCCAATCTGATCCACCACGTCATCGACGATCCAAAAATCACCCGGCTCGTCAATCTGGATTGCCTCACCTACGCCGGGCATCTGGCAAATCTGGAAAACGTTTCGAAACACCCGAAATACATTTTCGAAAAAGTCGATCTCCGCGACAAAGCTGAAACGCTCCGCGTCGTCCAGCAGCACGCGATCACGCATGTCATGCATCTCGCCGCGGAATCGCACGTGGATCGTTCCATCACCGGGCCCGGCGATTTCATACACACCAACGTCGTCGGCACATTCAATCTGCTGGAAGCTTGCCGCGCCTGCTGGCTTTCCGATCCGGCCACGAGCCAGGACGCAGAAAAGAGTTTTCGCTTTCATCACGTTTCCACCGACGAAGTTTACGGTTCGCTCGGCGCCACCGGTTATTTCACGGAAACCACGCCCTACGCGCCGAATTCGCCCTACTCTTCCAGCAAAGCTTCGAGCGACATGCTCGTGCGCGCCTATCATCACACTTACGGCCTGCCGACGGTGATCACGAATTGCTCGAACAATTACGGCCCGTTCCAATTTCCCGAGAAGCTGATTCCGGTGGTGATCCAGAGCGTGATGGCGCGCAAACCTGTTCCGGTTTACGGCGACGGCATGAATGTTCGCGACTGGCTTTACGTTCGCGATCACGCGGAAGCGCTCTGGACGGTGATCAATCGCGGCAAGCTCGGCGAAACCTACAACATCGGCGGCCACAACGAATGGGCCAACATCAACATCGTGAAACTCATTTGCGATCTGATTGATGAACTCGCGCCGCACCTCGGTGGAAATTCTCAAAAGTTGATCACGTTCGTCAAAGACCGGCCCGGCCACGATCGCCGCTACGCCATCGACGCTTCCAAAATTCAAAAAGAACTCGGCTGGGTTCCCGCTCACACTTTCGAAAAAGGCATTCGCGAAACGGTGAAGTGGTACCTGGAAAATCAGGCCTGGGTCCAGACCGTTTTGAAGCGCTGACCTCCGCGCCGATCAGCTTCGCTTGAGCAGCTTGAGCAAATCCGCAATCAACGGATTTTTTTCCCGCGATTGATACGCAAAAGCATGTTCGAGCATTGGCGTTGTTCCGCTGACTTTCCGAAACAACACGCCGGGATGAACCAGCCTTGAAACCGATTCCGGCAACAGGCTGATCCCCTGCTCCGCCGCAATCATCGTCAAGACCGCGGCGACACGCTCCGATTCCTGCACGACGCGCGGACGCATTCCCGCCGCGGCACACCAGCGATCGAACTGCGCGCGAAACGCCGACGCGGCTGTTCGCGAAACCATCACCCAGTTTTCGTTTTTAAGCGCGGCGACCGTCAGGGATTTCGCTTTCGTGAGCGGATGTTTTTCCGGCAAAGCGATTCGCAGCGGCTCGCGTTTCCAGACAACGCTGGTGACGTTCCGATGCAAATGCCGCGGCGCAGCTCCGATGAATGCGCCGTCCACGCGTCCGGAATTCAAAGCCTCGAGTTGTTCCGCCGGGGAAAAGTCATTGAGATGAATCTGGCAATGCGGATGGATTTCACGAAACGCTTTCAGGATTCCCACCAGCGTTTCATCCAGCAAAGCCCCCACAAACGCGAGCCGCAGCCGGGACGATTCCCCGCGCGCCGCACGATGAGCCGAAGCCGCCGCAGCGTCGAGCCGCGTCAGAATCTGCCGCGCATCTTCCAGATAAAGCGCGCCCGCCGAGGTCAGCGTGACGCGCCGCGTGTTCCGGTCCAGCAACCGCACGCCGAGTTTCGCTTCGAGCGATTGAATCTGCCGCGACAACGGCGGCTGGCTGATGTGCAGCCGCCTTGCCGCTTTGGAAAAATTGAGTTCCTCGGCGACGGCGACAAAACATTCGAGTTCAAAAATGGCGGCGCGATTCATACCCATCGGGTATCAGTATGATGTGTTCAACGCATTTCCAGCAATTCTGCTCTTTGCGTAATTTTCCCGCCATGAACAACGATTTGAAATCTCAAGCGAGCCTTGCGGTTCCGCTCGATCAGAAATCTTCCATCGATGAAATCCGCGCGCGCTTCGATCATGACGTCGAACGTTTCAGCCGATTGGAGACCGGGCAACAGGCGACTCTCGATGCGCCCCTCGTGCTGGAACTCGTCGCGCAAGCCGCCGCCACGCATCTCCATCCAGGCGACCGGATTCTCGATCTCGGTTGCGGCGCCGGCAATTTCACGCTCCGTGTCCTTCAGGAAATCAGCCCGCTCGAATGTCAGCTCGTTGATCTCAGCGCGCCGATGCTGGAACGTGCCGAAGCCAGAATTCGCGCCGCCGGAGTGAAGGTCGTTTCGAGTTATCAAACGGATTTGCGTCGGCTCTCCCTGGCACCGGAATCCGTCAACTGCATTCTCGCCGGAGCGGTTTTGCATCATCTGCGCGACGATGATGACTGGTCGAATGTTTTCCATCAGTTGCATCGCTGGCTCAAACCCGGCGGGCGATTGTATGTGTCCGACCTCGTCGTTTTCGATCCACCGGAGATTCAGGCCCTGATGTGGAAACGTTATGGAAGCTATCTCGAAGCCCTCGGGGGACCGGAGTACCGGGAAAAAGTTTTTGCGTACATTGAGAAGGAAGATTCGCCGCGTTCGTTGCCGTTTCAGTTCGAGCAACTTCGCCGCGCCGGTTTTCTAAACTACGACGTCCTGCATCGCAACGGCGTCAGCGTTTGCTATTTCGCGACCAAGTAAGCCAGAAATCCTCGCCTCACTTTTCGCCGCCGGCCAGCAGGGTTTCGAAATGAGGCGGCTGGTCTTCGCAATATTGTAATCATCCGCCCTTTTCAAACCATTCGGTCCATCCCCATTTTTTCGAGAAAAAGCAGGGCTTCACGTCTCCCGCGCGGCGGCCTTCGGAAATTTCGCGGTTTAAAAATATTTCAAAGCCTTTCGAGCGAACCCGATGCAGACGAAGTTCGGACAACTGACCAAGCCTGCGGCAATAAGCGTAATGCGGATTGGCGCGCAAGCCTTCTTCAATTGCCACAAGATCAATGGGAGCATTGCCTTCGAAATACAGCACATACCGCCAGCCCTGATGCGTTTGTTCCGGAGCCAGCATGACAAATCGAGGTCTGGCCGACATTTCCGCTACTGCGCGCTCGATCACACCCGAAACAAAGCTGTCGGAAAGTTTCTCGCCACACAGGTCCGAAACATTTCCGCTCCGCCCAACAAACCTCAATGACGGCGTACGTCCCACGAATCCATCGACTGTAACGCAGTCCTTCAAACGATATCGCCATAAGCCGCCTCCAGTAGTGACAACGACTTCATAGGTTTGATCGGCGCACAATTCGTGAACGCGTTTCAACTTCCCGGACTCATCGATAAATTCGAAAAAATGAGAGCAGAGCGCGACGGGCTTCCGGCCTTGGAGCGGAACGGTGACGCAGGCTTCAGTCGCCAATAATCCCTTGGATTGAAACACAACATTGGGAAAACGTGATTGCAATTCGTGCAGCGGCATCGCGGCCGGCCCATCGCCCCAACTGCTGATCAATCTTAAAGCCGGCCAGATTGTTTCCGGTTTTCGGGGATCGGCCGATCTCAATTCATTTTCCCGTGCCGGCAAAGGTTTCGCGGACAACTTCGCGTTCAGCCTGTCGGAAATACTTTTCTGAAACGTGAATTCGCCTGTGCGAACATCGCTCAACAAGTTGTCCCAGTGAACCGGCAGCGCATCCAGCAGCAGAGTCAAAAAGGAGGGATGCCAGACCGAGATCAAACGCAGATCGCGTTGACGAAGCAAGCACAGCAGCGTCGCATAGCGGAAACTTTCCGAGTCGAACATCTTTCCCAGCGCCGATGGAACTGCCATTACCGACTGAACCAGATGTTTCCGCCAGCCGCCAAGATATGCGGCGTCCTCTTCGAAACCGATAGGCACACGCGATTCCTCAAAAGTATCGAAATCAAAAGCGGGCGTAATGGACCAGTATGCCGGTCCGCACACAAGCGAGGGCTGGCTTTGAAACAGTTCCAGAATCCACGGACCGATTGCCGCGTTGAATTCGCGTTTCAAATCGTTCGTGAACGGAATCAATTTCCTCGCTCGAGTTGAACCGCTAGTCGGAATCAGATGCGTCACCTTTTCGGTGGTGAGCACCTGATTTTCGCCGCGCATGATCCGCTTCACCCATGGCTCGATATCTTCGTAATCCACCAAAGGCACGCGGTTGGAGAATTCTTCATACGTGCGAATTTCATCGAAGCGATATTTCTTCCCGTAAGCGCAATCGATGTTCGCCTTCAAGGTCCGGTGCAGCCATGCAGATTGTGCTTCCTCCGGGCGTTCCAGTGCTCGATGAAACCGAGCCAGCGCAGGAACATTGGCCGTCGCCCAAAGACAGTTAGCAATCGCGGCCGAAAGCTTCATGCTGTGAGCGCGCCATGCGTTGTCCGGCGGTCGTAAGATTTTCCGGAGCCAGTTCGGTCAGACAAACCAGTTCATCGCCCTGCGAATGATCCGGATTTCGCGACAGAAAATAAGATACGTGCGAGTCAGCGCGACGACCGAGCGAAACCTCAGCCAGGGTTGGACGCAAACGTTGCGGTTGTTCAAAACGGACGAGCCCGTGCGTGGAATCATATCGCTCGCCAAAACGTTCACGCGCCAGGTGATCGATGAGACGCTTTTCTCCCGGCGGTGTTGGAACGTCAAACCTCGGAAAAAATTCGCGCCAGAACACCGGTAGAAAACGATAAGTGCGAAATCCGGAAGTGAGCAGGAGCCAATAATATCGGCCTCGCGTAAAATGTTGGCGCAACCGGTTCACCGACGCGATCCACGCGCGCGCCAGCACCGAACTTCCCCAAGCCTCCGGTGCCATGATGGTGTCGCCGGAATAAATAACACTTACCGGCTGACCTTCAAAAACTGATTCGTAAGCCAGCAAAGTGGTGAATCCCACCAGACGATTTTCTCGCCACACCAGGATCGCCCAGTTTTTTTCTTCCAGGTCCTGATTGAATTGCCGAATTGAAACGCCTTCGAAATATTGGCTGAGCAATCCGTACATCGCATCCCTGTCCACCTGTGTGAGTTCTCTCCGCGAAACAAGAGCAGCCCTCGTCGGCAGCAAAATGTCTTTCATAATAAGGCCACTTCCGGCCAGATCGGACGGCCATCCAGATCGCTCGCCGGACGCCCTGCTCCGGGCCAGCGCACGACATAAATTCGGCTGCGATATTCCCGGCCCCGATAATGCCGTCGCAAACAGGCCAGCCGGGAATCCGATGCGGCAAATCCCAGTGTTAGAAAAGTGCAGTGCTTTGCACGCGCCAGCACGAGCAATGAATCGATCACGCCGATCAAACTTTTCGAATCATTCGAGTCGGCCACCAGGCAAGAAGCGAACGCATGGGCGAGCGGCGTTCCAATATCGGGCAAACCGGGACGACCAAAAACGCGGGCGATCCAATTGAGCAAGGGCCTTAGCCGCGAAAGCCTTCGAGAATACGCGTGAATCACAGTTTGCTTGAAACTCCGTTGATCCCACACCGCGCCGCCGATCACGCCACCCGCGGTTTTTGCTGTGAGAAAATCCGCTTCGCTCAATCCAAGCTTTTCCAACCGGCTCATTTCTTCCGCCGACCAGCAGCACGCGAATTGATAACGGGAATTGTGTTCGTTGATGATCGGACAGAAGTCCGGAATCGAAATCAAATCACGAGTTGCAGGCTGAACCCCTGATCCTGGAACAGGCAACAACAACGAAACGTATTCCGAAACAAACTCATACGCCGGCATTCCGGGAAGTCCCCGCTCGAGAAATTTCTGCGCCCGCAAATTGTCCGAAGCGATGCTGGTGAAGTAGAAATCCGCCGGAGCATCAGCCTGCATTTCGCGGAAGAAATTGTAACCCCGCCGCAGAATATCGAATCGTCCCGCAGCATTCGCGTCCAGCCTCAAACTGCCGAGATACCCGACCGAACACGCTTTTCCATTCACGTACCGGCTGCGAATGGTGCAGTCACCGACACACACCACGCGCTGGCCCTCCGTGGCAATCACCGTCTGTTTTTCAGAATGAATCCAGCGCGATTCAGTGAAGTAATCCGGCTCGCGTTCCAACGACAATGAAATGTCACCGCCCATCGGCGATTCCCGCAAAAGCCTTCGAATCCCGGCGTCGTCGCTCTGCCTCGCCAGTCGGAACTCCACATGGCGTTTTCCGGTTTGCGCCCTCAATTCGCAGTCAATAGCGGCCCCTGCCATGATTCGTCTCCCAAAGGATAATGATCGCGCAAGCTGACATCGGAACGATGCAGTGCGTTGATCAGGTAAAAATTCCGCCACATGAATGCGTCGCTGCGATTCACGCGATCGAATCCCCGTTGAATGATGCTGGGCCAGGAATAAAATTCCCGTCTCGCGGCCAGACAATTGCGTTGAAGCATTTCCGGAGTCATTCCGCGCGGCTGAAAGGGAACCCGGTTGTAACTGTACCGTTCGTCCAGCCACCAGTTGTCATAGAGCAGCCGGCCTTCGTCGCGCAATCGCTGGTAAAGCGGCGTTCCTGGAAAGGGCGTGAGATGATTGAATGCTGCGATATAAAGCGCGTTTTCCCGGGCAAATCTCACCGTCGCGGCGAAGCTTTCCAGTGTATCCCGATCGTATCCGAAAATGAATGTGCCGTACACACGGATCCGATGACGCTTGAGATTGGACAAGGCTTTTTCAAAACCACCGCGCATGGTGTTGAACGACTTGTTCATGTCTTTGAGATTCGCGGGATTCAGGCTTTCAAATCCAATCAGCACTCCCTGACAACCGCTGCGGACCATCAATTCCAGAAATTCTTCATCATGCGCCGCGTTGATGCTGGATTGACTCACCCAGCGGATGCGGAGGGGAATCAACGCCCGCAGAAATTCCTTAGCCTGTTCCAGATTGGAAGTGATGTTGTCATCCACAAAAAAGAACAGCTTGCGGTCGCGCCGCACTTGTTCAATTTCGGCAATGATCGCATCCACTGGGCGGCGGGTTTGTGTGGAATTAAAAACAGTCTGCACCGCGCAGAAATCACATTTGAAATGACAACCACGACCGGCTTCGATCAAACCGATGGGCAAGTAGCGTTTGCCCCGGAAAATTGAACGGTCCGGTTTTAAGTTGATCAATGAGGTGCGTCCGGTCTGGCGGTAAAATTTCTCCAGCCGTCCGCTGCGCGCATCTTCAATCACGCGAGGCCAGAGCGATTCCGCTTCACCACACACCACCGCTTCCGCAAAGCGCGCAACTTCGTCCGGGCAAAGCGTGGCGTGAAATCCGCCCATCACCACAGGCACGCGGCGTTTGCGGAATTCCGAAGCAATCTGATACGCGCGCCGCGCAGTGTAGGTTTCGACGCTGATCGCCACGAGGTCGGTGGATTCATCAAACGGAATCCGCTCCATGCGATCGTCGTAGAATCGGATTTCAACATCCTTCGGCGTCAAACCGGCAAGCGTGGCTGCCGGCAGCGCTTCCATCTGCCACGTGCGGATGTACTTCTGCCCGGGCCTTCGGCCGATGCACGGATGAATGATCGTCAGGCGCATGAATTCAGGCAGGCATTGACGGAGAATGAAGAGCGGCATCGGCTGGTTTGCCGTTGCTGTTCGGGTCGTGTTCGACGCGCCGTTCGCGACGGGCATTTCCAATAATCCAATCGCAATTGTAAAATCGGTTCAGATTGTGCGCGTAGAATCGATAGCCGAGATTGGTTCCGAGTTTTACCGGCCATGATGCAGGCGAACGGCGGACGCGACGGACGATCGAACGAAAACTGTACGCGCGTTTCCATGCGGCTTCAGTGCCTTTCTGAAGTTGTTGAACGGTCATCTGCCTCGGCTGAAAAACCACATGCTGTCCGTCATACAATTCCCAGTTCCGCGTCAGAATCCGGTGGTCCGCATCGAGTCGCCTATACAACGGCGTGTTGGGAAATGGTGTAACAATTGCGAAACGCGGAAGGTCCACTCCGGCTTCAACCGCGAAGTCCGCAGTCTTCGAAAAAATTTCAGGATCGTCTCCATCCAGGCCGAACACGAAGCATCCCTGCAAAGCAATTCCGTGTTCGTGCAGACGCTGAACAACTTGAAAAAATTTCGCGGGAGCATTGAAGCCCTTGTGATTCTGCCGAAGGTTTTCCGGAGAAATCGATTCCAAACCCATCAACAATCCTTTGCAACCGCTTCGGGCCGCGAGGTCCAGCAATTCCAGATCGTCCGCCAACAGAACCGTTGCCAGTCCATACCATTCGACGCGAAGCGGGATCAGCGCTGAAAACAATTCACGCGCATAATCGCGGTCAGCGATCAGGTTCAAATCCACGAAAATGAGTTTCCGCGCGCCGAGTTGACGAATATCCGCAATCACATCTCCCACGGGCTTTTGAAGCGGCCTGCGGCCCCAGGCCGTCGGAACCACACAGAAATCACAGTTATGAATGCAACCGCGGGTTGCTTCAAAAACGTTGCTCGTCAGAAAACGATCGGCGGGAAGAAGTTCACGCCGCGCGAACGGACGATTCGCAAGATCAAGTCCAGGTGATTGATCATAACGCGGACGCAACCGGCCCGAACAAAAATCGCGGAGCAGTTGCGGCCAGGAATCTTCCGCGTAACCGGTGACGATTGCATCCGCATGTGGCGCGGCATCTTCAGGAATCAGCGTCACGTGCGGCCCGCCCAGCACCACCGTTTTTCTCCGGCGACGAAAACCATCAGCCAGTTCGTATGCGCGCATGGCTGTTCCCGTAATCACGGTGAAACCGGCCAGGTCACAATCCAGATCCGGCGGCACGTCCGAAATGCCTTCGTCGAACAGTTGCACGTCCACCGGCAGTTCGGATGGAATCAAAGCCGCGAGAGTCGTGAGCGTCAGCGGCTGGTAACGCAATGACTTTTTCCAGATCCCGCCGCGATGTCGATAGAGCGGGCCTTTGGGAGAAATCAGCGCGATTTTAATTTTCTTGGGCCGAACAGGCATTCTTCGCGGACAGCTTTAAGCAGCCGGCAAAAGCGGTTCAAGCGGAATTGCGGCGGTAACTCTGCAAAAAAATTTTGATGAAGATAATTTTTTTCGATGTTGGACGACCTGTTTCGGATTTGCTGTTTGAATGCGGACTGCCATATTCCGGGCCGATGATGGAGCCGGAGAGCAACGCAAATCATCCGCCTTCACGGGAGGAACCGCGATCCATTCCCCAGAGATTGAACGTCGCAATCATCGTCGGCCAGATCGCGGCCCTTGCAGTCTGCTTTCTTACAGCCGCCCGCGTCCAAAGCGGCTGGAGCCTTGCAGCGCTCGCCATTGCGTTCGGCATCGTGATGAATTCCGTCTATTCGATTATTCACGAAGCGGAACATGCGATCCTGTTCCAAAATCGTCGCTGGAACGATCTTGCGGGAGCGTTCATGGCGTTGTTTTTTCCCGCGCCTTTTCATCTCATTCGCCAGGGCCACCTTGGACATCATTTCCGCAACCGTTCCGATGACGAAGCGTTCGACTTTTATTTCGAGGAGGATCATCGCCTGTGGCGTTGTCTGGTGCTCTACGGAATTCTCACGGGCTGTTACTGGATCGTGGTGGTGCTCGGAAACGTGGTGTTTTTGTTGTTCCCCTTCGCAGCGGACAAACGTTACTGGAATTTCGACCGTCCCTCCGCCGCGTTCATGGAATCGCTGAATCCGGTTTATCGGCGATTGATCCAGGTGGAATGCCTGGCGGCGATCACTCTGCATATTTTCATTGTGTGGTGGCTGCGAATCCCAATCCTCAACTATGCGATCATGTATTTCGGTTTTGGATTCTCCTGGTCGGCGATGCAATACGTGCATCACTACGGCACGGAAAGGCATGTAACGCGCGGTGCCCGCAATCTCTGGTTGTGGAAACCCATCGATCGGCTGTGGCTGAATCATAACTGGCATCTGACGCACCACGAACATCCCACCGTTCCGTGGATTCATCTTCCCGTCCTGGATTCAATCCAGCCGCCGCAGAAAAAAGGGTTTCTGCTCTGGTCTTATCTGAAAATGTGGCGTGGTCCACGCAAAACAACCGAGCGCGTTGAAAATCAATATGCCGGCCGGATCATCCGTTGAAACGCAGCTCTGGCAAAGAATCCGGTCGCACTGGCAGGAAAAGCTGGTCTGGACCGCGGCTTTGAACATCGTTTTCTGGTCGGGATATTTGTGCCTTTCCCGTCACGCCTTTTTTCCAATCCACGCCCTGCCCTTCACCTGGATCGATCGCTGGATCGGATTTCATCCTCAGCCCTGGTCGTGGATTTACGAATCCAACTTCCTGCTGGTAGGCGCGGTTCCCTGGCTGATGGAATCACGGGATCACATTCGCCGGTATGTAACCGGATTCGCGGTCCTGACGTTGATCAGCTTTTTGATTTTCGCTGTATTTCCGGTGGCTTCACCGCGTCCGTCCGATCTCGGAGCCAATCCATTTTTGATTCTCATTACGGAAGTCGATGGCCCGTTGAACGCCTTTCCTTCGCTGCACGCCGGCAGTCTGGTTTTTTCTCTGGCGCTGATTCGGCGGATGTTTCGTCCGAACCGCTTGGTTGCCGGCGCGCTGGCGATCTGGTCCATTTCGATTCTGATCGCCACTTTGGCAACGAAACAACATTACGCAATCGACCTGATCGCAGGCAGCATTGTCGGTTGGTTCGCCAGTGCATTCGCCTGGCGAACAGCCGCCCGACCGGAAAGCACTTCGGCAAGAACACGGAGCAGAATTGTTTCAACGTCCCAATCCGGCCGTAAATAGTGATCCGCGCCCCAAACCGGAAACACCACGCCGGGCAGGCGGCTCACGTCGCTGAGCAGAAATCCTCCGCCGTCATTCGGTCCGAGTGCCGCCATTCGCTCATAGGCTCGCGGAGCCCACCGATGCGCCAGATGCCGACGCAAGGGAAAACCCAAAACATGCACGACCTGCAAATCCGGAGGCAGATCGGGCCAGAACAACAGCGGACCATTACGATCATGACGCAGTTCTTCGACCACCGAATATTTTTGTCCGCGCAGCCAGAGCAACAACCGCACGCCGAGTTTTCGCCAGAACCGGTTTCGAAGCCACTCAACCAATGGCGTTCCTTCTGTCAGTCCACTGAGATTCACCCATGCCACAACATTGCTGAAAGCCTTTGCGGCGTTTGGCAAAGCCAAAGCCGTTTTGATATCCGCGCCGCCTTTGCTCAGCCCAATCAAAACCAACTTGCGCGCCTGCTGCTGTTTCCCCAGCCAATCAAGGATCATTCGGCCATTCCGTTGCAAAGACCCGAAGCTATCGACCGGAACAATTTCCACTGCGCAGCCTGTTTTCTTAACGAGTTGAGCCACGCGCCCGCCGTTCGCGCCGGTATTCTTGTGGTCACGATGGAAGGCGCCGGGAACAATGCCGACGAGAACTGATCTATCGCACTCGGGAAATTTTTGAGTTTGAGCGCGATTGAAGAATTCCCGGTTTTTTGGCTCGCGCAGAACACGGTCATAAAGAACCGCCGTGGCAAAATCCAAACCCCGATTTCGTGCGAGAAGAGAAATCTGCTCAGCCGAACACATCGCAAGGTTTGGAAGTTCCGGCCAATCGGCCGCCCGTTGCAATAATTCCAGATCTTCAGATTGAAACTGAAGCCGGACAACTGAACGCGCCTCATCCATGACTGCGTTTGCGTCGAACAATAATTCCCGCCGTGATCACACCGATGAACAGGCCAACCACAATTCCACCAATGCCAACCGCAATCGAAATCTTTTTTACGGCCAGGTTCGTGATCGGATTATCAAACGCATTCACCGAAACGTGAAACGACGACACCAGCCAGCGCTCCCCGCGCTTGATGATGGTAGCCGTGAAGCGGCTGTTGAGCGGCAGATGCCGTCCGTCCGTGAGAACAAAATCGTCATTCAAAACTCCCCAGGACACCGCCCAATCGCCATGTGCATGACGCCCGAGAATTTTCGGGTCCGCCGTGACTTTGCTCACTACCGGATGATCACCTTTCATCATCCGCTCGTAATAAGCCTTCACCGCCGCTGGCCCTTCGCAGACTTCGCCATTCTGCCAGGTGACCACAGCGTTCGTGTCCAGATACGATATGAGCCGGTCAATATCTCCCTGATTGAAGCTGTCCACCAATCCTTCCCGCAACTGTTTCACGGCAAAATCCGCATCCAGTTCCATCGGCAGATTCGTCTGCGCATGCGCGCTGAAAAACAAACTCAGAACCAGAACAACGATGAAATGCTTTTTCATGAATTTTTCTCCATGGTCGAAATTTCGGAAACGTTCTCCAGCCAGTCGAAATAGTCTCTCAGCACCCGGTCCTCGGCAATCAGGTTTTGCGGCTGATATCGCAACCCCGAAATCCGCGGCAGATCCGATTTCAAAAAGGTTCGAATGAACAAGCGGCGAACGGCTGCATTGATCGGGTCGAAGAATGCTCGTCCCAGGAAATTCTTCCGCCGTTTGACCCAGACAATCACGCGGCCAAGCGCGTTTTCAGTGTCCAGCGGCAGCACGTTGAACATTCCAAATGTGGTCGTCCGGGCAAACGTGGCACGAACAAGAATCAGACTGCCGCACCAGACGGTAATATCCATTTCCACCCGCGGCCCGGCGATCACTCGGGTTAACTGATCAGGTACTGATTTTCCAGAAACTTCGAAAGCGGCCACCAGGCGACGCGCAAACGGAGATGGATTCGATACGGTCGGCGGCCCGAGCAGTGTTCGATCATGAGCCATCCGAAAATGCTGAATGTCGAATCCGTTTGCTCCGATGAAGTACCACGGCGCTTCGGCCAGCAGTTCGAAAGGTTTCGCTGCCAGCAGTTCATGCGGCGAAACACCGTCGAAAAACGGAAACGGAAATCGCGCCTGCGGACGATTGAAAAAGAACACGTGTCCGCCTCGCTCTTCGACCGGATAACTGATTTGCCGCGCGAATTTCGGAATGTCGTTCGTAGCCGGAATTTTTTCGCATTTTCCGTCAACTCCGTATTCCCAGCCATGCAACGGACATATCAGTCGTTCGCCCCGGACGGTTCCATTGCCCAATCTGGCGTGCATGTGAACACAGCGTCCCGAAAGCACAACCGGTTTGCCGGATGCCGTTCGGAATCCCACAAACTCTTTTCCGCCCAGACAGACGAGTAGCGGAGTTCGATCCAGCTTGTGGCTGGCAGAAAAATGAAACCACGACGCCGGCGCCAGCGGAAAGCGACTGAAGGAATTCAACTCCGCCGCGCATTCGGGTGGCGCTTTCATCGAATTACTTTTCGCCGCCGGCCAGCAGGGTTTCGAAATGCGGCGGCTGATCTTCGCGGGCGACGATGCTGATCTCGATTTTCTTGAAACCCGCTTCTTCCAGCCAGCGATGCAGATCGCTTTCAGCAAATCCCAGCCAGCGGTCGCCGTAAAGTTCGCGGGCTTTCTCGAAGTTGTGCTTGAGCAGATCGAGAATCAAAATCTGTCCGTGAGGTTTTAAAATCTTGTGCGCGGCTTCCAGAGTTTTTGCGGGCAGTTCGGCGTGATGCAGTGCCTGGCTGAGGATCACGAGATCAACGCTGCTGGAATCAATCGGCGGATTCTGCAAATCGCCCAGACGAAATTCGAGGTTCTTGAGATTGTTCTTCTTCGCCTTGGCCGCGCCGAATTCCACAATCTTTTCCGAGTTGTCCACGGCAATAACTATTTTGCATCGCCGCGCCAGAAGTTCACTGAGCAAACCTTCGCCCGCGCCGAGATCCGCAACGGTCAGCGGCGGAAGAATTCGCAGGAGCAAATGTCCGAACGCCTGCCAGGATCGGCCCGGACCGTAAACGCGGTCGAAGCGCCCGGCGATTTGATTGAAATAAATCTGCGCCTGTTCGCTGCGGCGACGGAGGACACGCTTGAGATTGATTTGATCGGCATCATGGTCGGCGAGTTCCTGCGCGCCGCGAATGGCAAGCTTGATGAATTCGCTCGCGCCGGCATCAGCCTGCTGATTGAGCTTGTAAAAGGTGCGCTTGCCTTCGCGCCGCGACTCGACCAGTTCGGAATCCTGCAACAGGCCGAGATGGGTGGAAATGCGCGACTGTCCCATGCGCGTGATTTCCTGGAGTTCGTTGACGGAAAGCTCGTCTTTTTCGAGCAACGCCATGATGCGCAATCGCGTGGGATCGGAAAGCGCGCGGAGAGATTTTAGAGTGGAGGACACAGGTTTATGGATTTTTCACAGAAGGGAACGAAGAAAACAAAGATGGAATTTTCACGTTTCGCTCCCGATTTTTTTCGGACGGATTGAACCTTATTCAATTCGCTGGTTTATGCGTGTTCACAAATTCAAGCGCTTCTTCCAACTCGTCGCATGGAACGATCGTTTCGGATTCTGAAACCGCGGCATCATACCACTCCAAAGCTGCTTCCAGATTGACAGGGGTTCCGCGACCGTGACGATACAAACGCGCCAGATACACATACGCCATCCATTCACCTCGGTCGGCTGCTCGTTGATAAAAGCCGCCTGCTTTTTTGTAATCCACCGGAACGCCCCAACCTTCTTCGTGCATTCGTCCCAAATGAAAGATCGGGCGGGATGCGCCGCGCTCGGCTGCTTGCGAAAGCCAAAATCGAGCCGCGGCATAATCTTTAGGCACATCGCCCTGACCATACAGATGGCAGATGCCGAGAATACTCTTCGAAACAAAACTCCCGGCTTCCGCTTCGGTTTTTAATCGTTCAAATTCCATAACCGGAGATTCGTTTCTGCAACAACTCCGTTCAGTTCGTTTCTTTCTGTTAAGTTGTTCGTCATTGGTTTGCTCCCGGCAAAATCATCCGAACGACCCCATCCGTTAGCCTCAGTTCATGGAAGTTGAAAATCAGGCCAATTGGAACATCAAGCAGCTTCATGTAGCTGAGCAACTGCGCTTTGTGAATCGGCAGAATTTCCTGAACGCATTTCAGTTCCAGCAAAAGGCAACCTTCGACCAGAACATCAAACCGCAACGGTTCATCAAACGTCATCCCTTTATACTCGATCTTCACCAATTGCTGGCTGACAAACGAAATGTTCCTCAGAGCCAATTCGCGCATCATGCACTTTTCATAGATGCTCTCAATCAAGCCAGGTCCTTTCGCGCGATGAACCTGGCGGCGCAATTTCTTTTCTGTAAATTCGTTGAGCCTCAAACTGAGGGTGGGTTTTGGCATTCCATGTTGAGGTAAATTTTTCCGGTTTCCCATTCGTCGCTGGTTTCGCTCAAAAGCGCGGTGATCAGACGGAGGAGA
>DASTXC010000164.1:0-17341 GCA_035765675.1 Verrucomicrobiia bacterium
GATCCTGAAACGCAGCACCAGGACATTGAAGGCATTGAACATCATCTCAGCCCGGAAACTGTCGAAGTGCTGGCGGATCTGACCGGGTTCTTTGAAAGCAATCCCGCTGTGCTCCAACGATTCACACAATCCCGCGAGCGAACGAAAAAGTCCGCGCGCAAAACTTGATCGTCGGCGCAATTCGAACCATGCTGCTCCGCGGTTGACCGGCAACGATTCAACCCTTTTAACCGATTTAACGAATCAATTAATTATGTCCTTACTCGCTGGCAAACTCGGCATTGTCTTCGGCGTCGCCAATAAACGTTCCATCGCATGGGCGATTGCGCAGGCCTGGAAAAATGAAGGCGCGACTCTTGCGTTCACTTATCAGGGCGAACGGCTCAAGGAAAATGTCGAGGAACTCGCCGGAACGTTCGGAGCGGATACGTTGATTCTGCCCTGCGATGTGACCAAAGATGAAGACATCGCCGCAGTGTTCAAAACCGTGGGCGAAAAATTCGGCAAGCTGCATCTGATGTTGCATTCCGTCGCTTTTGCGCCGAAGGACGCACTGGAAGGACAATTTGTAAATACCAGCCGCGAAGCTTATCGGATCGCCCACGATGTCAGCGCTTATTCACTGGTGGCGCTCTCCCGCGGGGCTGCACCGTTGATGACCGATGGCGGCAGTATTGTGGCGATGAGTTATTACGGCTCGGAGAAAGTCGTTCCGCATTACAATGTGATGGGCGTGGCCAAAGCGTCGCTGGAAGCCAGCACGCGTTACCTCGCTTACGATCTTGGGCCGAAAAAAATTCGCGTGAACTGCATCAGTGCCGGTCCGGTGAATACACTGGCGGCCCGCGGCATCAGCGGTTTCATGGAAATGCTGAAACATTACGAAGCGCACTCGCCTCTTAAACGTAACGTCGTTCCCGAAGAACTCGGCGCGACCGGGGTGTTTCTCGCCAGCAACGGCGCGGCCGCAATTACCGGGCAGGTCATTTACGTCGATGGCGGTTATCAAATCATGGGAATGTAAATGGCGTTCGGGGCGGCTGCGTTCAACGAAACCGCCCCGGCGCAACAATACTTGATCAAGGCTGATCCGGTATTTCCGCTTCAACCAGTTTTGCCAGCAGCGTGAGTGATTCCTGCCAGCCGAGGTAACATGCTTCCGCAGGAATGACGCTGGGAACGCCTTCTTGCGTGATGTTCAACTCGGTTCCGCAGAACACTTCCTTCAAAATGACCGTCACCTGAATTACGCCCGGCAGGTTCGGATCGTCGAATCTGTCGGTGTAACGAATGCGTTCGTACGGCGACAGTTCAATATATTCCCCTCCGAACGACATGCTTTTGCCGGTTGTGAAGTTCGTGAAGGACATTTTGAAAGTGCCGCCGACTTTCGCTTCAAGATGATGAACCTTCCCGGTGAACCCGTTCGGCGGAAACCATTTGGCCATGGCGTCGGCGTCAATGAACGCGCGATACAGCCGTTCAGGTTTGGTTCGGAGAACGCGATGCAAACGAATGGTATGTGTGGACATAATTTTCCTGTTTGTTGTTGGTCTTCTGTGACGTGCCGGTTGGATCACAGGCTGACAGTGGATTCAAGCAATAACGACGCAATTGTTTTCAGCCCTTATCCAAATCACAGTATCTGTGTTTCGTCGCCATTTCTATAACGACGAATGAATTTGTATTCCTGGGACAAGACGGAGAAAAAAATTCGCGCGCTCCGAGGAGTTCGGAAATGGGAAATGTTTACCTGATCAGCCGAAAGAAATTTGCCGAACCGCGGAACGAGCGAAGTCGCAAAACTGCGTTTGTAAGTTCGTGCGGGATTACGGAAAAGCGCGCTGTGATGGAGGTTCGATCGGGCAACTCAGGCATTCCTTGCGATCCTCGAAGAAATAAACCAACTCCAACGAACGGCTCGACAAAGCTTTCAGCACCAGCTTCCAGGCATTGACGCTCGAGGGAAACGGAACCGCCTTTTCTGCTTCAGATTTCCATTTGTCGTCACCCGCGTAATAAAGCTTCGTTTCTCGATCCCGCACCAGAATTCTCATCGCGCTCATCCAATCTTCAGGAGTAATACGCGGAAAAATCGGAAATCTTTCAAAAAATTTTCAGAAAAATTTCTGCGTGTTCAAAGACGTCCCGGTGTTGAAAAACTTAAAAAACTTCTGGATCGAAACATCAAAACATCGAAACCCGAAACTCCAAACTCGAAAAGACCCACGCAGCAATTCCTTCACGCTTTGGGTGGCCAGTTCACACCGGCCAGTTCCGTGGGCAATTGTGTCGGGTCAGTCGGATAAATGAGCGACAGATCCATTTTGGATTTTGAGCCTTGCAGAAATTCCAGTTCCTCCGGCGCGCCGACAATGAGCCAGAGCACCTCTGATTCGGTATCATTGAACACCTGACGCAATTGATCCGGTCCGACCAACACACCGCCATAACGCGGCACGGTTAACGTCTCGTCGGCCACCCGCATTCGTCCCGTGCCTTCCAGCACGAAATAAAACTCCTCCTGCCGGATGTGTTTGTGCAACGTATTCGCACTACTCGGCGGCAACCGCCAAAGCCGCGCGGAAAGATTCTCGCTTCCCGTTCGCTCCAGATAATCCGCATTCGGTATCTTCATCAGATTGGATGGACGCCAGAAAAGGTTTTCCGGATTTATGAGATGGTAACCCTGGAAGGTTTTCATGAGGCATTAATTTCTACTCTTCTCAATGAAATTTAAACCGCATCACAATGACTCTTCGCGAATCTTCGATCCAACATTCCCGCCGCTCATTCGCGACACCAGATGCCCCAACACCGCTACGGCCCGTTCGATCTGTGGGTTCCAGGGATAGCCGCAATTGATTCGGATAAAATTTTCAAACTCGCCAATCGGTGAAAACATTGGGCCGGGAGCGATGCTGATTCCGGCATTGCGCGCTTGTTCGGCTAAATTCAACGCGTTCACTTTGGCCGGCAGTTCACACCAAAGCAGAAATCCACCCTTAGGCCGCGACAAACCGATCCCAGCAGGAAAACTCTCAATAACCGCTTCTTTCATCCTGGCGACCTGCTGGCGATAACTCTGCCGGATTGTGCGGAGGTAGCGATCATAACCGCCGTTCTTGAGAAATTCAGCGATGGCCAGCGTGGGCAGCAGCGCACCATTCAGCGTACTTGCCTGTTTCAATGCTTTAACGCGGGAATGCCATCGCCCCGCCGCGATGTAGCCCACGCGAAATCCGGGTGCCAGTTTCTTGGAATACGAACCGCACAGAATGATGGATTCCGAACTTCCGAAAGCCTTCAGCGAACGCGGACGTGGACCTTCATGTTGCAGATCGGCATAAGTATCATCTTCAATCAACGGAATGTCTTTCCGCGCGCAAAGCTCAACCAGGCGTTGCTTGTTTTCATCCGGCATGACAAAGCCGATCGGATTGTGAAAGTTTGGAATAACCGCGCAGGCGGCAATGCGCGTTTTCCGCAGCGCCTTTTCCAGCACGTCCAGATCGATGCCGCTCGCGGAATTCACCGGAATGGGCAGGGCTTTCAACTGCAATTCCCGCAACATGGAAGCGAGGCCAAAATATGTCGGTGATTCCACCGCCACCACATCACCCGGCTTGCACGTGGCTCGCAATGCAAGTGAAACTGCTTCGGTCGCGCCAACGGTCACAATGAATTCATCGGCGTGCATCGCACAGCCCCAGTCCAACGATCGTCGTGAAAGTTCGCGCCGAAACAGTTCATGACCAGGAGCCACATCATACGCGATGCTGCGCGGCCCAAGACGACGCGCGATGGCGGACATGATTCGCGTGAGTTTTATTCCAGGAAGCAAATCCACGCTTGGCAACGCCGCTCCGAGCGGCACCAATCGGGAATCCGCCTGCTCGGCCAACAATGAATCCACGGGATCAAAACTTCCGAGCGAGATGGTTTTCGGGGTTTCAGAAAACGTCATCTTTGGCTCGGGAACCGCATCCGCCTGACGCGGCCGGACGTAAAATCCGGATTTGGGCCGGCCTTCAATCAAGCCTCTCGTTTCCAGCGTGGCATAGGCCTGCAATGCCGTCGGAACACTGACGCGCTGCTGGGAACTGAACTGCCGCACCGAGGGCACCCGATCTCCCGGTCGCAACGCCCGGCTGTCAATCAGGCTTTCCAACGTGTTTGCCAGTTTCAGATAAATCGGCTCTTTGCCGTTTGAAGTCGAGACGCTCACGTGAGGAGTATAGAGAAGCGGCTCCGCCTGAACAGATACAGTTGCGTTGAATCTGACCCTGCACAGTGTTCCGAGAATCCGTCTGTGCAAGGAGGAAATCTGCGGGCCTGTGTCTGACAGGCGAAGAATCCGGAACTAAGGTGGTCCGGTGAAAATCAATACAGTTCAAACCATTCTGTTCCGGCAACTGCGTGAGTTGAACGAACGGCGCAACATCAATCCTCCCTCGCAATTGAACCGTGAAGAATCCGGCACGAACCCGTCGCCGCAAAATCCTGATAACTCAAGGCGCGTCATCGCCACAGTGCGACATCTGTTTAGCGCGATAAGCCAATGGCTGGCTACTTACTACAATCTTTGCGAACGAACCGGATTGGATTTACCCGCAGTGAAACCGCAAACTTTTTCGCGGCATCGTGGAAAGAACATTCGATTGAAACGGCCCGTCAGCAGTGCTCGATCTTTTCGCAATGACGTTGCTTCGACTTCGACAACTACTCCGCTTTATCCACGACGTTATTTCAAGTCGGGATTCTTCAGCTTGTCTGTTCCACCGGACGACAAGAAGGTGCGCACTTCTGCATACGGGCGGTGCATGTTGTAATCGCTCACTTCGCGTCGGACCCAGGTGTTGCGGTACCAATCTTTGAAGGGCGGATGTTCCGCGCGCATCAACTCGACCTCCAGTTCCTCCAACGGATCGATCGCCTTTTCGCATAGCTGCCACGCTTTGTCCAAGTCCCGTTCGGCCAGCGCCTCCACCAGCAGTTGCGCAGCGGCTGTCGGACGATAGTCCATCAACAGGGGCAACTCCGCATGATCAAAGAAAAACTGACGCTGCTGGCGATTCATTTTATTGGCGGCCGACCTGGCCAGCGCCAACGCTTTTTGGTATTGAGCCACACGTTCGCGCAAGGCGGGAAGCGTGTCGGATCGGGCGGGCACAAATTCTTCTCCGGCGAATTTCTTGATCAACGATCCAAGTGCATCATGAACCTTGCGGCTGCCGTACCATTGTTTGTCATACGAATTCAGCAGCTCGTAATAAAGATGATAAACTTCCGCCGCTTCCGGAGCGGCCTGATCGCCGAAATATTCCCGGCACCACCAGGACACATATTTGTCAGCCGCGGGTCCGGATGCGGGTTGCACGGCGGCGGCGGCGCCTTTGTCGCTCGGCACAAATGCCAGAACGTTTGTGGGGATCGGCTGATTCGGCTCGACCGCCAGCGCGGAGTTGGCGTCCCAGCAAATCTCGGCGATCTCGCGCGTTTCCATGATGAATTCGCGCAGTTCGGAAACGTTCACCAGCATGTATTCGGTGGCGCCGGCTTCGGTGATTTTCTTGAATTCCTGCGCGACCATGGCTGGCGTGACGATGTGTGAATTCTGTTTTGTAACCGGCCCGAAATAGGCCAGGTGATAATAAACTCCGTGTTTCCATTTTCCGAGATCAGACGGAAGAAATCGCATGCGCCCGTCATTGTCATCCGTCCAGACCACAATGACGTCCTCCGGCATGTCAAACGCCGCGGGATCTTTCACGTATTGATTCAACATTTCGTTATACATCGTGAAATGAAAAGCGGGCGAAGAATTCGCGGGCGCCATTTCCTTCACCATTTGAACCTGAGTATTGATGACGTCCCGATAGATCTTCGCGCGCTCCGCATCGGTGGTTCCTTTCGGGAAACGATATTGTATGTCATCCGTGCCGCGCAGGCCCACCGGCCAGACGCACGACAGGTTTTTGTTTTCCTCCACACCGCCGCGCCAGTAGTTGAGCATGCCCGTTCGGTTCGTGGCCCAGTCCCAATCATTGCCCGCATGACGTGCTTCGCCGAGGCCGAAACGCCGAATGCCGAACGGGTTTGAAAGCAGAATGTCGTAATGGTGCGAGGTGTAGAACAGGCCCCAATCACTCGCCAGCTTCTGCACTTCGTATCTTCGATGCACGCGCGTGTACGGCGCGACCATGTTCATCCGCAATCGGAGAATCGTCTCAAAGTACCGCGCGTACCACTCCGTTGGCACATCTCCAACGATCAGCGGATAACCAAGATTATCGTACGGCCGCGGCAGGATGTCTTCGTCGTCGTGAAACGTTCCGCGATATTTGAAAGTCGGCGGCCCGGACGCAAAGGTCGTTTGCTTCAGCGTCAGCCGATCGCGCTTCTCCGGTTGGAACCCGGTCCACAAATACAGCGGATCCATTCCGAGCCGTTCGCTCAAGGTATAAACGGCAAAAGCGGTGCCGCGGAAATTTGAACCGACGCAATACACATCCTTGCCGGAAGTGCGGATGTCATACGCTTCCCACGCACCGGCGGAAAACGACCACGGCCAGTCGGCGGTTCGAACTTCCGGTGCGGTTGAAAGATGAATCGTCACGTGGCCCGGCGCGGCCTGTTCCACGATCTCCGGTTTGTGGCCGATTATTTTTTCCAGATCGCCGGCCAGAAACACCGCCGCTTGCTTCACTGCGGCGTTTTCGTTTGCGGGCACTTCAATGTCACAGATGCGTTCGCCATCGAAGAGCATCACATCTCCCGTTTGCGCTGCTCCTTCTCGAACCCACGATCCGCGGACGGGGCCGTTCCAGGATTGGCCGCTCACCTGTGATGAAAGCGACAAGGCCAGCAGCGCTGAGGTGATCAAGGCGTTCAATCGAATGGGATGCATAAGTATTTTCTGGAAAAGATTGCTACCGCATTTTGTCGAAGATGTTTCCGTCCGTCATTGCTGGAATTGGCGTCGATGATCCTGAAACTGTTTGCGCGGCCGCAATCATAGGAACCTACGGTAACGCAGCGGGCAATCATTTTTCCAAATCGGGGAACATCGATGCCGGAGACATCACTTGTTCAGGTACTTCACCACGGCTTCCGTTCGCGAATGCACCTGAAGCTTTTCATAAATTTTTGAAATATAACTGTGCAGCGTGCCGTAACTGATCCCGAGATTATCGATGATTTCTTTGTAGCGAAAGCCTTTGGCCAACTGATCCAGAATGTCTCGTTCTCGCGGTGTCAATCTCGGCAGATCCGCCTGCGGCGGCTCGGGAAGATGACGAAAATGTTGCACGACGCGGCGGGCAATTTCAGGCGTCATCGGCGCGCCGCCTTCACAAACCTCCTGAATCGCGGCGAGCAGTTTTGCCGGCTGTGAGCGTTTCAATAAATATCCACTCGCTCCGGCCATCAGCGATTTGAAAAGGCGACTGCTGTCTTCATAGACGGTCAGCATGATCACATGGACGAGCGGCAGTTTGGCTTTGAGATGGCGGACACATTCGACTCCGTCCATGCCCGGCAGATTGATGTCCATCAAAACCACGTCCGGCTTGTGCTTCGGCAGATCGGCCAGCGCGGATTCGGCATCGGAATAACTCTTGAGAAAACTGAACGTCCCGCTGGTGGAAATTCGATGAACGAGATTCGCGCGGATTTCGTCATCGTCCTCCACAATGGCAACCTGAATGGATTTGGGTTTGGCTGGCACGTCCAACACGATTCGAGCTTAAGTCACCCGTTGGCAAGTTATAACCGTATAAACCTATGACCGTAAACGTCAGCGACGCATCGTTCGCATCGGAACCCTGATTGTGATTCGCGTTCCTTTTCCAGAGACGCTGGACACTGAAATCTTTCCGCCGCAATTTTCCGAGCGGCGGCGCATGTTTTCCATTCCGTGACCTTTGCGTCCGGAGCCGTTCGTGTTCTCAGCAAAGCCGCAGCCGTTGTCCTCGATCACAATCTCGATTGAATCCGCGTTGTGGGAAATCTGCACGCGAACTTCCGTGGCTCGCGAGTGTTTGAGAATATTTCCCAGCGCTTCTTTCACCGTGAGAAACAGGTCATGGCGAACTTCAGCGGAAAGCCGGATCGTCGAAATTTCCGCGGGCATTTCCAAACGACAAGTGATGTTGGCGCTTTCCAGAAACTGGCTGGTGTATTGATTGATGTAAGCGACGAGTCCATCCAGCGTGTCGTTCTCGGGATTCACCGCCCAGACGATTTCATCCAGCGTTTGCACGGTTTCCCGGGCGCAGTTCACAATTTTTTTGACGTGGATTTCAAGTTCATCCCGATTGTCTTTCTCATCCTGAACGCGTTCGCCGAGCATCATGATCCGGGTGAGACTCGATCCAAGATCGTCGTGAATGTCCCGCGCGATGCGACCGCGTTCCCGTTCGATGGCGTGCTGCTGTTTCAACAATTCGAGCTTTCGCTGCATCCGCCATTTCGTCGTGTAACGCGCGGCGCTATAAACCGCGCCCGCGAACAATAATGCAACGAATGCGAGAAACCATTTCGTCTGCCAGAAATGCGGCAGCAGAACAATCGAAAGGGACGCGCCCTTGGTGTTCCACACGCCATCGCTGTTGCAGGCCAGAACCTGAAAACGATAACGCCCTGGACTCAGATTGTTGTAGTGAACTGTCCGCCGCCGGCCGGCTTCAACCCAATCCGGATCGACTCCTTCAAGCCGATAGCGGAACCGGCTTTTTTCGGGCGTCTGAAAATTCAACGCGGTGAAATGCAATTCCAACTCGCCCCGTCCCGGCGGAATCTGGACAACGGCATTGGTGGATTTTCCGCCATAAGGACGCGTCAGGAAGGTGATGCTTTTGTTTTCCGCATTCATTCCCAACGAGCGCACCGATTGTCCGTCCGCCAGCAGATCTTCAATGAAAACCGGCGGCGGCGTGTTTTGAATTTCTATTTTGGGATCGACCGCAACAACGCCTTTGGTCGTAGGAAACCACAGCTTGCCATCGCGTGCTTTCCAGGCGCCGGGTTTGGCAACGCCATTGCATTGTGTGCTCTCCATTCCATCGGCCTTGCCATAGGCAATACTGAAAACCGAGCCGCTTCGGTTCTGATCGAAACTGTCGAAATCCGATTTGCGAACGCGGAAAACGCCTTTCGAACAGCTCATCCACATCCAGCCGTAATCGTCTTCCAGCACTTCAAAAATTTCGTCGCTGAACAGTCCCTCTTTCGTGGTGTAAGCGGAGAATCGTCCGTTGAAGAAACGGTTCAGTCCGCCCGACGCGGTGCCAATCCACAGGTTGCGATCGTTGTCACCGTAAAGCGTGGTCACGGAATTGTCGGACAAACCGTCCTGGGTTGTCAGATTTTCAAACTTCCCATCATTCCACCGGCTCAATCCGCCGTCGGTACCGAACCAGAGATTTCCCTGCGCATCCTCGCAGATCGCGCGAACGTCGTTTCCCGAAAGCCCCTCCCGCGTCGTGTAGTGGGTGAATTTTCCATTTCGAAAACAGCTCAGGCCTTTGCTCGTGCCGATCCAAAGATTCAGAAAACGATCTTCGTGCAACACTTTCAATCCAGTGCGAATCAAACCGTCCTGCCAGTTGTAATAAGTGAATTCTCCGTTCTTGTACTTCGCCAAACCACCATCGAAATCGGAGCCGATCCAGATGCCGTCATACGATTCGCAGAGCGACAACACATAATTATTTGTGAAGCCGGTTGGAATCGTCACAACTTCACCGCGCAATTTATCGAGCGCCCCGCCCCACGTGCCGACCCAGAGGTTGCGGGCGCGATCTTCCATGACCGAAACGACATTGTTATGAGTGAGGCCCTGCCGTTTGGTGTAGGCGAAGAATCGTTTCGGCGTGAAACGAATCAGACCTTCTTTCGAACCGACCCAAAGATTTCCCTCGCGATCCTCAAAGAAAGCGTTGATGCGATCGAAGGGCAGCCCTTCATTGTTCAATTCGTTGAGGAATCGTCCCTCCTGAAAGCGATTCAATCCGCCAAACGTCCCGACCCAGAGATTGCCGCGACGATCGCCGCAGATCGCGCTGACAACTCGGTCCGCCAGGCCGTAATGCGTGTCGTAAGAATAGAACCGGCCGTCGCTGTAGAGACTCATGCCGCTGTCGGTTCCAATCCACAATTTACCGTTGCGATCCGAATAAATTCCGCGCACGGAATTATTCGGCAGCCCGTTCGCCGTGGTGAACGATTCTTTGAAGTCGCGTTTCCAGTGATTCAGTCCACCGTCCGACGCAATCCACAAACTGCCATCCTGGCCTGAACACAAAGCGCGGATCAGATTCGACGCAAGTCCATCGCCGCTTCGGAAAGAAGAAAATTCGCCATTCGCAAACCGGCTGAGCCCGGTAGTTGTGCCGATCCAGATGGAACCCTCGCGATCTTCGCACAGTGAGGTGACGTTGTCGCCGGCCAGTCCATTGGTATGGTTGAATTGAGTGAATGCGCCTTCTTTCAACCGAACGAGTCCGCCGCCTTCCGTTCCAATCCAGAGCGAACCGTCACGGTCAACGCACAATGCGGAAATGGAATCATTTTTGATTTCGGGCGTATTCCTGGAATTGAAATGCGTGTAGTTGATGCCGTCAAAACGAGCCAGACCATCGTGTGTTCCAATCCACAAATAACCGTCAAGAGTCTGCGTGATCGCCTGCACTTCATTGTGCGGCAAACCTTCGCTGATCTGCCAGATACGGGAGGCGTATTGATAACTCGGCTGATCCATGTTCAGCCAATCCAGCCAGCCGGAATTATGGCTGATCTGCCGGCGGTGATTGAGAATTGCGGCATGTTCGCCATCGCCGGCGAAGACCTCCAGATTGCCATCTGAGTTCCGGCCCACCGCAGGAATCGGCCGAACGGAACCGCCAATATTTTCCCAGGCAGACCAGGACTCCGAATCGCCGGGCTTCGCCTGAAAGCTGCGCAGCAGAGTTGTGTCTTTTCCGTTGATCACGAAAAGTTCGAGACTGCCGTTGCCGCGCCGGCCCACTGCAATTCCGGATTTGAAATTGCCGCCGAGACTGGACCACGACGACCAACCGTTTTCAGAATTCGTCGAGGTTTGATAAATGTGATCAACGCTGCCGCTTGTTCGGTTGATGCCGAACAACTCGAGACGCCCGTCAGAATTGCGCGCCACAGTGATTCGCGAATCGACATTCCCTTTCAAACTTCTCCACGGCGACCAGCCGCCGCGTCCATTCGAAACAATTTGAACGCTGTGAACCAATTCGCGAGTGGAGGTGTTGATGCCGAAGATTTCCAATCTCCCGTCGGCATTGGCGGCGACCGCGAATCCGGGATCGATCCGCATATTTCCAATGTCTTCCCATCGCGACCAACTGTCAGCTTTCGAAGAGTGACTGAACGTGGTGTCCTGCCAGATGTGTTTCAACACACCGCTGTCGGCGTCCACCGCGAAAACCTCCAGATGACCCTCCTGATTTTGCGCAGCCACCACGGGCGGCTGAAAGGTCGCGCTGCCGCCGAGTGTCGCCCAGTCGGACCAATCGCTTTCGGGACGGTTGGGTTCGAGTTGCTGTTTCCAACGAAGCAGCCGCGACATTTTATCCACGGCGAATACGTCCAGGCATCCGTCCGCTTCTCTGGCTGCGGCGACATCAGGCAGCAGCCATCCACCGAGACTGACCCAGGGGGACCAATCGCCGCCGGCTTCTTTCTGCCATTTGTGATACAGCTCGCCCTCGGCATCGACGCGGAAGACTTCGAGATACCCTTCAGAATTTTGAACCACCACCGGACTGCCGGTCAGCATTTCTCCGATTTCGCCCGCGAAGAGCGGAAACCCGAACCCGCCCAGCCAGCCCAGGAGAATTGCGAGGAAGCGAAGAATTCGAATTCGCCGGGCGAAGGTCATAGAGCCATAAGCATGACGAGTTTATTGCCAGCGAAGCAGACTTCAAGCGATGGTTGATCGTTCGAATGGTTCCGGGCGCAACTTACCACCCGCACCAAACAGGGGAATGAACCTTCGAAATTCAAAAGGGCCGATCACTCCCTCTCCCCGCGCTTCGCTGCGGGGCGAGGGAATTGAAAAGGGTGCGGGTGCCCAGTTACGCCCAATGGCTCTCCTTCTCGTACGCAAAAAGACGGTCGGTGAAGTTCCGACCGTCCAACAGCTTGTCTTCAGGAAGATCGTTTATTTCAGTTCCTGTCCACCTTGCGCCACGGTGGTTTTGTCGAACAATCGAGTGCTGAGGACGATTTCCTTCGGCACGGTTTCACCTGAGAGAATTTTCAGCGCTGTCTCAATCGCTTCTGCTCCTCCCGTAGGATACTGGAACGTCGCGTCGATGATGCCTTGTTGCACGTAAGCCACACCTTCCTGTGGCAAGGCATCAATGCCCACGAACTTGATATCCTTTTCCCGGCCCGCGGCTTTTGCAGCCAGATAAGCGCCGTGTGCGCCCGGATCATTATGAGCATAGACGAGATCGATTTTGTCGAAGCGCGACAATGCCGATTCCATTTCCGTCCGTGCGCTTGGTTCCAGCCATTTCATGTCGGCGCTGAAAATGATTTTTATGTCCGAGCCGGAAATGCCTTCGAGAAAACCGGTGTGGCGATCCTGCCCCGGGGTGGAGGTCTGAAGCCCCATCAGTTCCACCACATTGCCTTTGCCACCGAGAGTCTTGACGATCCATTGGCCCGCAGCTTTGCCGATCATCTTGTTGTCGGCGCCGATGAAGCAGGTGTATTTGTCACCCAGAAGACGGCGGTCCAGCACGATGACTGGAATTCCGGCTTCCATCGCTTTGGCCACGGGTTCGGTGAGCGGTTGAGCTTCCTTGGGACTGATGATCAGGAGATTAACTCCGGAGCTGACGAATTCCTCCACCTGCGCCCGTTGTTTGAGCGTATCGTTTTGCGCATCCTTGAAAATGATTTTGAGTTCGGGATGTTTCGCGCCGGCAGCCTGAATGTCCGCATTCATCTGCACACGCCACGGTTCTCCAAGATTGCATTGCGACATGCCAATAGTGAATTGCTTCGTTGACGCGTCCGATTTGCCGCCTGCTTCACTCGGAGATTTATTGCAACCCGCAACGAGCAAGACCGCGAAAACGAAAAGCAGACTCAAGAGCCCACGCCCGATTTCGAACGTCCAATATTGTCGAGCCCGCGCGGGGCTGCTTTGTCCGCTACCAAATGTTGAAGAAGGAATGTGGAATGTTTTCATAAGTTACGATCTGCTGCGGCGTTGAGTCAGGACAGCGACAACGATAATGACACCAGTCATCATCAGGCGTCCAGCCTCTGGCACCGCGTTGATACTGAGAATTTTGTCCAGATAACCAATCGTCAAAACGCCGAGCAGCGTCAGTCCCATTCCGCCGCGCCCGCCCATCAGGTTTGTGCCACCGATCACCACCATCGCAATCGCAATCAGTTCGTACCCGACACCTGCTTCCGGATCGCCCTGTTGTTCCTGCGCCGCCTGGCAGATACCCGCCACCGCGGCGAACAATCCCGACAGCAGATACGCGAAGATTTTCGCTGTCACAACCGGCACGCCCGAAAGCCGGGATGCTTCTTCGTTTCCACCAATGGCGTAGAGATAGCGTCCCCAGCGATGCTTCGCCGTCAGAAGCCACGCGACCAGGACGCACACCAGAAAAATGACGGTGACCATTGAGAGATTGTCTCCGAGGATTCGATGGTCCACGAAATGAAAGAGTTTCGGCACATCGACATAACGATACGATCCATCCGCATTGCGAACAGCCGTGGAAACCTTCATCCCGCCCGACGCATATTTGGCCAGGCCCCGCGCCAGCACCATCATGGAAAGCGTGGCGATGAAAGGCTGAACGCGCAGTCGCGCCGTGACAAATCCGGCCGCGCCACCGCAAGCAGAACCAAGAATCAAACAGAGCGGCACCACACTCAACGCCGGCCAGCTCCATTGAATGCTCATCTTGGCGCAGGCCACGGCGACAAGCGCCAGCATGCTTCCAACTGCGAGATCAATTCCTCCGGAAATGATCACCAGCGTCATGCCGCAGGCGAGAATTCCATAAACGGAAGCCTGTCGCAGCGCGTCGCGATGCGTGCCGATTTTGAAGAACGCGCCATCGGCATTGAAGATCAAGCCGACAACAATCACCAGCAGCAACGCGGCGGCTGCGCGGCCTGCGGGACTCGCGACGAGTCGAAGAAAGCGATTTGATTTGGAAACGGGCGTTGAACCCGACGTCCGATGCGGTTCACTTGATTCGCCCGGACGTTGGTCGGAAGCCGCACTTCCTTTCGATCCGGATTCTACACTGCGCATATATCAACTCCGTTTTTCATCAGGTTGGGAAGGAACGGGATTGCTGCGGCTGGTGTGATCCCATCGCAGCAGCGAGGACGGCTTCCGGCGTCGCAGTTGCCCGGGTAAATTCCGCCGTCGCTTCGCCGCGATGCATCACCACAATTCGATCGCTCAGCGCGAGCAACTCCGGCATTTCGGAAGTGATTAAAAGGATCGCCACGCCGCGCGCCGTCCACTCGTTCATCATCTGGTAAATCTCGCGTTTGGCTGCGATATCAATCCCGCGGGTCGGCTCGTCCAGCAACAGCAGCTTCGGTTGGATTTGGAGCCATTTCGCAATCGCCACTTTCTGCTGGTTTCCGCCGGACAGCGCGCCGACTTCCAATTCCAGCGATGCGGCGCGAAGGCGCATCGGTCGCAGAGTTTCATTTGCCGCCACGCGTTCGCGACCGGAACGCAGCCAGCCTCCGGGAGACAGTTCACGAATCGCCGCAAGAGTGGCATTGGCCGTGATGGGCAGCGACAAGACGAGCCCGGTGCCTTTGCGATCGTTCGTGAGGAGACCCACGCCGGATTCAATCGCGCTGCCCGGCGATTTGAATTTAACTTTTTTTCCGTCGAGATAAATCGCACCGCGCGTCGCTGAACCGTAACTGCCGAACAAACCCAAAAGCAGTTCGCTGACGCCCGAACCCTGCAATCCGCCGAGGCCGAGAATTTCTCCGGCGCGAACGGAAAGTGATACGGATTGAACCGCCGCGCTGCCGCGAAATCCTTGTGGGAAAACGCTGAAACGTTCCAACCGCAGCCGCTCATCTCCCAACACTGCGGTCTGGCGCGCAGCGAGGTCGCGCACTTCGCGCCCCACCATCCATTCGATCAAACGCGCCGGCGGAAGCTCGCTGGCAGGTACCGTGCCGATCCATTTGCCGTCGCGAAGAACCGTGATCCGATCCGCAAGCCGTTCGATCTCTTCCATCTTGTGAGAAATGTAAACGATCCCACAGCCGCGTTCTTTAAGCGATTGAATCAGCGCGAACAGCCGTTCCGCTTCCGGCGCATTCAACGCGCTGGTCGGTTCGTCCATCACGATCACCTTTGCGTCCTGGCTCAATGCTTTCGCGATTTCAATGAGCTGCTGAACTGCGATCGGGAAATGTTCCACCGGCTCGCGGACGTCAATCTCCAAACCCAGCCGGCGAACACACTCCAAAGCCCGCTCCTGCTGCAATGCGTCGCGGACCCATCCACCACGCGTCGGCATGCGGCCAAGAAAAATATTGTCCGCCACGCTCATTGAACCAATCAGTGAAAGTTCCTGGTGAATGACCGCAATTCCCAGCGCGCTGGCTTCCAGAGTTGTCTGGGGTCGAACCTCGCAGCCGCCAACTTCAATACGGCCTTCAAAATCCGTGTGAACGCCCGCGAGAATTTTGATCAGCGTGCTTTTCCCTGCGCCGTTTTCGCCCGCGAGCACGTGGACTTCTCCGCTGCGCACTTCGAACTGAACATCTTTGAGGACAGAGACATTCCCAAAACGTTTCGTAATTCCCGACATGCACACCAGCGGCGATGAACTTTTGGCCGGGCCGGAGCTACTGATAGAATTGAGATTGGAGGGTTGAATAGTGTTATCGGATTGTCCGGTTGATTATCGAAATGTTCTCGTTTTCAGCAGATTTGAAAACCATAGGATCATACGGTCGAACGCCGTTTGAAACGCAATCTCTCCTGATGATCGTTTCAATCAGTCCAGCCAAGGCGAGTGCGCGCGGCGTGGTCAGTTCGTTTGCTTTTTCAAAACCACATGCATCGCCTTGGCGGTTGAAATGTGTTCCGCGCAACAGTAACCGAGCTTCGCGACATTGAGACCGTCGAAGAGATGCTCGCCGGCGCCGAGTAGAATCGGAGCGATGGCGATATGCAGTTCGTCAATGAGTCTCGCGCGCAGGAATTGTTGAATGGTGGACACGCCGCCGCCGAGCCGGACATCTTTTCCAGCAGCCGCGCGACTCGCCTGTTTTAACGCGCTCTCAATGCCGTCCGTGATGAAATGGAACGTCGTGCCGCCTTCCATCTCGAATGTTTTCCGAGGATGATTGGTCAACACAAAGACAGGCACGTGGTAGGGAGGATTGTCGCCCCACCAGCCTTTCCAGTTTTCGTCAGGCCACGGTCCACGAACGGGGCCAAACATGTTGCGTCCGAGAATCCACGCTCCGATATTGTCCAGGCCCCGCGCGACGAAGTCATCGTCAACGCCCGTTTCGCCGTCCTCTTCCCCCTGCAGCTTTCGGAATGTGCGCGTGGGAAAGATCCATTCGTGCAACGATTCGCCGCCTTCACCGAGGCCATTTTCGAGACTCTGATTCGGTCCGGCGCCATATCCATCCAGGGATATAGAGAAACTATTTACGCGAAGCTTGGTCATAATCGTTGATGGATAATTTTGAACTTTCGCGGATGAAGCTCGTGCTTCTCAGAGAGTTTGAAAATCATAGGTTTATACGGCGGAATGGAACTTAAGGACTGTCGGTTTTTGATTCCATCTCGTTGGCTCAGACTCCATCAGGCCGAGCGCTTGGAACTGGTTCTGACGTGATGCGCGGCGCGTCGATAATTCAACCGCCGTCAGAAGATCGCGAACTCATTTCAGAAGCACCAGACCGTGAGTTTACGGGGAAAGTTGGCGGAAGGGGTGGGATTCGAACCCACGGTAGAGTTGCCCCTACTCCTGATTTCGAGTCAGGTGCCTTTAACCACTCAGCCACCCTTCCAACCGCCCGCGACTTCAGCCTAACGCCACTTTGACCAGTCGCAAGGTCGCGTAACTATGGCAGAATCGAAACCCGCAGCAAGTTTCATTTCCTCAGCGTCTTCAAAATGGGCGCAACTTGGCACCCGCACCAAACAACGGGTTGAACTTTCGAAATTCAAAACGGCTGATCACTCCCTCTCCTCCGAGCGAAGCCGGAGGAGAGGGCCGGGGTGAGGAGGTTTTTAGCTCAAAATCCCCTCTCCCTA
>DASTXC010000165.1:0-16273 GCA_035765675.1 Verrucomicrobiia bacterium
CATTCATTACTGGCTCGGCTGCGCGCTGAGCGAACTGGGAGAGAAGAACAAAGCCCGCGAACACTGGCGCACGGCGGCGGAGTTCAAAGGCGACTTTCAGGAAATGAGCGTGCGGCAGTTCAGCGAGATGACGTATTACTCGGCGTTGTCGTGGGAACGCCTGGGGCAACGCGCCAAAGCCAGAAAGCTTTTCAGCGAGTTGCTCGATTACGCGCAAGCGCTCGAACAAGCCCCCGCGAAGATCGATTACTTTGCGACCTCCTTGCCCACGATGCTGCTCTTCGAAGACGACCTGCAGTTCCGTCAGCAGACCACCGCGCTCTTTCTGCAAGCCCAGGCGCAGCTCGGTCTTGGTGAAAAATCCACCGCGCGCTCCCTGCTCAAACAGGTTCTCCAACGCGATCCCAATCACGCGCTGGCGCGTGATCTGTGGGATCAATTATCGAATGGTGCGACGAATTCGCTTCCGAAGTTGCTTCCCGATTTGCCTGCGGATACTCAGGGTAATGGCAACGGTGCGGATCACGCATTGTCGGCCAACTCGCAAAATGGCAAGGCGCGGCGCGATTCCGTTCGGGGAAGTCTCGATGGACGCGCCGGTCTGGAAGCTTCAGCAAACCCGGGCGGAATTTGATCGGATGCTTTTCTCCCGTCTCGCCAGAAAGACGATTGCGGTTGCGCTTCTGCTGAACGCCGTTTCTTTATCGGCGCAGGCGAAAAGTTTTTTCGCAACCACTGTGACGAACGACTTCTCGCCCGCGTTTTCCACCGCGGACGGTTTGCTCGCCATTCACGGCTTTGCGAATTCAAACGCAACGATCAGCGCAAATCTCGGGCAGGGTGGAAACTGGTTTGGCGTGGTGAACGGAAATGTTTCCGCCATTGACGGAACGGAATCTGTCACGCTGCAATTCGCAACGAACTCCGGTTTGTTTCGCATCGGCCACATTTGGACGCGCGCAAAAGTCATCATTTCGGGATTTGCCGCGGATCCCGTTTTCAGCGATCCGGCGGGTTACGCGAGTGAAGTGAATTACGCGAACGGCACTTTGAGTTATTTCTACAAGTGGGATGCCGGAACGGAACACAGCTTCACGTTCGAAAATCCGGCGGCGTCCGCGGGAAGAACGTTGCGCGTGAATGTTTTTGATTCCGCTCCCGGCTGGCAGGCAACGATCACGCGAATCGATTACGCCATCGGAAGCGCTTTGCCGGCGGTGGCGGATTTATCAGTGACGCATCAGACCATCGACAACTTTTCCGCGTCGGATGCATGGTCGATGCAACGGGTCGGTTTGTGGTCGGAAACGAACCGCACGCAAATCGCGAATCTGTTGTTCACGACGAACCGTGGCATCGGGCTTTCCGCCTGGCGTTTCAATCTGAACGCGGGTTTGGATCCGACCGTGAACGGCGGCGCGCCATCTCCGAGCTGGAGAACGGGTGAAGGTTTTCTGGTCGCTTCGAATCAATACGACTGGACGCGCCAGCCGGGGCAGCGCTGGTTTTTGAGCCAGGCAAAGGAAAACGGAGTGGAACAGTTCGTCGCCATGGTTTACAGCCCGCCCACGAATTTCACCCGCAACGGTCACGTTTACGGAACGGATGGATTGGGAACTTCGAATCTGAAGCCCGGCTATGAATTTGCAGAGGCGCAATACATCGCCGACGTGCTCGCGCATTTCAAAACGAACAGCGTGATGTCCGAGCGCGTTGCGTTCGATTACCTGATGCCGGTGAACGAGCCGTATTGGGAATGGAACAGCCGTTCGCAGGAAGGTTCGCGCCATTCAAACGCGGATATCATTGCGCAGGCGGAGGCGTTGCGGGCCGCGCTTGATGAACGAAATCTCGGAACCGAAATCGTTTTGGCGGAAGCGGGTGATTTGCCGGGACTTTATTCCGTCCGCGGTGACATCAGCGCGAAATACGGCGCGACGTATGGCAATTACATTTCGACCTTCAGCGGAATCACGAATCTGATTTCGCGAAATCTTTCGGCGCATTCTTATTTTACCGACGATCCGACGAATCAACTCGTTTCCGTTCGTCAAACTCTGCGCGCCCGACTGGATGCCAATCCGCACTGGCGTTACTGGCAATCAGAATATTGCATTCTCGGCGCACGCGGTCCGGGCCGCGATCTGACGATGACCACCGCGTTGAACGTGGCGCGCGTGATGTGGGCGGATCTGGCAATCGCAGATGCAAGCGCATGGCATTGGTGGCTGTCCTTGTCGCCGGCGGATTACAAGGATGGATTGCTTTACACCGACTTCCAAAATCCCGGCGATGCAGAATCGCTGTACTGCTCAAAAAATTTCTGGATGTTCGGCCAATGGAGCCGGTTCATTCGGCCGGGTTGGAAGCGCATCGAACTGCCGGGTTATAAGGATGTCTTTGGATTGATGGGCGCGGCGTTCGTTGATCCGGCGACCAATTCAATTGCGCTGATTTTTGTGAATCAATCCGGCGAGAATCAACGCGTCGCTCCGGCGATTGTCAATCTGCCCGCGGGAAAAGTGGTTGCGTATTGGTCGCCGTGGATCACTTCGGGTTTGCCTTCGGACAATCTTTCGCCGCTGCCGCCGATCGCGGCGGAAAGCGATTGTTTCATTCCTTCGAACGCGGTGATGACGCTGGTCGGAACTCTGGTGGAAGCGGACACCGCCGCAGCACCGGTGATCGCGACGGTTGTGGATCAAAGCGCGCGAGCGGGAGAAGTGTTTCAGTTGCATCTGCAAATCACCGATTCCGATGCGCCGGCAAATCTCGTCCGGATTAAAGTGTTTTCGGACAATTCCGAACTGTTGCCCGAAACCGCGATTTCAGTTTCCGATGCGTGGGCCACCAATGGAATCACTCAGGAAATTTTCACCGGCTTTTCCGGAACGAATCTGAATCAACTGATCGCCGCACCGACGTTTCCCAACGCGCCGTTCAGCCGTGAAGAAGTGAGTTCCTTCGAATTGACGAATTATCCTGGCGGCAAATTGGGTTCGCGCCTGCGCGGGTTTGTTGTTCCGCCGCAGACGGGGAATTACACGTTCTGGATCGCGAGCCGCGATGCGAGCGAATTGTATCTGAGCGCGGATGAAAATCCGGCGACGAAAACGCGCATTGCGTCGGTGAAAAATTTCACCGCACCGCGCGAATGGACCAGGGAAGCGAATCAACAGAGCGCGCCGGTCTGGCTTGAATCCGGAAAACGTTATTACATCGAAGCGATTCACGTTGCAGCCAACGGCGGCCAACATCTCGAGGTCGGCTGGCGTTTGCCGGATCAAACCCTGGAGCGGCCCATTCCCGGAACGCGGCTTTGTCCCTGGACCGATCCATTTGCAAATGCCGGCCAACGAATTCTCTCGCTGAATCTGGCCGAGCCTGTCACCGGCGCAGCGAATCTTTCCGTGATTGCAACGGACGCTTCCGGAACTTCAGCCACGAATCATTTCAAGATCACGGTGACGGAACCGATAAATCCGAATCCCACCAATCTCAACGCGCGGGTTCATGACGGGAAACTGCTGTTGAGCTGGTCGAGCGATCACATCGGCTGGCAACTCGAAGCGCAGACCAATCCGCTCACAACGGGACTGAGCAAGAACTGGACGGTTGTGGACGGCTCAACGCAAACCACGGCCTGGACCAATCCGATCGATCCGAATAATCCCGCGGTCTTTTATCGTCTGTCACTGCCATGAAATACGCGCCTGTTGAAACTCGTAATCGTTCGCACGGTTCGGAGAATTATCCGCGTGAACACGGTAGCGACGGTTGCGCTTGGGGCCGTCCGGGCGCATTGGTTCTGCGCGCGTTTGGAAAAATTTCAAGTTACCAAAGCGGCGCGAAGAACCTGTTCGCGCCGACGGCCCGCAAGCGTGGGCCGTTCTACCTTATCCTCTTCGCGCTCGTGGTTTGTCTGGTTGGCTGTTCGAGTACAGAAAATCATTTGAAACATTCGCAACGGCCACTTCGCATTCTTCCCGTCGGCGATTCCATCACGGCCGGTTACACGGACAATCCGAGCTGGCGGGTGCCGTTTGAATTTGGATATCGCGGCCCGCTGTTTCAGATGCTGCGCAGCAACGGTATTCCTGTTCAGTTCGTGGGCAACTGCGCCGAGCCTTGGAATGGACTGTGGAAAGTGCCGACGAATCAGCCAACGCCGGATTTGCGCGCGCTGGGTCAGGATCATCATGAAGGGCACGGCGCAAAAGCGACGGCATTTGTCGCGGCGCACATCGGCGAATGGATTGAAACCAATCAACCGGATGTGGTGCTGTTGATGATCGGTATCAATGACATCGCCGCGGGTTCTACAACTGTTCCCCCAAGTGCTTTGACCAATCTGCGCGCGATTGTGGAAACGATTGCGCAGATGCGTCCGGCGACACACGTGATCGTGGCGCAAACCATTCCTTACACGCGGCCCACGCCGGCAATTCTGGAATTGAACCGATTCATCCGCGAAACGCTGGTTCCCGACTTTGCCGCGCGTGGCGTGAAAATCAGCACGGTGGATCAATTCGCGAACTTCGTTTCCGATCCGAACAGTTCAGCGGGGGATCGGTCGCTGTATGCGAATGGCTACAATCATCCGAACGCGGAAGGCTATCGGCGCATGGCAGAGACGTGGTTCAACGAGATTCAGAACATCATCAAATGACCGAGCGCGTCAACGCGGCGCAGACTTCGAAGTCTGCTGTAGCGCAGGTTTCCAAACCTGCGAGGTGGTGGGATTTTTCGGTGCTTGGAAATTTTTGGACGCTGCTGAGCAATCCACGCGCTGCCGATTTGGAAATCGGCGATACGGCAGGTTTGGAAACCTGCGCTACGGAGTGGGGCGGCTCGAACTGGCGAGCGCGGGGCGAATTTCGAACGCAGTTTATCTTTTTCGTCACGTTGATTGGATTGCTCTTCGCGCTGCAACTGAATGCCGAAACGCTGAATCTCGCGGGCGATTGGCAGTTTCAACTGGATCGCAAAGACCAGGGCATTTCCCGGCAATGGTGGGAGAAGGATTTCGGCGATCAGATCGAACTTCCCGGCACCCTGGCCATCGCGGGAAAAGGCGATCCGCTGAAGTGGGAACCGAAGTTGAATCAGAAAACGATCGCGCATCTGCAGCCGAAGTTTTCCTACATCGGTCCCGCATGGTATCGGCGCACGGTGAAAATTCCGTCCGACTGGAACGGAAAGGATATTGAACTCAGCCTGGAACGCGTGCTGTGGGAAACGCGCGTTTGGGTGAATGGCGAAGCGATGGGAATGCGCGACAGCCTTTCAGTTCCGCATCGTTACGACATTACGCGCGCGATTCATCCCGGCGAAAACGAAATCGTCATTCGCGTCGATAATCGCAAGAAGATTGAAATCGGCGGCGGCCACGCTTACACGCCGGAAACGCAAACGATCTGGAACGGAATTGTCGGTGAAATCAAATTGAACGCGCGCGACCATGTGCGCGTTGAAGCGTTGCAGGTGCGGCCCGATCTGGCTCGCGGCGGAGTGGAGGTCAAATTCCGCACGCATAATGGAACCGGTCGCGATGTGGCAGCGAAGCTTTCGTTGGAAGCTGAAGGCGAAAATTTTCGCGGACGCATTCCGGCGCAAACGGAAGCGCTGACAATTCCTGCCGGCGATCAAAATCAGAAACGATTTTATGCGCTCGGCGATTCGTTTGAACGCTGGTCGGAATTCAATCCGAAGCTTTACCGGCTCACGGCGAGGTTGATTAGCGATCAGGTGCGCACTGAAACCAGCGCTGTTTTCGGCATGCGCGAATTCAAAGCGGACGGACGCCATTTCACCATCAACGGCGAGCCGACGTTTCTGCGCGGAACGCTGGAGTGTTGCATTTTTCCCGAGACAGCGCATCCCGCGATGACCGATGCGAAATGGGAAAAGATTTTTTCCACGGTGAAGGAATACGGTTTGAATCACATTCGTTTTCATTCGTGGTGTCCGCCGGAAGCGGCGTTTCGCGTTGCAGATCGCTACGGCGTTTACCTTCAGGTCGAATTGCCGAACTGGAGTTTCAAAATGGGCCAGTTGCCGGAAACGGATGCATTTTTCCGGCAGGAAGGCGAACGCATGATTCGCGAATACGGCAATCATCCGTCGTGGGTGATGTTCAGCATGGGCAATGAATTGCTCGGTGATCTCGACAAGCTGGACGAACTCGTCGCGCATTTGAAAGAACTCGATCCCGCGCTGCTGTTCACGAGCACATCGTATTCGTGGATGGAGGAAGGCGCGCCACGTGGATTATTGCCCGGACCGAACGATGATTATTTCATTTCGATGCAGACGAAGTGCGGGTGGGTTCGCGGCCAGGGATTCTTCAATGACAACGCTCCCAACACGACGAGCGATTATTCGGAAGGCGTTTCGTGCATTCCCATTCCACTGGTCAGTCATGAAGTCGGGCAATACAACGTTTTTCCAAGCCTGTCGGATTTGAAAAAGCTGAGTGCGGGTCCGCTGCGCGCGGTTGCGTGGGAAGCGTTGAAGGCCGATCTGGAAAAGAAAGGGCGACTGAACGAGGCGAAGCGTTACACGCGCGATTCCGGACAGCTCGCGGTGCTGCTTTACAAGGAGGAACTCGAACGCGCATTGCGCACCACGAATCAGGCCGGCATTGATCTGCTCGATCTGCATGATTTCCCCGGTCAAAGCACGGCGACGGTGGGAATTCTGAATGCGTTCTGGGACAGCAAAGGTTTGATTTCGGCGAAAGCATTTCGGCGATTCGCCGGGCCGACCGTTCCGCTCGCGCGCATGGCGAAGCGCGTTTTTAAAAATGATGAAACGTTCGAAGCGACGCTGGAAATCGCGCACTTCGGATCGCAGCCGATTACGAACGCAGTGGTGAAATGGACATTGCGCGATGGCCGCAAAGTGATTGAGCGGGGTGAATTCGCGATTTCCAAAATTCCGCTCGGCTCGGGCTTTCAACTCGGACGAATCGATCAGCCTCTGAATGTTATTCAAGATGCTGCGAAGCTGAACCTGAATGTTGAAATTGCCGGAACCTACATCGTGAATGATTGGTCGATCTGGGTTTATCCGGCGGATGTAAAAACGGATGTCGCTGAATCGATTTCCGTTTTCGAAAATATTGATGAATCACTGTTCCGGGCGTTGCGAACCGGAAAGAAAGTTCTTCTGCTGCCGACGCGTCACAGCGTGAAAGCGCCGTTGGATGCGAGGTTTGTGCCGATGTTCTGGAGCCCGATGGCGAACCCTTCAAAACCAGGAACACTCGGCGCAACCATCGATGTAAAGCATCCGATCTGGAATGAATTCCCGACCGATTCCCATACCGACTGGCAATGGTGGGAACTATTGCACGACTCGTTCGCAATGAATCTGGATCGTGTTCCGGTCAAACCGGCGATGCCGTTTCGGTTCGTGGACAAGTTCAATCGCAACGCTCTGCCGGCGGGAATTTTTGAAGTGAAAATCGGATCGGGCCGTTTACTGGTTTGCACGCTAGATATTTCCTCTGATCTCGAACATCGCGTCGTCGCACGCCAATTGCGTCGGAGCATTGCGGATTACATGGCCGGTTCTGCGTTCAATCCGAAAACGAAATGGAGCGAAGAAACTTTGAAGAGCTTTGCGTTCGGTTCCGGTTACAGCGCGACGGCTTCCAGCGCGCATCGGAAATATCCAGCCGCGAATGCTGTGGACGGCGATCCGGAAACGTTCTGGCACACGGAGTGGGAGAAAGGTCCCGTGCTGCCGGCGAGCTTGACGTTGGAACTTCAACGTGATTGCAAACTCCGCGGTTTCAATTATCTGCCGCGACAGGACATGAGCAACGGCCGGATTGGAATTTACGACGTGGCGGTGAGTGGCGATGGAAAAGTCTGGTCCAACGTGGTGACGAACGGAAATTTTTCGAATGATGCGGAGGAGAAAACCATCGAATTCGGATCGCCGGTTCAGGCGCGCTTTCTGCGATTGACCGCGCGAACGGATCTCGGCACATCCGGAAACGCTGCGATTGCGGAAATTGAACCTCTGATCGACGAGCAATGAATTCAGAAACAATCATCGCCGACGCGCGAATCTGTGACTCGCAGCAACGTGGTAAAATCGACGGGGTAAAATCATTTCAGGCTCTCGTAAAAGAATTCGCTGCTGCGGGTCGCAGACCCGCGCTCCACCATTACTTCCGCGCTGAAAAATTTTCAAAAGCAAAATCCTATGATCACCGCAACTCAAACGGAAGCGTCGCAGCTTAAAGCTGATTATCATCGTGGTTACGTCTGGCTGATTTCCGTGGTCGCGGCCATGGGCGGACTGCTGTTCGGCTGGGACTGGGTGGTGATCGGCGGCGCGAAACCATTTTTCCAACGTTACTTTGAACTCACGAATGAAGCGCAGATCGGGTGGGTGAACAGTTGCGCGTTGATCGGCTGTCTCTTTGGCGCGCTGATGGCGGGCGGGCTGAGCGATAAGTTCGGACGCAAACGTCTGTTGGTTCTGGCGGCACTGTTGTTTGCCGTCACATCGCTCGGCAACGCGCTGGCCAACAGCTTCAACATTTTTGTGTTCTGGCGCATTCTCGGCGGCGTCGGCATTGGCCTCGCATCGAATCTGTCGCCGATGTACATCGCGGAAATTGCGCCGGCGCAGGTTCGCGGAAAACTGGTTTCCATCAATCAACTCACCATTGTCGTCGGCATTCTGCTTGCACAATACATCAACTGGTTTCTGGTGCGGAATCTTCCGGCTGGCGCAAGTGATGAGTTCATCAAGAATTCCTGGTTTGGACAACAGGGCTGGCGCTGGATGTTCGGCCTGACCGCCGCGCCGTCGCTGTTGTTTTTTCTCGGAATGTTTTTCGTTCCGGAAAGTCCGCGCTGGCTGGCCAAGACGGGAAAAGCGGAACGCGCGCGCGGCGTGTTGGCGAAGATCGGCGGCGCGAATTACGCCAACGCCGCGTCGGCGGATATCCAGGCATCACTGGCGAGTGAATCGGCGCAACGGGTGCGCTTTTCCGAACTGCTCGCGCCGCGGATGCGCAAGGTGCTGTTGCTTGGCGTGGTGCTGGCAGTGTTTCAACAATGGTGCGGCATCAACGTGATTTTCAATTATGCGGAGGAGATTTTTCACGCCGCGGGCTACGACATTTCGACCGTGCTGAAAAACATCGCCTGGACCGGTTCGGTGAATCTTGCGTTCACGTTTGTCGCGCTTGGCGTGGTGGATCGCGGCGGACGACGTCCGCTGATGCTGCTGGGTTCGGCCGGGCTGGCGTTGATCTATATCGCTATGGGTTTTTGCTATCACGAAGGCGTGAAAGGATTGCCGATGCTGCTGCTCGTGCTGGCGGCGATTGGCTGTTACGCGATGTCGCTGGCGCCAGTGACGTGGGTGGTGATTTCGGAAATTTTTCCCAATCGCATTCGCGGCGCGGCCATGGCGGTCGCGGTGACGTCGCTGTGGATCGCGTGTTTCATCCTGACCTACACGTTTCCCATTCTGAACGCAAAACTCGGTTCGGCGGGAACGTTCTGGCTTTACGCGGCAATCTGCATCGCGGGTTTTCTGTTTATCAAATTCAAGCTGCCGGAAACCAAGGGTAAAACGTTGGAAGAGATCGAGAAGGAACTGGTGGATTGAAATGCTCGGATGTAGCGCAGGTTTCCCAACCTGCTGTATCGCCGATTTCCAAATCGGCCGGGCGTTGAACATTCAGACGCATTAGAACCGTCGCGCCGTGCAGGTTTTGGAAACCTGCGATACAGCAGACCTGGAAGTCTGCGCTACAACGCCGGATTCGGACGACGAGACAGATTGAAATCTTAAATCAAATTTTATGAGAAGAACCATCCTGACAATCCTGATGCTGGCTTCCGCGCTGCCGTTGCTCGCGGGTGAACAGTCGATTTCGCTGGCGGGCACGTGGCGGTTGCAACTGGATCGCAACGACGCCGGCATTGCTCAACGCTGGTTCGAACGCACCTTGCCGGAACGTGTTCGCCTGCCCGGCGATCTGGCGGAGCAGGGGATTGGAGATCGTCCGAGTCTCGAAACGAAATGGATTGGCGGAATTCAAAAACCGGATTGGTACCTCGAACCGGAACTCGCGCCTTACAGCAAGCCGGACAATTTCAAATTTCCATTCTGGCTGACGCCGGAACATCGCTATCTCGGCGCGGCGTGGTATCAACGCGAAATTGAAATTCCCAAAGACTGGTCGGATCGCCGCGTGACGCTGACGCTGGAACGGCCACATTGGGAAACGCGCGTCTGGCTTGACGACCGTTTGATCGGAACGAACACCGCACTCGGCACGCCGCACGATTACGATCTCGGCGTCGTGAAGCCGGGAAAACACACGCTCACCATTCGCGTGGACAATCGCATGATCGTGGACGTTGGCGAAAATTCGCACAGCATGAGCGATCACACGCAAGGCGATTGGAATGGCATTGTCGGCAACATTGAACTGCGCGCGACGCCGTTGGTTTGGATTGAAGATTTGCAGGTTTATCCAAACGCCGCTGGTCGCAAGATTCAGATCAAAGGCAAGTTGGGAAATATCAGCGGCCAAGCAGGGAAAGGAACGCTGACGCTCACCGCGAAATTGAAAGGCGAACGGAAGCGTTCGGCGGAAAAGACGAAAGCGGTCGCTGTAAGTTGGAAAACTTCCGGCGGAACATTTGAAGCCGAAATGCCGCTGGGCGCTGACGCGCTGCTTTGGGATGAATTCAATCCGGCGGTTTATGATTTGTCGGCGACTTTGAAGATTGAGGGAAGCGCGCGGGAGCAGGCGAACGAGCATTCAGTTCAAACTGTTTTTGGTCTGCGCGATCTAGGCGTGGACGGAACGCAATTCACGATCAATGGCCGCAAGACCTTTTTCCGCGGCACACTCGAATGCGCGATTTTCCCGAAGACCGGCCATCCGCCAATGGATTTGGAATCGTGGCAGCGCATCATGAAAATTGCCCGCGCGCACGGATTGAACATGCTGCGTTTTCATTCGTGGTGTCCGCCGGAAGCGGCGTTTGAAGCGGCGGATGAGTTTGGATTTTATCTGCAGATCGAATGTTCCTCGTGGGCGAATCAATCGACGACACTTGGCGATGGCAAGCCGGTGGATGCGTGGATTTATCAGGAGGCGGACCGGATTTTGAAGCATTACGGAAATCATTCGAGCTTTGCGCTGATGTTGTATGGCAATGAACCGGGCGGAAAAAATCAGAACGCGTATCTCGAAAAATGGGTCACGCATTACAAGTCCGCCGATCCGCGCCGGCTTTACAGCAGCGGCTCCGGCTGGCCGCAACTGGCGGTGAACGAATTTCATGTCACGCCCGATCCGCGGATTCAGCGCTGGGGCGACGGTCTCAAATCGCGCATCAACGCGAAACCGCCGGAGACGAAAACCGATTACCGCGATTACATCAATAGACGCAACGTTCCCGTGATCAGCCACGAAATCGGGCAATGGTGTGTTTATCCGAACTTCGATGAGATCAAAAAATACACCGGTTATCTGAAGGCCAAGAATTTTGAAATTTTCCGCGATTCGCTCAACGCGCATCACATGGGCGATCAGGCGCATCAATTCCTGCTCGCGTCCGGAAAGCTGCAGACGCTGTGTTACAAAGAGGATATCGAATCAGCTTTGCGCACGCCCGGCATGGGCGGATTTCAATTGCTCGATCTGCATGATTTTCCCGGCCAAGGCACGGCGCTGGTTGGTGTGCTCGATCCGTTCTGGGACAGCAAAGGCTATGTGAGCGCGGAGGAATACAGCCGTTTCTGCAACAGCACCGTGCCGCTGGCGCTGTTGAGCAAACGCGTTTTCACCAGCGATGAAACGCTGGAAGCGGATTTGGAAGTCGCGAACTTTGGACCTGCGCCAATCCAGGGTGAAGTGAATTGGAAACTGATGGGCGCGAATGGAAAAGCGATTGCGAGCGGGAAGTTGGATCAGAAAAATATTCCGATCGGCAATGGCAAAACGCTGGGCCATATCGCGATTCCGCTGAACGAAGTCAAAACGCCGCAGCAGTGCAAATTGGTTGTGTCAGTGGAAGGAACCCTCACCCGTCCTTCGGACACCCTCTCCCATCGGATGGGAGAGGGACGGGGTGAGGGCCGCGTCCAATTCGAAAACGACTGGGACGTCTGGGTTTATCCGACACAGCTCAAAACTGAGCCCATTGAAGACATCAGTATCGTTGACGATCTGAACACCGCGGCGCTGGCGAAGCTGGAAGCCGGCGGCAAGGTGCTGTTGCTGATTCCACCGTCGCGCGTGAAGAACGTGGAAACGAACAAAGTCGAACTCGGTTTCTCCAGTATTTTCTGGAACACCGCGTGGACGCATCGCCAGGCGCCGACCACTTTGGGAATTCTGTGCGATCCGAAAAATCCCGCGCTCGCAGATTTCCCGACCGAATTCCACAGCAACTGGCAATGGTGGTATCTGATCACCCGCGCCCGCGCGATGATCCTCGACGACTTCCCTGCGAAGCTGCGTCCAACCGTTCAGGTGATCGACGACTGGGTGACGAATCATCGTCTCGGGCTTTTGTTCGAAGCGAATCTCGGCCGAGGCAAGCTGATGGTTTGCAGCGTCGATTTGAAAAACGATCTGGAAACCGATCCGGTGCGGCGCCAGTTCCGTCACAGCATTTTGCGTTATATGGAAAGCAAACGCTTTCGTCCGGATGTTTCCATAACAGCCGAGCAGGTGCGCGGATTGATCACTGAAACGCCGGAAGTGAAAGGTCTCGAAGTTCAATCCATTCAATCCGACAGCGAAGAACTCGGTTATGAAGCGAGCAACATTCTTGATCTCGACGCGAACACGCTCTGGCACACGGCCTGGACGCCGGAGCCGAAAAAGCATCCGCACGAATTCACGATTCAATTCAAGGAACCGCGGCGCTTTCACGCGGTGACGGTCTTGCCGCGACAGGACGGAACGCGCAATGGCTGGATCAAGGATTACGCCTGTTATATCAGTGATGACGGGAAGAACTGGGGCGAACCGATTGCGAAAGGAACATTCGCCGCGGACGCCAAACTCAAACAGGCGGAATTCGGGAAAACTGTTTCAGCGCGGTTTTTTCGCTTTGTCGCGCTCACCGGTTTTGGCAGCGATCCGTTTGCGTCGATGGCGGAGTTTTCGATTCTTGAGGAAGGCGAATCTGCCGGCGTGACGGATGATCGCGGGATTCCGGTTCGGCAGGTTCGTGGTGGTGTTTTTGAAGGGGACAAGTCGGGGAAAATTTCCATCACGCTCGACGGACACAGCGGTGGCTTGGTTTTTGATGGCGTTGGCGCGGTGAGCGCGGGCGGTTCAACGCGATTGCTCGTTGATTATCCCGAGCCGCAGCGCAGTCAGATTCTGGATTACTTGTTCAAGCCAAACTACGGCGCAGCGTTGCAGATCTTGAAAGTCGAAATCGGCGCGGACACCGACGCGACCTGCGGTGCGGAGCCGAGTCATGAACGCGTTCGTGGCCAGGTCCGCAGCGATCTTGGTTATGAATGGTGGCTGATGAAAGAAGCCAGGTCGCGTAATCCGAACATCAAACTCGCGGCGCTGGCGTGGGGCGCGCCGGGTTGGATGAAGGACGGATTCTGGTCCGACGACAACATTCGTTACACGATCAATTGGCTGGATTGCGCAAAGAGCAACGGCTTGGCGATCGATTATCTCGGTGGCGGCAATGAACGCGGTTGGGATGCGGACTACTACGTGAAACTCGCAGCCGCCTTGAAGCAGCACGGTTACGGCGCAATAAAAGTTGTCGCCACCGATGATCACAATCCGCCGAATTACTGGACCGTTGCCACGGCGATGAAAAAAAATCCCGCATTTGCCAATGCCGTGGATATTGTCGGCCAGCACGATGTCTGTGGCTGGCGCACGCCGCAGAAGCATTGCAGCGTCAGCACCGACGCGTTGGAACTGGGCAAGCCGCTTTGGGACAGCGAGAACAGCACGCAGGATTATCAAATCGGTGTGGAACCGCTCGCGCGCGTGATGACACGGCATTATCCGGACGCGGGAATCACGGCCAATTTCAACTGGGCGTTGATCGCGGCGTGGTATGGAAATTTTCCGTGCGGCGGCAGCGGTATCATGCTCGCGGATCGTCCGTGGTCGGGATTTTATGATGTTGGCAAAATTGTCTGGCTCGACGCGCACGTCACGCAATTCACTGAACCGGGCTGGCGCTTTCTGGATTCGGCCTGTGGCTACACCAAAGGCGGCGCAAGTTTTGTTACGCTGCGTTCGCCGCGATCCGGTGATTACACGATGGTGATTGAAACCGTTGATCTTTCCCGGCCGGAAACTCTGGAGTTGAATATCGCTGGCGGACTTTCCAGCGCCCCGGTTCAGTTGTGGTCAACCGATTTGCGTTCCGAAAACAAAGCTGACGACTTCACGCATCGCGGCATGGTTCAAATCAAAAGCGGGCGTTATCAAATCAAAATCGAGCCCGGTCATATTTACACTGTTTCCACGACGACAGGTCAGCGCAAAGGCGATGCGCAACCGAACGTCAGCGCCGTTGCACAATTGCCATTGCCTTACGAAGAGAACTTCGAAAGCGCGCGCGTGGGCGGACTGGCGAAATTTTTTTCCGATGTTCACGGCGGGTTTGAAGTCGCCACCGCGAGCGGCGGTCGCAGCGGAAAGGTTTATCGGCAAATGGTCGAGCAGGAACCGATTCTCTGGCACCGCGCGAAAATGCCGCCGACCACCATTCTCGGTGATCCGCGGTGGTGGGGCGATTACGAACTGAGCGCGGATGTTCTGCTGGAGGAAGCCGGTTACGTGGAATTGATCGGACGTATTGAAAGCCAGCAACACACCGCCGCGGGTTATCATTTTCAAATCAACGAAAAAGGCGCGTGGAATCTTTACACGCAAAACGTGGATGGTGCGGATCGCGAGCTGGCGTCTGGCTCGACGGATGCGCTGGGCGTCAACAAATGGCATCGGCTCGCGCTGCGGTTTCGCGGTGAAGAGATTGCAGTTCTTTTGGATGACACAGTTTTGAAAACGGTTTCCGATGACAGTCATACGGTTGGCCAGGTCGGCTTGCGGGTGGCGCCGTGGAAGCACGTGCAATTCGATAACGTGCGGATTGTTCCGACGGCTGCCGCGCCGCGGTTGATCGCGCATTCGGAAATGAATATTCAAGGGACCAGCGAACATGCGGGAAATGATCGCGGCATGAATCATCTGGCGCGCAATGCCATCGATGATCGCGTGGAAACCACCTGGCGTTCGGAATATTCGCCGATGGCTCCATTGCCGCAATCCCTCACGATTGATCTCGGCCGTGAGCGCGGTGTTCAGGGTTTGATCTGTCGTCCGTCCGTGGCGCTGAGCAATGAAAGCGGCGGCGGATTTATCACGGATTACAACGTGTATGTCAGCACGGATGGAACCGCGTTTGAGAAAGTGGCTTCCGGAAAATGGAAGGCGAACGGCGCTGCGAAACGGGCGTCGTGGCCGGAGCGAACGGCGCGTTTCGTTCGGCTCGAAGCCGCAGGAAGTTCAACCCGATCCGGCGTTGCGGTGAGTGAACTGGAAATCGTTTCCGCGTGGTCCGATGGGAATGAGCAGACTGCACGGCGTTGATATTCCAACCCGTTTCTGAAGAAATCAAAACGAACCGCGAATGGACACGAATTCACTCGAATCAGAAATGTTGGAATGGAACTCAGCGCTGAAGGATTGTAACGCAGACCTCGAAGTCTGTGGGACGTCAGTCGGTTCCGGACGTTTGAAGTTGTTTTCGCTCTGCCGATTTGGAAATCGGCGATACAGCAGGTTGGGAAACCTGCGCTACGGGTTGGCGGCCGCACTGGTTGGCGCGTTGTTGCTGACCTCGTGTGCGACGAAATCCGAGCGCGTCACCACTGCGGATGTTCCGTCGGCTGTGGAATCGGCGAACGTTCTGAAAATCATGGAGCGCGTCGCCGACTGGCAGATTGCGCATCCGGCGAAATATCGCACGACCGATTGGACGCAGGGCGCGCTTTACGCCGGGATCATGGCGCTGGATGAAGTTTCGCCCAGTTCACGTTTTCGGGAGGAGATGCGGCGCGTCGGTGAGGGCAACGATTGGAAATTGGGCCCGTCGCGTTACAACGCCGATGATCAATGCGTCGGGCAGATGTACGCTGAACTTTGCATGCGCACCGGCGACACCAACATGATTGCACTAATGCGCGCGCAACTGGATTCCATCATTGAAAAACCATCGCCGGT
>DASTXC010000166.1:0-7978 GCA_035765675.1 Verrucomicrobiia bacterium
AAAAGCCAATGCCAGAGGGTAACGAACTCGTCCGCGCCACGGTCCTGCCACCTGCAGGCGGCAGGACCGTTCCATCTTTCCAAGCCATGCTTCACAAGCAAGGTTAGATGAAAATTCAGATACAAGAGGGCCGGGGTGAGGAGGTGAGGTTCCCCCGATTTGGTGGACACCGGGGGGTGGGTGCGAGAAAAGAAAGCACTTATGGAACCGAATCAGAAAAGAAACCGGACATTCAAGCGATACGACGAAGCGTTCAAGCGTTCGTCCGTGGAACTGCTGGCGGGCAGCGGCAGGTCGGTTAAACAGATTTTCGCAGAGCTTGGCGTGTCCACCTGGACGCTTCGCAGTTGGGCCAAACGTTACAGTCCACCCGCACAAGGGGGCTCTCAGCCGATGAACTTCAGGCTGAGAACCAGCGCCTGCGGCAGGAACTGCTGCGCATCAAAACTCAACGGGACATTTTAAAAAAAACGTTGGGCATCCTCTCGACACCGAACGACAGCGATTTGAACGCGTGAAAGCGCTTTCAGAAGAATTCACCATCACCGATCTGTGCGAAGTTCTGATGGTTTCGCGCAGCGGCTATTATGTCTGGCGAAAGCAGTCCCGGGGCATGCGGCAAAGCGCCAACGCCCAATTGCTGCTGGAAGTGGAAGAGCTCTTTGAAAAGCATCGGGGCAACTACGGCAGTCCGCGCATCACGGCTGCTTTGAGGCAGCAGGGGCGAACCTGTAATCACAAACGCATCGAACGGCTGATCCGGCAAAAGGGATTGCGGGCACGCATTCGCAAGCGCTTTGGGGTGGTCACCACCGACAGCGATCACCCAGAACCGATCGCTTGCAACCGATGCCGGAATGGAACGTGACGGCACCCAACCGGGCCTGGTGTGTGGACATCACGTATGTGCCCACGACCGAAGGTTGGTTGTATCTGGCCGGAGTGCTGGATCTTTACAGCCGGCGGATCGTGGGCTGGGCGATGGCTGATCATTTGGAAACGAGGCTGCCATTGGCGGCATTGAACATGGCACTGGTGCAACGTCGACCTGGAACTGACCTGCTGCATCATTCTGATCGCGGCGTGCAGTATGCGAGCAAAGACTACCGGAGGAAACTGCAGACCCATGGCATCGAAGCGAGCATGAGCCGCAAAGGGAATTGTTACGACAATGCCGCGATGGAATCCTTCTGGTCCACGCTCAAGAATGAACTGTTGCATCGGTTGGAACCGGTAAGCCGCGCTGAAACACAACGAATCATCTTTGCGTGGATCGAAACCTATTACAACCGCGTGAGGCTCCACAGCTCGCTCGGCTACAAATCTCCTGTGGACTTTGAAAATCAACTGAACTAAACCACAAAACAACACCCACCCCCGGGTGTCCACCAAATCGGGGGAACCTCAGGCAAATCGCAAACCAATCGCAAATCCTCCATCAACTATCCTCCATCCTCTCTCATCAATTCCACCCTCGTTGGGGTTATTACCTCTGTTGCTGACGCGCGTTGAAACGGGATGTTGCAACATGAAAACATTCACTTCCTTATTGGCCCTGATGGGGATTCTGGCCGTTGCCGGATGTTCCTCACCACGCGGTGGAACCGCCGATGATTACGATTACGACACCGGCAGCTACAGCAGCGACAACAACGTTCCGTCGGTAGTCACGCCCAACATCCCACCAGCGGATGACACACTGCCGCAAACCGACAATCCGTCGATCAACTCCTCCGGTGCCGGAGCAGTGCCACCCGTTCCGCCACCTTGAAATCACGAACCACTCCAACCTCGTTACACCGGACTTGCATGAAACAAAATCGAATTGAAGAAGGGCGCTTTTCCGCTCACGGCCGCGGACTGGGAACCGTGACCGAACAGATGGTCCGCCAGCGCGCCAGTGAAATCGCGGAAATCAACGGCCGTTCAAAACATAACGTCCTGACTTCCGACCTCGACCAGGCTCGCCGCGAACTTCAAGGCGACGAACGCTTGAATCCTGAGACTACCGCGGCGGAAGTCATTCCCGAAGATGAACGCTGGGAATCGAACACCGGCTCAACGGGAACGAAAGCGGAAACAGTTCCTGCTTCGGACGAGCAAACGTTTGCGGAGAAGCTCGTCGAAGAAGGCGTTGCTGACGCGGAACACGATCAGGAAGTGGAAGCGACGCGCGAAAGTCTGCGTCGCGAACGGCGACCTTAGCAGGAGAAATTTTAACGACGGATGAACCCGGATCCAGAAACGCTTTTACGCGAATTTCAGGAATTGACGCGAATTGTTTCCCGAATTTCGCTCGCTGGCTTCCTCGCCCCGCGACGGAGGAGCGAGGAGAGGATTGAGGAGAGGGGTTTTTAGTTTTGAATTTAAATACACCTCATCTCCTCGTCCCTCTCCTCCGGCTTCGCTCGGAAGTGAGGGAGTAGTTGCAGCGTAAAGCCGCGTTGTTCATCCAACAATATTTCAGCAACCAATTAGCGAAAGGGAAGTTCATGAAATGTGAAGTCTGCGGAAACGAATACGACAAGCCGTTGGAAATTCTTGTGAACGGCATCTCGCATTATTTCGATTGCTTCGAATGCGCGATCCATTTGCTCGCGCCCAGTTGCGAACATTGCGGTTGCAAAATCATTGGTCACGGCATTGAAGCCGGCGGCGAATTTTTCTGCTGCGCCAGTTGCGCGCATCATGAAGGCGTAACGGCTGTGGCGGATCGCGCTTAACGTTGAAATATTTTCAATGCCTAATTCCAAACCCAAAAAACTCCCGGCCCAAACGCAGCGACAGCAACCCGGACGCGAACACAAAATGTCGCCGCGTCCACGCTTTGATCCGCCGGAATATCGCGGCAGCGGCAAATTGAAAGATCGCGCCGCGCTGATCACCGGCGGCGACAGCGGCATCGGTCGCGCGGTGGCAATCCTCTTTGCGCGCGAAGGCGCAGATGTTGCGATTACATATTTGAATGAACACAGCGACGCGAACGAAACCAAACGTCTCGTCGAAGCCGAAGGCCGCAAGTGTCTGTTGTTTCCGGGCGACATCGGTTGGGAAGCGACTTGTCAAAAGATTGTGGAAGACACCGTCCGCGAATTCGGCCGGTTGGATGTCCTGGTGAACAATGCCGCTGAACAGCATCCGCAGGAAAGCATTGAGAACATCAGCCGGGAGCAGTTGGAACGAACCTTTCGCACCAACATCTTCGCACAATTTTTCTTCGTCAAAGCAGCCCTCAAACATTTCAAACCTGGATCCGCGATTATCAACACCACCTCAGTGACAGCATATCGCGGCAGCGGTCATCTGCTGGACTATTCCTCGACCAAAGGAGCAATTGTCGCCTTCACTCGTTCGTTGTCTGAAGCGTTGGCGGAAAAAAATATTCGCGTGAATGCCGTTGCGCCCGGACCGATCTGGACGCCGCTGATTCCTTCAACTTTCCCTGCCGAAAAAGTCGCCTCGTTTGGTTCTGATGTTCCTTTGAAGCGCGCCGGCCAGCCGATGGAGGTTGCGCCGAGTTACGTGTTTCTCGCTTCGAACGATTCGTCTTACATGACCGGACAGGTGCTCCATCCCAACGGCGGCGAAATCATCAATGGCTAAAACCAAATCGATTCCGGTGTCCCGGCGAGCTTCCCTGAATGGAAGAAATCACACCGTTGAATCTGCGTTAAAAAATCGCGCCTCGGCTTTCCAGCTCGGACACAAACCGCCGCTGCAATTCGAATGGGCCAAGACCATTTCCGCCGAACAATGGGAAACGTATCAATCCGCAATCCGAGCGATTCGCACCGCTGAAATTCCATTCCTGCTCGGCGGCGGTTTCGCAATGGCCGGTTTCACCGGGCGCTGGCGGAACACGAAAGACATCGACTTTTATATCTCCAAATCGAATCGAGCGCGAACGATCGCGGCGCTTACGGCGGCAGGGTTTCGCGATTATTTCGATGACCTTCCTTACGATCGAAAGTGGATATATCGCAGCACGCGCTCGGGCGTGATTGTGGACATCATCTGGGCGATGGCGAATCAGCGCGCGCAGGTGGATGAGCAATGGTTTGAAAATGCGCCGACCATTTCCATTCGCGGCGAAACTTTGAAAGTCGTGCCGATGGAGGAATTCGTCTGGTGCAAACTTTACATTCTGCAACGCGATCACTGCGACTGGACCGACGTGTTGAATGTGCTGTTCGCGGCCGGCGCGCGGATGGATTGGGATCGCTTGCTGGAACGACTCGAAGATGACTGGCCGCTCCTGAAAAGTCTGCTCACGCTCTACGGCTGGGTTTGTCCGCGCAGCGCTGCGGAATTGCCGGAATCGCTGCGACGCCGATTGAGGCTGGAAAAACCAGAAATTCCCAAACGCCAGAAGCGCAATCGCATTCGCCTGCTCGACAGCCGCGACTGGTTTGCCGCGCTGCTGGATCGCAACAAACCGCTGCAAGTCTAAAGAACATCATGCTCATCGGCACAATGAATCATCCCAGCCACGACGTGCTGAAAGAAATTCAGTGGATGGCGGAAATGAAGTTTGAGTTCGTCGATCTTACGCTCGAACCGCCCGCCGCCGTTTCCGGGAAGATTGATTTCCGAGCACTGCGCGAGCTGCTGGAAAAATTCAAAATGCCGGTCGTCGGCCACACGGCGTATTATCTCCCGCTGTGCAGTCCGTTTGAATCGATTCGCAAAGCTGCGGTTGAAGAATTGAAGGAATGCGTGGTCGCTTTCGGCCAGCTCGGCACGAAATGGATGAACCTGCATCCGGATCGGCACGCTCCGATGCACGACCGGAAATTCATCATTGATCGAAACATCGCCAGCCTCAAAGAGCTTTATCCGGTGGCTAACAAAGCTGGAGTTGGCCTGATGATTGAAAATCTTCCGGGCAGTTTCAACACGGTGAAACAACTTTCCGAACTGCTCGATCCTCTGCCCGAACTCGGGCTGCATCTCGATATTGGTCACGCGAATCTTTTGACGGATTACAACACGACCGACGAAATCCTGAAGGCTTACGGTTCACGCCTGAAACACGTTCACATGCACGATAACAAAGGCGGCAGCGCGGATCTGCATCTTCCGTTGGGAACCGGCACGATTGAATTGGATTATTACGTGCGCGCGCTTCAATCGCGCGGCTACGACGGCACGATCACGTTGGAAGTCTTCACGCCGGACAAACATTATCTTGGATATAGCCGGGACGTATTGCGGCGAACGTGGGATGAATTGGCCGCGAAAAAGACGAAGGGGAAATAAGTTCCAAGTTTCGAGTTCCAAGTTCCAAGTTTCGAGTTTCGAGTTGAAGCAGCGATCCGCGCATCAACGTAGCGCAGACAGTTTGTCTGCTGTATCGCCGACTGGCAGTCGGCGCGGCATGACAATCCCAAAGCGCCAGCCCCAAGTTAGCCTTTCTCAATCATCCGCCCGCGAATTTCCAATTCGCGACACAGCAGACTGCCAGTCTGCGCTACAACCGAAAAAATGTCTCCTTTCTGAATCAGCGGCCATGTATCGGGTAGATGATGGGCGATGACATGGAATTGCTGCGGGAGTTTGCGATTCGCCAGAGCGAAAGGGCGTTTGCCACGCTCGAGACATGATCCGCGCCTGGAACGACAGCAGTTCAACTAGAAAACCATTGGTATCTATTTCCAACCGCCAAACCTGAGTCCTGTTTGAATTTCCTTCGCAGAACTTATCCCTGACAAATTTGAAACTTTCGTCGGGTTGGCTGTGTTATGTCCTCATGGAAAAAATCCCCGCGACTCCCCTCGCTTCAAAATTTAATCGGAAACGGAAGTTGATGTTTTCATTGGCAACGGCAGGTGTCGTTGCCGTTTGCATTGTCGGATCAATGCTCAATCCGTTCACCCGCCCGTCAGTCGCTAAAAGCGATCAGGTCAATTTCGACACTTATCGATTCAAAGATCTCCTGAGCCTTCCAGCGACTTGCATCAAAACTCAAGGCATGTCCGGGACGTGCTGGAGTTTTGTCGGAACTTCCTTTCTCGAATCGGAGCTGCTTCGCGAAACCGGTCAGGAATTCGACCTTTCTGAAATGTTCGTGGTGCGCAATGCGTATTTCGAAAAGGCCCGAAACTACATTCTGCGACAAGGAACGGCGCGATTTACAGAAGGTGGATTGGTTCACGATGTCTTGATCAGCGCGGCCAAACACGGAATTGCCACCGAAGATTATTACTCCGGCCTGCTCAAGGGCCAAACCGTTCATGATCATCGCAAACTGTTCCCCGCGCTGAAAGAGATCGTTGAACGCCATGCCAATCCGGATCAAACACCGCAGGGCAACTGGCGGAATGAATTCGCAAGTGTGCTGGATCAATATCTGGGACAGCTTCCCGCGCCCGATGTAAAAGGCAAATCGCTGGATCCGCAGGAATTCCTGAAACGCTCGAAGCTCGACCTGAATGACTACATCACGCTCACGTCGTTCAATCACGCGCCGTTTTACGCGTCATTTGTTCTGGAAATTCCGGCGAATTACGCGAGTGAGCGGTTCTATAATCTTCCTTTGAACGAGTTCATGACGAACATCGATTGGGCACTCGACCATGGCTTTACGGTGGCGTTGGACGGCGATTTTACGGAACACTATTTCGGCAATGGCGCAGCGGTTCTTCCCATCGCCACCGCCACACCACAGCAGGTTTCCAGTGGAAGGTTTGAAGAAGTGAACGTGACTCAAGGAATACGCCAGGCTGGATTCGAATCGTTTCAGACGACAGACGATCACCTGATGCACATCATCGGAACCGCGAAAGATCAATTCGGTCGCCGCTACTACAAGGCAAAGAATTGTTGGGGCGTCGAATGGGGTCGCGCAGGTTTCGCCTATCTCAGTGAGGCTTATATCAGAATGAAAGCGATTTCCGTTACGCTACATAAAGATGGGCTGAATCCAACGACGCGAGCGTCTCTCAAGCTCGAATCAGGAACAGCGGTTTCCCTGAACCACATGGACGTGACGAAATGAAGAAATCAACAACGAGGTGCTCCAGCGTAAATGCCGGTGCGTGCGAAAGAGCCGCGGCTCTTGTCGAAGCAACCAACCAATCGATTTCAAAAAGTCCGAATAAAACTTCATTCAACAAACGTCCAAGAACCCATTCATGAAAAGCAATCCGCGAATCAATCGTCACAAAGCTTCACCGCTCTTTTGCGATTGCGTCACAGTTGTCTTGAAATCAGACCAGATCATTCACCTTGAATAACGTCCTATGCTCTTCTCAGATCATCCTGTGAACCCAAGACGTGCTTTCACTTTAATCGAACTGCTCGTCGTCATCGCCATCATCGGCATTCTCGCCGCGATGTTGTTCCCCGCGTTGTCCCGCGCCAAGCAGCGCGCCGAAGGCGTTCTCTGCCTGAACGACGGACGCCAGCTCATGACGGCAGTCACGCTTTACAGCGGCGACAACAACGACTTCTTTCCGCCCAATCCCGACGATGGCAATAAAATCCCGGGCCACAATTGGGTGAGCGGCAATGCAGCTGTCGGCGGTCCGGATGAATTCAATCCCGACACTATCAAGGATCCCGACGTCAGTCTGTTGATCAATTACGTCGCCGGCCGGACTTCGATGTTTCATTGCCCCGGCGATAAGCGCACCGGCCCGTATCAGGGCAAAGATCCAGCAATGGCCGGAAAAACCGTTCCTGCCACGCGCACGTTTTCCATGAACCAGGCGGTTGGCACGGTTTGCAGTCAGTTCGAAGCCAACCGTTCCCACGAGCCGGGCGCCGCGCCGCGAATGGCGGTTCGAGGTCCGTGGCTGGATAATAATGAGAGCAACGCCCGTAATTCCCGCTGGTACACGTACGGAAAATTTTCCAATATCAACGCTCCCGGGCCGGCATCACTTTGGGTATTGCTCGATGAAGATGTCTCCAGAATCAATGACGCGGCGTTCGCCTTCGGAATGGAACAGCCGATCTGGTATGACCTTCCCGGAAC
>DASTXC010000167.1:0-20809 GCA_035765675.1 Verrucomicrobiia bacterium
ATTGCGCGTTGCAATGAATCACGTGTCGCAGCCTAGCAGCGAAGCGGGCGGCGTCAAGCGCAGCAGCCAATTGAAAATTGTGGCACAGGCGTCTCGCCTGTGCGTTTCTAATCACCGAAAGCAACGCACAGGCGAGACGCCCGTGCCACTGCTTCCGGCCAGACTTGCCGCTGGGGCGAGACATTACTAGGTTGATTCAGTCGTGATTTCGTTTCGCAAATCGTTCGCCTTTCTTTCGTTGCTGCTGGTTCTTAATGGTGCGTGGGCGGCGGACAATCCCGCTCCGGAATTTCTGGTCACCAGTTGGCGAAATGAAGAAGGGCTGCCGCACAGCACGATTAATTCACTGCTCCAAACGCACGATGGCTATCTCTGGATTGGCACCTACGTCGGCCTCGTGCGCTTCGATGGCAAACGCTTTGTCCAGTATTCCTCCGGCAATGTTCCCGATCTCGAAGCCGGACTCGTGATGCATCTTTTCGAAGACCGCGATCACACGTTGTGGGTCAGCCTGAAGAGCGGACGCCTGCTTGCATGGAAAGAAAATTCCGTCCGCGTCATTTTGTCCGGTGGCTCGGCTCAATCCCCCGTTATCGCCATGGCGCAACAGGCCGACGGCACGATCTGGTTCCAAACTGAGAATGGCGCGCTGGGACGAATCCAGAACAACCTGGCCGAATTCCTCCCCAATGTTCCGCGCTCAAACGGTCGCCGATATCTCGGTCTGGTCGTCGATGCCGATGATCAATTATGGATTGGCACTTCGCGCGGTCTGCGGATTTTGCGACAGGGCAAACTCGAAGCGCCGGAAATCAAATCATTGAACGATCAACCGGTTGAAGCCATGACTCGCGCGCGGGATGGCGCGGTCTGGATTCTCTTCAAACGAAATCTCTGGAAAGTGCGCCGCGGTGAAACGCTCTCCAGACTGGAGGTTCCCGAAAAATTCACCGACGAGGCCGGAATGCTCGAAGCTCTCGACGGACGCTTCTGGCTGGGTTCGGGGGATGGCGGTTTGTTTTATCATGAACCGAACGGTGATTGGCGCGAGGTTCCGAGAGTGGGTTTTCATGGGATGAATCGCCTGCTTTATGAAGATCACGAAGGCAATCTTTGGCGCGGAGGTTTTGGCGGGGGATTGACCCGTATTCGCCCACGCCTGGTCATCGTTCACGAATTGCCGGACACAAGTCTGGATCGTTACGCGCGAACCGTCTGTTCGGACAGCAAAGGAAATCTTTGGGCGGTATTGAACGGGAATGTATTGGCGCGCCTTGCCGCCGGTGAAGAAACGCCGCAACCCTGGATGAATTCGAACATTCGTCATCCGATCAAAACACTGTTCATGGACCATCGCGACACGCTTTGGGTGGGAACGGACGGCGGACATCTTTATCGCTTTCGCGACGGAAAGTTCGTGCCGGAACTGAATCTCGGCGGAGTGGAATCGATCAGCGCGTTGTTCGAGGACTCGGAGCAGAATCTTTGGGTTGGCTACACCGGCGGCGCGGGTGTGGGATTTCTGCCGAACGGTGACGTTGCGCGCTGGCAAACATTGGAAGGAATGCCGTTCCCGGATGTGCGCGCCATTACGCAAGCGACCGATGGCTCAATGTGGTTCGGCACGCATTACGGCGGCGCGATCCGCTGGAAAGACGAGCAATGGACGCGCCTGACCGTGCGCGACGGAATGCCGTCGGATTATGTTCGCTGCCTTTTTCCAGATGCGGATGGCAGCGTCTGGTTCGGAACGCTGCACGGGTTGTGTCGCTGGCGGGATGGAAAACTCGTTACGATCAATCGTGAACAAGGACTTTGGAACGATTCGATTTCGCACATTGCCGACGACGGTCAGGGAAATTTCTGGATCAGTTCTTTCGGCGGGATTTTTCGCGTGCGACGGGAGGAATTAAATGATTTCGCGGAGGGAAGAATCAAAACTGTTCAATGCGTCGGCTTTGATCGCAACGATGGTCTCACCAGCGTGGAATGTTCCGGCGGTTTCCAACCCGCCGGCGCAAAGACTCCTGATGGTCGCTTGTGGTTTCCGACCGTCGGCGGGCTTGTCAGCGTGGCGCCAAATGAGATTGCAAAAAACCGGCTGCCGCCGCCGGTCTGGATTGAAAGTATAGCGATTGACGGTCAGCCGCTGACCGTCACGCATACGCCCGAGACAGTTCAGGTTCCGCCGGGCAAACGCCGTTTCGATTTTCGTTTCACGGCGCTGAGTTTTTCGTCCCCGGAAAAAGTTTTGTTTCGTCATCGGCTCGCGGGGCTGGATTCGGAATGGTCCGCGCCCGAGTCTCAACGCACAGTCACTTACAATTATCTTCCGCCCGGCCATTACACGTTTGAAGTCAGCGCGTGCAACAACGATGGCGTCTGGAACACGGAAGGAACTTCACTGGCGTTGAACGTGCAGCCGTTCGTCTGGCAGACGTGGTGGTTCAAAACCGCCGCCGGCCTGTTGCTCGCGGCCGCGCTGGCGTGGGGCGTTCGGCGACGGGAACGCTGGAAAGCCCGGTTGCGGCTGGAACGCATTGAGCGGCAGCACGCCGTCGAACGCGAACGCAGTCGCATCGCGAAAGATATTCACGATGATCTCGGCGCGAACCTGACGCAGATTGTTTTTCTCAGCCAGCGTGTCGAAGGGACGACCGAAGATCCCGCCGAAGTTCAGCGTTGGATTCAAAAAATTCCCGCGACCGCCAGCCGCACGATTCAGTCGCTCGATGAAATCGTCTGGGCGATCAATCCCAAACACGACACGCTGGAAAGTCTGGCGAACTATCTCAGCCGTTTCGCGCAGGAATTCCTTTCGCTCGCCGGCATTCGCTGCGTGCTGGATGTGCCGACCGTTTTGCCCGCTGTTCCTTTGAGCGCCGAGGTGCGACACAATCTCGTGTTGACCGCGCGGGAAGCATTTCAGAATGCGGCAACGCATGCCGCCGCGACCGAAGTTCGCGTGAAGCTGCAATGGAGTGATGACGAATTGCAGATCGCCATTTCCGATAATGGCAGCGGTTTTGATCCCGCGCTCACGGAAACTCACGGCAACGGATTGGCCAACATGCGGCGACGTTTGACAGACGTTGGCGGAACGCTGGAAATCATCAGCAAACCTGGCGCGGGCACCACTGTTCAAATCAAACTGGCCGGCGCGCGATTACACGGTCGTGTAGTTGGCCGCGGCATTGAATCCATCTAAAATCATGAGGATGGTAAAAGCGGAAACTCTCGAGAAAACGCCCGCGCGAACAATTCGCGTGTGCGTGGTGGAAGACGACAATGTCGTGCGCGAGCAACTCGTGCATCAGCTCAGTCGCGCGCACGGTTTCACTTGTTTGAGCAGCCATCGCTCGGCGGAACTGGCGTTGGAGGAAATTCCCCAGCACAAGCCCGACGTGGTTCTCATGGACATCAATCTTCCGAAAATGAGCGGAATTGATTGCGTTCGGCAACTCAAAGGAATGTTGCCGGGAACGCAATATGTGATGCTCACGGTTTACGAAGATGCGGATGTGATTTTCAAATCGTTGCTCGCCGGTGCGGTGGGTTATCTGCTCAAAGGCCGAACCGGTTCCGGCGCGCAGGTGCTGGAAGCGGTTCGCGATGCGGCGCATGGCGGATCGCCGTTGAACAGTCTGATCGCGCGAAAAATCGTTCAGCATTTTCACCATCAGCCGCCGCGCGCCGGCGTGGAGCAATCATTATCAACGCGCGAACGCGAAGTGCTGGAGCTGCTTTCCAAAGGACTTCCCTATAAAGAAATCGCCGACATGCTGAACGTGAACATCGAGACCGTTCGGAAGCATTGCCACAATATTTACGAGAAACTCCAGGTCAGTTCGCGAACGGAAGCGGTCGTGAAATTTCTCGGAAAATAATGGTTTTCCACCGAAGGAGAGATTTCTTCGAAACAAAGTTGCGCGCATTGAATTGCGACGGAGCGCAGGTCTGTGACCTGAGCAGTGAGATTGTTACGCCGGCCGGGCAAGTGGAAGCTGCTGATTTGAGAAGCTGCTGCGAGTCGCAGACTCGCGCTCCGATAAAGGAGTGAGCGCAAAAGCCATTTCAACTCCACAACTGCCGATCCAAAGATCGAAACTGAATCGCTTCGGAAACGTGCGCGTCCGCGATTTTTTCCGTTCCGGCCAGGTCAGCAATCGTGCGAGCGACTTTCAAGACGCGATCATACGCGCGGGCGGAAAGATTCAAATCGGTCATCGCAAATTGCAGCAGCGCTTTTGTGGATTCCTCCAACGCGCAAAATTCTTTCAACTCCCGTGTGCCCATGCGTGCGTTGCAGGTGATCTTCGGCCTGGACTTGAAACGTTCCTGCTGCCGTTGACGCGCGGCGATCACTCGTTCGCGGATTTGTGCTGAAGTTTCACCAGTGGTTTCGCCGGCGATTTCCCGAAACTTCACCGCGGGCACTTCAATGTGCAGATCGATGCGATCCAGCAGCGGCCCGGAAATGCGTCCTAGATAATTTTGAATTTCGCGCGGTGAACTTTTTGATTCATGCGGCATTTTGCCGTCAGGCGTGGGATTCATTGCCGCGATCAGCATGAACTGCGAAGGAAAAGTCATCGTGCCGGCGGCGCGCGAAATCGTGACGCGCCCTTCCTCCAGCGGTTGCCGCATCGTTTCCAGAACGCTGCGTTTGAATTCCGGCAATTCGTCCAGGAACAAAACGCCGTGATGCGCGAGCGAGATTTCACCGGGCGTCGGATTGATGTTTCCACCCAGCAAACCGGCATCTGAAGCCGTGTGATGCGGCGCGCGAAAAGGCCGTTGTGTCACGAGCGCCTGACCCGGCGAAAGCAAACCCACGATGCTGTGAATCTTCGTGGTTTCCAACGCTTCATCCAATGTGAGCGGCGGAAGAATCGTGGCCAGCCGTTTGGCGAGCATTGATTTCCCCGTGCCCGGCGGGCCGACGAGCAAACAGTTATGCGCACCCGCAGCCGCGATTTCCAAAGCGCGTTTCACGGATTCCTGCCCTTTCACTTCAGCAAAATCAATTTCCTCGTCCGGTGGATGATCGAACAATCTGGCGGTGTCCACTTTTACCGGGGTGATCCGGATTTCGCCTTCGAGAAAACTCGCGGCTTCGCGCAGATTCTGAATCGGAATCACCTGCAAACCCGCGACGACGGCAGCTTCAGCGGCGTTGTCGGCAGGAACGAGAATACCAGTCCGCCCTTCCGCGCGAGCGCGCAGTGCGATGGGCAAAACGCCTTTCACGGATCGAACCGCGCCGGTTAACGCGAGTTCGCCAACCATCACAAAGTTGTCGAGTTGATCGGCTTCAATCTGTTCGCTGGCAGCAAGCATTCCGATGGCGATGGGGAGATCGAAGCTCGGTCCTTCTTTTTTCACATCAGCAGGCGCGAGATTGATGGTCGTGCGGCCCATTGGAAATTTGAACCCGGAATTGCTGAGTGCGGTGGTGACGCGATCGCGCGATTCTTTCACCGCGGCGTCCGGCAGGCCGACGATGACGATCAGCGTATCGCCCCAGCCTGCGTTCACCTCCACTTCAACCGGGTAAGCCTCGATTCCGTTCACCGCCGCGGAACAAACCCTGGATAACATGCGGCAAAAGGTAGGAGGAACGCGGGGGACAGTGCAAGTCTGGCGGGGAACTCGGCTGAACGGGTGGAACGCTGAACAACGAACTCTGAACGCCGCACATCGAAAGGCGCGGATTCACGCGTTCAGAGTTCGAAGTTCAAAGTTCGTTGTTCGATGTTTTTAACCTCGCGAAGTCTTCAGGTTTACTGCGATTTCACCTGATCCCAGCGTGGCCAATCCGTGAGAAACATCTGCTCAGGCAAATAGCCGGGCGCCACTTGTCGCAGCGGAAACGGGGCGGGCACGACCAGTTTTCCCGACGTATCTTTCGTCAGCATTGTTTTCAAAATCAGGCTGCCCCAGCTTGGCGCGCCGCCGCGGATGATGTCGGATTGATAATGCATATCCAACGTCTTCGGCGTCAGATACAACCCGTAAATTGTTTTCTTCAGATCGTTGATCGCGAAAAAGTTTTCGCCGCCGCCATCAGTTTCACCGGAATCAGGAAAGGCATCCAGCGTCAGCCAGACGCATTGACGATCACCGTACCAAGCCACGGCCCAGGGCACATCGCTCATGATCAATTCACTTTCTTTGAAGCAGCCGGCCATCTCCTGAATGATCGGCGGATAATAAGGCGGATACGCCAGCGGCGTACTGCGTGGCGGCAACAGGGCGAAAGCGAGCGGCAGATAACTCAAAGTTACGAAGACGCCAAGCACGACATAGCGCACCTGTTTGATCGCAACCTGAATCTGTTCCAGCAGCAGAAAGAAAAAGCTCACGGCATAAACCACAATCAACGGCAGCAGCAGAATGAGAAAATTTTCCGTGTTGATTCCGGGTTCATCTTCGGACAGTTGCGTGCGCGCCAGGGCTTGAACCACGAACAACATTCCCAGGCCGCCCAGCAGGAAATAGCGCATCCGGCGAATTGTCGGATTGCGAAAACTCACCATCAGGCCCACCAGGAACAGCGCGATCAGCCAGCCCCCGCCAAACGTGAAAAATTCATTTTGCAGAATCAAACGCGAGTTGATCAGGAGCTTCATCCACAGGCCGCGCACGGAAAACGCAATCGCCGGATCAAGCGAACGTTCCAGCCGGTCGCCCGGAAACAAAGCCGCGCCTTCAATGATTCCGTAGCCGGTAGTGCCAAACAGCGTTCCCGTGAGATTATGATTGCGAAACAGCCACGGCACGAACACCGCGAAAAATGCGGCAGTCGTGATCAACGCCAGGCTCACCCGACGTTCACCGGCAAACAGCGTGATGATTACCACCGCCGGCACGATCAGCGTCGCGAAACCGTAGCGCGTCAGACCTCCCAACCCGACCAGCGCGCCGGTCGCAATCGCCAGGATCAGCAGCATCATCGGATCGCGTTTCTTTTCCGACGATTCATCTTCGAGCAACAAGGTCAGCGTCCAGATCAGGCCCAGCGTGATCAGCATTAACAAAATAGTGGAAAGCCCGGACGCGCTGAATTTCCAGAGCACTTCCGATCCAAACAACAGAATCGCTGAGGTGATCGCTATGGTATTGTCGAACAATCGCCGTGCCCACAGAAACGTCAGCGCGATGATTGCGAAGAATAGAATTTCATTGAACCAGGCAATCAGAAAGTCCGGCTGATAACGCGTGAACCGGCCCATGCTGCTCCAGAACGGTTTCGATTTCGCCACCTCGAAATGGAACGGCAGCACTTTCATCAATCCCGCGAGCACGACCGGATAAACCGGCGGATTGGAAATATCGGGATGCGCCGTCTTCAAGCGTGCGGGATCCGTCACCTTTGCATCCGGAGATTCCGCGGCTTTTTCTTTCGCGCGTTCCGTGAGCAGATAAATGCTCAAGGGACGAACGAACGAAGTGGTGTAGCCTTTGCCTTCGGAAATGTTTCGCGCGAGCTGGGCGGAATCCATGGCTTCCTGCGTGCCGAAATTTTTTGCGACGCGCAGGTTGTAGAACACAAGCAGCGCCAGCGCCACGAGCGCGGTCAGGGTGTAACGCAGATAACGCGGGCCGGCCGATCCGACCTCAAGCTTGTGAATGATTTCCTGCAAAAAAGGCATCAGTATTCCTCCAAGTGGTATGTGTGCAGTTTCCGGTGCAGCGTGCGGCGGCTCATTCCGATCTGTTTTGCCGCGAGGGTGCGGTTCCCGTTGTTTTCCTTCAGCGCGCGCATGATCAATTGTTTCTCGGCCTCGCGCACCGTGAGATCATTTCGCGCCAGCATACGCTGCGGATCGGCGGACGCATTCGCCGCGCCCGTTCGCACCGAAGCCGGCAGATCGCGCGCGGAAATTTTTTCGCCGCGGCACAGCACCACGGCATGTTCGATGGCCGTCCGCAATTCGCGAACGTTCCCCGGCCAATGATAATTAATCAGCAGTTCCAGCGCGTCCGCTGTGAAATCCGTGATGTTCTTGTTGTTCTCTTCCGCAAACTCACGCAGAAACGCCTGAGCCAGCAATGGAACATCCGTGATGCGATCACGCAACGGCGGCATTTTGATCGGCACCACGTTCAAACGAAAAAACAAATCCTCGCGAAACGTCCCGGCTTTTACCATTGCCTCCAGATCCTTGTTGGTCGCGGCAATCACTCGCACGTCAGCGGTCAGCGTTTTGTTCGAGCCGATGCGTTCGTAAGTTCGTTCGCCCAGAAATCGCAACAGCTTGATCTGAATGGTGGCGTCGATCTCACCAATCTCATCGAAGAACAACGTTCCGCCCTGCGCCTGTTCGATGCGTCCAATCCGACGTTCATGCGCGCCGGTGTAAGCGCCTTTTTCGTGACCGAACAGTTCGCTTTCCAAAAGCGTCGGCGGAAGCCCCGCGGGATGAACCGTCACCATCGGCTGCTTGGCGCGCGGACTGAGTTGATGAATGGCTTTCGCGATCAGCTCTTTGCCAGTGCCGCTTTCGCCCAGCAACAACACCGTGGTGCGCGCCGGGGCGACCTGATTCACGACGTCGAAAACTTCCTGCATCGCCGCGGATTCACCGATGACATTCTGGATGCCGAACTTGGAATCGAGCTGTTGATGAAGTGAAACATTTTCCACTTCGAGCTTCTGCTGGCGCAATGCGCGAGCGATCCGCATTTCGAGTTCATCGATCTGCATTCGCCCTTTCGCGATGTAATCATCCGCGCCGCGTTTCATCGCTTCGACCGCGACTTCTTCCGAGCCGTAGGCGGTCATCAAAATGCAGATCGGCGGTTTCGAAAGCGATTTGGCCCGCGCGATCAATTTCATCCCGTCTTCGTTCGGCAGCCGAAAATCCGTGAGCAACACATCGAAATGTTCGCGCTCCAACAGATCCATCGCGATCTTCGCGTCATCCGCGAGATAAACATCAAAACGATCCTCCAACGCCGCGCGCAGACCTTCGCGGGTTGGCTTCTCGTCATCGACAATCAACAATGTTGGCGTCATTGAACCGGGAACGTGATTCGTGAAACGTGCAGCGGGATTCGGACTCTGCCGCGAATCCCGCTGATCGTTTCCCGCGCATCATGTCGCGTGAACCCGCCCTCGCCAATCGCAAATTATTCGGCAAACCCCGCAAGGCTGATATTTTACACCAGAGGAATTGCTGTAATGATGTTTCTCAGGATAGAACACCCCAACTCTTTGCTTTCCTAACGTTCCCCCAAATTGACAAGCTGAGCCCAGCGAGACGAACCCATGTTACTGACCATCACCACCACGCATCAGCCCGCGACGGATCTTGGATTCCTGCTCCGAAAAAATCCCGCGCGCCTGCAATCGTTCGACCTGAGCTTTGGAAAAGCCAACGTGTTTTATCCCGAAGCGACGAACGAACGCTGCACCGTCGCGCTGCAGATCGAAGTGGATCCGGTGGGTCTCGTGCGCAATCGCCGCGGACCTGCCGGCGAAAGCGGCGCGCTCGAACAATATGTGAACGATCGTCCCTACGCGGCTTCGTCATTCCTTAGCGTAGCCATCGCGGAAGTGTTTGGCAGCGCGCTGGCGGGGAACAGCAAAGAACGGCCTGAACTGGTGAACACGCCGTTGCCGCTGATGGTTTCGTTTCCAGCATTGCCTTGTCGGGGCGGCACGGAGTTTCTCCGCAGAATTTTCGAACCGCTTGGATATTCCATAACGGTCCGACGTCTGCCGCTGGACGAACGTTTTCTCGATTGGGGTGAAAGCGCGTACCACCAGGTGGAACTGGCTGGAACGGTTCCGTTGCAGCGTTTGCTGACGCATCTCTATGTGCTGGTGCCGGTGCTCGACAACGACAAGCATTATTGGGTCGGTGACGCCGAAGTTGAAAAACTGTTGCGTCACGGCGAAGGCTGGCTCGCGGCGCACCCGGAACGCGAGGTGATCACGCGGCGTTATCTCAAGCACCAGCGCAGCCTCGTGGACGATGCGATCTCGCGACTGGCTGATGAAAGCCAGCCTGATCCGGACGCGGCAGCCGAAACTCATTCCCAGGAAGAGGCAGCCGTCGAGCGAACGATCAGCCTGAACGAACAACGATCAGGAACGGTGCTCGCCGCCTTGAAGGCAAGCGGCGCCACGCGTGTGCTTGATCTCGGATGTGGTGAAGGGCGTTTGTTGCAGGCGCTGCTCAAGGAAAAACAGTTCACGCAGATTGTCGGGATGGATGTTTCACATCGGGCGCTCGAAATCGCGCGTGACCGACTGCATTACGATCGGCTTCCAACGATGCAGAAGGAGCGATTGCGCCGGTTGCATGGCTCCCTGATTTATCGTGATCAAAGGCTCGCCGGCTTCGATGCGGCAGCGGTTGTTGAAGTGATTGAGCATTTGGACGCCCCGCGTTTGAAGGCGTTTGAACGAGTGCTGTTTGAATGCACCCGGCCTGCAACAATCGTTATCACTACTCCGAACTGCGAATACAACGTGAAATGGGAAACGCTACCTGCCGGAAAGTTCCGGCATCGCGATCATCGTTTCGAATGGACGCGCGCGGAATTTCAAACCTGGGCGGCTCGAGTCGCGGACTCTTTCAACTATCGGGTGCGTTTTGTCCCGGTAGGCCCGGAAGATCCCGTTGTTGGAGCGCCCACGCAGATGGGAATTTTTGAAAGGCTCGGGAACTGATATGGCCCGCAGCATTCACACAACCCGGCGCACCCTTCGGGAGCTTGCAAAAAAGGAGTTTTCCGAAGCGGGCCGGAAACAATCCGCCTTGCAAGAAGCCGCAGATTCGTTGCGGCGAAAACGACGGATCAAAAAGCTCGTGCTCAAAGAGCGAAGCCAGAATGTCACCGCTCCGGCTTCCACCCCGGTCAACACAATTCCCATCCAAGTGCTGGATCAGGGAAAGTTTGTGCATCACGGAGCGTCCGTTGAAGACCTTCGTGCGGTATTGAAGGCGCTTCCAGAAAACGCGCGCCTCGGAATTTCTCGGATTCAGTTGTCGTTGGGTAAAGCTTACATGGACGAGGAAGATCGGGATGGCGACAGGCCGGATCCACTTACCGGCAGACTCGGTGTTCAGTTGTTTCCAGGTGTTTTTTGCGGCGGGATTCTCGGTTGCTTCAAAATCAGATCCGGCGTGATCTCGATCTACGCTTATGTATATGATGTGAACCGGATTCCACTTCCTTTGCGTCTCTGTCAGGTTTACCTGCGGCTTCATGCTTTGAAGACGTTTGTTCATGAGGTGGCTCATCATCACGACAACCTCGCGCGCGTTGCTCGTGGTCGATGGCTTTTCGACCGGGAATCCAACCAGGAGATGTACGCAGAAGAGATGGAGCACAAATGGACGCAAGAAATTGTGCTCCCGTATCTCAGGAAGAATTACGCGGAAGAGGTCAAGGCGCTTCAGAACTGGGTCTTCCACAGAGGTGGCTTGCGCGTACGATTGGATTTCTTTGCAGGAGACAGTCGCAAAACCCAGCGGGACGGACTCCAAAAGCTCGTCTTCAGCACCTCAGGAGCATTTGAAAGCTGGCTGGATGAACTGCCCACCTGCAAGTCACTCAACGAATCACGACTCGCATTCGCGTGGGAGCTTCATTACAGCGACTGCTATGAACAATGCCTAAGGGTGCTGAACGGAATTCTTGGGAAGTCCAGTGATTGGATTCCGGCGCTGACCTGCAAAGCGGACACTCTGGTTCACCTCGAAAAGTATGATGAAGCATTGCTCATCACTCGAGACGTATTGCGGGTCGATTCTTCGAATGCGAACGCCTGGAAAACGCAAGGCGATGTCTTCGAGGGACAAGAGAATTGGAACGCATTGCTCGAAAACTCCGCAGCCTGGGAGATCAGCGGACGATTGTCCCGACGCGCGCGGAGGGAACTGCTGATGCACCGGGCAATTGCTTACTGCGTGTTGGACAATCCTGCGGAGATGGAAACGGCTATCGCAGCACACCTGGCTTTGTTTGATTTCAAAGCATCAGAAATCGCGGCGCGGCGAAGAAAATATGTTTGGATTCGTGTGTTTCGTCGCGCCGGGAAACCTGTGCCTCCTGAATTCTGTTCCCAAAAGAAATGACCATTACAATTCCCGATCTCTCCTTCGTTGTTCTGATCGGCGCTTCCGGATCCGGCAAGAGCACGTTTGCGCGCCGGCATTTCAAGCCGACGGAAATCCTGTCGTCTGATTTTTGCCGTGGCCTGGTTTCAGACGACGAGAACAATCAGGCCGCCACCAGCGACGCCTTTGAAGTGTTGCATTTCATCGCCCGGAAACGTTTGGCTGCGGGAAAACTTACCGTCGTGGATGCCACGAATGTTCAGGCCGAATCCCGCAGGCCGCTGGTTGCCCTTGCGCGCGAGTTTCACTGCCTGCCGGTGGCCATCATTCTCGATCTGCCCGAGCGCATCGCGCACGACCGCAACCGGACACGTGCGGATCGCAATTTCGGCTCGCACGTAATTCGGCAGCAGATGCAACAATTGCGGCGTTCAATCCGCGGCCTTCAGCGGGAAGGGTTCCGGCATGTTTTCGTTCTGCGTTCACCTGAGGAAGTTGAATCAGTCGCCGTCGAACGGCAGCCACTTTGGAACAACTTGAAACAGGAGCATGGACCATTCGACATCATCGGCGATATTCACGGCTGTTATGACGAACTGATCGGACTGCTGGAGAGACTGGGTTATGACGGGCAACCCGGTGGCGCATGGCGGCATCCGCAGGGGCGTAAGCTTGTTTTCCTCGGCGACCTGGTGGATCGCGGTCCCAAAAGTCCTTGGGTAGTGAGACTGGTGATGGAGTCGGTCAAGGTCGGAAACGCGTTGTGCGTGCCAGGGAATCATGACGTGAAATTCATGCGGAAAATCTGGGGGAAGGATGTCCAGGTCACCCATGGATTGGCGGAATCGCTTCAACAATTCGAGCAATATGAAGCCGACTTTCATGGATTCAGCCGAGTAGCCGCGGACTTCATTAATAAACTCGTCAGTCACTACGTGCTCGACGATGGAAAATTGGTTGTGGCGCATGCCGGCATGAAAGAATCCATGCAAGGCCGCGGTTCCGGTGCGGTGCGTGATTTCGCATTGTTCGGCGAAACCACGGGCGAGACCGACGAGTTTGGTTTGCCGGTCCGCTATAACTGGGCCGCGGAATATCGAGGTTCGGCCATGGTCGTTTACGGGCACACACCCGTTCCCGAACCCGAATGGCTGAATCGAACCATCAACATCGATACGGGCTGCGTCTTTGGTGGAAAGCTCACGGCGTTGCGGTATCCGGAGCGCGAACTGGTTTTCGTTCCCGCGAAACAAACATACGCCGAATCAAGAAAACCATTCCTCGCACCGGAAAATCTTGCGCCGACGTTGTCAGCACAACAACAGCACGATGATCTGCTGAACCTCAGTGACGTCACTGGGAAACGCATTATCAGCACACGGCTTCACGGCACCGTCACGATTCGCGAAGAGAACGCCACCGCGGCTCTGGAAGTGATGAGCCGCTTTGCAGTCAATCCCAAGTGGCTGATCTATCTGCCGCCGACGATGTCGCCCAGCGAAACCAGCCAGGCTCCCGGACTCCTGGAACATCCCGCCGAAGCATTCGCTTATTTTCGTCATGCTGGAGTTCCGCGCGTCGTCTGCGAAGAAAAGCACATGGGATCGCGCACCATCGTGATTATTTGCCGCGACGCCGAGGCCGCGTTCCGACGTTTCGGAGTTGCGGAAGGCGAGTTCGGCATCTGCTACACGCGAACCGGGCGCCGGTTTTTCGATGATGCCGGAATTGAACAAGCGTTTTTAACGACGGTTCGCGAGGCTGTAGCGGCTGCGGATTTCTGGAACGAATTTAAAACGGATTGGATTTGCCTCGATTGCGAGCTGATGCCCTGGTCGGCGAAAGCGCAGGAGCTTTTGAAACAGCAATATGCGGCCGTGGGCATTTCCGCCTGCGCGGCCTTGGAGGCTGAAGTGACGGCACTGGCGGACGCAACGGCCCGGGGTCTCGCCGCCAGCGAATGGTTGAGCCGGACCAAAGAGCGGCAGGAAATGGTAACAAATTATGTCGAAGCCTATCGCCGATACTGCTGGCCGGTGAAGTCAGTGAACGATCTGAAACTCGCGCCATTTCACCTGCTCGCCACGGAAGGAAAAGTGCATACGGACAAGCCGCACGAATGGCACATGGAAACGTTGGAACGACTTTGCAACGCTTCCAAGACACTGCGCGGCGATGACGATCTGTTTCTCGCGACGCCTTGTCGCATTGTCGAGGTTACGAATCCAGCGAGCGAAGCAGAGGGCATTCGTTGGTGGGAAGAACTCACCGGCAAAGGAGGCGAAGGCATGGTGGTCAAGCCTTTCGATTTCGTGGTCAAAAGCAATCGTGGGCTGATTCAACCCGCCGTGAAGTGCCGGGGCCGCGAATACCTGCGCATCATCTACGGACCGGAGTACACCGCCGCGGAAAATCTCGAACGGCTTCGTGCTCGCGGTCTCGCAAGGAAACGTTCTCTCGCTTTGCGCGAGTTTGCGCTGGGAATTGAAGCGCTGGAGCGATTCGTCCGGCAGGAACCGTTGCGCCGTGTGCATGAATGCGTCTTTGGCGTCCTCGCATTGGAAAGCGAACCGGTGGATCCTCGATTGTGAAGGAACTTGGAAGCGAAAACTTCCTCATGCTCTGCTGCGCAGCCGGTTTGTCGTTCGCGGATCGGTCGAATAGCAGATGGATTCCACGTAACTGCCGCCCAGAAAAACCGCGACGATCTGCACGTCGGTCAGGCATTCCGCGTGGACGTGTTCGATCGCTCTCTGTGAAGTCCGAAAATCGGAAGCAGCGGTGATTTCGCGGGTCCAGTTGCCAGGATGCTGGAAGTACAATCCGGTTTTCCGGTGCTGAAGAAGAATCTTCATGCGTCCGACAGCTTAGATCAAAGGCCTCGTTTCAACATAGGGTAATCACCTGCCAGCCACGCCCGCGCTATGCGAAAAACGCAATGCTGGCGCAGGCTTTCTCAAGGTTTGGCCGCGGACGATGCGATCGGTCACAGGGAGTCTTTCCACTTTTCTTTTGAACTTCGCGGCCTACAGTGCAAATCCATGAATGACATCGATACCGAGAAATTGCAGGGAGTAGCGAATCAATTGCGAATTCATTCCATCGCGGCAACCACGGCCGCGGGCAGCGGTCATCCGACATCGTGTTGCTCTGCGGCCGATCTCGTGGCGGCGCTGTTTTTCGGTCACATGAAGTTCCTGCCGAAAGATCCGCATTACTATAACAACGACCGATTCGTTCTTTCCAAAGGCCATGCCGCGCCGCTGTTGTACGCCGCGTGGGCCGAAACTGGTTTATTTCCCGCGAGCGATTTGCTGAAGCTGCGCGAACTGAGCAGCGATCTGGAAGGGCATCCCACTCCGCGCCTGCCGTTTGTAGATGTGGCGACGGGTTCACTCGGACAGGGTCTGAGTGTTGGCGTGGGGATGGCGTTGTGCGCGCGCCTCGACAAGCTGGATTACAAAACCTACGTGTTGCTCGGTGATGGTGAAATGGCGGAAGGCTCGGTTTGGGAAGCTGCTTCGCTGGCCGGCATTTACAAGCTGAACAACCTGATCGCGATTGCGGACATAAATCGGCTCGGCCAAAGCGAGCCCACTGCCTTCGGCCACGACATGAGCGTTTACGAAAAACGTTTTCAGTCCTTCGGCTGGCGCACGGAAGTGATCGACGGTCACGACATGGATGAAATTCTCGAAGTGCTGGCTGCGGATGGATTGGGCGATCAACCGCTGGCGATTCTGGCGAAAACCTTGAAGGGCGCGGGCATTTCGTTCATTCAGGATTTGGAAAACTGGCATGGCAAACCGTTGAAAAAAGAAGAAGCGGAGCGCGCCATTGCCGAACTTCAACCGCGCGCGAAATCCGGAACTGACATCGCGATTCCTGCGCCGACGCAATTGCCGGAACCGAATCACAGCGCGCCGGGAAGTTACGGTCCGGTGAATTATGAAATGGGCCAATCGATTGCCACGCGCGAAGCATTCGGAAACGCGCTGCTGCGTCTAGGCGAAACGGATTCACGCATCGTTGCGATGGATGGTGACACCAAAAATTCGACCTATTCAGAAAAGTTTTTCAAAAAATTTCCAGAACGGTTTACGGAATGTTTCATTGCTGAACAGAACATGGTCGGCGTGGCGACAGGTTTCGCCGCGCGCGGGAAAGTTCCCTTCGCTTCCACCTTCGCGGCGTTTTTCACGCGGGCTTACGATCAGATTCGTGTTGCCGGCATTTCGCAATCGAACATCAAGCTCGTAGGTTCGCACGTTGGCGTGAGCATCGGCGAGGACGGTCCTTCGCAAATGGCGCTGGAGGATTTGGCGATGATGCGCGCGGTCGCGGGCAGCACGGTGGTTTATCCGTGCGACGCGGTGGCGACGGAACGATTGCTCGAAGAACTGGCGCAGCTTCGCGGGTTGTGTTTCATGCGTGTCTCGCGTCCGAAAACGCCGGTGATCTACAAGAACGACGAAAAATTTCCCATCGGCGGCGCCAAGGTGTTGCGCGACGGGGACAAAGCAACCGTGGTCGCGGCGGGCGTGACGTTGTATCAGGCGTTGCAGGCTGCGGATCGATTGCAACAGGAAGGAATCAAGATCACCGTGATCGACGCCTACAGCATCAAACCGCTGGGCCGCGATGTAATCAAAACCGCGGCGGCGAAAACGAACAACGTCGTCATCACGGTGGAAGATCATTATGCCGAAGGCGGATTGGGCGATGCCGTGGCCGGCGAACTGAGCATTGATGGAGTGAAAGTTCACAAGCTCGCCGTGCGGGAAATTCCGCGTTCCGGCAGATCCGATGAACTGCTGGCGAAGTATGGGATCGACGCGGACGCGATTGTCAAAGCCGTGAAAGCGGCGGGATAAATCCAGGATCTAAATCCGATAAGCGTACGATTTAAAGTGATGACCCGAGAGAGGGGATTTTGATTCTCTCAATCAGCCGGTGCTACCCACCGGATCACGATTTTCAAAAGGCTAAAAACCTCCTTAATCTGGCCCTCTCCTTCTTCCTTCGTCAGGAAGAGAGGGAGAGTGCGTCGATCAAGTTGCAATCCTGTCCATCCGCCAGTCGCGCTTTACGCGTTGAAGTTTCGACTTCGGACCTCTTTCGATTTCGATCCTTGAATTTGGGATTTCACCCATGCGTAACCTTAAGGGCATCTGATTCGTCTCGCCCGGCCATGGGAAGATTTTATCTTCCTTTCGAAACCGCCGGTTCTATAATCTTCGGACTGCGTTAGTCCGCAGTTCTTAACTTGAAATTGAAATTATGCCTCTGACACATACGAAAGATCTGTTTGCCAAAGCGCTGAAAGGCAAATACGCGTTGGGCGCGTTCAACGTGAACAACATGGAACTCATCCAGGCAATCGTGGAAGCCTGCGAAGAGGAAAAAGCCCCGCTCATTCTCCAGATTTCCAAAGGCGCACGCAGCTACGCCAACCCGGTTTATCTCAAAAAGCTGATCGAAGCTGCGGTCAGCGTTTCCAACATCCCGATCGCGGTTCACCTCGATCACGGCGACACCTTCGAGCTTTGCAAGGAATGCATCGACGAAGGATTTACCAGTGTGATGATCGACGCGAGCCATGAGCCGTTCGAGAAGAACGCGGAGATTACGCGCAAGGTTGTTGAATACGCGCACAAGCACAATTGCTCCGTTGAATCTGAACTCGGTCATCTCGTCGGCGCGCAGTTCGACGAAGGTGAAGAAGGCGGCGCGCATTCCACCAGCGGCCATTACACCGAGCCGGAAGAAGCGGTGAAATTCGTCAAGGAAACCGGCTGTGATTCGCTCGCGGTCGCCATTGGCAACAGCCACGGCGCCTACAAATTCAAAGGCACGCAGCACCTCGATCTCGAACGTCTGAAGCTGATCAAGAAAGCGTTGATGGACGCGGGCATGGGCGATTATCCGCTGGTGCTGCACGGAGCCTCCAGCGTTCCGCAGCATCTCGTCGCGGAAGTCAACAAATACGGCGGCAAAATGCCGGACGCTCAAGGCGTGCCGGAAGCGGACATCGAAGTCGCGCGCCGCACCGGTTGCACCAAGGTCAACATCGATACCGACCTGCGCATCGCGATGACCGCCGGCATCCGCAAAGTGTTTGCGGAAAATCCGAAGGAATTCGATCCGCGCAAATATCTCGCGCCCGCACGTCAGGCCGTGAAAGATCTCGTCCGCCATAAGGTCAAGAACGTCCTGTGCTGCGCCGGCCACGCGTTTGATTAAAATCCGACGCTCTGTTTGAACTTCAAGGCGATGGCCCCAAGCCATCGCCTTTTTCATTTGAGCTTTGAACAACGAAGGAACGGAGCGCGGACTTCAGTCCGCGTGGCTCCTTTGTTTCTTCGTTGTTCAATTCTCCCGATCCCTGCAAATCGTGAAATCCATCTCGTTCTTCCGCCAAAATTTCATGTTCAACGTTTTCATTTCCGATCAAACTTCGCGCGATGTTTGAGCTGCTGAAAACTGATTCGCAAACGAAAGCCCGCCTGGGCCGATTGACCACCGCGCACGGCGTGATTGAAACGCCCGTGTTCATGCCGGTCGGAACGCAGGCCAGCGTCAAGGCGCTTGACCCACGCGAACTGCTCGAAATGGGCACGCAGATCATTCTCGGCAACACTTATCATCTGAATATCCGGCCCGGTATAGAAATCATCCGCGCCGCCGGCGGATTGCATCGGTTCATGAACTGGAATCTGCCGATCCTCACCGACAGCGGCGGCTTCCAGGTTTTCAGCCTTTCCAAAATTCGAAAGATTCAGGCGCACGGCGTGGAATTCCGTTCGCATCTTGACGGTTCGCTGCTGTTCCTCGGGCCCAAAGAAGCGATGGGCATTCAGCGTGAACTGGGGTCCGACATCGCGATGGTTTTTGATGATTGCCCGCCACATACCGCCACCGCGAAGGAGTTGCGCGCCGCAGTGGAACGCACGATTCGCTGGGCGGGTGAATGCCGCGAACAACCGCGCGCGCCCGGCCAGTTGGTGTTTGGAATCGCGCAAGGCGGATCAAACGCAGAAATGCGCGAGCATTGCGCGAAAGCATTGGTGGCAATGAAATTTGATGGTTACGCCATCGGCGGCGTCAGCGTCGGTGAACCGGAACCGGAAATGTTGAAAGCCGTGGAGATCACCGAGCCGCATCTGCCCGCGAACCAGCCGCGATACGCCATGGGCCTCGGCACGCCGGCGCAAATGGTGGAACTGGTCGCGCGCGGCGTGGATATGTTCGATTGCGTTCTGCCAACGCGCGTGGCGCGGAACGGAACCGCTTTCACGCACAGCGGCACAATCAGCATCAAGGGCGGCGCCTACAAATCGGATTTCAAGCCGATTGAAGAAGGCTGCGAATGCTATGCCTGCCGGAATTTCACCCGCGCGTATCTGCGGCATCTGCTGAACGTGAACGAGATTCTGGGGCTGCGCATGTTGAGCGTTCACAATTCCCATATGTATTTGAAAGTCATGGCGGACATGCGCGCGGCAATTGCGGCGGGAACGTTCGCGGACTACTACCGCCAATTCATCGCGAGTTATCGTCCGTCACAAAAAGTCATGCTCGCACGCGCGGCTGCCAAGGATCGTTGAGTTGAATTGCATACCGACATTGGTTTGGTGCGTTCGCTGTAACACTTTTCCGTTGAGCGCGTCTTGAAATAGACCGAAACACCGCTGCTCATGAAATTGAAATCACACTTTCTCGCCGGACTATTCCTGGTTGTCACGCTTTCGCTTCAGACGATCAGCATCGCCGCCGCGCAAACGAACATTACGCATCTTGCCTGCATCGGCGACAGCATCACATACGGTTCGGGACTGAAAGACCGCAATCGCGATTCTTATCCCGCTCAACTCGCGCGCCTGTTGGGCGACCAATGGGAAGTGAAGAATTACGGCGTCAGTGGAACGACGATGATGAAGCAAGGCGATCGTCCGTTCGAAGATCGGAAAGAATATCAGGCTGCCTTGGATTCGAAACCGGAGGTGGTTGTGATCGCGCTCGGCACCAACGACAGCAAACCGCAGAATGTAGAGAAGAATCCCGACGATTTCGTGCCGAGCTATCGCGAAATGATTTCTAAATTCCGCGCGGCAAATCCGAACGTGAAAATTTACGCCTGTCTGCCGCCGCCGGCCTTTCCGGAAAACGGGGGCATCCGCGATCAGATCATCACGGAAACCATTATTCCGATGATTCAGAAGGTCGCCAAAGAGGAACACGTTTCGATCATCGATCTGCACACGCCGCTGAAAGATGAAGCGGCTGTGTTCCCGGACAAAGTTCATCCGAATCCGGAAGGCGCTCGTCTGATGGCGAAAATCATTTCCGAAGCGTTGATGTCAAACCACCAATCGTCGCGGTGATCCGGAATCCGCCGAGCCTTTCTACACCAAGGCGCGAAGGTTCGAGAAAGGCAAGGAGATCGAGTGTGAAAGGAGATGGTGCGCGAGGCGGGAGTTGAACCCGCAACCTTCGGCTTCGGAGGCCAACACTCTATCCAATTGAGCTACTCGCGCTTTGTGACCGCAGACACTAGGTCAAATCGTTTCACCGGGCAATCAGTTAATGAACCGCGTTGCGCGGAGGGCGCAACTTGGCACCCGTACCAAACAACGGGTTGAACTTTCGAAATTCAAAACGGCTGATCACTCCCTCTCCTCCGGGCGAAGCCGGAGGAGAGTAGCTCAGTTGGGTTTTGCATACCGGCAAAT
>DASTXC010000168.1:0-50093 GCA_035765675.1 Verrucomicrobiia bacterium
GGCTTCCGAAACGAAAATGATTGTGACTTACGGCGCGGAAGTTGTTCCATCCTTTGCGTCGCCGATTGTTACGCCGGCTGCGCCAGAGCCTTCCATTTCCTTTCACGGCTGGCTGCTGCTGGGGTGTCTGGCGGTTTCCATTGCGTTGCTGGCGTGGATGCTTTCGCGCTGGATTCTTGTAATGGGCCAGGTGCGGCGGGCCGCTTCACCGCCGGATTCGGTTTTACCGTTGCTGCACCGCGCCCGGGAATTGTCCGGATGGAAACACAAAGTTCGCGTGCAAGTCACAGATAACGTGATGTCACCTGCTGTTTGTGGATTGTTCCGTCCGGTGATTCTTTTGCCGAAGCTGCTGATCGAACAACTTTCACCCGAACAAATCCGCGCCGTGCTCGTGCATGAACTGGTTCATCTGAAACGCGGCGATGTGTTTGTGAACTGCGCGCAGGCTTTGCTGCAAGTGGTTTATTGGTGGCATCCTCTGTTCTGGTTCGCCAACGCGCGGATTCGTGGCGGAAGCGGTGGACGACGCGGTGATGCTGGCGTTGCGCGATGACGCGGACAGCTATGCGCCGACGTTGCTTGAAGTGGCGAAGCTCGCGTTTCATCGTCCGCTTGCGACGTTGGGTCTCATTGGAATTCTGGAATCCCGCAGCGCCTTGCGGCAGCGCATCGAGCGTCTGATTCATTTTCCAACGCCAAGGAGGGCGGGACTGTCCATGGCATCGCTGCTCACCGTGGCTGCGTTCACGGCGGTGGCGGTGCCGATGGGCGAAAAGCCGTTGGAAATGAAAACGCAAATCGCGGCGCTGGAATCAAAAGCTTCGAACTCAAAAACCGCAACGCACACCTTTCAACTCTCGCGCAGCAACGCCTTCGAAGTCGTCAGCGGTGACGCGAACTTCGACGCGGATACGAGAGTTTTTACGGCCAGCAACCAGGTCATCTTGACCACAGCCAAACAAACATTGCGCGCCGATGCGATGAAGTTTGATGAAGGCAGCCGGAAGATTACCGCCGAGGGAAATGTGCAACTCACAGAAAAGCAATCGTCTCCAATCCAGGCCACTTCCGGAAGACGCGCGATCATGGATAAGCTTAAAAGCATTCGGCTCGGATACATCGTTTACGAATCTGCAACGTTGAGCGACGTGGTTCAGGATTTAAATCGGCAGGTTCGCGAGCGTGATCCGGAAAAGAAAGGCATCGATTTCAGCATCCGATTGTCATCGTCCAATCTGTCGCTTATCGATCCAAAAACAGGCCGGATGATTTCTGATTCGTCCCGATCCAATGAAATCAGTTCGACGCGGGTCACGATTCGTCCGGGATTGATCGAACCCACGTTACACGAGGTTTTGGAAGCAATCGTCAAGTCAGCGGATCGTCCACTGCATTATTCAATCTCGGAAAGCGGAATTGCGATCGTCCCCGAAACGGCGGATGGGCCGAGGTTGCATATGCGCACATTCAAGGTGGATACCGGGACGTTCATTCAAAATCTAAAATCGACCGGAGTCATCGCGCCGGAGATCAACGTATCCATTCAGAGTGACGAAGATCGTGTCGCGGTTCAGGCCGGAATGCTCAAATGGTTCACGAAACTGGGCATTGATTTCTCTCCTGAAACAGGGAAAAACGTATTCTGGAATCCCGGCAACGGAACAATGCTCGTTCGAGCTGAAACGGCTGACCTCGATATCATCGAACATGCGATCACATGGCTGAACCAACCGCCCTCGCCGCAGATCAACATCAAAACAAAGTTCGTTGAAGTTTCGGACGAAAATTTTGGAAGATTTCTTGAATCCATTGGCATCACCAATTCAGCGATTGCGAACGGCACTGCAATGCTCTCTGAGTCGGAAACGAGGAAGGCTTTCAATCTGCTGGAACGAAGAGACGGAGCCGAGCTGACTAATCAAGGTGAAGTAACAACACTTTCCGGACGGCAGGCGCAGATTCAGGTTGTAGAAATTCGAGATTTTCCCGGAATCACCAATCGTGTTCCATTCGGACCTACTGTGGATCTGCTTCCGATAGTTACTCCCGACGCACGCGCAATTGATCTGAAGGCCACTGCGACAGTGGTTGATTTTGTCGGCATCGACGACCCAGGTTCGGCAATGATGCTCGATCCGAAAACCGGAAAAGAAGTAGTGATAACAGATTCGAAATCAACGCGCGTTCGGGTTCAGCAAATACAAGGGGATGTGACGCTGCCCGATGGTGGGACAATCGCGATGTTTGGCGGGTCGGACAATGAGATCATTCTGGAAAGAAGAGAAGCACCGCCTCGTCCAGTCAAAGACCATCGCCGGCTGCTGGTTTTCATCACGGCAACGCTGATCGATGCTGCCGGGAATCGGATCAATCCATAACCCGAAAATTCCAGCCGATCGGACGCGAATTCAGCAGCTTGAAAACTCCGCCAGGTCCTGGAGTGCGCCGGTCTTCCGGCGCTTTCCGAGCGTGTAAAAAGCGGCAGAGGACTGCCGCACTCCAGGACGCTCTCGCGCTCGCAATGCCGTTTCCCAACCCACTCACCGACTCACCGGCTCACGCACCCACTCTGCTTTCAAACCCTCCCAATATCCGCAAACATCTCCTCCGCCACCGTTCCTTCCGAGACTTTCGTCACCGGCCCGGTCATCAGAATTTCAAAATTCTCGTTGATTTCGATCGCGAGTTTCCCCCCAGGCATGTGAACCGTGATTGAGCGGTCGCACAATCCCAGCTTGTGCGCCACGGATGCCGCCGCGCTGCTGCTGCTGCCGGACGCCAGCGTGTAACCCGCGCCGCGTTCCCAGATTTCAATTTGAATGTTTGCGCGATCCAGCACTTTGAGAAACTGCACGTTCGTGCGATTCGGAAAATTCGGATGCACTTCCAGCAATGGACCGAACTGTTTCGCGAGGTCCGCGTTGATTTCTGTCATCGGCAAAACGCAATGCGGATTGCCCACCGTCGCCGCGCAATACTGAAAGGCCTTTCCGCCGACCGTGATGGATTCGTTAATCACTTCGCGAGCCGGTCCGGTGACGGGAATTTTTTCGCTGGAGAAACTGACCTTCCCCATTTCCACGCGCACCATGCGGCCATTTTCAAACACCGTGGATTTCACCAGTCCGCCCGCGGTTTCAATGGCGAATTCGTCGTTGCCGACCAGTTTGCGATCCCAGAGATAACGCGAAAAAATCCGCAAACCGTTGCCGCTCTTTTCCGCCTGGCTGCCGTCGGGATTGTAAATCCGCAAACCGATCGGCGCTTGGGTGGAAGGCAGTGGCCCGAGCAGAATGCCATCGGAGCCGAGGCCGAAATTGCGATGGCAAATCAGCTTCACCTGTTCAATCGTCAGCGGCGCCGCAAGTTCTTTCGGATCGAGAACCAGGTAATCATTTCCGAGCGCGTGATATTTCCAAAAATTCATCGCGTGACGCTAACGATCCGTCCTGTGAAGCGGAAGAAAAATTCCGCGAAAGGCGTCTAAACTCTAAACGCAGCCGAGCGAGGTATTTCAACATCGCTTGTTTGATTCTCTTTAAGCCCGCCACCCGCGATTTTGAGCGGTTCGATAAAGACGAAGAAGTCCGGAATGATAACGTCCACCGAGCGATTCCACCGCGCCGGTCAGATTCGCGAATCCAAAGCGCTCGAATGCCGCAGCGATCTCCGTTTGCGTTTTTGCAGTCATCACCTGATTCAGGTCGATCGCTTCACCCGCCTGTAGCGCGTCTTCCAGATGACCGTAAATCGTGCTCTCCTTCAGGCCGCGAATGCGCGCTATGTCTTCCACGGTTTTGCCTTGGCGAAAGAAATGCAGCGTTTCGCGCGCGGTGTCATTCAGACGTGAACGATTCGGCGTCGGCGTCGCGGAGAAGGAATTTTCGGCGAAGATCTGCCGCGGGTTGGTTTGCAGAAACGTCGCGATTTCGCCCATGAACAACGCGCCAAATTCGTGCAGTTTTTTTTCGCCAACGCCGCTGATCCGCGAGAATTCATTCTCGGTTTTCGGATAAACCCGCGCCATTTGTCGCAGCGCTACGTCGGAAAAAATAATGTACGGCGGCACGCTGCGTTCATCCGCGAGGTGTTTGCGAAGCTGGCGCAATCGGTCGAACAACGCTTCGTCGCAATCGATTTCACCGGCGCGATGCTTCGCAGGTTCAGGCGCGCTGACCGGGCGAGTGAGCGTGATTTTCTGACGCGACTTCAAGATCGCGCGACCTTCGGCTGTGAGTTCAATCGTGTTGAACTGTTCCGCATTCTGATTCAGAAATCCCAGCCGGACCAATTCGCGCCCAATAGCGCCCCATTCGGATCGACTGTGTTCCGTGCCTATGCCGTAGGTGGAAAGCGATTGATGGCCCCATTTTCGGATGCGTTCCGTTTCCGCGCCGCACAGGACTTCCACCACGTGCTGAACGCCGACACCGAAGCCGCTTTTCTCGCGAATGCGGTAAACGCACGAAAGAAATTTCTGCGCAGCGAGTGTGCCGTCCCAGGTTTCGCGAGGAGAAAGACAATTGTCGCAGCCTTCGCAGTTTCCATTTTCTGAATCGCCGCCGCCGCTGAATTGTTCGCCGAAATAATTCAACAGAAAGGCCCGGCGGCAACTCGCGACTTCCGCGTAATGAACAATCTGATCCAATTGCCGCCGCGCAATTTCGCGTTCGCGAGGATCAGGTTTTTCATCGATGAAACGGCTGTATTTGACGCGATCCGCCGGGCTGAAGAGCAGCAGGCATTCACTGGGCAAACCATCGCGTCCGGCGCGGCCGGTTTCCTGATAATAACCTTCGATGTTCTTCGGCAGATCGTAGTGAATCACGAAACGCACGTTTGGTTTGTTGATGCCCATGCCGAAGGCGATGGTCGCGCAGACGACGCGAACTTCATCGCGCAGAAAAGATTCCTGGTTGCGCGAGCGTTCGTCGTTGTCCAGTCCCGCGTGATACGCCGCGGCGGAAATGCCGTCGGCATTCAGTTTACTGGCCAGGCTTTCCGCGGTCTTGCGCGCCTGGCAATAAATGATTCCCGATTCGCGTTTGCGACTGCGGACAAATTCCAGAATCTGTTCGTACGCGCCGCTCTTGGCGGCAACGCGATAGGTTAGATTCGGTCGATTAAAGCTGGCAACGTAACACGCCGACGCGTTCAGCTTGAGCTGCTTGATGATGTCTTCGCGCACGCGTTCGGTCGCGGTGGCGGTCAGCGCCATCATCGGCACGTTTGGAAAGTGACTCCGCAAATTCGCGAGCTGGCGGTATTCGGGACGGAAATCATGGCCCCATTCGCTGATGCAATGCGCTTCATCGATGGCGAACAAGTTGACGTTCCAGCGTTTCAGATCTTCGAGAAAGCCGGACAACATCAAGCGCTCCGGCGCAACGTAAAGCAGGCGATATTCGCCTTGATGCAAGCCGCGCAGACGTGGGCGCGATTCGCCGGCTTCGAGTGAGGAATTTAAAAATGTTGCTGCCACACCTGCGGCCTGGAGAGAATCGACTTGGTCCTTCATTAACGCAATCAAGGGCGAAATGACGACCGTGAGTCCGGGACGAATCAGCGCGGGCAATTGGAAGCAAAGCGATTTTCCTCCACCGGTGGGCAGCACCGCGAAGACATCTTTTCCCGCGAGCGCATCGCGAATGATGTCCTGTTGCAGCGGTCGGAAAGAGCTGAAACCGAAATACTGTTTCAGCACGGATTCCAAATGGAGTAGGGCAGCGGACACGGCGAAGTATTTACCGGATTTTGAAGGGGGTTTGAAGTGGAAAACAATAATTCGGTAGCAGTTGCCGCGCTGCGGCAACTCGGGCGCATTGGTTCTGCGCCCGTCTGTTTGCGTTTAGAAAGTCGAAGGCGAAAAACGGCGCGAAGAACCAGTTCGCGCCGGCAGTCCGCAAGCGCGGACTGTGCTACCGGGATAAACGAACAATTTTACGCGAAATCAAAACCGATAACTGACCGAGAGCAGATGAAGATTTAATCCCGGATTGGAATCGAATAATCCGGCGTTTGACATGTGCTGATAGCGATAGCCGACGCTGACATGCCGGGCCAGATCCCAGTTCAATCCCGCATGCGTGGTGAACTGAAATGCACCGCCGAAATCCCGGTTGCCGAAATGATGGCGGCTGATCAGCGTGGGACTGCTGCCGACGTCGAGCGATACGGGAAAATCTTTCCAGCTCAGAATCGCACTCGGGCCCAGGGTGCCGATGACCGCGTTCTCGCCTTCGCCGTGCAGCCAGCCACCGGAGAAATCCAGACGCGTGCCGAGTTGCCAGCCGGATCCGAGATCCCATTGCCAGGGCAGTCGAAGGTTCAAAGTTCCTTCCACCTGCCGGAAGGTATCGCTGCGATTGTTGATCGAAGTGCCGACGCGAACGCCGGCAGAATCCAGTTTCCATTCCTGTGCCGAACTGCTCAGTGCAACAATGGTGAGAAACACTGAAAGTTGTTTGGTTTTGTTCATCTGATTTCGTTGCCGTCGCTGAAGTTCTGAAAAACGGGACGGTCAACTCGCGAGCAAGCTGCCATCACCTCGCTTAAAATCAAGTAGGCGAAATGTGCGGGAAAAGTGAGATCAAGAAACTGAGCTAAAATCGAAGCCGCGGCTTCAGGAAAATCCGGCGCCTGCTCCGCACGCCCCTTCGCTTTATGACTTCAAAGAAAATGCCCAATCGCTTTTGGCGATTGGGCACACACTTTCGCGCAACGTTGGCGCGAGATTGTTTACGCTTCGACGAAACGAATCGAGCGGCTCTTCTCGGCGCGTTTGCGCTGATTCTCGTCGAGAATTTTCTTCCGCAAACGCAGGTTCTTCGGCGTCGCTTCGACGTATTCGTCCACGTCAATGTATTCCAGCGCGCGTTCGAGACTCAGCTTCATCGGCGCGCTGAGCTGAATGCCTTTGCCGTCGCCTTGCGAACGCATGTTGGTCAGACGCTTTTCCTTCACCGGATTCACGGGGATGTCGTTTTCGCGCGCGTTTTCACCAACGATCATGCCGATGTAAACATTGTCGCCCGGCTGAATCATCAGGCGTCCGCGTTCCTGAACCATGTTCAACGCGTAAGCCGTGGCTTCGCCGCCGTCCATGCTGACCAGCGAACCGTTTTTGCGCGCCGCGATTTCGCCGCGATCTTCGCCGTATTCATGGAACAGATGGCTCATTACGCCCATGCCTTTGGTGGAGTTCACGAGATCGGTTTCAAAGCCAATCAATCCGCGCATCGGCACCAGCGCTTCCACTGAAACCACATTGCCGACGTGATTCATGTTCACGATCTGCGCTTTGCGGTTGGAAAGATTTTCCATGATCGCACCGAGATTTTCATTCGGAACTTCGACGAACAGTTTTTCAATCGGTTCGAGCGCTTCGCCATTCGGGCCTTTTTTCCAAAGCACTTCCGGACGCGAGACGAGCACTTCGTAACCTTCGCGGCGCATCTGTTCGACGAGAATGGCGATCTGCATTTCGCCACGACCGCTGACGGCAAAAATTTTCGGATCGCTGGTCTGCGCGATGCGGAGCGCGACGTTCGTCCGGATTTCTTTCACGAGACGATCCCAGATGTGGCGGGCGGTCACGAGCTTGCCGTCCTGGCCGGCGAGCGGACCGTCGTTCACCGCGAATTCCATCTGAATCGTCGGCGGATCAATCGGAATATAAGGAAGCGCCTCACGCGCCTCGCTGTCGCAAATCGTTTCACCGATGAACACATCTTCAAAGCCCGTGAGCCCCACGATGTCGCCGGCGTGCGCTTCCTGGACTTCGATCCGCTTCATGCCTTCGAAATGGAAGATCGCGGTGATTTTGCCTTTGGAGATTTTTCCGTGGCCGTGGCGGCAGATCGCGGGATCGCCGAGTTTCACTTTGCCTTCGTAGATTTTTCCAAACGCGATACGCCCGAGGTAATCGCTGTAATCCAGGTTTGCGACCAGAAGCTGAAAACCTTCGCCGGCTTTGGCGCGGGGCGGGGGAATATGTTTTACGATCGCGTCGAACAGCGGTTCCATCGTGCCGGAAGCGTGTTCGAGTTCGACCTTGGCGTAACCTTCCTTGGCGGAACAATAGATAAACGGAAAATCAAGTTGCTCGTCGGTGGCGTTGAGCGACATGAAAAGTTCAAACACCTGATCGAGAACTTTCTTCGGATTGGCGTTGTCGCGGTCGATCTTATTGATCACGACGATGGGTTTGGCACCGGCTTCCAGGGCTTTGCGAAGAACGAAACGCGTCTGGGCCTGCGGGCCTTCCGCGGAATCTACGACGAGCAGCACGCCGTCGATCATGTTCATGATGCGTTCGACTTCACCGCCGAAATCGGCGTGGCCGGGAGTATCGACGATATTGATGTGGAAATTTTTGTATTTGAAGGCGGCGTTTTTGGCGCGGATGGTGATGCCTTTTTCCTTTTCCAGATCCATCGAATCCATCAGGCGTTCCACCTGGGTTTCGGCCTGGTTCGCGCGGAAGGTGCCGGACTGTTTGAGAAGGCAATCGACGAGCGTCGTCTTGCCGTGATCAACATGTGCGATGATCGCAATATTCCGAATATGCTGCATATAATCTTGTTCCAATTGCACGCCGCCAAGGTAACTGCGAAATACGATTCGCGCGACGCAAGTCATCTTGCGCGCCACCTCCGGAGTCAATGGAGCCGCGTAATTTGCCTGTTTGAACGAAAAGGTCAAGCATGGCTGAAAGGGAGTTTTGCAATCCGAGGGCTGAAATCCGAAGAAATCAAGGAGGGTGCCGATTCTCCATTTCGGGAATTAAGCCGAATCCATGCAGTGGGGGAGCGCGCCAGCCTCGGGCGCAACCAGCCGCGCCCTCGCGGCTGATTGTGAGGCGTGGAATGGACGAGCCGTTTGGTGCTGGTGTGAGCCGCTATGTTCGGCAGGAGGGCGCGCAGAACTGCAGCAGAGGCGGCTGCGCTCCCCGAACGAAGAACTGCATCGTTCCGGATTAGAGGGTTCATGCGAAGGCACGCTCAGATTTTGAACCTCCTTCGAATCTCCGGCTTGATCTCGGATTTGAATCCGAGATTTACGCAATCACTTCGTTGCGCTCTTCCAGAACGTCCGCCTGTTCCTTGCGTTTGTCGTCGAGGAGGCCTTTGTCCGCGGCTTCGATGACGTTGATCAGTTCAGTCGCTTCCAAAAGGCGCGGCGCGGTGACGTAGCTGGCACCGGCGGCGTAGAGTTGCGGAACGTCGGAGAGTTTCTCGGCGTGAACCACAATCTTCGCATTTGGGTTCAATTCGCGGACCTGCTTGAGTATTTTGAAATTGCTCGCGCCTTTCAGAATCATGTTCGGCAACGTGCAGAGAATAATTTCCGCGTTGCCGATGCCCGCATGCAGCAGGACGTCGCGCTGGCTGATGTCGCCATAAACGACCTGCACACCGCGTTTGCGCAATTGCTCGATCACGCGCGGATTGAAATCCACGACTTGAAGCTCCGGAACGAGCGTGGGTTTCTGCCGCGTGATTTCCTCCAGCAATGAACTGGCTGTCCAGGAGAAACCGAGAAGGAAAATCCGTTTGCCATGCGCGTGCGCCACTGCCGTCGCACTGCTTGAAGGCAAATCCTTGAAGCCAAGTTTTTTCAGCCAGGGCGAAGTTTTGCGCAGGATCGTGTCGTTGCCGAAAATCGCATAGGTGGAATCCACAGCCAGAAATGCAAACGCAAATGCCGCGATGCTGATCGAACGTTCGGAAACATCTCCGGCGCGCAATCCAAGCGTCAGCAGCACGAGCGAAAGTTCGCTGATCTGGCAAAGATTGATCGCCGGCAACAGACTCACGCGATGACCCATCCTCATGAAATGCAGCGGCGTGAAGACGGTGAGCAATCGGCTGCCCACCAGAAACATGCTGAACACCAGCATCAGCAACAGCAGTTCCCAGGTCGGCATCGGAATGCTCATGCCGAGACCGACAAAGAAAAGCGTCACAAAGAAATCGCGCAGGCTGGTGACTTTCGCGACGACGTCCAATGTGTAAGGAAACGTGGAAACCATCACGCCGGCGATCAGCGCGCCCATTTCCGGGGACAGTCCGAGTTCGCCCGCGAATCCCGCCATGGCGAAACACCACGCCAGCGCTCCGACGAGCACCAGTTCCGGCTGGCGCGCGACGAATTTGAAAACTGGAGGCAGCAGGAAACGGCTGACGAGATAGGCAACGATGACCAGCAGAAAAACTTTTCCGAACGCCAGAAAGAGCAGGCTGACCGCGGGGTTTTTCAGATTCGGCTGCACCGCCAGGAACATGATCGTCACCAGATCCTGAAGCACCAGCACGCCGAGCGTGATGCGGCCGGCGAGCGTTTCCAATTCGTGTTTGTCGTAGAGGACTTTGACAATGATGATCGTGCTGCTCATCGCCGCCGCAACCGCGAGGTACAGCGCTTCGAGTTTGTTGCTGCTGAAAATCGGCAGACTGAAGAACAACAAGCCGAGTCCGATGCAGCCGAAGATTTGCGAGAAGCCGGTGATGGTGATCGCCTTGCCTGAGCTGAACATTTTGTTCAGATCCATTTCCAGTCCGATCATGAACAGCAGCAGGATCAAGCCGATGTGCGAAATCGTTTCGATGGAATGCTGTTCCGTCACCCATTGAAAACCGTGCGGTCCGATGGCGAAACCGGCCAGCAGATAGGCCATGAGCAACGGCTGCTTAATCAACTGGCAGGCAACCGCCACGACCCACGCGGCTATAATGCACAAGGCAATATCTATTATCAGGCGCTCCATCGGCGCGAAGACTAGCGACGTGATTTTGCGCCGTCGAGGGTGGATTGTGCGGAATTGAATCCCGGTGAAACTCAGATCACGGTTCCGGAATCCGGCGGAAGAACTTTCAAAATTTGAACCCCGCTTCGGATTTTGGTAGCGATTGCCGCGCTTGCGGCAATCCGGGCGCACTGGTTCTGCGCCCGTTCGGGAGCGGTTTGAAACGCGCAAACGGCGCGAAGACAGTTCGCGCCGACTGCCCGCAAGCGTGGGCAGTGCTACCATAGTTGGCGTGGAGTTCGATTTAACTTCGCGGACCGAAGCGAAGCCAGAAACGTTGCGGCGACTGGATCAGGATTTCGCGCAATAAATCTTCCATGCTCGCAGCTTCCGGTTCATCCAGGAATCGCGACAACGCCAGCGAACAAACAAACGCGAGCGACGCAACAGCGAAGAAAACCGTGTAACGATTCCATGAAATGCCCAGCCACATCGCTTCATGCTGGCCGACCGCATCGATCAACAATCCCCAGGCGATAGGCGCCAGTCCAAGCGTGACGTTAGCCAGCACGGAATAGAGCGCGAAGAAATGATTGCGGCCCATCTTCGGAATCACCGCCATCGCGAGGCGGTTATTCGCCATGTTCACCAGCGCCGCCAGCAGCCCCATCAGAAATTGCAATCCGAGCAGCACGCCAATCTGCATTTCAATTGCGCGTCCCGAAAGTGCGATCCAGCCGGCCAGGACCACGAGCCACGCGGCAAAGGAAAAAGTCAGCACCGGTTTGCTGCCGAGACGATCCAATCTGTGCCCCAGAAAACCCAGGCTGCTGAGTCCACCCAGAAACGCGACCGAAGTGATCAGCAGAATTTTGCCTTCGCTCATTCCAACTTCCACGCGCAAATACGCCACCGTGAACGCTGTCATTCCGCCGTAGGCGATTGACCAGGCGATGACGGCATGCAGCAATTTTTTGAACGGCGGATAGCGCAGCATCTCCAGCCACGGCACGCGTGTTTGAGATGTTTTCACCTGATTTGGAATCGGGACATCGGGAATGCGTTTGAGAAAACTCAAACTGCAAACACCGGCCGCAGCGCTGAAGGCGAACAGAAGCGAGAACTGCCAGTTGCGGGTTTCACCGGCGAGCAGTGCGGCAGAAATCAGGAACGCGAGAAAGCAGCCGAAGTTGGTCGTCGCCGCATCGCGCACGAGATATTTCCCGCGCAGATTCGGCGGCACGAGTTCGGTGATCCATGGCAGCCAGGCGCAACTGGAAATGCCGCGCGAAAGATTGAAGCAGAACAACAGCGCGATGGTGAGCGCGAGCCGATTTCCCGCATCGAGGAAGGAACCGGTCAACGGCACCAGCGCAACGCCGATGATGAACAGAATCCGCGTTCCCCAACCGGCATAGACGAAGCGTTTATAACCGAGACGATTGATGTGATTCGCGGCCGGGATTTGCGAGATGACCAGCAGCGGCATCATACCCGCGACGATTCCCAGAATCGTTGCACTCGCGCCCAATGATTTTGCGTAAAGCACCATCGGGCTGTTCTGCATGATCGGAAATGAGAGCGCGTTGAAGGCTCCGAACCAGAAGGCGTTGTGCGTTCCGGGTGGAAAGGACGTCGGCTCGCTCGGGGAGTTTTCGATTGTATTCACAAGGCTGAATCCTGAACCAGCCTTGTGAGGCAGCGGTTCTCCGGCAGGAAAGCCGCCGTCGCAGACCCGAAATTTTTCGGAAACATAGAATGTTCAGAGCTTGGTTTTGATCCCGCACGCTCGCGCCAGGCACCAGCCGCGCGCCGCTTCAAACAGAACGAACAGCCCGATCGCCACCAGCGTCAGGCAAATCCAAAGTTCAAAATCGGCCATGATGATTCCGGCGATGAGCAGGATCGCCCCGAGCACTCCGCGCACAATCCGGCCCTGAAAACCTATATTGCGATGGAAGAAACGACTCATACTCTGTTGATTATTTAATCTGGAACAACGTGGTGTGCAAAGCACTTCCCGATACGGCAAATGCCCCGTTTTTCGAGAGGGGATGAAGGATAGCGCAGAGAGGATGGAGGATAGAGGATAGAGAATAGACGATAGCGCAATTGGCCATTTGCGATCTGCCATGTGCCATTTGTCACCGCTGCCGTGAACTTGGAACTTTCCATCCGCTTTACCTCAACGTATGGTTCACGGCTGATTTTCAGCGCAAAATGCCGAGCGTTTACATAAAAACTTACGGATGCCAGATGAACGAGCGCGACAGCGAAGCGGTCGCCGCCCAACTCGTTGCCAAGGGTTACACACTCGCGCCGTCGGAAGCCACTGCTGATGTCGTCCTGCTCAACACGTGCAGCGTGCGCGACAACGCCGAACAAAAGGCGATCAACAAAATGGAGAACATCGCCGCCGGGCTGCGGCGGAATCGTCCGGATGTGGTTCTCGGTTTCATGGGTTGTATGGCGCAAAGCCGGGGCAGGGCATTGATTGAAAAACTTCCGGACGTTGATCTCGTTCTGGGAACGCAGAAATTTCATCGTGCGGCGGAATACGTCGAAGATCTGCTCGCCGGACGCCGGGACAAGGTGATCGACACGGATTCGGAATCCGGCAGCGAAGCGACGATTCGCGAACATCTTTTGAACGGCAACGCGAAAACTTCCGTGAGCGCGTTTGTCAGCATCATGCAGGGATGCAATCAATATTGCACTTTCTGCATCGTGCCCTATACGCGAGGCGAAGAACGCAGCCGCACCATTCCGGATATTGTTTCCGAATGCCGCGAACTCGTCGGACGCGGTGTGAGGGAAATCACTTTGCTCGGCCAGATTGTGACCAGTTTCGGAAAGCGCGATCTTCCAATGAAGGACGGAAAATCGGCGTTCGTTCAATTGCTGGAAGCCGTCCATGAAATCGACGGACTGGAACGCATTCGTTTCACGTCGCCGCATCCGAAAGGTTACGGCGATGATCTGGTGGCGGCTTACGGACGACTGCCGAAACTTTGCGAAAGTGCGCACATTCCGGTGCAGAGCGGCAGCAACCGTTTGTTGAAACTGATGCATCGCGGTTACACGCGCGAGCGGTTTTTGGAAATCATTCGCAAGCTGCGGAAGGTGCAGCCGGGCATTGGAATCACCAGCGATATCATCGTGGGATTTCCCGGCGAGACCGAGGAGGATTTCGAGCAAACACTTTCGCTGTGCCGTGAAGTCGAATTCGACAACGCGTTTCTCTTCAAATATTCCCCGCGCAAGGACACGCCGGCGGCGGCCATGCCGGATCAGATTCCGCAGGAAGCGATTGAGGAACGCCATGCGCGATTGCTCGATCTCGTAAACGAAATCGGCAGCCGCAAGTACGCCGCGCTGGTGAATCGTTCGATGCAGATTCTGGTGGAAGGCCCGAGCAAAAAGAACGCGGCGCGAATGACTGGACGAACGCGTTGCAATCGGATTGTGTTGTTCGAAGGATCGGATCGTCATCGCGGCCAGCTCATGGATGTAAAGATTGATCGCGCCGGATTGTTCACGCTGTATGGCGATCCGGCGATTGTGAATTTGTGAGCTGGCTCGGGGAAACCAACCACAGATAAACACGGATGGACATGGATGGGAAAATGTCCGTCGTAGCCCATCGGAAATTTTCCAGCTCCGCGGGTTAAGAAACCTGCGATACAGCAGACTTGGAAGTCTGCGCTACGGTTGCAGCTTCATCGCGCCGGTTTATCAGCGGATTGGGAAAGCCGCCTTTTAACTCCGTGGCAATTCGTGAAATTCTTCTTTCTGCGGTGAAAGTCCGCGCTACAGCAAAAATGGTAAACTCGATTTAACAAAAAAGGGGAAGCGCTTCGTTCGAAGAACTGCGATAAGTTAATCGCGTTAGTATTCGTGAATCGCAAACTGCGCCCGTGATTCGCCTCTCCGGCAATCCATTTTCTTCTCGATAAACACCAGGGTGGCATAAGGGATTTCCTTAGTTCCCGTAGTGGGTTCCCGCAGGTTACAAACAGGGCGCGTCCCAATTGTTGTTCTCCCGGCGTCCTCCTAATTTGCGCTCATGCAAACAACATTGGTAAGACAGGATTCGCTGGATTACGCCGGAGCCACCGTCCGCAACCAAACGCCGACGCTGCCGCGGACGGAACTTCGTTCGCTGGTTCCCGGACTTCGTGAAGCCGATACCAGAAACCCGTTTGCCGCGACGGCCGGTGGAAATGCGCAGGCCAATCGCGCGTTGATCGACGCGCTCGTGAATTCAAAGATTTATCAGGATTGGGAACGCGCGTTCAGCGAAACAACCGGCCTGCCGGTGGCGTTGCGTCCGGTGGAATCCTGGCAATTGCCGCATCACGGCCAACGTCACGAAAATCCCTTCTGCCAGTTGCTTGCCGAAAAAAGCCGTTCCTGCGCCGCCTGTTTGCAGGTTCAGGAAACCCTTTCCAAATCCGCCACGCTCGAACCTCACACTGTTTCCTGCCAGATCGGCATGTGCGATACCGCGGTGCCGGTGCGCCTCGGCGAAAAGCTCGTGGGCTTTCTGCAAACCGGCCAGTTGTTTCGTCGTAAACCGACCCAGGCGCAGTTCGAACAGGCCGCCAAGCTCGTCGCCAGTTGGGGCGTGGACGCCGAAATCGAAACGCTGCGTGAAGCGTATTTTTCAACCAAGGTCGTCGGTCATCGCCAGCACGATTCCGTCGTGAAACTGCTTTCCATTTTCGCGCAACACCTGTCCATGTTGAGCAACCAGCTCGTGGTGCAACAGGTGAATGCGGAACCGCCGATGATTGCGCGGGCGAAGGAATTCATTCACGAACATCAGACCGAAGATCTTTCGCTGGGCCAGGTGGCGAAGGCGGTGAACACGAGCACGTTTTATTTCTGCAAAATGTTCAAGAAGGTCACCGGCATCAATTTCACGGATTACGTTTCCCGCGTGCGGATTGAACGCGCCAAGAATCTGTTGCTGAATCCGAATCTGCGCGTCAGCGAAATCGCGTTCGAAGTCGGCTTTCAGTCGCTGACGCATTTCAATCGCGTGTTCAAGAAAATCCTGGGTCAATCCCCGACCGATTACCGCGCGCAGTTGCTGCGCCGCTGATGCGTCTGGAGAGTTTTATATTTTAAGTTGTACGATGAAAAACAGTTCTGAATTAAGTCATGTTCCCGAGGATCGAAAAGAGTTGCCGTTGGCCGTCCCGGTTTACGTTAAGTGCGATGGATTTCGTTCGCTCGCGTATCGCGATACTGACGGCACCTGGAGATATTATTACAATCGCGCGCCGATTCTCGGAAACGTTGAACTGATTCCTTATCAGGACAGTTGAAGCATCAAAACATTTTGGTCGTCCTTCGGGACGCCAATCCCCCAAAACCCCCCAGAGCCGTGGATGGTAGCATTCGCGGCTCTTTCTTTTTTCAGCAGGGATTTAAATTCGACCGTGCCACGGCTCACATTAAAATGGAAAAGAGCGTCGGCGTTGGGATGGCATTCGAATTTGGATGTATCTTTCATGATTAAAAGCACTTAACGTTTGGAATCGCGCCGCAGATTTTGAATACTTCCGTTGTTCGAATGACCGATTACGCACGCATGACCAAAGCCGAATTGATCGCCCGGCTACAGGCGCTTGAAGCCCGTCCGATCCGTTCTCGAAAATCATCTCCACCAAAGACGCCGGCTGCCGCCATTTCTGAAACCGAGGAACGCCTGCTCGCCATTCTGCGTTCCGCCGTGGAAGGCATCATCACCATTGATGAACGCGGCATCATCGAATCCATGAATCCCGCCGCGGAAAGTTTGTTCGGCTACACCGCGGCGGAAATGACCGGCAAAAACATCAGCGGCCTGATGCCGTCCCCGTATAATGAGGCGCATGATGGTTATCTCAGAAAGTATCTCCAGACCGGCGAAGCGAAAGTTATCGGCATTGGCCGCGAAGTCACCGGACTTCGAAAGGACGGATCGCTGTTCCCGATCGATCTGGCGGTGAGCGAAGTGCGATTGCCGAATCGCCGGCTGTTCGTCGGATTCATTCGCGACATCACGGATCGTAAAGAAGCGGAACGCGCATTGTCCTATTACGCCGCAATTGTGGCTTCGACCGAAGACGCCATTTTCGGCCGCGGCATGGATGGCCTGGTGACGAGTTGGAATCGCGGCGCGGAATTGTTGTTCGGTTATTCTGCCGAGGAAATTGTCGGACGCCCGATCAGCGTTTTGGTTCCACCGGAGCGCAAGCCGCTCGAGGCGGAAGTCATTGCGCGAATCGAACGCGGCGAATCGATCAAAAGCCTGGAAGTTCCGGTGTTGCGCAAAGATGGAACGCAGGTGGAAATTTCCGTCACGATTTCGCCGATTCGCGTGTCCAGCGGACGGATCGTGGGCGCGTCCATCGTCGCGCGCAACATCACGGATCGCAAACGCATGTTCGCGGCGTTGCGGCGGCAGGCGGATTTGTTGCATCTGTCGCACGACGCGATTGTGGTCTGGCGGCTGGGCGGCGGCATTGAAAACTGGAATCGTGGCGCGGAAGAACTGTACGGCTATTCCGAAAGTGAAGTGCTGGGCCAGGTTTCGCACCAGGTGCTGCAAACCACGTTTCCGGAACCGTGGCCAAAAATTGAAGCGGCGTTGCGCCTGGGAAACTGGACCGGCGAATTGCGGCATCGCACTCGTTCCGGCAAGGAACTGGTCGTCGCCGCGCGGCTGCAACTCGTCGGCGGCGAGGACGGCGTGCCGCGCGTGCTCGAAACGATTCGAGACATCACCGAACAGAAGCTTGTCGAAGAAAAACTGACGGCGCTGGCGCAATCGCTTTCAGAAAAAAACAAGGAACTGGAAACCATTGTTTATATCGCATCGCATGATCTGCGTTCACCGCTGGTCAACATCCAGGGTTTCAGCCGCGAACTGATTCACTCCTGCAACGCCCTGCGCGCGCGGTTTTCGCCGGATTCCAAAACGCCGGTCGAAGATGCGGATGTGCAACGCTGGTTGAATCGCGACATCCCGGAAGCTGTGGAATTCATCCAGGCCGGCGTGCGGAAAATCGACACGTTGCTCGCCGGATTTCTCCGGTACTCGCGATTGGGACGCGTGGCGCTGAAGCCGGAGCGGTTGGAGATGAACCAATTGATCGCGGGTATTGCGCAGGCGATGGAGTTTCAATTCAAGAACCTCGGCGTCATTTTCAAAGCGGAAAAGCTGCCTCCGTGCCGTGGCGATTCCACATTGATCAGCCAGGTGTTTTCGAATCTGATCGAGAACGCGATCAAATATCGCAGCCCGAAGCGCGCCTGCAAAATCACGGTTTCAGGCCACATGGAACACAATCGATCCCTGTATTGCGTGCGCGACAACGGCATCGGAATCGCCCCCGATCATCAGGCCAAAATTTTTGAAATTTTCCATCGCCTGAATCCGGATGCGACCGAAGGTGAGGGCTTGGGGTTGACCATCACGCAACGCATTCTCGAACGCCACAATGGAAAAATCTGGGTGGAATCAGACCGCGACAAGGGAGCCACATTTTTTGTTTCCCTGCCCGCGGATACCAAGACAAGCTGACGACGAAAGGAACCACCGGTATGAATGCAGCGAGGGAAATTATCGTGCTGATCGTGGAAGACGACGAGGGCCACGCCCGGTTGATCGAAAAGAATCTTGCTCGCGCCGGATTGCGGAACGAGATCCGCCGCTTCGACAATGGCCAGGCAATTCTGGATTTTTTGTTTCGCCGCGGGCCGGGATCGCATCGCGCCGCGGAAGCGCCTTATCTGATTCTGCTCGATATTCGCATGCCGCAGGTCGATGGCGTGGAAGTGTTGCGCCAGATCAAAGGCGATCCGGAATTGCGACGCATCCCCGTGATCATGCTCACGACCACGGACGACCCGCGCGAAGTGGATCGCTGCCATGACATTGGTTGCAGCAGCTACATTGTGAAACCGGTGGATTACGAAAAATTTGCCGAAGCGATCAAAAACCTGGGCCTTTACATTTCACTCGTTCAGGTGCCGGAAGTCAGTGTCGGGAACTGATCGGGATATGCAGACCGCGGTTCATTCAGGAAAAGTTCTGGTCGTCGATGACGATGCCGGTTTGCTGCGGCTGGTCGAACGTTCGCTCGAACGCGCCGGGTTTGCCACCGCGTCCGCTCTTTCCGGGAAGGAAGCCATTCTCTGGCTTTCCACTCAGCACGCCGATCTGATCCTGTTGGATCTGAAGCTTCAGGATTACAACGGCCGCGAACTCATCCAACAACTCACGGACGCGGGAATCAACGTGCCGTTCATCATCATTACCGGCCAGGGCGATGAACGCGTCGCCGTCGAAATGATGAAAAGCGGCGCGCGTGATTATCTCGTCAAGGACGCCGATTTTCTGGAGTTCGTTCCCGAAGTTGTGCGGAACGTGATGGAGCAGATCGAGACCGAACGCCGGCTGGCCGCGGCGGAAGAGCAGGTGAATCTCGTGCAGCACGTGGTCGAACACGGCTTCAGCGCGGTGCTGATTGCGAACTCCGATTTTCCCGATCCCAAAGTCGTTCACATCAATCCGGCCTTTGCGCAGTTGACCGGTTATTCTCTGGAGCAAATCGCCGGCAAACCGCTCAGCCAGGTGAATGGATTTCATGCGGTTCAAAAACATCTGCGCCAGGAAATTCCCGAACAACACGGATTCATCGAAGAGGTTTCGTCGTATCACAATGGAGGCCGTGAACATTGGGTGGAATGGCGCCTCGGCCCGGTTCGAGACCGGTATGGCCGCGTCACGCATTGTCTCGTGATTGTGCGGGACATCACCGAACGCAAACGGCTGGAAAAGGAAATCCTGGAAATCAACGATCGCGTTCAGCGCCGCATTGGCCAGGATTTGCATGACGGATTGTGCCAGCAACTCGCCGGCATCGAATTGATGAGCCAGGTGCTCGAACAGAAAATTGCCGCGAAATCCAAAACCGACGCGGCGCGCATCGGCGAAATTGCCAGCCACGTTCGCGATGCGATCGGCCAGACGCGCCTGCTCGCGCGCGGACTTTCGCCGGTGATGCTGGAATCCGAAGGGTTGATGTCGGGCTTGCGCGAACTGGCGTCGAACACGGAAAAAATTTTTGGAGTGGAATGCGTTTTTCAATGTGCCGCGCCGGTGCTGGTGAGTGATCACGCCATGGCGACGCACCTGTTCCGCATCGCGCAGGAAGCGGTTTCAAATGCGATCCGCCACGGCAAGGCCACGCGCATCGTGATCGAATTGCAACCAGCCACCGACCATCTGGTGCTGCGGGTCGGCGATAACGGCAGCGGTTTGCCGGCGGAACCGCCGGTGCAGAACGGAATGGGCCTGCGCATCATGCAATCCCGCGCCGGCACCATCGGAGGAATTTTAAGCGTGGAAAATCGCGCCGAAGGCGGCGTGTTGATCACCTGCAACGTCGCTCTCGCCAGCGACCTGAAATCCAATGAAAACAAAAACGGCCGCAAAAAAGAAACGTCCCGCCGCCAAAAAACGGATCTTCATCGTTGATGATCATCCGATGATGCGGCAAGGCCTGGCGCAGTTGGTCAACAACGAGCCGGACCTGACCGTTTGTGGCGAAGCGGACACCGCCGGACAGGCGCTCAATGTTGTTTGCGGATGCCAGCCCGACATGCTGATTGCGGACATTTCTTTGCCGGACAAAAACGGTTTGGAACTGATCAAGGATTTGCGCGCCCTGCATCCGGAGCTTTCGATCCTGGTGATCTCAATGCACGACGAAGAGCTTTACGCCGAACGCGTGCTGCGCGCCGGCGGCCGCGGTTATGTGATGAAACAGGAGGGCGGAAAAATTCTGATGGAAGCCATCCGCCAGGTGTTGAGCGGAAAAGTTTTCGTCAGCGAAAAAATGTCGGCAAAGATTCTCGAAATTTTTTCCGGTCGCCGCGATCAATCCGGTGGCTCGCCGGTGCAACGTTTGTCTGATCGCGAGTTCGAAGTGTTTCAAATGATCGGCGAAGGCAAGGGAACACGGCAGATTGCCGAGCATCTGCATCTCAGCGTGAAAACGGTGGAAGTGCATCGCGCGAATATCAAAGAAAAGCTGTGTCTGAAAACCGCCACCGATCTCGTGCGCTATGCGGTGCGATGGATTGAAGCGGAAGGTGTGGGTTGAACTTTCGGAACATCGAACAACCAAGATCGAACTCTGAACTTCGAATGACTGGGTTTGCGGTGCCGAATTTTTAATCGATCTGGTTTATTTCAATCGTTGAAGAGCGGCGCTGAAGCGCACGCACTCCAGACGCTTCGCGCGGTTCTGATGCGTCAAATGATCGCGTCAGCGTTTGGAGTGCGTGCGCTTCAGCGCCGCTTTTGAGGCGATGAATTCAGGAAAACAGACCGCCGTTCATATCGTTGCCTCTCATGGATAAACGAGTTCACGCCCGGTCGTCGAATCCTGCGGAACGGCTTTCAGATAATCCGGAACCAGATCGCTGGCGGCTTTGGGCGGCGCGCCTTTGTCCAGTTCATAAGCGCGCGCGGCGAGTTGTAGAATCAATTGTCGCAGTTCGATTTGATGCTTTTCGAATTTTGTCTGAGATTTTTTGACGATGCTTGCCAGTGACTTGCGCTGGATGAAAGCCTGGAACCGATGTTTCAAGCCTGGGAATGCGCGACGGCTCCATTCCCGTTCGTTCTTCAGAATGTCGGCCCAGGTTTCCCGCTGCGCATCCAATTGCTCGAGTGATTGCGCGATTTCCCGGCAGGTGCTTGATTTCAATTGCGGGACGATGGTTTGAAGATGGTCCGTTCCAATGCTTTCCATTGCGAGCGAAACCAATCCATCGATCAACACTCCGCCGCGTGCGGAAAGAATGCCGGCTTCGATGCAGTCCAGATAATCCCGCGCTGCCGCATCGGGATCGTTCTCAATTTCCGAAAGCCTGCCTTCCGCAGAAAATGCGTGGGCCAGTTGTTTCAGATAAGCAAGTTCATCAATGTGATTCGTAAGAGTGGGATCGAGAATTGTAATCGGAACCATCCATTCATTCGAAAACGTGGAGCGAACAAATTGCAACGCATTCGAATTGGCGGCGACAATAGGTTTAAGTTCCTCCGGACTGGCAGCGCGATAGTCGCCCACATCCGTCAGCGTTTCCGCGGCGGAAATAGCAGTTGTATAACCATTGGGATTCGGCAGTGGCTTCGGCGGGGGCAGCGGCTTGGCTGGAAAGAGAAACGCGACTCCGAGCGCGATGGCGAGCAACGATCCCAGCAGGAGAATGATTTTGAAAAACTTGTTCCTCATGGTGCAGGCAGCCTTGCAAAAACAAACAGCGCGTTCAACCAGCGAGTTGGTTGTAGATGAAATTTGCGCGCCGCGCAAACCAGGGTAGCGGTTGCCGCGCTTGCGGCAACCCGGGCGCGCGGGTTCTGCGCCCGTCTGATCGTCCGCAGGACAAAAGCGTCTCCACCCGGAAAAACGGCGCGAAGAACAGTTCGCGCCGACGGCTCGCAAGCGCGAGCCGTTCTACCACGACTTCAGCCCAGCGCCTTCAGCAAGTGATGCAGGAAAACCACGTTGTCGCTTTGCACGTAATTCATCATGCCGCCCATGCGATTGAAGCTTTTGCAGAAGCGCAGATAGTAAGCCGGATTGTTTTTTGGCGGTTCGCCTTGCGACCAATCCCAGTTTCCGCCGTCCTGAATATCGACCACGTAAAAGCTGTGATCGCGAACGATTTCGCGTCCGTCCTGAAGCCGCAGATTGTTCACGCAGCTCAGGCTTTTTTCAAAAACCTGCGGCGCCATGATTGCGGAACCGACGGACAGCACCACGCCGTGATCCAGCTTTTCAACTGCCGCGCTGGAAAGCCGAAAATCGAGCGCTGCCGCTCGGCCAATCGCCGCGCCGTTGAAGATCGGATGATTTGTGATGATGTCGTAGCCGATCCCCGGATGCACAGTGAACGGAACATTGCGATGAAACGCTTCGGCAAGAATCGAAGTTTGTTTCCACGGATGTTTCACTTCGATGCGGCCAGCAGGAAGTTTGTGAACGAGCATCGCTTGAAGCAACTCCGCGCGCGCGGGCGTCAGCGGATGCGAAGGCTCGTCGCGCAACGCATTTTCTAATTCCGAAACGGCGGGCAACGTCACGCCATTTTCTTCAATGAATCGTCCGAGGCTGCGACCGTAACCTTCGTTGCGCAGCGCGCCGGCCAGCAACGCGAGATGAATGTTGCGGCCGGTTTCATCCCAGGTTCCGAACGTGCCGGTGACGACATTTTTGCGAACGCTTTCCTCGGTTCGGCCGAGAAAGGAAAGTTCCCAATCGTGAATCGTGCCCGCGCCGTTCGTGGCGAGATGCGTGATCCAGCCGCGTTCGATCAGTGAATTCACAATGCGATGCGCGCCATTTTTGATCAGGTGCGCGCCATACATCAGAATCACGCTGGCGTTCTGCTTTCGCGCCGAAATGATTTTTGCGGCGCATTGCTGAACGGCGTTCGCGATTTCCGGTGAACAGGACGGGGGAACTGCGGCGGGATCGATCAGAATTTTTTCAATGGAACTCAGACTTTCACGCTGCGCCAGCGGAAAGACTTTGAGGCGTTTCAGATCGAGTGGTTCGGGAAAATCATTCATTTCAACGCGGCGGGATTTAACCATGGCTGAACGTGGATGCACGCGGAATTTTTTTGCGGAAGCGAACGGAGAAGGGGCTGAACAACAAAGAAACCAGGGAACAAAGTTCGAGCGAATCGTGTGTCCGCTGGATTGCTTTGTTCCCTGGTTGTGAAAACGAATTCGTTTAGCGGTGTTCTGACGAGACGCCGCTGCAAGGATAGCGGATCACGCCAGTTTGGAATGACGTTCAGCGACGAAATCCCAGTTCACGACATTCCACCACGCCTTCACGTAATCGGCGCGCTTGTTCTGATATTTAAGGTAATATGCGTGTTCCCAGACATCGATGCCGAGCAACGGTTGCGCGCCTTTGGAAAGCGGGCTGTCCTGGTTGGGCGTGCTTTGAATCGCGAGTTTTCCATCCTGCCAGACGAGCCACGCCCAGCCGCTGCCGAAACGCTTCGCGGCGGCATCAGCGAGCTTGGTCTGGAAGTTGGAAAAATTTCCGAAGCTGTTGTCGATTGCTTTCGCCAGATCGCCTTTGGGTTCGCCGCCGCCATTCTTTTTCATCATTTGCCAGAAGAGCGAATGATTGTAATGGCCACCGCCGTTGTTGCGGACCGCGGTGCGGATTTTTTCCGGAACGGCATCGAGATTCTTGAGCAGTTCTTCCACGGATTTTTTCGCGCACTCTGGATCAGTTGCGACCGCTTTGTTGAGGTTGGCAACATAGCCGGCGTGATGTTTGTCGTGGTGAATTTCCATTGTGCGCGCATCGATGTGCGGTTCCAGCGCGTCGTAATCATAAGGCAAAGGCGGCAAAGTGAACGGGCTGGAATTTTCAGCGGCAAAGGTGTGGTTCAGAAGCGCTGGCGATGCGGCAGCGGCGAGGGTGGCAACGGCAGTGGTTTTCAGTGCTTGGCGTCGAGTCATCATTTTAGTTTTCCTTTCATTTGGTTGTCTCGCCTCGTTGTTTCAGCAGTTCGGCGAGGAACATGCGATCGAGTGAATCTTTTTCGCGATGGGTCTGCTTGGTCCGCCAGAGGAGCTGCGGATTGGCGAACGGAATGGCGACATCGCGAATGGTGATAAATTCAATGTGCTGACTGGCTTCGGCGTATTCAATTCCACAAGATCGTTTCATCAGATCAACGACGAATTCGTCGCCCACCCGCACCACAATGAAGTTTTCGATATCATCGGGCAGAACTTCACGAATCGCGCCATCCGGCAGACCCAGCATGGCTGATTTGATTTTTTCAAAGTTTTCGAGCGAAGCGTCCACCAGCAAATCGATGTCGGAAGTGGTACGTTCGAAGCCATGTTGAATCACCGCCCAACCGCCGATGACGACGTACTTCGCGCCGGAAGCGTTCAGCCGGGAGCAAAGAAAAAGCAAATCATCTAACGTGGGAAAGCGCGGCTCGGGCGCGTGACCATCTTGAGTTTCCATGCGTCCGCTTCCTCGTGAGTTTTGAACCGCCAGACGCCTTTCGGAATGAAAGGACGACCTTTCCGCAGTTCGTTGGCGAGTCGTTGCAGGCTGTCGATGGTAATAACGTTCACCTTCGGCTTGCCTTTGCGCCCGACGACTTTCATTGGCAATTCTTCCTCGCGCATAATTCTTTGAACATAGTCGCGTCCGAAAGTTTTTCGAGCCTTTATTTATCAACCGCGAAATACGCGAAATACGCGGAAAGGGAATTAAGAAAAAACGGCAGGCCAGACGGATCAAAACCGGCCAGACTGGTTCACGCCGATTCAAAAGCAGCTTCATCACCGAGCGGTGAAGGTTGGTCGTGGAATTGATCCTATGACTTTGATTTGTTCCTGAATCCCTTTTCGCGTGTTTCGCGTATTCCGCGGTTCGTAAAATGCGCGCGGTTCCGCTTCGCTTCAGTACTTCGTCACTTGCTGCGTCAATCCGCCATCGACATAATAGGTGCTGCCCGTGACGTATTCAGATTCGCGGCTGGCAAGAAACAGCGCGACCGATGCCACTTCCTCCGGCTTGCCAAATCGGCCCCACGGAATTTCGCTGATGGCATTTTTTTTGTCGTCGGGATTTTCGAGAACCTTCTGATTGATCGGCGTCGCGATCGCTCCGGGCGCAATGTTGTTCACGTTGATTTTGTGCGGCGCGAGTTCCATCGCGAGATTTCGCATCAGCATCCGAATGCCGCCTTTCGATGCGCAATACGCGGTGTAACCAACGAATGGAATATCTTCGTGAACCGATGAAATGAAAATTAATTTGCCGCCATCGCCTTGCTTTACCATTTGCCGTGCGGCGAGCTGGCTGACCAGAAACGAACCGTAAAGATTCACCGAGATGACCTTGTTCCATTCGTCGTCGGTGACTTCGAGAAATGGCTTTTGAATTTCGATTCCCGCATTGTTGACGACGATGTCGAGTCGTCCGAGTTTTTCTGCGATCTGCGAAATCATCGCTTCCACCCCGGCGCGATCATTGACGTTCGCTGGCAGCACGAGTGATTTCGGATTCAGCGCGAGCACATCCTGGAATGATTCCGGCCCGCTGTGTTTTCCTCCAGGATGCGTGTTGATGACGACCTGCGCGCCTTCCTGCACGAAGCGCATGGCGATGGCTTTTCCGATGCCACTGCCTGCGCCAGTGATGAGAGCGACCTTGTTTTTAAGTTGCATGATTTGCCGGAATGACGGCGTTTCATTTGACGGCTGAACCGCGCGTGATGTCACTGGGGAACTTCACCCAGATTCAAGACTGGGCGGAAAGGTTTTACGCGAATGGCGCGAACCTTCGCGAATTTAAAATAATTCGCGTTAATTTGTGAAATTCGCGTCAAACCGTTTTCTGAATGCGTTCCAGAATTTTTCGATGCGCGCTCGGAAAAGAAAGCTTTTGAAGTTCCGTGAGGGGAAGCCAATGGCCGGATGGCAGGCGACGCGGTTTCTGAATTCCATTCACCGAAAAAGCTTCGAGCGTGATGCGATAGCGCGTGATGGAATGTCGGATCGTGCCGAGCGATTCGAACGTTTTGGGCGCGAAACCCAGAACGGTTTTGGCCAGGTCGATCACTTCGGTTTTGGACTGCGGAAGTTCGACATTGGGAAATTCCCAGAGATGCGCGTTGACCACATCAGCAGGTCGCTGGCGAACCAGAAAACTTCCTTCATGTTCCACAACAAACGCAGCGAACCGGCGTTCCGTGATCTCCACGCGTTTTCCGAGATTGGGAAAATCTTCCACCCGATTGAGCTGACGCGCGCAACAATGTTTTACGATGGGACAAATCAAACATTGCGGCGAACGGGGCGTGCAGATCAGAGCGCCAAGTTCCATCAGCGATTGATTTAATGAGGAGCACGAATTCGTGTTGCACGCGGAAGTTTCCGTAGCGCAGGCGTCCCCGCCTGCGAGTTTCGGCGGCGTCTCGCCGCCCGGTTGCAACACCGAGCGGGACGCTCGTCGAACCCGCAGCCGAGACGGATGCGCTACGTGCGCCACCAATTCCTCAGCCAGATTCCACAATCGCGCGTTAGTCGCTTTGTCGCGCGGATCTTCCGCAATCGCAAAAACGCGCGTCAGCACGCGAATGACGTTGCCGTCGATAATCGGCCTGGGTTGATTGAAAGCAATGCTGCAAATCGCGCCCGCGGTGTAGCGGCCAATACCGGGCAGCGCGAGAACATCATCGAACTTCTCGGGAAATTTCCCGGCGTGATGCGCGATAATGAACTGCGCCGCTTTTTGCATGTTCCGAACGCGCGTGTAATAACCCAGACCTTCCCAGAGCTTATGAATCTTCTCCGAACTCGCGCCGGCCAGGGATTCAATTGTCGGCAATTCGCGCATCCAGCGTTCCCAATAGGGAATCACCGTTTTCACCTGCGTCTGTTGCAGCATGATTTCCGAAACCCAGATGGCGTAAGGATCACGCGTCTGCCGCCAGGGGAGATCGCGGGAATTTTGGGCAAACCAGACGAGTTGAAGCGCGACGAGCCGGTGAATTTTCTTCTCGTGATATTTGGATTTTTCGCTGGGACGGACGGGTCGCATTTCCGGGAGTTTACGATTGGAAGCTAAAGTGAACACGACAATAAAATGAGCGCCGGAATTTCTTCCGGCGCTCGCTTGAAACCTTGGCGGATTCAGCCGCCCGCATTAAGACATCACGGTGAGGTAATGAGATAGAACCGTTGTGTGAAGTTGGTCGAATTGACGTCGGTGAACGGCACTGGCGCCGCGCCGAAAATCCCGCTGCCGACCAGCGTCCACGTGCTGGTGACTGGTGTCAGTGACAAGTCGGTTGTCGCCCAGATGCGATAGGCCGCGTTCTCCGTTCCGCTGAAGGAAAACTGCAGATTGCTGTCGCTCATCACCTGTAGCGAACCGCCGTCCAGCACGGGCGATTCTGGAATAATGACCGTCAGCGAAACCACGCTGCTGGTGACGCTTCCGCCGGCATTCGAAACGATTACCGCGTACGTTGTCGCATCCGTCGCCTGCGCGTTGGGAATGAGAAGCGTTGCACTGTTGGCACTCGCATACGGCGCGTTGGTTCCGTCCTGCAGCCATTGATACGCAACGTCCGGAGCGCCGGATGCCGCGACGGTGAAGCTGGCATCCTGTCCCGCGGTCACGGTCTGGTCCGCAGGCTGGCTGGTGATCGTTGCGGCGAGTTGCGGCGCCCAGCCGTAGAACCAGGTGGTCACGTTGGTCGCTGCAAGCAGGCGCGGATCATCGTTCGTAAGGCCAATGGTCTGGACGTTGCCGAAGGATACAGGCGTAACGCCGTCGAGGGCGGTATTCCCGTATTGCCAGAAGACGTAGGTGTTGGACAGGGTCGTCGTTGGTGTGATGTAAGCGCTGCTGAACCGGCAGAACGCCCAGGAGCTAAGCCCGCCGGCGGTGCCGTTGTTGCCCGCGAGTGTGATTCCGCTGAGGCCGTCATCCGCAGTGAAGGTGCAGTTCACGAACGAGAAGCCATTTCCCGAATAAGTGGTTCCATTGGGATTCACCCATGGCGTGCTGGCGCTTTCCGTTGCGGATGTGGAAGTGCGGGCCGCTGTCACGTTGAAACCACTCGCCCCAGCGATGGTGTGGATTTCGCAGTTGTCGAAGTAAAGATTGCCGCCGCCCCAGATGTAATCAAAGTTCCCGACAATCTTCGAATGCGAGAAGTACGCCTGCGAGGTGTTGATGTTCGCGAGAATGGTGTCCTGACGGCTGGCGAGTTGACAGTCGAGAACGATGCAACGCTGGGCACCGGATTCGATCATCAACGCTTCGGCCTGGCTGCCGCCTTGAGGCGTGCGATTGATAAGGTTGAGGGATTTGAGGACGATGTCATTTGCATTCACTTTGAACGCCATTCGCGCGTGGGTGGTGCCGCCGTTGGCTGATTGGAAGTTGGAGTTGTTGGCGTAGCCCAATATCACGCCGCCGCCGCTCTCGCCCTCGAAGGTGACGTTGTGTTTGCCGGAGATGTTTACGATTTCATTGTAATCCCCGGCGCTGATGTGAATTACAGTCGGAGTCGTGTTGGCCGAAGGAATGGAATTGACCGCACCCTGCACTGTGAGGAAGTCGGCGCTGCCGTCGGCGTTGACTGTGGGATTGGTTGGATCCGCCGGTCCCGACTTCGTCGAAAACCGCCAGGCATTCGTATCTGTGAGACCAATGAAGTTGACGCCTTCAGAATCCTTGAATGTCTTGGGATCAATCGTGACGTAATAGGTCTGGTTCGCAGTCAGCTTGTTGAAATGCGGATGGATTTGCACCTGGTTGCCGTTGATTCCAATCGTCTCGTACGAGAACGACTGATTATCGCCGGGAAACGTGCGCTGTTGGATCAGTCCCGATGCAGCATCGATGATGTCAACGGGTGTTTCGGAATTGGTCGCGTTGAAGATTTTGATGGAGCCAACTGTTCCCAAAGTGACGCTGTCGCTGAAGGTGACGGTGATGGGTGTATCATAACAAATTCCCGTGGCATTGTTGTCAGGCGAAACGGCGGTCACTGACATGTCGGAGTAAACCGCTTCGTTGACTGTAAGGGTCATGCTGTTGGTCACGGTGCCGATCGGATTGTTGGCGACGAGTGAATAGACGTAAGTGTTTTGAGCGGTCGTGACATCGGGGAGCGTCAACGTGGCGTTCGTTTCATTCATTAAATCGACTCCGTTTTCCTGCCATTGATACGTCGGAACCGGATTTCCAGTCACCAGCGGACTCAGGATGACGGTGCTGCCGGCTTCCACAGTCTGATTGGTCAAACCAAAAATGACCGGAGCCGTGCCTCCGATTTGGAGCTGAAGGCCGTTCATGTAAGTCTGCCACCAAGGATTCCCGCCTGAAGGTCCAGTGGCAGTGACTGTCAGTTTACCCGCGCCGTCGATGGTTCCGGACAAGCTTTGCCAACTGATTCCTTTGCTGCTGGCGAGCGTCACGTTACGGCCGCTGGCGGATCCGTCGTAGGCGATAATCAGGGGAGCACTTCCGTTCAAGGACCATTGTCCGCCTTGTCCGCTGCCGTTGCCCGCGCCGTACACGTAGGCCGTCACCAATTCATCGGGTGGCAATCCGCTGAACGTGAGCGTCATGACGTTCACACCCAATGTGGAGTCCGAATCAATTTTTGCCTCGCGATCCATCAAGATGGATGTTGCAGACCCAGCCGTCTGGCCACTGTAGTGATTGAAGGTGTGACCGCTTTCGTTCCAATCCGCAGTGTTGTTGTTGAATTTGGAGGTCATAGAAACGGTAACGCCGTTGTCCGTGCCGGTGGAATCCAGCAGGGCGACGTCCAGAAACAGATTCGTGGAACCGCTGTAAACGCCGACCCAATCCGGATTGTTCCAAACATCGCCGGCACTGCCGATCTGAGCCGCTCCCGACATGGTTGCATCCGTGAACCCGTTCAGTTGCAGACTGTAAAGTGCCGGCTCATCCGCTTTGGTGTACTTGATGATCGTGATTTTGCTGATGTCCATCGTTGGATTGGCGCTCGTTCCTTTGTTTGAAATTCCGATGGCGAGACCATCATATTCGTTCGAGGAATTGACATAGGTGTTCCCGCCGGAAGTTGTTCTGACCATGCTGGAGAGCGGTATCCCGGCCGCTTGGTCACCGGCATAAAGTTCGTCGGTAATGGTTACTTCGTCGGCAGCCGAAAGTTCGATTGTGAAGCTGCGCGTATAAGTCGCTCCCGAAATCAAAGCCGCTTCGGAAATCATCGTGCTGCCGATCGTGGTTCCGTTCGGAAATTTAAAGAGACCGGTGCCCGCCCCGCTGAACAGCAGATCTTGAACGCCGTTGTTGGGATTGGCCCCATCTTGAATCGGCCGTGTGAAGATGGACGAGAGTGATCCCGCAGTATTGATCTGTCCCACGTAGCCCTGCCAGTTCTGGCAGTTGCCGGTGATGAATGTGGTGGCACTGCCGAGCCCCGCGTTGTTGAGCGATCCCGCCAGGGGCAGATTGCCACCCGAGTTGTACAATCCCACATTGATGACCGCACCGTTTCCTCCGGTCAGCAAAGTGCCGGCTGAATTCGTAAAGGTGAACGTCACGTTGAGCTTGTCTCCGACATCGACCAGTTGAACTGGAGTGCTGGAAAAAATCGCCTGGAGTTCAATATAGCCGGCGGTGGTGCCGCTGGTGAGTTTCATCAGCAGACGATCCGCGCCAATCGTGCAGGCCGTGCCATTCTTGGTGGTGGCGACATCGTAACTGGTGGAGGACGCCTCGGGCGTTCCACCAGGCGTGCTGGTTCCGTTCAGTGTGCTGCTGCCGAAGGTGTCAGTGAAGATGACGGTTTCTGCCCGCGCTCCAGTCATGACTGGCAGCGCGGAGGCAAGAATCAGTAGCGGGAGTTTGTTCATAGGAAGGGTTGGGTGATATCGATCTATGGACTGTGAACCGAGTCTAGAGAACAACTCCGGTTCGTCACCGCCGATGATTTGCATTTGCGTTTGAAAAAAATGCATTGCTGGATTTGGCCGTTCGAACGTCCGATAGTTTTATTGCTGACGAAAAGCTCCGGCTCATTCTTCCGTAGCGCAGGCGTCCTCGCCTGCGGGTTCCGGCGGCGTCTCGCCGTTCGGTCTGCAACACCCGGCGGGACGCCCGGTGAACTCGCAGCCGAGCCGGCTGCGCTACGTATTATGGAAAAGGGATCGTAGATTGAAGGGCGTCGGAGTTGAGCCACAGGCTCAACGCTACACCGAACGATTCCAAGAATCGTGTAGCGTCGAGGCTGCGCTTCGAAAAACGAGTTTCCAATTCGCGCTTTCGCTGGGCGGGATTCGCGATTAAAATTCCGGGCTTTTTAAATCAAATTCGCGACCCATCATCATGTTCAAAAGCCTCTTTCAAAAAACGCTGCCGACGAATTTCAACCTGCTGCTCAGTACGCTGGCGTTGATGATTTTTAATCTGCCGGCAACGGGCGCTCCGCCGGTGGCGGTGTTTGGCCGCGAAGATTTTTTCACGCTGAACGCTTCGCAGACTTCAAAGTTGAAAAACTCCGGATTCAACACCGCGATCTTGTTCGTCGTCGATGTCGAAGCGAATGGTGATCTGAATTACAACGGCGATCATTTGATCGTGCAGAACGGCGTCTATATTGGCGATCCGGCCTGGCCCACGCGATTGGCGGCCTTGAAGGTGCCGCCGACTTCCATCAATCGCCTCGAAGTCTGCACCGGCGGCGCCGGAGCACGAAGCTGGGTGAATATCAAAAATCTGATTGCCACCAACGGCACGGGGCCGACGAGCATTCTTTACAAAAATTTTCTCGCTCTGAAAAACGCCATCCACATGGACGCCATCTGTAATGACGACGAAGTGGCTTACGACGCGCCTTCTGCTGCGACCTTCAATCAGATGATCACCGGAATGGGAATGAAGAATACGCTGTGCCCGTATAACAACGTGAGTTATTGGCAGAGCGTTTTTAACAACAGCGAGATCGATGCGGTTTACCTGCAATGTTACGACGGCGGCGCGTTTAACAATCCGGCGACCTGGAATGGCTATTTCGGCGGATTCAAAGTCGCGCCCGGCGATTGGAGCAATGACGGTTTGACCACCGTAGCGCAGAAGTTCGAGGCATGGTCGCCAGTGATCAGCGGCGGTTTTATATGGCAGTTTGAATTCATCAGCGCCTCCGATCTCGCCAAGTTTGCCGCGATCATCAACAAGGCGGTTGATCCGCTCGTGGTCACGCCGGCTGCGGGATTTTCTGGGATCGCGGCTTACAACGAACGCGTGTTTCCAGCGAACACAGTTTTCACGCTCACAAACGCCAGTGACACTTCTCTTTCCTGGAGCGTGATCAATACTTCCAGTTGGCTGAACGTTTCGATTTCACAAGGAACACTCGCCGTCGGATCGACTTCTTCCGTCACTGTGAGCCTGAACACCACGGTGGTGACCAATCTCGCTTTGGGCAATTACACGGCGAATGTGATTTTCAGCAATCGCACCAGCAAGGTGACGGTGAAACGCGGATTCACGTTGAACACCGATGTTGCGAACTGGCCGATTGAGCTCAGCGGTTACAACGCGGCCTTGCTGGCGCCGAACACAGCCACGGCCGCGCAGCCGCAGGCGACGGGATTTGATATCAAAAACAGTTACTGTTTTTACCAGGGAGGATTTCCGGGCGGTTCACGCGGATTGCCTTTCGACGGAATCATCGCGAGCAAAGTTGATCCGGCAACAGCATTTCAGCTCGGACCGTACGGCGCGCCGGACGCATTGCTGCTGGGCTACAATTCTCCCGCGTCGGGAACGCTGACGCTGCTGAATCCGCAGTCGTTCAATTCGCTCGCGATTCTCGCCAGTTCCGCCAACGGTGGCGGTTCGGGAACGCTGGTTCTCAATTTCACCAATGGCACGCAAAGTCAGGCGCTCAACTTCAATGCGCCGGATTGGTTTTTCGTGCCGGACAATGTCGCCGCGCAGGGTTTTGGAAGATTGAAACTCGGCGCCACTTTGACGGCGGAGGACAATGGCGATTCGAATCCGAACCTCTATCAAACCACGATCAATCTCGCGTCGCTCGGACTGACGCAGGCCATCGCATCGATCACATTTTTCAAACCGTCCGACTCCGGCGCGCAACAGAACACCGCCGTTTTTGCTGTGAGCGGGATGCCGTCGGATGCGCCGTTGCGCACGCCGATGTTGACTGCGGTGCCGGGAACCAATGGAACTGTGAGATTGGAATGGAGCAGTTCGGCGGGTGCGATTCGTTATCGGATCAAACGTTCCGAATCGAGCAGCGGTCCGTTTGTGGAAATCGGCAGCATTTCGGGAACAAGTTTCACGGACACGAATCTCGCGAACGGATCGACATATTATTATGTGGTTTCTGCTGAAGGCGCGGGCAGTGAAAGCGAAGATTCGATTCCTGCGAATGCCATGCCGGGATCGTATCGCGGCTGGGTCTTTGGCGAGAATCCGGTTGCGTATTGGCCACTCGACGAAACCGCGGGAGCCACGGCGTTGGAAATCGTGCAAGGAAGCAATGGATTTTATGGCGGAACTTATTTGTTTACGACCGGCGGCGCTGCGGGCGCGGGATTTGGAATACCGCATCGCATTGTGAACTTCAATGGTTCCAGCGGCTATGCGCAGGTGCCGAGGCTGATCGGGCAGACGGATTTTACAATGGTGTTCTGGCTGCGAACCACGGCGACAGGCGGGGGGCCGGACTGGTACGGCGGTCGCGGGTTGGTGGATGGTGAAATGCCGGGCGCGGTGAATGATTTCGGTGTGGCGCTGGTGGGTTCCAAGGTTGGATTCGGGATTGGGAATCCGGATTTGACGCTGTCCTCCGTGAAATCAGTGAACAATGGCGCATGGCGGCAAATAGCGGTCACTCGAAGTTCCAGCAGTGGCGCCATGAAAATTTATATTGATGGCACGCTGGACAACAGCGCGACGGGACCGACAGGAGCGCGAACCACTCCGACCAGTTTGCGGATTGGCAGCATTCAAACCGGCACAGCCAACGGCTTTCTCAGCGGCAGCATTTCCGATGTGGCGGTGTTTGATCGCGTGCTGACGGCGGATCAGATTGCCACGCTCTACAGTGCAGCCACCGGATTGTTTTATGACGTGACGCTGACGAATCAACTGGTTGGCGCGAATCTTAAATTGAGCTGGCCGGGAAATGGCAAACTTCTGGAATCCACGAATATCGCCGGGCCGTGGAAAACAAACTTCACTGCCTCGCCGGTGCTGATCGTCCCCAGCGAGTTTCAGAAATTTTATCGAATTCAAACGCGGTAGGCGGATCACCGGCCAACGATGATTGCGGCGAAAAGATCAAAAAGCGCGAAGACAAAACTTTGTCGTGAGACAGGTTTTTTTCGCAGAAAGCGAATCTGATTTTCTCTGCATTTCTGCGTTTTTGTGTTGAAGCAATTCGTGTGAGTTCCTTTTGAATGAAGCCATTGACTTCCTATACCTGCAAATTGACGGACGCGCAGGCGTCGGCTTTGCGCGAATATCTGGCGGCGCGCAATTTCCGTTTTCGTGAAGTGCCTTATGCGCGATTCGCCGCGGAGAAGGACAAGTTGAACGCGGTTTTTTACGAGAGCGGCAAACTGGTTCTGCAAGGGAAGGGCACGCAGGAGTTCATTGAATTCGTGCTGGAGCCGGAGATTCTGAAGGAAGCGAAGCTGGGTTACGAAGCGGTATTGAATCCGGATTTGCTGTTGCCGCGATTTGGTGTGGACGAAAGCGGCAAGGGCGATTTCTTCGGGCCATTGTGCATTGCCGGCGTGTATATCAATGAGTCCGTGATCAACGCCTGGAAAGATTCCGGCATTCGCGATTCAAAAAATATTTCCAGCGACAAGCGCATTCGTGAACTCGCGGAACTGATTCGGGAAACGCCGGGATGCGTCACCACCGTGGTGCCGATTGGAAACGAGGCTTACAACCGTCTCTACAAAACCATGCGCAGTGTGAATGCGATGCTGGCATGGGGCCATGCGCGCGTGATTGAAAATCTGATGGGCCAGCGGCATCGGATGAATCCGGCGCCGGTGCGCGCCATCAGCGATCAATTTGCTGCAAGCAAAGAAACGGTAGCGAAAGCTCTGATGGAAATGGGGCGGGAAATCGAACTGGTTCAAAAACATAAAGCGGAAGAAGACCTTGCGGTTGCAGCGGCTTCCATTCTTGCGCGACATGAGTTTGTAACGCGACTCGCGAATCTGGAAAAGCAGTTTGAACTGGTTCTTCCGCGTGGCGCCTCAGCCGCAGTGGATTTGGCGGCGAAAGAATTCATTGCGAAGCACGGCGTGGAAAATCTGTCGAAGGTGGCGAAGATGCATTTCCGAACGGCCTTGCGGGCGCAGGGTTTGCCGGAGCCGCCCAAAACGGAATGGCGAAAACCGGGAAGCCGTTCCGCGGAATCCGCTGAGGAATAATCAGCGGATTTCCTGAAGCAGATTTTTGACTTCGAATTCGATTTTTGCGAGGGCACTGTCCGGCGTTTCCCAGGCGAGGTCTTCCACTTTCCAGAAACGGACGCGATTGAGGAATTGCGGAAACATTTTTGACATCATTGGACGATGCTCGGTTTCACTCAAAGCTATGCAGACCCGATGATTCAGAAAATCATCCGCGCAAACCGCTGCGGGCATTCGTCCAGCGCCGACGGGATGAATTGTCCGTGATTCCAATGCGCGAAGCGTATGAACGGAGATCGGGCCGGGATTGATGTGTGGATGCGGAGTAAAGCCGCGGGACGTGGCGGTCAGGCTGACAGTCTGAATCGCAGCGAAATAATTGAACAACTCTTCAGCGAAACGGCTGCGATAATAATTTCCGGTGCATAAGAATAGAACATCTGCGGATTTCCTGTCGGTTGTAGCGCAAGGGTTGTCCAATCCTGAAAGGGGTTCCATAATCCTGAAATGCTGAGAAGTTTCGAGGTTGAATACAATTGGAAATGAAATTCGAAATCAAACAGCCGAAGTGTTGCTGGAACGAGGTGCCGGGTTGGATGCCCATTTCGAGTTTTTTCAGCGTCCTCACAAAATAAATATTCAAAACCCGTTGACACGTTTTCGCTGGTTCCGTAATTTGCACGCTGTAGTCGGGCCGTAAAAAGACGCAAAATCCGTTTAGCCCCTTGGTTTTCCGCAAAAAAGAAGGCGGGGGAGCGGTTTTTTTGTCTTTTTCTTGGCATCAGGATTTCGGATTTGGCCGGTGCCCATGTAGCTCAGTTGGTAGAGCACATCCTTGGTAAGGATGAGGTCATCAGTTCAATCCTGATCATGGGCTCCATAAACGAAATTAGCAGTTTAGAAGTATTAACGCAGTCGTAAACACGAGACAAACACAGCAGGAGATCGCACATGGCAAAAGAGCAATTTCAAAGAACGAAACCGCACGTCAACGTCGGCACCATTGGCCACGTTGACCACGGCAAATCTACCCTGACCGCTGCCATTGTCGCAGTGCAGAACCGCAAGGGCATGGCTCCGCCTATTTCCTACGCGGACATCACCAAGGGTGGAACGGTGCGCGATGAAACCAAAACTGTGACGATTGCTGTGTCGCACGTGGAATATGAAAGCCCTAAGCGCCACTATGCGCACGTTGACTGTCCGGGACATGCTGATTATGTGAAAAACATGATCACCGGTGCTGCGCAGATGGACGGTGCGATTCTGGTGGTGAGCGCTGCGGATGGTCCGATGCCTCAGACCCGCGAGCATATTCTGTTGGCTCGCCAGGTGGGCGTTCCGAGCATTGTGGTTTGCCTGAACAAGGTTGACCTCGCTGACGCTGACTTGCTGGAGCTGATTGAAATGGAGATTCGCGATCTGCTGACCAAATATGGTTTCCCTGGTGACAAGACTCCGATTGTTCGCGCTTCGGCGACGGCGGCCTTGGAAGGCAAGCCGGAAGGTGAAAAGGCGATCGGTGATTTGCTGGACGCTCTGGACTCTTTCGTTCCGGATCCGGTTCGCGAAGTGGACAAGCCTTTCCTGATGTGCGTTGAAGACGTCTTCAATATTGAAGGTCGTGGCACGGTGGTGACCGGTCGTGTTGAGCGCGGTGTTCTCAAGAAGATGGACGAAGTTGAAATCGTCGGCTTGAAAGACACCCGCAAGACTGTTGCGACGGATATCGAAATGTTCCGCAAGCTGTTGGACAGCGCGAATGCCGGTGACAACGTTGGTGTTTTGCTCCGCGGCACCAAGAAAGAAGAAGTGGAACGCGGCATGGTTCTCGCCAAGCCGGCTTCCATCACGCCTCACACCAAGTTCAAAGCGGAAGTTTACGTTTTGACGAAGGATGAAGGTGGCCGCCATACTCCGTTCTTCACCAACTATCGTCCGCAGTTCTACTTCCGCACGAGCGATGTGACGGGAACACTGCAACTGCCGCAGGGTGTTGAAATGGTGATGCCGGGCGACAACGTGGCGGTGGATGTCGAGTTGCAGAAGCCTGTTGCGATGGAAAAAGGTTTGCGTTTCGCGATTCGCGAAGGTGGCCGAACCATTGGTGCGGGCCGCGTTTCGGAAGTCCTCAAGTAATTTGAGCTTTGGAAAACTGGAGCGCGGGGATTACCTCCCCGCCTCCTTTTTTGTCGATGGAAAGAGCGGTTTCTCGACGGTTAACGTAGGGCGTTAGCTCAATTGGTAGAGTAGCGGTCTCCAAAACCGTTGGTTGCAGGTTCAAGTCCTGCACGCCCTGCCAAACCGGAGAGGTGGCAGAGTGGTCTATTGCGGCGGTCTTGAAAACCGCTGTGCGTGAAAGCGCACCGGGGGTTCGAATCCCTCCCTCTCCGCCAACTAGCTGTGAACGATACAATTAAAATCTTAATCTGGGTTGCGGTGGTGCTGGTGATCTTCGCCTTTGCCTGGCGAAAAGGTTACCTGCTCAGACTTTCCAACTATGTCCAGCAAACGAAGGAAGAGTTGCGCAAATGCACCTGGCCGACCTGGGACGAACTGAAGGGTTCGACCGTGCTGGTGGCCATTGCTATTATTGCGATGGGCGTATTTACCTTTGCGGTGGACTGGATCTTCGTCCACGCGATTCTCTGGATCTCCAAGGCTTAAGCGATTTATGAAAAGCCAGTGGTTTGTAATTCATACGCTTTCAGGCCAGGAACAGAAGGTCAAGGAAAGCATCGAAAAGCGCATCAAGACCGAAGAAATGGGCGAGTACATCAATGAAGTGCTCGTGCCGATGGAGAAGGTCGTTGAAGTTCGCAATCAGAAAAAGACTGTATCAACGCGCAAGCTTTGGCCTGGCTATGTCTTTATTGACATGGTTTTGCTGGATGACAACCAGCGTCTGATTGAGGCTCCCTGGTATTTCATCAAGGAAACGCAGGGTGTGATTGGATTTGTGGGTGGGGAGCCACCGACGCCGACTCCGTCGGAAGAAGTGGAGTCGATTAAAGCCCAGATTTCCGCCTCCGAAGAAACGGAGAAGCCGAAGGTCAACTTCGAAGTCGGAGAGACGATCAAGATCAACAACGGGCCTTTCCTGAATTTCAGCGGTGTGATTGAGGAAATTGAGCCGGAACGTGGTAAGCTGAAAGTCACCGTTAATATTTTCGGACGCAACACTCCGGTGGAACTGGAATACTGGCAGGTGGAGAAGGCGTAAGACAGTTAAACAGGTCAAATGAGTTAAACAAGTTGGATGGCCGAAGTGCCCGAACTTATTTAATCTATTTAACCAATCACTTATTTAACGAATAACATGGCAAAGAAAGTTACAGGACAGATTAAACTGCAGATTCCGGCCGGTCAGGCCAATCCTGCGCCGCCCGTCGGCCCCGCGCTCGGTCAGCACGGCGTCAACATCATGGGCTTCTGCAAAGAATTTAACGCCGCAACCAAAAACGACGCCGGCTTGGTTATCCCCGTGGTCATCACCGTTTACCAGGACAAGTCGTTTACGTTCATCACCAAGTCGCCTCCCGCATCCGTATTGCTCAAGAAAGCCGCCGGGATCACTGCCGGTTCCAAGGTGCCGAACAAGGATAAAGTGGGAAAAGTCACCCGTAAACAGGTGATGGACATCGTGAAATTGAAGTTCAAAGACATGAATTCCACAACGGAAGAAGCCGCGTTTCGCGTTGTTTCCGGAACGGCCCGTAGCATGGGCATCGAAGTCGTCGGCTAAGTGATTTACGGGATTTCGTTCAGAAGCGCACCAGTGTTTCTGAACGATTCCCGGATTGTTCGAAATAAAAACCGCGGGAGAGCCTGAAAGCTCGCATGCACCGCAAAAAGAAAAATGCCCAGCAAACGTTTCAAAAAAGCACTGGAACTCGTTGATAAGAAAAAATCTTATCCTTTGAAGTCCGCCGTTGAAGTCCTGACCAAATTTCCCAAAGCCAAGTTCAACGAAACTGTTGATATCGCTTTCCGACTCGGAGTCGATCCCAAGCAATCCGACCAGATGGTTCGCGGAACCGTTCCGCTGCCGCACGGCAGTGGAAAAGCGGTTCGCGTTTTGGTTTTTGCCAAAAGTGGTCCGGCAGCCGATGCGGCCAAAGCGGCAGGCGCGGAATACGTCGGTTTCGAGGACATGATCAAGAAATGCCAGGAAGGCTGGTCGGATTTCGACGTCGCCGTGGCAACTCCCGAAGCAATGGCTGAAGTGCGTAAACTGGGTAAAGTTCTCGGACCGCGCGGCCTGATGCCGAATCCCAAAACCGGCACGGTGACCGACGATACGGCCAAAGCCGTTCGCGAAGTCAAAGCTGGCCGTGTGGAATTCAAGGTCGATAAAGCGGGGAACATTCACGTTCCGGTCGGCAAAGTTTCTTTCGATGCCAATCAGATTGAAGACAACGCCCGTGCTGTTATCGATGCGGTGGCTAAAGCCAAGCCCACGAGCGTTAAAGGAACCTATATTCACAGTTGCACGATTTCTGCAACGATGAGTCCCGGCGTGGCCGTGGATTTGCGCGAATTCGCTGCTTAACCTTCAACGATTTACGAACCATGCGTCTCGAAAAGAAAGTTTTAACGAAAGAATATCTCACCCGGCTGAACGCCTCGCCGTTCTTCATTGTGGTGGATTACAAAGGCCTGAAGGTTGAACACATGACCGAACTGCGCAAACGCCTTCATCAGGTGGGCGCGGCCATGCACGTTGTCAAAAACTCGTTGTTCCGCATTGCGGCCAAGGAAGCCGGAGTGGCTGATTTGAACGGCTCGCTCGCGGGGCAGGTTGCCGTGGTGACCGGGCAAAAGGATGTTTCAGTCGCTGCGAAAGTGGTGAAGACATTTGCCTCCGAGTTCGACAAACTGAAGATCAAATTCGGTTTCTTGAAAAGCCAGCGCCTGTCCGACACGGACCTCAATTCGCTTGCCGATCTTCCTTCGATCGAAGTGCTGCGTGGAAAACTCCTGGGCGTTTTGAACGCTCCGGCCACCAAGCTGGTCGTATTGCTGAACACTCCCGCCAGCCAGCTCGCGCGCGTGCTTCAGGCCAAAGCAGACAAAGGCCAATGATCCATCGGGCCGCTCGAATTGAGGGCCCGATTTGCACAATCCGGAATCTGAGATAAATTTCCGCTCCGTTTTAGCCAGCGGAGCGGCCAATCAAACAAACAACAAAACGTAAATCGTCGGTTCATCCCGAACTTAAACCATCCGCGATAGCGGCTGACGACGAGACGAAAGGTAACATGGCATTAGATAAAGCAAACATCGTAGAACAACTGAGCAACGCCACGGTCATTGAAATCGCTGACCTCGTGAAAGAACTTGAAAACAAGTGGGGCGTTACGGCTGCTGCTCCGGTCGCTGTGGCGGCTGCTGGCGGCGCAGGTGCCGGTGGAGCTGCTGCTCCGGCGGAAGCCAAGGACACCTTTGACGTGATCCTCGTTTCGGTTCCGGCCGACAAGAAGATCGCGGCGATCAAAGCGGTGCGTGAAGTGAAAGCCGGCCTGGGTCTGGCGGAAGCCAAAGCTCTGGTTGAAGGCGCTCCGAAGCCGGTGCTCGAAGCCGCCAACAAGGCTGATTCTGACGCCGCCAAAAAGAAGCTTGAAGAAGCTGGCGCCAAGGTTGAAGTAAAGTAACCGGCGTATGATTTGGGGCGGCGGTGAATTCCCGCCGCCCCGCTTCGCCTGTGAAATCTGAAGATTCAGGATTTTTTAGATAAGAAGACGGAAAGACATCGAAGCCATTTCGATGGCTGTAAGTCGGGCAAGTTCGCTGTGAATACAGAGTACTTGCCTTATGTCGTTTAGAAGAAATAACGGGCTGGTCCGAAAAACCGCCCACAGTGATTAAGGTTAAAATGCCATCGCGAGCAACAGAACGAGTCAACTTCGGTAAGATCAAAGAAATCATCGCTCCGCCGAACCTCATCGAATTGCAGACCAATTCGTATCGGGAGTTCCTGCAGGCGGAGATTCCGCAATCCAAGCGGAAAAACCTGGGATTGCAGGCCGTATTCACTGAAGTTTTTCCCATCGAAAGCTATGACGGCAAGTGCGTGCTCGATTTCCATTCCTACGAAATCGGCGAGCCGAAGCTGGACTGGCTGGAATGCCTGCGCGAAGGCCTGACCTACGGCGCGCCGCTTTACGTCACGTTTCTCCTGAAGGAAGAAAAGGGCACCAAGGAAGAAAAGGTGTTCATGGGCGAACTGCCGCTTATGACGCCGCAAGGCACGTTTGTGATCAACGGCGCCGAGCGCGTGATCGTCAGCCAATTGCATCGTTCTCCCGGCCTGGCTTTCGAAGCCACGCAACATCCGAACGGCAAAACCCTGCATTCGTTCCGCATCATTCCTGATCGCGGCTCCTGGTACGAAGCGCAGTTCGACACGAGCGACATGCTCTATGTCTATCTCGATCGCAAAAAACGCCGTCGCAAATTTTTGACCACGACGCTGTTCCGTGCGCTGAGCTTTTTGGATTCGGAAAGCAAGGACGCGAAAGGCAAAGACAAGGAAGCCGAAAAGCGCGGCACCGACGAAGAAATTTTGAAGCTCTTTTACGAAATCGAAGAGATCAGCGTGAAAGAAGCGGAAAAGCTGGAAGATCTGGCAACGAAAGTTCTGATCGAAGACGCCGTGGATGCCGACAAAGGTCTGGTGGTTGCCCGTGCGTTTGAGCCGCTTTCAAAAGCCGTGGTGAAGCAGATTGCTGAGCTTGGTGTGAACAAGATCAAGGTCGTGGATACCGCGGCCGACGAAGGGATCGTCATCAAGTGCATGAAGAAAGATCCCGCGAAGAACGAAGAAGAGGCGTTGAAGGATATTTATCGCCGTCTTCGTCCTGGAGATCCACCCACGGCTGCCAATGCCCGCGCTTTGATCAAACGCTTGTTCTTCGACGCGAAGCGTTACGATCTCGGCCGCGTTGGACGTTACAAAATCAATCAGAAGCTTGGCATTAAAGGCGGTGATTCCCGCATTTTGACCAAGGAAGATCTCGTTGCCGCGACGAAGTATCTGCTGCGCCTGAAAAAGGGCGAAGGTTCGTTGGACGACATCGATCACTTGGGCAGCCGCCGCGTTCGCACCGTCGGTGAATTGCTGGCAAACCAATGCCGCGTGGGTCTGGCCCGAACCGAACGTCTCGTGAAAGAACGCATGACGCTGTTCGATCAAGGCGTAGAAGCGATGTCGCCCCAGAAGCTGATCAATCCGAAAGCGCTGTCTGCTGTGATTCGCGATTTCTTCGGACGCAGCCAGTTGTCGCAATTCATGGATCAGATCAATCCGCTCGCCGAACTGACGCACAAACGGCGTCTGTCGGCCCTCGGACCTGGCGGTCTTTCCCGTGATCGCGCTGGATTCGAAGTTCGCGACGTTCATCCATCGCACTACGGCCGCATTTGTCCGGTGGAAACACCTGAAGGTCCGAACATCGGTTTGATTGCGTCTTTGGCGACGTTCGCCCGTATCAACGATTTCGGTTTCCTTGAAACGCCTTATCGCAAAGTCGAAAACGGTCGCGTCACGGAAAAGATTGAATATCTGACTGCGGACCGTGAAGAAGTTTACACGATCGCGCAGGCGAACACGCCGGTGGATGACAAAGGCAAATTCACTCAGCCGACCATCGTTTGTCGTGGCAAAGGTGAATTTATCGATCTGGAACCGGCGCGCGTTGATTTCATGGACGTTTCGCCCAAGCAGCTTGTGTCGGTGGCAGCGTCATTGATTCCGTTCCTGGAACATGACGATGCGAATCGCGCATTGATGGGTTCGAACATGCAACGCCAGGCGGTGCCGTTGCTCGTTACCGAAGCGCCATTCGTGGCGACCGGATTGGAAGATCGCGTGGCTCGGGATTCGCGCGCGGTGATCGTTGCGGAAGAAGCCGGCAAAGTGGCTTCGGTTACTGGAAATCAGATTATCATCACGGAAGACGGCAAAGTTCCGGAAACCAAGAAGAAGCTGAAAACCGATCCGGAGAAGGGCATCTGGGTATATCCGGTTCGCAAATTCATGCGTTCCAACGCCGCCACCTGCATCAACCAGAAAATTCTGGTGAAGAAAGGCGAAAGCGTGAAGAAGGGCCAGGTCATTGCCGACGGTCCCTGCACGCAAGGTGGAGAACTGGCACTCGGCCGCAACGTGCTCGTCGCGTTCATGCCGTGGAACGGTTACAACTTCGAAGACGCCATCCTGATCAGCGAGAAGATCGTGAAGGAAGACATCTTCACTTCGATTCACATTGATGAATTTGAAGTGGCTGCTCGCGATACGAAACTCGGACCGGAAGAAATCACGCGCGACATCCCGAACCTCGGTGATGAAGCGTTGAAGAATCTCGGACCGGACGGCGTGATCCGCGTCGGCGCGGAAGTGAAGCCGGGCGATATTCTCGTTGGCAAAATCACTCCGAAATCCGAAACCGAACTCGCGCCGGAAGAACGGTTGCTGCGTGCGATCTTCGGCGAAAAAGCCGCGGATGTGAAAGACACTTCGCTGAAAGTTCCTTCGGGCACTTACGGCATTGTGATGGACGTGAAGGTTTCTTCGAAGAAGGAATCCGAACGCGAACGCTCCATCGTTACGGAAGAGAAGAAGCAGGCGAAGCAGGTCGAAGACGAATACAAGAAAAAGACCGACGAGTTGCGCGATCAATTGACCGAAGCGCTTTCGAATATTCTGCTCGGTGAAAAAATTCCGCTCGACGTGGTGAACAGCGAAACCGGCGAAATCATCATTCCGGCCAATCGCAAAATCACCAAGACGCTGCTCCGCAAACTCGCGATGGTCTATGACCGCATCGAAATTGATCCGTCGCCGATCCGCAACAAGATCAATGAAATCATCGGCCAGTTTAAGAAGAAATTCGATGATCTTCAGATGCAATATGACGAAGAAATGGAACGCGCTGAAGCCGGTGAAGGCACCGACAGCGGCGTGGTGAAATCCGTCAAAGTCTATATCGCTTCCAAACGCAAATTGTCGGTCGGTGATAAGATGGCGGGACGCCACGGTAACAAGGGTGTCGTCGCCAAGATCGTTGCTGAAGAAGACATGCCGATGACGGGTGACGGAACTCCGGTGGAAATCGTTTTGAATCCGCTGGGCGTGCCTTCGCGCATGAATGTCGGACAGGTTTTGGAAACGCATTTGGGCTGGGCGGCAAAACTGCTCGGAATGAAATTCGCGACGCCGGTTTTCGACGGCATCAAGGAAAAGCAGGTGCGCGGTTATCTCGATCAGGCCAGCCTGCCGAACAACGGCAAGACGCATTTGATCGACGGCCGTACCGGCGAACGTTTCGACCAGGAAATCGTCGTTGGCTACATCTACATGATGAAGCTCGGCCATTTGGTGGCGGACAAGATTCACGCCCGCGCCGTTGGGCCTTACTCGCTCGTTACGCAGCAGCCGCTGGGTGGCAAGGCGCAGTACGGCGGCCAGCGTTTCGGCGAAATGGAAGTCTGGGCCATGGAAGCTTATGGCGCGGCCTACACGTTGCAGGAATTGCTCACGGTCAAGTCGGACGATGTCCAGGGCCGCACACGCATTTACGAAAGCATTGTCAAAGGCGACAACGCGCTGGAGGCCGGCATTCCGGAATCCTTCAACGTGCTCGTCAAAGAAATGCAGTCGCTCGGTCTCGACGTGAAAGTCGGTTATTCCAATCCGGTCGATCAGGCTGCGTCGGAACTGCCGGTGGCATTGTGATCCTTTAATTGAAATTGAATGCGGGGCGACCCGCTGAAAGAAATTGTATGATTAGCTCTAAAGAAAGCGCCCGCGAGTTGCTCGGGCTGGAAAAGGTGAATCAGGTGGATCACGTTGCGATCTCGGTCGCTTCGCCGGACGCCATTCGTTCCTGGTCCAAAGGGGAAGTTAAAAACCCCGAGACAATCAATTACCGCACGTTCAAGCCGGAAAAGGGCGGCCTGTTCTGCGAACGCATTTTCGGTCCCGTCAAGGATTGGGAATGTTCCTGCGGAAAATATAAGCGCATCAAGCATCGTGGCGTGGTCTGCGACCGTTGCGGTGTGGAAGTAACCCTGGCTCGTGTTCGTCGCGAACGCATGGGCCACATTGAACTGGCCGTACCGGTTTGCCATATCTGGTTCTTCAAGTGCATGCCGTCACGCATTGGTCTGGCGCTCGACATGACTGCGCGCAATCTCGAACGCGTGATCTATTACGAAGATTATCTCGTGATCGATCCCGGCTCGACGCCGCTCAAGCAGAATCAATTGCTCAGCGAACATGAATATCGCGAAGCCCGTGAAACCTACGGTGCGGATGCGTTCCTCGCGAAGATGGGCGCGGAAGCCGTGCGCGAAGGTCTGGCCAAAGTCGATCTCGCAAAGCAGATCGATCAGCTTCAGATCGGGATGACCGAAACGAAAAGCAAACAGATCCGCAAGAAAATCGCCAAGCGCATCAAATTGCTCCAGGGCTTGCAGGCTTCCAAGAGCCGTCCGGAATGGATGATTCTCACGGTGCTGCCGGTGATTCCTCCGGACTTGCGCCCGCTGGTTCCGCTGGAAGGTGGACGTTTTGCGACTTCGGATCTCAATGACCTTTATCGTCGTGTGATCAACCGCAATAACCGGTTGAAAAACCTGCTCCAGCTCAAAACGCCGGAAGTCATTATCCGCAACGAAAAACGCATGTTGCAGGAAGCGGTCGATGCATTGTTCGACAACGGCCGTCACGGTCGCGCTGTCACTGGCGCGGGCAATCGCTCGCTCAAATCGCTCTCCGACATGCTCAAAGGCAAGAGCGGACGTTTCCGTCAGAACCTGCTCGGAAAACGCGTCGATTACTCCGGCCGTTCGGTCATCGTCATCGGTCCGGAACTCAAGCTCAATCAATGCGGTCTGCCAAAGAAAATGGCGCTCGTATTGTTCGAGCCGTTCATCATTCGCCGCCTCAAAGAACTTGGCTATGTGCATACCGTGCGTTCGGCCAAGAAGATGATTGAGCGTCAGACGAGCGAAGTCTGGGATATTCTCGAAGAAGTCACGCGCGGTCATGCGGTCATGTTGAATCGCGCGCCGACGCTGCATCGTTTGTCCGTTCAGGCGTTTGAACCGCAGTTGATCGAAGGCGAAGCAATTCGCATTCATCCGCTGGTTTGTACCGCTTACAACGCGGACTTCGACGGCGATCAAATGGCGGTTCACGTTCCGCTGTCGGTGGAAGCGCAGATGGAAGCGCGTTTGTTGATGATGGCGACGAACAACATCTTCTCGCCTTCATCCGGCAAGCCGATCATTACACCGACGCAGGACATTACGCTCGGTTGCTATTATCTGACGGCCGAACCGCGCACGCCGATGCCGACGGATACCCGGACATTGAAGCTGTTTGGTTCCAAGTCGGAAGTGGTGTTCGCGTTCGAAGACGGCGGCGTCACGACGCACGAACGCATTCGCCTGGCGAATCCGGATTTCGGCAAACAAACCACTTACGGCGACGCCAATCGCAAGGTGATCGATACCACGGTTGGCCGCGTGTTGTTCAGTGAAATCTGGCCGCGCGAACTCGGCTTCCCGAACAAGGTCATCAAGAAAGGCGAAATCGGTGATCTGATCTGGCGTTGTTACAAGGTTTGCGGACATGAGCAAACCGTGATCATGCTCGACAAGTTGAAGGAACTCGGTTTCCGCGAAGCGACCAAAGCGGGCGTTTCGATCGGCATCGACGACATGATTATCCCGGTGGAAAAAGACCAGGAAATCGAAGCCGCGCAGAAGCAGATCCGGGAAGTTGAGAAGCAGTATCGCAAGGGTGTTATCACTCCGGGCGAACGCTACAACAAGATCATCGACATCTGGACGCATTGCACGGATCAGATCGCGAACGTCATGTTCCGCACGCTGGAAAAGAACCAGGGCAAGAAGGAGTTCAATCCTGTCTTCCTGATGGTGGATTCCGGCGCTCGTGGTAATCGTCAGCAGGTGCGCCAGCTCGCGGGTGTCCGCGGTCTGATGGCGAAGCCGAGCGGCGACATTATTGAAAAGCCGATTCTGTCGAACTTCCGCGAAGGTCTGACGGTGTTGGAATACTTCATTTCAACTCACGGCGCGCGCAAAGGTCTGGCCGATACGGCATTGAAGACAGCGGACTCGGGTTACATGACCCGCAAGCTGGTGGATGTGGCGCAGGACGTGATCATTCGCGAAGAAGATTGCGGCACGAGCAACGGCATCTGGGTGCAGGCGATTTCCGAAGGCGACGACGTGGTCGTCAAGCTCAGCGATCGTCTGGTCGGACGCGTCTCTTGTGATGACATCAAGAATCCGAACAATCCCAAGGAACTGCTCGTTCAGGCGAATCAGGAAATTGATGAGATCCGAGCCAAAGCCATCGACACGGCCGGCGTGGAGAAGGTCAAGATTCGTTCCGTGCTGACCTGCGAAAGCAAACAGGGCGTCTGCAAATATTGTTACGGACGCAATCTGGCGACCGGTCTTCTGGTCAAGCTTGGTGAAGCGGTGGGCATTGTGGCCGCGCAATCGATTGGCGAACCGGGAACGCAGTTGACCATGCGCACGTTCCATATCGGTGGAACGGCTTCCGCGCAATTCAAGGTTCCGCAGATCAAAGCCAAATTCGACGGCATCATTCGCTACAACGACCTGCGCATCGTTCAGCTCGAAGACGGCAACAGCATCGTTCTGAACAAGAACGGTTCCGTGTCGATCCTGGCGGACGATGGACGCGAACTCGAAAGCCACAACGTGGTTATCGGCGCGGTCATTTCAGTTGCGGATGGCAACAAGGTCAAGAAAGGTGAAACCTTCGTGCAATGGGATCCTTACAACGTTCCGATTCTGTCGGAAAAGGCGGGTAAGGTGAAATTCCATGACATCATCGAAGGTGTCACGATGAAGCAGGAAGTGGATGAACAGACGCAGCAGGAAGCGATGGTTCTGATCGAACACAAAGAAGATTTGCATCCGCAGATCATCATTCTCGATCAGGAAAATGAAATTGCCGCCAGCTATCCAATTCCCTCGGGCGCGCACATCGTGGTCACGGAAGGCGACAAGATTGTCGCTGGCACATTGATGGCCAAGACGCCCCGCAAGAGCGCCAAGACGAAGGACATCACCGGCGGTCTTCCGCGTGTGGCCGAATTGTTCGAAGCGCGCCGTCCGAAGGACGCATCGGAAATCTCCAAAATCGACGGCATCGTTGATTTCGGAGCGAGCGTTCGCGGCAAACGCTGCATCGTCATCAAAGATCAGCAGACCGGAGTCGAAGAGGAACACCTCATCGCAATCGGCAAACACGTGATCGTCTTCAAGGGCGATTATGTGAAGAAAGGCCAGCAGTTGACGGAAGGCCCGATTGATCCGCACGAAATTCTGGATATCTGCGGACCGCAGGAATTGCAGGAGCATCTGGTCAACGAAGTGCAGGAGGTTTATCGACTGCAGGGCGTGACGATCAATGACAAGCACATTGAAATCATCGTGCGCCAGATGTTGCGCAAGGTTCGCATTACCGAACCCGGCGACACCACGTTCCTGTGGGGCGAGCAGATCGACAAGCTGGAGTTCGAAGAAGAGAACTCCCGCGTCGAGAAGATGGGCGGCAAACCTGCGGAAGCGCAACCGGTGTTGCTCGGCATCACCAAGGCTTCGCTGGAAACCGAAAGCTTCCTGAGCGCCGCCTCCTTCCAGGACACCACGCGCGTTCTGACCGAAGCGGCCACGCGGGCCAAGGTGGATTACCTTCGCGGCTTCAAGGAAAACGTGATCATGGGTCACATCATTCCGGCGGGCACGGGCTTTGATTATCATCGCAAGGTGACGTTGAAGCCGCTGGTCGAATTGCCGGACGAACCGGAGTTTGAAGAGCCATCAGTCGCCTCGGCGGAGAATCCGTTGATGGGCTGAACAGAACGACCTTTCATCAAAGCCGGTCCCAATGTGGGGCCGGCTTTTTTGTTGCTCGAATTCTTCGTAAACGATTTTCGGCTCCGGAGGAGCGGCAGAGTTGATAGCCCGGATGAAGCAAAGCGGCCCCGAAGACCAAAAGGAATCCGCAAACGAGATACGGAAGGGAGATCGACAGGAAAATGCTGATGTTAGCAGATGTACTATGCTTTTTGGTATTTCGGCCATTTCAAAAGAAGTGAAAACTTGCTCAGATTCGTTCCAGTTCCAATAAGGCGTTCCAGTTCCAAGGGGGTGTAAAAGTCTTTCTGTAAATTGTCTTTCTTCCATCTGCCTCCACCCCTTTGGGGTGAGGCGGAGCGGAGGCGAGCGTAGCGA
>DASTXC010000169.1:0-30865 GCA_035765675.1 Verrucomicrobiia bacterium
GCACTGGCGCTGGTAGTGGCGTTTGCCGGGCTCGCCGCGGCTTATCTTCAATTGAGCGCGCAATTCGTCGGCTTCGCGCAAATCCTGGTTTACATCGGCGCGGTTTCAATACTCATCGTGTTCGCCATTCTGCTGACCCGCAGCGGCGACAATCCGAACGAAAAAATATTTTCGAAATCCTGGATGGCGGGAACTGCGGTCGCTCTCAGCGTTCTCGGCGTCTTGATCTGGGCGATTGCCAATAGCCGGGCGATCAGTCGCGAACTGCCGCCCGTGCCGGAAGTCACTGTTCAGAAAATCGGCGACGCGCTGATGAACCGATTTGTCCTGCCGCTGGAAGTGATCGGACTGCTGTTGACGGCGGCGTTGATCGGCGCAGTTATCATCGCAATGCGCGATGGGGAAGAAAGGAAGATGAAGTGAACGCTTGCGTAAATATGAGTGAGAGAGTGGGTGAATCTGTAAGTGCGAATGATTCAGTTGCGTATTTTCTTCTCTCACTTACCGGCCCACCCGCTTACCGGCTCACGAAAGGAGCTTCAGCATGAGCCCGCTCGCCGGCTATCTCCTCCTCTCCGCCTTCCTTTTCGCCATCGGACTGGCTGGAGCAGTGACGCGCCGCAACGCGATTGTCGTGCTCATCGGCATTGAACTGATGCTCAACGCGGCCAACCTGAACTTCATCGCATTCTGGCGATTTGGACCGAATCCCGAGGCGCTCACGGGAATGATGTTCGTCATTTTCTCAATCGGCATTGCTGCTGCCGAAGCGGCGGTGGGACTGGCCTTGATCATTGCCATTCATCGGCATTACAAAACCGCGAACGTGGATGATGTGAACCAATTGAAGGGATGAAGATTTTAACATTGAGCTGCCACGCCGCGGAACTTCAGAGAGTGAAATGAATTGGATCGTAAAAAATCTCTGGCTGATTCCCGCACTGCCAATGCTTGCGGCGGGAATCAGCGCGCTGACGCCGCAACGTTGCCGGAAATTTTCCGCGTCGCTGGCGATTGGTTCGATGATCGGAGCGTTTGTGCTTTCATTGATTGCCTTTCAACTCGCGCTTCATCCGGAGCGAGCAAGTGGGCTTTATCATGAACCAGCAAGGTGGACTTTCAATTTCACCTGGCTGCAATTCGCCGCTGGTGACGCCGGCATTCTGCAACTCGGCTGGGTGCTGGATCCACTCACGGCGATCATGCTGGTGATGGTCACATTTGTTGGAACATTGATCTTCATCTACAGCGTCGGCTATATGGCGCAGGATGAAAACTTCACGCGCTTCTTCACATTTCTGGCGCTGTTCGCCGGCGCAATGTTGGGAGTCGTAATCGCGAACAGTTTGTTGCTGCTGTTCATCTGCTGGGAAATTGTCGGGCTGACTTCGTATTTGCTGATCGGCTTCTGGTATCACAAGCCGAGCGCGGCGGCGGCGGCAAAAAAGGCATTCATCACGACGCGGATTGGCGACGTTGCGTTTCTTTTGGGAATCGTCTGGCTCTATTCGCAAAGCGGAACGTTGTTGTTCTATGACAACGGCAGCGGCTGCATGGAAACATCGGCCCTCGCCAAAATGGTCGCGCAGACCACGAGTGCGGGAATGGCGGTTTCAACCGCGATTGCGCTTCTGATTTTCGCCGGTGCGGTTGGCAAATCGGGTCAGGTTCCGCTGCATGTTTGGCTGCCGGATGCAATGGAAGGGCCAACGCCGGTGAGCGCATTGATTCATGCCGCCACGATGGTTGCGGCCGGGGTGTTTTTGGTTGCGCGAGTGTTTCCGCTGATGAGCATTTTGCCGGAAGGCAGTTCGGCAATTCCGGTGGCGTTGCAAGTGGTGACCTGGATTGGCGCAATCACCGCCGTCTTTGCCGCTTCCATCGCCGTTGCGCAAAACGACATCAAACGCATTCTCGCTTACTCCACGGTTTCACAACTTGGTTACATGATGATCGGTTTGGGAACGGGCGGAGTCGCAGTCGGCATGTTTCATCTGATCACGCACGCGTTCTTCAAAGCGCTGCTGTTTATGGGCGCGGGTTCGGTGATTCACGGTTGCCATGAGGAACAGGACATCCGGCGTATGGGGGGCTTGCGGAAGTTCATGCCAATTACGTTTGCGACTTATGCGATTGGAATGCTCGCGCTGGCGGGATTTCCGCTGCTGTTTTCAGGCTTCTGGAGCAAGGATGAAATTCTGCACGCGGCGCACGGCTGGCCGATTTCGCGTGTGCCGTTTTACCTTGGAATGATCGGAGCGTTGCTCACGGCGTTCTACATGACGCGGCAAGTGGCGCTGGTTTTTTTTGGAAATCGCCGCGACGGCATTCAGGAAAAGAGCGAGCATCGTTCTCAAGAAAGCAGTCACGATCCGCACGAAAGTCCGCTGACAATGACGGTGCCGCTGATGATTCTTGCGGTCTGCGCCATTTTGCTGGGATTTATCGGAACGCCATCGTGGCCGTGGTTTCAAAATTTCCTCAGTGGCGAGCACGAAGCCGCTGGATTCTCGCGCGATGTGATTCTGCTGATGCTCAGTTCGTCTGGCGTTGTGATTCTTGGTTTGTTCCTTGGCTGGTGGTTTTATGCGCGAAAGCCGTTTGCAAAAGCCGATCAAGTGGATCCGCTTCGCACATTGCGTCCCGATATTTACGGCTTGTTGGAAAACAAATATTGGATCGACGAATTGTATGAACACACTGTCATCGCGTTCAATGCGTGGTGGGCGAAGGTCTGCGATCTGATCGATGTCTGGCTGACTGTGATCGTGCACCTGATTGGCTATGTCTTCGTCGGTCTTTCGTGGGTCAATCGATTCTGTGATGAAAAGTTGGTGAACCTCGGATTCGACGAAAGCTGCCGGCGCGTGACGCTCGGTGGGAAGCTGATGTCGCGATTGCAGAACGGACGCGTTCAGAATTATCTGCGGGTAATTGGCGTAGCGCTGGCGGTGCTCGTAGTGATTCTGATCTGGGGAGGTGGCAAGTGATTCGTCGTGCGCTGGCAACCGCCCTGAAAGGGCAAAATATTATAGCCCAGGGCAAGCGAAGCGCCGCCCTGGGTAACGCCGCCAATAAATCTAAAGCCCTGAAAGGGCGAAACAGAATTTCGATCAGGATCGGGCGAACCGCCGTTTGTGTCGCCGTTTCAGGGCCTATTTTTCTTTTGCGGTTTGCACCCGGGGCGTTGCCCCGGGCTATAACATTGCGCCCTTTCAGGGCTGGCGAACTGGAGGCGGTGGTTTGAACGGACTTCCATTCATCACATTGCTCACATTGTTGCCGCTGATTGGCGGCGTGATTGTTATTGGGCTCGGCGACCGGAATAAAAACCTTCCGCGCAACGTGGCGCTGGGTATCAATTTTCTGACGCTGATTCTCACACTGATTCTCTGGAGTTCCTTCAATTCAACCTCCGGCGGGTTTCAATTCGAAGAGCGGCATCTTTGGATTGCAACCCTCGGCATCGAATACCGCGTGGCGATCGATGGACTTGGCCTCTTGATGCTTCTGCTCACCGCGATCATCACGCCGATGGCGATCATCGCTGCGAAGAATCAGTTTTCCCTCACGCCGTCCCTCTCCGATCCAATCGGAGGAGGCGTCACAGGTGACGCGCCTGTAAACGCGCGGGATTCGCATTGGTACTATGGCTTGGTTTTGTTTCTTCAAGCTGGCCTCTTCGGAACTTTTACCGCGCTGAATTTTTTCCATTGGTTCCTCTTCTGGGAACTCAGTCTGATTCCTGCGTTCTTTCTGGTTCGACTGTGGGGCGGACCACTTCGGACATCCGCGGCAACCCAATTTTTCATCTACACCATGGTGGGCAGCATCGGTCTGTTGCTGTCGTTTCTCGCCATTTTTCTTGCGACCGGACACGTCTCCGATTTCACCGCGCTTGCGGAAATGGCGCGGAACGGAGAATTGATTCCCGCGCTCAGTTCGAATCTTTCGTGGTTCGGGCTGAATTCAAAAACGCTGGTGACCATGATCTTCTTCGGCGCGCTGCTCGGCTTTGCGGTCAAGGTGCCCCTGTTTCCATTTCACACCTGGCTGCCCGCGACCTACAGCGAAGCGTCATCAGGCACCACAATGCTGCTCACGGGCGTGATGTCCAAAATGGGCGTGTATGGTTTTCTACGAATTCTGCTGCCGATTTTTCCCGAGCCGCTCCAATGGTTTCGCACGCCGCTGCTCGTTTTGGCAGTGATTACGATTGTGTTCTCCGCAAGCGCTGCATTTGCGCAAAAAGATTTAAAACGCATCTTCGCGTATTCTTCGATCAATCATCTCGGATATTGCCTGCTGGCAATTTTCGCCGTAGCCACTTCAACGAATGCGGTTCCGAATCCAGCTCTGGAAAAGACCGCTGCGCTCAACGGCGTTCTGCTCCAGATGTTCAATCACGGTCTGACCGCGGCCACGTTGTTCTGGTTCGTCGCGCTGATTGAAAAACGGTCGGGCGGATGGCGTGGCATTGATGATTTCGGCGGCCTGAGGAAAGTCGCGCCCGTCTTTTGCGGGCTGATGGGCATTGCGCTGTTCTCCTCGCTTGGACTGCCAGGGTTGAACGGATTCATCGGCGAATTCCTGATTTTCAAAGGCGTATTTCCGCTCGCAATGGGAGCGACGTCCTTTGCGGTCATTGGCCTGCTGGTCACGGCGATTTTCATCCTGACCATTCTGCAACGTGTGTTCAACGGGCCGCTGAATGAGAAGCGGTTGAGGTTCTCGGACGTAACTCTCGCCGAGCGAATTCAACTTGGAATTCCAATCGCCTTGATGTTCGTGCTCGGACTTTATCCGCAGATCGTCCTCGAGTTCATCAACGCGACCATTGTGCAAATGGTAAAGCAGCTGCCGTTTTAAACCACGGATGAACACGAATTCACACGGATATAAACGCGCTGAAAGCGCCAAATATGATAGCCCGGGGCAACGCCCCGGATCTGGGAATCGACAAAATTATTAAGCCTCGAAAGGGCGACACATTATGCCGCAATCCTTAGCCGCCCCGATGAACGTTATGGGTGTGATTGGAAATATTTCGCCCCTTCAGGGCTTGGAAATATTTCCAAGACGTTGTTCCCAGGGCGTCACCCTGGGCTGTCGTGTCTTGCGCCTTCGGCGCGGCAGATGGTGGGCGACTCCGAAAGTATCGTCATGTTAGCCTGGACGATTTACATTTCATTCTTCGGCGCGCTGGTGCTGATGCTCCTGCCGAAGGGTGCGGCGCGACTGTCGCGAATGATCGCGGCTGTCTCGGCGGCAGCGGGATTTGCCATAGCGCTCGTCACGTATGTGCAATTCAAAGCTGGCGAGATTCTCTCCGTTTCCGATTGCACCTGGATTCCATCGCTCGGATTCCGTTATCAACTCGCAGCGGACGGCGTGAGCCTGACGCTGGTGTTGTTGACCGGACTGGCCGCGGTTGCGGGGATTCTCTTTTCCTGGAACATCGAACATCGCGCGCGGGAATTTTTCGCGTTTTACCTCGCGCTGATTGGTGGCGTCTATGGTGTGTTCCTGAGTTTCGATCTGTTCCTGCTCTTTGTTTTCTATGAAATCGCCATCATTCCCAAATATTTCCTGATTGCGATCTGGGGTTCGACGCGACGCGAATACGGTGCAATGAAACTGGCGCTCTATTCCTTTGTCGGCAGCGCGATGGTATTGATCGGATTGATTGCGGCGTATGTCGTTTCCGGCGCGCACACAATGAGCCTGGTTGAACTCGCAAAATATTCTTTCCCGGTCAGCTTCCAGATGTGGGCCTTCCCGATTGTGTTCATTGGCTTCGCCATTCTCGCCGGCATGTGGCCGTTGCACACATGGGCGCCGACGGGTCACGTCGCTGCGCCGACTGCGGCTTCGATGTTGCTCGCGGGCGTCGTGATGAAACTGGGAGCTTACGGTTGCCTGCGGGTGGCGATGACTTTGTTTCCCGCGGGAATGAATGATTGGGGCTTCGGCATTCTCGGACTTCATTCCTGGCGCGATGTGTTCGCGGTGCTGGCGGTGATTGGAATTGTCTATGGCGCGACCGTTGCGCTGGTGCAGAAGGATTTTAAATTCGTGATCGGTTATTCCAGCGTGAGTCACATGGGCTTTGTACTGCTCGGCTTGATGACCTTGAACACGATTGGTCTGAGCGGCGCAGTATTGCAGATGTTTTCGCATGGTGTGATTGCAGGATTGTTGTTCGCTGTGGTGGGGCGAATGGTTTACGAACGGACGCACACGCGTGAACTGCCGATGCTCGAATCCATGCGGCTTTCGAAGGCAATGCCGTTCGCAGCAGCAACATTTGTGATCGCCGGTTTTGCTTCCATGGGAATGCCGGGCTTCAGCGGATTCATCGCGGAACTACAGGTGCTGATCGGTGCGTGGAAAGCGTATCCCACCTTTGCGGTCATCACCGGAATCGGAATTCTGATCGGCGTGGCCTACACGCTCCGCGCGATGATGAAAGCGTTCTTTGGAGACGATTCTGGAAAAGTGGCTGAAGTCGAAAAATCTCTCGGAACAAACGCCGATGCGACAATGGAGCCGATCTCGATTCCCGAACGCCTCGGCGCGGCGCTGTTGATCGGCGCGACATTGCTGGTGGGAGTTTATCCGGATTTGTTGCTGCGAATCATTGTGCCCAGCCTGAATTCGACGTTGTTTCAATGGGTTCAAAAAGGAGGCGCGCAGTGAGTTGTTTCTGGAATTTTAAGCTGGCGCCGGAGGGTAACTGCCGCGTTCTGAAAACCCAAGGGAGGACCGCGTGAGTTACGCCGATCTTTTCAAACTTGCGCTGCCCGAGACGATCGTGGTTCTGACCGCTTTTGCTGTGTTGATCGCCGACGTCTCGATGCGCGAAATGGAAACGCGTCTGCGGTTCCTGATCGGCAGTATGATTGGGAGTCTGGGTTGCGTCGCGGCGATTTTCTGGATGCTCATCAATCCGGAACACACGGATGCGTTTGGCGGATTTCTCGTGATTGATCCGCTGACACAATTGATCAAGATTGGAATTCTCGCGCTGACGATTCTCACGGTTCTGCTCTCGAACGGTTCTGATTTCACAGAACACGTCGGCGAATATTTCGCGCTGATTCTGCTCGCAACTGCGGGGATGATGTTTTTGGTCAGCGCCGAAGACATTCTGATGATTTTCATCGCACTCGAACTGACCAGCCTTTCGCTTTACGTCCTTACTGCGTTCAATAAGCGCAACATCAAATCGGCGGAAGCGGCACTGAAATATTTTCTGTTCGGCAGTTTGGCGGCGGCATTCATGCTGTTTGGATTGAGCCTGATCTACGGTGTTTCCGGCGCGACAAATCTTCATCTGATCGCCGCCTCGCTCGCGGGCAAAGGACTCGATCCTTTGCTGATAATCGCCATCGTGATGGTGGTGATCGGATTTGGTTTCAAAGTCGCAGCCGTTCCCTTTCATCTGTGGGCGCCGGATGCTTACGAAGGCGCGCCGACGCCGAGCGCGGCTTTCATTGCATCGGGTTCAAAAGTGGCGGGCTTTTTCATCTTTGCCAAATTCCTGATGATCGGATTTGCCGGCGAACTGGAAGGCAGGGGCGCGTGGCGGCAATTCGTTTCCGGCTGGATTCCCGTGATTGCCATTGTTGCCGCGCTTTCCCTGATTCTCGGAAATCTCGCGGCGATTGTTCAAAACAGCGTGCGACGATTGCTCGCGTATTCAGCGGTCGCGCATGCCGGTTATGCGCTGCTGGGAATTGCGGCGAACAGCGAAACGGGAATGGCGTCGCTCGTGTATTACATGCTGACGTACGGCCTGACCACAGTGGGAGCGTTTGGTGTCGTCGCGGTGGTGGAGCAGGGGACGGGCGGCGACCAGCTCTCAGACTTCGCAGGACTGAGCCGTCGCGCGCCGGTCGTTTCGTTTTGCATGTTTATTTTCATGCTGTCACTGGCGGGCATTCCACCGCTCGCCGGATTTTTTGGAAAATTCTATGTATTCGCCGGCGCACTGCGATCGGGTGAGAATCTCGGTTTGCTCTGGCTGGTGATTCTCGCCGTCGCGATGAGTGCGGTGTCGCTTTACTATTATCTTCAAGTGCTGAAACGGATTTACGTTTCCGATCCGCCGGAAGGATCCGACACATTGAAAATTTCACCGCTGCTCCAGGTGGTGCTCGGCTTGATTGCGTTCGGCGTTGTCGCGCTGGGCTGTGCGCCATCGCTGATTCTTCGTTTTATAGAACACGCCATTTCTTTTTCCGTTCGTTAATCTGGAGGAACTTTCGTTAAGATTTTACTCATGCAGAAACTTCAATCGTTCCGGTGGAGGTTTGCTTTGGCTTTCATCATTTTCGCGAGCAGCGTTTTGTCTTTCGTGGACTTCGCTCGGGCGCAGGCGAACAGTCCGGCTATCTGGACACATCAGACCAATGCCATTGCCGCGCGTGGATTGACGCGATGGGTTCAGCCGCAAAAAAGTGAACTGTTTTCACTGGATGCCACCGCGTTTAATTCCACCGTGGCAAAAGCTTCCGTCAATGAACCATCCGCCGCAGCGATCAGTGGAACCGTTTTGGAATTGCCCATGCCGGATGGAAACACCGCGAAATTTCGAGTGGTCGAAGCGCCCATCATGGAACCGGACCTTGCGGCGAAATTTCCGGAAATCAAAACCTACGCCGGGCAGGGGATTGATGATCCGGAAGCCACGGTGCGGTTGGATATTTCGCCGGTTGGTGTTCACGCGCAGGTGTTGTCACCGCGCGGCGCGGTTTACGTCGATCCGGCGTTTCGCGGCGACGCGCGATTGCATGTCAGTTATTTCAAGCACGATTTCGTGAAGGCGGATGATTTTCATTGCCTCACCGTGGGATCGTCCCGAGCAGCGCGCGGCATTGGAGAAACCGCCGACAAAACCGCAGCGCGCGCGCTTTTCGGAACGCAACTGCGGACGTTTCGAATCGCCGTGGCTGCGACGGGTGAATACACACAGTTCTTTGGCGGAACGAAAGCGAACGGCATGGCGGCGATTGTCACCGCGATCAATCGCGTGGACGGCATTTACGAAACAGAACTGGCGGTGCGACTGGTGCTGGTCGGCAACAATGATTTGATAGTTTACACCAATCCCAGCACGGATCCCTACAGCAACAATAATGCGGACGCATTGCTGGATCAAAACCAGGCGAATCTGGATGCGGTGATTGGGAGTGCGAATTACAACATCGGCCACGTCTTCGGAACGGGCGGTGGCGGTTTGGCGAGTCTCGGAGTGGTTTGTATTTCTGGCTGGAAAGCACAGGGTGAGACAGGTTCGCCCGAACCCACAGGTGATCCGTTTTACATTGATTATGTCGCGCATGAAATGGGGCATCAGTTCGGCGCGGATCACACGTTCAACAGCGTAACAGATGCCTGCGGTGGTAATCGCGAAAGCAGCCAAGCCTACGAGCCCGGCAGCGGTTCTACGATTATGTCGTATGCCGGGATTTGTTATCCAAACGATCTTCAGGCGCACAGCGATGCTTATTTTCACGCGGCGAGTTTGAATCAAATCCGTTCCTATATCTTAACTGATGGCGATTGCGCGGCGGACACTTCAACGGGAAACAGCGTGCCCACAGTGAACGCCGGAGCGAATTACACGATTCCCGCGAACACGCCTTTTGTGCTGACTGCGACGGCTTCCGACGCGAATGGTGATCCGTTGACTTATTGCTGGGAAGAAATGGATTTGGGATCCGCAACTTCGCTGAACGATCCGCCGCAAACGACTGGTCCATTGTTTCGTTCCCTGCCGCCGAGCAGCAGCCCGATGCGATATTTTCCAAGGCTCAGCGATGTTCTCGCGAGTACCAGTTGGAATCAGGAAAAATTGCCAACGCTGGCGCGCACGATGAATTTTCGCGTGACAGTCCGGGACAATCGTCCCGGTGGCGGCGGTGTGGCAGATGATGATTCCGTGGTGAACGTCGTCGCGGCCGGGCCGTTTGTCGTAACGTCGCCGAACACGGCGGTTTCCTGGAGCGGCGTCCAAACCGTCACGTGGAATGTGGCGGGCACGACCGGATCCGGCATCAACGCCGCGAACGTGAACATCTATCTTTCAACCGACGGCGGAAACACATTCCCGTATCTGCTCGCCACGAATGTGCCCAACAACGGATCGCGCAATATAACGTTGCCGAACATCAGCACCGCCTCCGCGCGAATCAAAGTGCAGCCGGTTGGAAATATTTTTTACGATGTTTCTGATGTGAATTTCACCGTGGTTCCCAACGTGCCGCTGGTTGTGAATGCTGGCTTTGTAATCACGTCCGAGTCCTGCCAGCCGCCGAACGGTGTGGTCGATCCGTATGAAGCAGTCACGGGAAACTGGACGTTGAAAAATATCGGCGGCGCTCCGACTGCGAACCTGGTTGCGACATTGATCGAGACAAATGGAATTTATTTTCCAAGCGGTCCGATGAATTTCGGCGCAATTCCGTCCGGCGGAACCGTGACGCGCGCATTCAGTTTCACGCCTTCCGGAAATTGCGCCGAAAGCGTCGATGCAATTTTGTCTCTGACGGACGGCGAAGCTAATCTGGGAACGGTGACCAATACGTTTTTGCTGGGGGCAATCATCGCAACGAATGTGGCCAGCAATCTGACTCCAATGATCATCCCGGCGAGCGGAAATTTGTCGGGTCCCGCTTCGCTTTATCCGTCATCTGTCACTGTTTCGGGCGTCACGGGCCCGGTGGTTCGCGTCACGGCGACGCTGAATGGATTTTCGCACACGTATCCGAGCGACGTCGATGTGTTGCTGGTTTCGCCGAATTCTCAAAGCGTGAAGCTGATGTTTGACTGCGGCGGCGCGGTTCCGGTGAATGGCGCTGTTTTGACGTTTGATGATTCAGCGCCAACGATTCTGCCGCAATCCGGACAGATTGTGAGCGGAACGTATCGTCCGGCGGATTACGACAATCCACTCGGTGATTCAGACTTTTTTCTTAGTCCGGCGCCCGGTGGCGGTTACGGGTCGAGCTTGAATGCTTTAGGAGCATCGCCCAATGGAACCTGGTCGCTCTACGTCATGGATCAATTCAGCAGCGACGACGGAAGCCTCAACGGCTGGAGCTTGAACATCGTGACGTCGAACCTGCTTTGTTGCACAACTTTTCCAACGCCGGTCTTCACGAGTACGACGTTCTCGAATAATGCTGTGACAATTTCCTGGAGCGCGATTCCGGGGCCGCATTATCAAGTGCAATATCGAACCAATCTCACGCTGGGCTCGTGGCAAAATCTCAACGCGCCATTCATCGGAACCAACACACTGTTGAGTGTGACTGACGCGATCACGAATGATCCAATGCGGTTTTATCGCGTGTTGGTGCAGCCGTAGAAATTGCGATTGAATCGTTAAACCCAACGGTTTTTCGAGAAGCACGCAGCCGCCTTGAATTCCGTGAACGTCACGGCACTTCGATCACCTGGATTTTTTTCAAATCACTCACGCCGAGTTCGAGCAGCGACGCATTGGAATACAATTGGAGATTGGATTTAACAGCGGGAACTTTCGCGAGTTGACGTTGGCGGTCCAATTCCTGAATCGCGAGAGCGTCGAGCGCCACGGGATCGTGGCTGAACCATAACTGATTCAAAGGCGAAGAATAATGCAGCAGCCCGCGTTCTTCCCCTTCGTATTGGCAGATCAATGCATCGGTGATGTTCAGCGCGATATGATCGACGAGAGTTGGCAGCGCAAAAATTTCCGGAACCGCGGTGGCCAGACGGGAGGCGTCGTTGTCAAAACGGCGGGTGTTGTCCACGCTGCCCAGAGCCAGGCTGTAGAGAATTCCCGCAACGCCAGCCTGATTGTGATTAATGAGCGGCGCGATGTTGATGATCTTTGTGATTTTGCGGCTGACGAGATTCGAGACGAACGATTTGCGGCCGACGTCATCGCCCTTTTTTCCAAATTCCAGATCGCCCCAGACGAGATTTCCAATGAGTGGTGATTCGTAGAAATTGGTTTCATCATAACCGCCATCCGCGCTGCCCACGACCTGAATTCCCAGACGCTCGTTCAATTCCATGTAACCGGCGAGCCGAAGATCGATCAGGCGTTTGTCCCAGACGATAACTTGATTGGCGGGAACGCCGGCCTTCAACAAATCCTCGACGACCGCGGCTACGACGGCACGGCGCGTTCCGCTGTTCGGCCCGGGATCGGAATAGACTTTGATTCCAATGGTGTCCTGCGTGGAAACAAGGCTCAGCCAGGCGGAAGGAACGGAATCCTTGCCGGTGAGAGCGAGAATCGCGCGATGCACCATTCCTTTCACACGTTCCGGTCGTGGTTGGAAGGCATCGGTGGCCTGCGAATCTTTGACGACGTAAACCTGGGCCCGCGTAGGCGCGTAGGCATTGGAAGGCGTGTTCGGCATTTGCGCGAACAAATGCGCGGCGGGAATAAACATTGCGATGCCGGCGACGACGGCGCAAGCGCGTGTTCTCCAGCGTTTTACTTGTGCGTTTCTTGACACGTTCAGGCGTGAATGGTACCACGGGTTCGAATGCTGATCATCAAAAATTCGGCCGCGCACGCGTTCCTTTCCCTGCTGCTTCTGACGCTGGTTCTGGCGGGATGCACGCCGCGCGGACCGCGGGCTTTGTTGGATGGAAAAAAGTTGCTCGAACAGGAGCGCTATCCCGAGGCAACTGAAAAGCTTCAACTGGCGACGCAATTGATGAATACCAATGCGGTCGCGTGGAATTATCTGGGACTGGCTTATCATCACAGCGGACTTTCGACGAATGCCGAATACGCCTATTCGAAAGCGCTGGCGCTGGATCGCGATCTGGTTGAAGCGAAGTTCAACCTTGGCTGCCTGCGATTGGAGACGGGGCAATTCGAACCGGCGAAGAATGCGTTGATGGCTTATACCGCGCTGCGTGGAAATGCGCCGGAAGGCTGGGTGCGATTGGGAACCGCTGAATATCATCTCGAGGAAATTGCCGCGGCGGAGAAGAGTTTTATCGAGGCGTTACATCTGGATAATAAAAACGCTGAAGCGTGGAACGGCCTGGGATTGATTCAGGTTCAGCGGCGCGATTTCAATCAGGCGACGCAGTTTTTTACGAACGCTTTGATCGTGCAGGCGGATTTTGCGCCCGCCTTGTTGAACCTTGCGATTGTGAATCAGAGTTATTTGAACAATCGCGCGGTGGCTTTGCAAAAATATCGCGAGTATCTGGCGTTGCCGAATCGAACAGAAAAATGGGAAGCCGTGAACGAAATCGCGCAAAGTCTGGAGGAAGAACTGAACCCGCAATCCACCGCAGCCGCCGTGCCGGCCACGCGGACCGAACCAGCGCGTCCAGAAACCCGAACTGAATCCGCCCGCCGGAATCCAGAACCTGAGCAGATTGCAAGGTCGAGCCCCGAACCAGTCGCAAAGCCGGCGCGCGACTCGTCGGCCAGTTCGCGTTCAGCCAATGTCGTGCGCGCCGAAACCCCGGCGACAAAGCCTTCCGTTGCAAAAGAGGAATCAAAAGAGAAAGGCGGATTTCTCCATCAGATCAATCCGATGAATCTCTTCCGGCGCGGTTCGAAATCGAACGAAACCGCTGATCAAACCAAGCCTGCCCGAAGCGCCGCTTCTTCTGAAGTCGCCTCGGGTTTTCCGCGTTATCAATATCGCAATCCGCCCAAGCCCGCGACCGGTGATTCCTCGGCGGCGGAAACCGTTTTCAACCAGGGATCGCGAGCGCATCAGGCGGGACGTTTGGCTGAGGCGGTTCAGTCTTATGAGAATGCAATTCGATTGGATCCGGCGTTTTTTCAGGCCTATTACAATCTCGCCCTGGCGGCCGCGGCGAATGGTAATCTGTCTCAGGCTTTGACAGCGTATGAGACGGCTTTGGCGATTCGTCCGGATTCTCTGGATGCACGCTATAATTTTGCGGTGATGTTGAAACAGGCCAATTACATTCTCGATGCGGAGAAACAATTGGAAAATCTTCTGACCGATCATCCGAACGAAGCCCGGGCGCACATTGCGCTGGCCAATATCTTCGCCCGGCAACTGCGGCAGCCCGCTAAAGCCCGGGAACACTACACCAAAGCCCTCGAACTTGACCCCGGAAGTCCGCAGGCTCCGGCGATCCGATATTGGCTGTCTTCCCACTGACAGCGGGAAAGGGGAAAAAGAAAGGGGGAAAAGGGGCAGAGGAGAAAACGAGAGTCTTCCAACGTGCTGCTTCCCCTCTGCTCCTTTTCCCATTTTCTCTTTTCTCCGTTCGTATCCCCAATGGCATGGAAGCGGCTGGTAACGCCACGGCCGATTGCGATTCAAATTGTCGCGAGTGCCGAAGTCGATGAGCTTAGATCAATTGCCATTTAACTGGTTCGATGTCCTGATTTGCGTGGTGCTGTTTTTCGGTGTGCGGCGCGGACGCAAGAACGGGATGTCTGAAGAACTGATTGGCACCCTGATGTGGGTTGTGATCACTTTTGGCTGCGCTGTCATTTACCAACCCGTTGGCCAGTTGCTCAGCAGCAATTCGGTTTTCAGCCTTTTGTCGAGCTATTTGATGGCTTACATCGTCCTGGCGGTTTTGATTGCTGCCGGATTTTCCACATTGAAGAAAGCGCTGGGCGGCAAGTTGATCGGTCGCGATTCTTTCGGTTCCAGTGAGTTTTATCTCGGCATGATCGCCGGGATGGTGCGTTTTTCCTGCATTCTGATTGCGGCTGTTGCCCTGCTGAACGCGCGCTCCTACAGCTCGGCGGAGATTCAGGCGAAGATCAAATACCAGAACGAAGTTTACGGCAGCAATTTTTTCCCGAGCCTCTATGAAATTCAGGCGCAGGTTTTTGATCGATCGCTGCTGGGTCCGTTTATCAAGAACGATCTGGCCTTTCTGTTGATCCAGCCAACTGCCCCCGAGCAGAAACAGCTCACGCGACGCAACGTCATCTCCGAGCCGTAGTTTCTCTCATCAATCTCAAACCGCAAGACGCCCGGAGTTGAACGCGATGTCTGCGCTTATCTTCCATCCGATGGCAGCGCAGCGGTTTGGTTCCTGATTGGGTTCTTACGCAACTACACGCATCGTTCCGCCATACCTTGTCGATCCCAAAAACTTTGCCCGGCGCGCACGATTTCTCGCACGCACCGGGCAGATTCAAACAATCGTTATTTTACAAACTGACCGCTCTTACCATCGGCGGATCGATGTTTTGCAAGACGATTGATAATAGCTCGAACTTCCGGAAGACGAATAGCACGTCGCGGTTGCCCGGCAATAGTAATCACCGTAGTCGTACCAGGAGAAGGAGCAGTTGACTTTGAACGTATAGCATTCGCCCGGGCTCAGTTTCGGGCAGTCGTAGTCACGACCGCCGACGTTCACTTTGCAGCCTTTCGTGAAGCAGGCATTACCGGTGTTGGAGACCGTGCAGGTGTAGGTTGCATAATCGCCACAACGAACGCTGCTCGGGCCGCTGATCTTGCATTCGACTTTCTGCTGCGTGCCTTTGTAGCTGAAGTTTACGTTCGCTTCGGCGCCACAGGCGGTAACCACCACGGTTTCTTCATTGTTTTTCGGAGCATTGCAACTGATGTAGTTCCAGTTCTGATAGCAGGTGCGGCCATAGCGGTCTTTCCAGCAATCGCGACCCCAATCGTCTTTCCAATGCTTCGTGCCGTAACGGTCATTCCAGCAATCGCGGCCATCTTCCTTCCAGTGCGTGTAGCCGTCGTTGTCTTTCCAGCAGGAACGGCCATAACGGTCTTTCCACTGGGGTTTGCAGGTGCCGGCCGTCTGGGTGTAACCGTAAGGTGTGGTGACAACTACTTTGTAGGTTCCGGGCGTGATGTCGTAGAAGCAATACGCGCCGTTCGTATCGGTTTTCGTGGTCTGCACGACGGTGCCATTGGATCTCTTCAATGTCACGGTTACCGATTTCATGCCGGCATCACCCCCGGAGAGATTTCCGTTGCCATCGCAATCCTGAAAGACATAACCGCAGATGCTGCCCTGGCTCAGACCGCATTCCACCGTGGCCGCGCCGGAGTCACTCGCGGTGATGACGTTCGTGCCCGTGGAATCATAGATCGAGCAATGCAGATCGTCGGGTTTCACTTTGCCGGTGACCGTGACCGTCGCGGTTTTGCCCGGGCACTTGACTTCAACTGTTCCGGTGATGGTCCGGCATTTGCCGGGAGCGAGTTCAAAACCGGAAGGCAGGCTGAGGCCCGTTGCAGTGGTCGAATTGATGGTGAAATCCGTCAATGTCGCTGTGCCCGTGTTGCAGATGGTCAACGAATAGGTGACCGAACAATTGGTCGCGCAACCGGAGATCTGGACGTGATCGTCGCTGTTATCGCCGTCTTCGTCGCAGGCGGAAGAGACCTTCAAATCCGCACTGAGGCTGGCGGTATCAATGATAGCGAGCGCGCTGTCCTGAGCTTGAATGGTCTGGCCGTCCTGAGTGGATTGGCCGGCAGCGATGACCGTGTTGGTGGTATTCACATCGAGCGCGGCGCTGTAGTAATACGTGGCCGAAGCGCCGGGAGCGAACACGGTTCCAGGGGCGAAGAGGTTCGTGGTGATGTCACCAAACATGTTGTCGATGACGGACATATTGGTCAGGGGAATCGTGCCGCAGTTGGTGACCGTGATGCCGTAGGCAAATTCGGGAAGCGTGTCTCCTTTGAAAGCAGCGGCAATTTTGCCGAAATCAGCGAGCGTATTGGTGGGCTGCAAACAGGCGATCGTTTTGGTGACGCTGATGCACGGAACGCAGGGAGCCGGAACTTCGATTACAATAAGCTGAATGTGTCCAGGTTGAGTGCGATGAGGATAATTGGAAGGTGCCTTCGGGATTAGTGTTGGCGGAACTTCTACCACCACGGCTACGACATCGCCGCATTTAAGAGAAAAGTTCGGGTTTGCATTCGCCGCATCCACCATTGACTGGGAGGCTGCTGAGAGAGGATTTGATAATTCAGGTCCTCCAACAAAATGCCAGATTGCGTCCTGAATATCCTCATAAGCTCCTTGCTTGTGATTCAAAATGTAATTGACCTTGCTGAGATTTCCGAGTCCCACGTAACCAGAGAGAGTGGGATAGCTCAGAAGATTTTCGTCGCAAGTGGAGTAGAGCGTCGCGCCCGTGTATGAAAAAGGAAAGAAAAACGGAGCGTCATTGGCGCCGTTGTGTTCCGAGGTAACGTCAACGCACCAGTAGGAGTATTCGCCAGCAGGCAGCGGACTTCCCGGTGCCGCCGCAAGAGTGAGATGCATTCCGTCAGCCGCTGCGTTCAATGAAATCGGACTGAAAGGGGGGAATTGCAAAAGGCAATTATTTTGTCCTGAGGCAGACACCAAGGGCAAAACAGCCACTGCGAGCATTGATAAAATGGATAAGTAACGTTTCAAGAAAGACGTTTTCATTAGAGTTAGGGTTAATTTTGTTACCGTAAAAGCGACTGCAGTCCTTGTTTCGAGAAATTCCGACTTCTGATTCTACTGAAAGTCGGCGGCCAAAACGAATTCAGCCGCCGACAATATCTTACCGGAAGAACCGGCGGGCAAAGGTCAGGCCGGCGAAAGCTCCAGCCAACAAGAGGCTGGAGGTTCCAGCGTCAGGAGCCAGGGCAGTCGGGACGGCGAGGACTTGTGAGGAACACAAGCAGACCAGGGTTGTTACCATGAGTAGATCAATGATTCGTTTCATAATGTTTGGTTCTTTTGACCTTTAGGTCAGAGTTCAAATAGCGGAACTCATGCCTGCTAATATCCGTAGTTTTATCTTTTGATTGTTACTTCTTGTTTGTCAGCTGTTTGCGATTTTTTTTCCGTCGTGGAAATTTGATCCGGCAACATTCTAAATTGTAAGCGCTTCCGACGTTTCCAAAGTTTCAAATCTCTTCGCCTTGTTCATCTTCATGCGCTTGTTTTCTTTTGGCGTGAAAGATTTTTACGGCTTGAACAAGCGATAGAACTTGGTCGCCTCGACCGCTGGAATCGTTGCAGGATTCGTTGAACCGCTGGGCGAATTGGTCCAGTGGCTCGGATTCAGATTCGACGTTTCCTGCAAAATCCAACCAGCAATCGCGGGCTGCCAGGAGACAATGGCATTGGTTCCTGAACGAGCGATGCTCAACACGGGTGGGTTGACGATAGCAACGCTTTCTTCTGCGAACGCGCCGCCGAGATACGCTTCGTCCACCGCTTGCACGCTCCAATAGTAAGTTCCGGGCGGCAGATTCAACTGCGCTGTCGTGCGGATTTGCGCGTTCCCCAACGCCGGCACGCGGCGAAAACCGGTTGCATTGTCAGCATTCGGATTCACCACATCGCTGCCACCCGGCGTGGTGCCGATCCGCAGATTGAAACTCAGATTCGTTCCCGAAATTGCATCAACCGGCGCTGACCACGAAAACTGCGTGAAGCCATTGGAAATAGTAACGCTGAGATTCGAAGGCGCGGGCGGAGGGGTATTGGCGATGATCGGGAAATTGCGCCACAGTTCCGAGAGCCGTCCGCCGCCGGATTTGCTGCCGGTCAGAAGAATATCCAGGCTGCCGTCGTTATCAAAATCAGCAATCGCCGACGATTTCGCGGCGGAGGAATAAACGCCCGGCAATCCCGCATTGGCATTCGTAAAAGTGCTGCCGGAATTCAACCAGATCTCTGACGTCGCGCCGTTGGTGGGAACACCGGTGAGCAGGAAATCCAGTTTCCCATCATTATTGAAATCGCCCCACGTGGAAGCGCTGTAACGAAATCCAGAAAGTTCCGCTACGGACACATTGGTGAATCCCGTTCCGGTGTTGCGCCAGATTTGGGTAATTTTTTCCGTCGTCTGACCGATCAGCGTTTCGCCCGAGATCAGGAAATCCAATCTGCCATCGCCATCAAAATCGCCCCACGATGCCGAACCAAACACCACGCCAGGCAAACCGGGAGCAAGCGCGCCGGTCTGATTCACGAAACCCGAAGGCGTGTTCTGCCAGAGTTGGGAAACCTGTTGGCCACCGGTCAATTCTCCAGTGAGCAGGAAATCCAAACGACTGTCGTTGTTGAAATCTGCGACGGCAATGGAGCCATACGCCACGGGTGCGAGGTCGGGCGCAATGGATGCGGTTGCGTTCGTGAAAATACTTCCGGTGTTTTGCCACACCTGCGCCACCTTGCCGGTTGAAGTGAATCCAGCGACAGCAAAATCGACATGGCCGTCGTTGTTGAAATCACCCCAACCGATTGCGCCCTGACTGATTTGCGGAAGGCCGGGCGTGACGACGCTGGTCACATTGGCGAAACCGATTCCCGTATTGCGCCACAATTGAGAAATCGCCCCGGTGCCGATGCCATTGGTTGTTCCGACCAACAGGAAATCCATGCGCCCGTCGTTGTCGAAATCCGCCCATTCGGCCGAACCAAACATCACGCCCGGCAAACCCGCGACCGGCACGTTCGTAAATCCGTTGCCTGTGTTCCGCCACAATTGCGCGATGCAACCATTCCCGCTGCTGTTGGTGGTTCCAAGGATCAGGAAATCCAGGCGGCCATCATTGTCGAAATCCGCCCAGGAAACAGAACTCGAATCAACGGCCGGCAGATTCTCCACAGGAAAATTGGAAAACTCTGCGTGAGCCGTTGCCAGGCTTCCGGCCATCAGCGTGAAAAGAGCAGCCATCCCTAGATTCCGATAAATAAACGTTTGCATCGATTGCTTCCCAAAAAATTTGTTCGTGAAATTTCTATCCGCGAATCGCGCGAACACATAATCCAAATCACACGGAACTTTTTCCAAGGGTTCCCCCGGGCAACCTCAGGGCAATACGGTTTAGCCAGGAGAGAAGAAAGAATAACGATGCGGCAAAACACTTCGTAGCGCAGATTTCCAAATCTGCTGTCTCGCACGTTTTTTGACCTGCAAGGCGGAAACATTTTAGATGCGTTTCGAACATTTCACGCCCAGCCGATTTGGAAATCGGCGATACAGCAGGGTGGGAACCTGCGCTACTTCAGTTGAGACCGATGTTCACCTGTAGCTGGAATTGCATCGACGCTGCGGCTTGGGCGCAACTTGACACCCGCACCATTTTCGATTCCCTCGCCCCGCAGCGAAGCGCGGGGAGAGGGTTAGGGAGAGGGGATTTTGAGCTAAAAACCTCCTCACCCCGGCCCTCTCCTCCGGCTTTGCTCGGAGGAGAGGGAGTGATCAGCCGTTCGGATTTTCGAAAGCTCGATCCGTTGTTTGGTGCGCGTGTTAAGTTGCGCCCCTGCCGCTTGCGCTTTGCAGTTCCCGCTTCTCACTTGCGGGTTCAGTCCGTATCGTGAGCGCATGAGCAAGGTTACAAAATTTTTGCACACGCGTTATCGCGTCAACGATCTCGAACGCACCGTCGATTTCTACAAAAACGTTCTCGGCCTGGAAGAAATCCGGCGCCACAAATCACCGCGCGGTTCAGAACTCGTGTTTCTGAAAGTTCCTGGAAGCGACGCGCAGATTGAGATCACGCATTTTCCCGGAAGCGGACCGGTTGAGGTTCAATCGGATCTCACGCATCTCGCGTTTGAAGTTGAAAGTCTCGAAAGTTTCGGCAAGCACCTGGAACAACTTGGACTGAAATATTCCGACGGACCAACCGCGAGTTCGAGCGGGAGTGTGTTTGCGTTCATCGATGCGCCGGAAGGATACGAGATTGAACTGATCGAGAAATCCAAGTCGGGCGCGGGTTATTAAACAGATCCGATTGAGGTGAATGCCGATGTTTCCAGCGCAGGTTTTGTAGCGCAGACCTCTAGGGTTGCTGGATTGCCGATTTCCAAATCGGCCGGATGCAATTCCTTCGAGAGCTACGGAAATATCCGGCTCGCGCAGGTTCAGAAACCTGCGATACAGCAGATTTGGAAGTCTGCGCTCCGGAGGCGTGTGTCTGCCGGTTCCGACTTTTGACTCATGCTGCTGCGCGCGCGCCAATTTGAATTCACCTTTCCGCGACCGGCGCTGGTTATGGGCATCGTGAACGTCACCCCGGATTCATTTTCCGATGCCGGCCAATTTCTGAATCCGGATGCAGCGGTGGCGCATGCCTTGGAATTGATCGAACAAGGCGCGGAGATTCTGGACATCGGCGGCGAATCGACCCGTCCGCGCGCAGTGCCGGTGGAGGAAGCTGAAGAATTGCGGCGCGTGATTCCAGTGATCGAACGCCTGGCGGATCGAATCGCTGTTCCCATTTCCATCGATACGCTCAAGCCTGCCGTGGCGAAAGCCGCATTGCGCGCCGGCGCGAGCATCGTGAATGACATCGCGGCCAATCGCGAAGATGAAACGATGTGGCGCATCGTCGCCGAAGCGGGCGCCGGCTATGTCTGCATGCACATGCAGGGAACGCCGCAAACCATGCAGGCGAATCCGGTGTATGACGATGTGGTGCGCGAGGTCGGTGAGTTTTTTTCTGAGCGTCTGGAGCGATTGAACCGTTGCGGAATTGCAAACGAGCAAGTTATATTTGATGTCGGAATCGGTTTCGGAAAAACGTTGGAGCACAATCTGCGATTGCTCGGTGCATTGAAAACTTTTCGAAAGCCGGGACGCCCGTTGTTGCTTGGGGTTTCGCGCAAGTCGTTCATTCGAAAACTGCTCGGGACGGAACTGAACGACCGCTGGCCGGCTTCATTGGCCTGCGCCTGTCTCGCCGTGGAAGCCGGGGCGCAATTGATCCGAACCCACGACGTGGCGGAAACGGTGCAGGCGATCCGCATGACGGAAGCGATTCTGGCGCGCAGAAAATGAACTGGGAATTTTTCGGAAATATGTGGCGGCATGTGTTGGAGATTCTGATCCTGACGATCGGAATCTACTACGCATTCCGTTTCATTCGCGGAACGCGCGGCGCGCCGGTGGTCACCGGATTCGTTGCGGTTTTCCTGACGTTCGTTTTCGTGACTTACCTGTTGGAACTCGAAGTTTTGCGCTGGCTGCTCAGTGCGTTTCTAGCCTTCTTCAGTGTTTCCATCGTCGTGCTGTTTCAACCGGAACTGCGCCGGATGCTGGCGGAACTTGGCAATCTTCCGTTATTTGCCACGGCGCACGAACAACGCGAAAACATCGAAGTCATTATTCAAACCGTGGAACGCCTTTCCGATGTTCGCATCGGCGCGCTGATCGCTATCGAACAATCGATTCATCTTCACGAAGCGGTGGAATCGGGAATTGTGGTGAACTGCGAAGCGACGCCCGAAATGCTGGAAACCATTTTCTTTCCGAACAACGCGATTCATGACGGCGGCGTAATTATCAAGGGCGACAAGATTGCTTACGCGGCCTGCATTTTTCCGCTGACACAACGGCAGGATTTGAACAAGTCACTCGGCACGCGGCATCGCGCCGCCATTGGCCTGAGCGAAGAAACGGATGCGTTGATCGTGGTGGTGTCGGAAGAAACCGGCGCGATTTCCTACGCTTACAAAGGTCATCTTACGCGCGCGGTCACACTGGAAACGCTGCGCTCGTTCCTGAGTTCCGTGCTGATCACGCCAGCCAAATCGCGCAACTGGGTAACGTGGATTCGTGCCTGGACGATTGATCGCGTGAAACCTCAGCCGGTCGTGAACGAGAAAGCGGCGGCTGAGCCCGTGACTCCGGCAGAATCGGCGCCCGCATCTTCCAGCAGCCTTGGCAAATGATTGAATTTTTCCGCAATCTCATCGTTCGCGATTTCTGGTTGAAATTGTTGTCGCTGGTTTTCGCCGTGCTGATCTGGCTGACGGTCTGGAAAGTCTTGCTCGGAAAAGATATCTCATCTGGCCTGGCGAATTTCGGAAAGCATGCGGTGGAACGCACCTACGTGAATGTTCCGGTGCTGGTGGTTTTTCCGGCGGCTGATGTCCGCACGCTGGAGGTGAATCCGACGGAAGTGCAGGTGACGATTCAAGCGGAACCGAGGGCGTTTCAAAATTTTGATCCGAAGAGCATTCACGCCCAGGTGGATTTGCGCGATATCGAGTCCGCGCGCGAGTTGCACAAGCGAATTGAAGTGGTGGTGCCTTCGGGATTTGTTTACACGCGAGTGATTCCGGACGAGGTGGAAGTGGTGATTCCGCCGAAGAAGTAGTCCGATGAGGCGGCTTCTAAAAATTATCGCAATCAGTATTGGAGTTCCGATTCTTCTTCTGATCGGGTGTGTCGCTGTTGATCGAATTCCCTATTTCCGCGCGAAACCTCCGCGCTCCGTGGTTGATGTCTCGTCCTGCCTCGCGTGGTTGAAAAAACCGAAGGATGCCTATCGCATCATTTCCGGCGGAAATACCTACTATCAAATTACCGGTCCAGCCGGTCGTTTCGCGTCATCTGGTCTGGCGGGCTACACTTTTGATTCGCGCGGTCATTTCATCGGATGGTCAATTGACATTGGTGATTTTAAAGAGCCAGCCGAAGTCTTTGAAGACGATGCTCGACGGGAGAAAATCTCGCTCGACGAACTGAAGATGGCAGTCGGACAACAACCCTGATACTATTCCTCAGCTTTTTAATTCATGAGTTCATCCAAAAAAATCTTCGGCACGGACGGCGTGCGTGGAACCGCCAATATTGAACCAGTCACGGCAGAAACCGCGCTGAAACTCGGACGCGCCGCCGGTCATGTTTTCAAAACGTTGGAAAGCCAGGCACGCGGCCGCGGGCGGCACAAAATCGTCATTGGCAAAGACACGCGGCTTTCCGGTTACATGCTTGAGAATGCGATTTCCTCCGGAATTCTTTCCATGGGTGTCGATGTCCTGTTCATCGGACCTTTGCCCACGCCGGGAGTCGCGTATGTCACCCGCAGTTTGCGCGCGGATGCTGGAATTGTAATCACCGCGTCGCACAATCCTTATGCGGACAATGGCATCAAGTTTTTCCGTCCAGACGGTTACAAGCTCGACGACCAGATTGAAGCGAAGATCGAGAATCTCGTGTTCAGCGGCGAAATTGAAAACATTCGGCCAACAGCGGATGCCATTGGCAAAGCGGTGCGCATTGACGACGCGCTGGGCCGTTACATCGAATACGCGAAAAGTTCGTTCCCGCGAAATCTGACGCTCGAAGGCATGAAGATCGTTCTCGATGCGGGCAATGGCGCGGCTTACAAGGCGTCGCCCTGCGTCCTGCGCGAACTCGGCGCGGAAGTCATTGTTTACGGAAATCATCCCGACGGCATGAACATCAACAAGGATTGCGGTTCCATGTATCCGGAACTGATGTCCCAGAAAGTGCGCGAACATCAGGCGTGCATTGGCATCGCGCACGATGGCGATGCAGACCGCGTGATTCTTTGCGATGAAACCGGAACGTTGATCGATGGCGATGATATCATGGCGATTGCCGGTCTGGAAATGCTGGATCGCGGTGTGTTGGGCGAAAACACGGTAGTCACAACAGTGATGAGCAATGCCGGATTGGAAGCCGCGATTCTTGCGGCGGGCGGCAAAATGATTCGCACGGCCGTGGGTGACAAAAATGTCATTGATGAAATGTTGCGCAACGGCTTCAACCTGGGAGGTGAACAAAGCGGACACATGATTTTCCGCGATTACAGTTCAACCGGTGATGGATTGGTTGCGGCGCTGCAGATTCTGCGGATCATGAAAGCGAAAGATCAGCCGCTTTCAAAACTGGCGAAATGCTGGACGCGCTTTCCTCAACTGGTGACGAATGTGCGCGTGCGCGAGAAAAAGCCGTTCGCGGAGCTCGATGGCGTCAATCGTCTGGTCGCCGAAGCAGAGAAAGAACTGCAAGGGCAGGGCGGACGGTTGTTGCTGCGCTACTCAGGTACGGAACCCAAAGCGCGATTGCTGGTCGAAGGCCGGGATTTGGCGGCGCTGGAAAAATGGTCGCGCCAGATTTGCGATGCGATTCGCAAACAGATAGGAACCTAGTTTGGGAGACAGACTTTTCCGATCGGTTCCCCGTTTGGAATTCTTACGTGAAGCGCGCGGAGCGATGCTCCGCGCCCCCAGGCGTCACTTGCTGCGTTTCTTTTTAGTGCGGCTTTTGCTGCTGCTTTTTCCACTGCTTTTGGTGGATTTCTTTTTCGTCGGCAGTTTCTTGCGTTTGGTTTTTGCCATGTCGCGCAGCTCTTTTTCGCTCATGGATTTGACCATGCTTTTGGAAGCGCCCTTGAGGGAGGATTTGCTGCGTTTGCCGCGTTTCGCGGAGAGCGCTGCGCCAGCGGCCATTTGTTGTTTTTTGGATTTTGCAGGCATCTTTTGAGAATCTCTGGACCGACGGGATTGAAAAGGTAGGTATTTCCCGAAAATTGGGCGGAAAAGCGGTTCTATTTTTAAGGCCGAACGGTGGGTAAAGACCTACCCTCAATTCATACTTTTTAGTTGCTATTCAGGTCAGCGCAGCGCAGTGTATCGCAAATCTGTCAAAGCACTTGCAATTTCAAGGCATGGTAAATCCTCAGGTGAACTAGGTTCAGTGGTGATTTTAGACCCGGCAGTCGGGAACAGTCTCAGAAAGCAGAGCAAGGTAAGCAGATTAAATACAGTATGAGTAATAAATTGTTTGTAGGAAATCTTTCCTTCAACACCACAGAAAACGACCTGCATGACGCCTTTGCTGCGCATGGCACGGTCCTCGAAACCAACCTGATGATGGACAAAATGAGCGGACGCCCCCGTGGCTTCGCGTTTGTCACCATGAGCTCCCCTGAAGAGGCTCAAAAAGCAATCGAAGCGATGAACGGCAAGTCAGTTGACGGCCGCGCTTTGACTGTCAACGTTGCTCGTCCCCGTGAAGAACGTCCGGGCGGTGGCGGTGGCGGTGGTGGACGTCGCTTTGGCGGCGGTGGTGGTGGCGGCGGCGGTCGCCGTGAACGCTACTAAAATTCCCTGGAGGATTTCACAAGGCCCGGGTTTCCCGGGCCTTCTTGTTTTTGGGGAAGAGGGGGTAAAGAGTTAAAATCAGTTAAATAGGTTAAATAAGTTAAACGAGGCGCGTGCGAAGATCAGTAAGGCGCTGAACCAACAACTCATTTAACCTATTTAACTCATTTAACGCCTCACCACTCTCTCACGCTCCGTAAACACACCCCAGCTCAATCACTTCTCCGCAACTGCAATGTACCTGGATTGATGTGACCCGGTCGCCATCGCGCTGAACCGTAACGCGCGGTTCGCAGGAGGTTTTTTCAGATTGTGCGGGAGCAGGCGCAGAGGGCTGGCCCAAGGGACGAAAGGGTTGAACGTGACTCGCCTGAGTCAGGACAGTGAGCCGGGCTTCACCATTGGTTTTCTCGGATGGCGCGGCGGCGGTCAAAGGAACGAAAGTAGAATGGGGGCTGCTCATGGCGTGGACGAAGCGGAGGAAATCAACGGTTCATTCTGGTTCTGGACTTTCAACAATACCGTGACGCGGCGGTTGACTTCCGCAGTCGGCGCGGTGTGCGCCATGGGTTGCGTGTCGGCAAAACCGGAGACTTTGTAAATCTGCTGGGTCGCGACACCGTTTTGAAGCAGCTTGCGGCGCGCGGCATTGGCGCGATCCGCCGAGAGTTCCCATTTGCTATGGGTTTCACGCCCGGTTTCGTTGTTCAATTCCGTATGGCCCTCAAGCTCAATGCGGAATGTCTGGTAGCGCGATATTTCCCACGCCAGCGTGGAGAAAACCCAGGATCCGTAGCTGGTAAACACATCGCTTCCCGCTTCGAAAATGGGTTTCTGTGAACGATCAAAAACATTGATGCGCAAGCCATCCGGCGTCAACTCCAACAGCACTGAATTCTGTGCGTCCTCCATTTCCGCCAACATCTTCGAAAGGTCTTCTGTGATGTGCCGGAGCATTTCCATTTCGATGGCATTGGCAGTTTTGAATTTGCCACTGGAATCGGTCTTAGGAGTTGTGGCGTCCTTTTCGGGATTGGGAATAATGCCGGTCGATTCCTTGTTAACCGCGGAGAAAGGATTGCGAAAAGCGCGTTCGACGGCGTCCTTGATCTTGGTGTCCTGCGCCGTGAGCCAGAGGCAGAGAAACAGAGCCATCATCGCCGTGACGAAATCGGCATAAGCGACTTTCCACGAACCGCCGTGATGACCTCCATGTTTCTTTCTGGCCATGGATCAACCTTTAGCCGGGGCTTTGAGCGCTTTGAGCATCTGCTCCAGTTCATCCGCGCTCGGACGCAATTCACTGCTGAGACCGCGGCGTCCGATTTCGACGGCGGTCACGGGTGCCATGCCGTTGGCAAATCCAACCACGCAGGCCGCAATGCACCGGGTGTAATCCAGTTCCGCTTCGCCCATGAATTCCAGGTTCGTCGCCAGCGGATTCATATAACCGTAGGAAAGCAGAATGCCGAGGAAGGTTCCCACCAATGCAGCAGCGACGTGTTCGCCGATCTGTTCGACCGGGCCGGAAATAGAAGCCATCGTAATCACGATACCCAGCACCGCCGCCACAATGCCGAAGCCCGGCATCGCATCCGCGGTTTTCGTCAGCACGTTCACCGGCGCGTGATGCTCGACTTCCATGCGTTCGATTTCGACATCCAGCAACAGGCGCAATTGATCTGGTTTGATTTTGCCATCGATAATCGGCCGCAGACTGCCGCAAAGAAATTCCACTGCATGATGGTTTCCCGAGAAAATCGGATAACGCTTGAAGATGACGCTGTTTTTCGGATCCATCACGTGTTCTTCCAGCGCGATCATTCCGTTGCGGCGGCCCAGCAGGAACAATTCATAAAGCACTTTCAGCAGTTCCTCGTAGGCCTGGCGATTGTGCGGCGCGCCTTTTAGACAGGTCACCATTCCTTTCACCATGTCGATCAGGACTTTCTTGGGCGACATGATGACCAGTCCGCCAAACGCGCCGCCGGCAATGACGACCAGTTCGTTCGGGTGCCACAGCGCTCCGAGATGTCCGCCGCCCCAGATGAAGCCGCCGACGATTGAAGCCGTGACGATGATGATGCCGACCAGGATAATCATGAACGCTTCGCGAAGCTGACGTTGCCGGCCATGCCGGATTCATAGCGCTGCATATACGAACGAATGTTCAGAATGGCCTGCGAATGAATCTGGCAGATGCGCGATTCGGTAAGTCCGAACACCTCGGCGATTTCGCGCAGATGTAAATCTTCATGGTAATAAAGCGCGAGCACTTTGCGCTGAATTTCGGGAAGCTGCTTGAGCCGGGCGAGAACGACATCTTTCAATTCCCGCCGGGAAACTTCTTCAATCGGGCTGTCTTCATTCGGGTTCGCCACCACGTCGTACAGACTTCCCGCTTCGCCACCCTCGGTGGTTGGTGTGGAATCCAAACAGACAAACGCCGCCGGACGTATTTCATTCAGCAGATCGGTGTATTCCTCGATGGACATGTTCAAAGCTTCAGCCATTTGTTCCTCGGTAGGTGTGTGGCCGAGCTGTTGTTCCAGCTTTCCGAGAACTTCCTGAATGCGACGGGCTTTTTCATGAATCGTGCGCGGAACCCAATCCATTCGCCGAAGCTCATCCAGCATGGCGCCGCGAATGCGCACACGGGCATAGGTTTCGAAAGAATTTCCGCTGGCGGGATCGTAATTTCGCAACGCCTGCAACAGCCCGACCAGACCCGCGCTGTTCAAATCATCCTGATCAACGTGCTCCGGCAAGGTCATGGCGAGACGCCCGACAACAGTGCGCACGAGCGGAAGATATTGTTCGACGAGCGCGTTTTCCGTGGAGGTGTCTGCCTGGCGATGATATCGCTTCCAGAGTTCCTGGGGCGTCGGTCGGGATTCCAAAAGTTGAGTGGAACCAGCCGGAGTTGAGCTGGAGCGAGGTTTCATATCTTAGTAATGGGTTTGGTTTGAGCGGGCGTCGAGCGGCCGTGACGTTGTTGCTGAAGCGAGTCGCGCAGGCCGTTCATACAGATTTTTCCCCACCAACGGGTGAGTAATCCGGCAGCGAGCGCCGCGGCGCAGGCACGCCAGAGCGACGTGGGCCAGGAGCTTTGCGCGGCCAGTCCGAAACTGGTGCCGATCACAAAACCGACGATTGAACCGAGTAACATCAACGACTTCATGCAACGTTGAACCCGGTTTAGCAGAAGGTTTGCCAGACTTTATAAAGTAAGTAGTACCCGGCAGAAATCGCCGCTTCAGGGCGGAAAAAGGGCAAATGTCGGACGGTCGAAGAGAAACTTGAGCGAATCTTTAGGAATTTTTTGCCCTGCGCGCGGACACCGCCCTGCAATTTGTGCCGATGAGGAATTCAGCAGAACGACGATGGATTTTTCTTGAGGCAACAGTGACTCACCGTTTTTTGTTTCCAGATGACGATACGAATTGAGAGCAGGAGAGAAGCGGCAGGAAGAGTTGCCCAGATCAATTGTGCTTGAAATGCCGGATTTAGAATGCGGTTGCACATCCGTTGTCCTGCAATATCAACCGGAGCATTCTCGGTTTTTGACCCGACCCGTTCGCCGCCGCCCATCCTTTTACGTTGCTACAACCAATTCTTTCCCTAGGATGCATGCACGTTGGCCCGGGGAATATTTCGATGACTCCAGAGGAAAAAGCCGAGAAGAAATTCATCCAAACCGTCCGGCAATGGCGCCGTTGCCGCAAAGGGAAACATGGGATCGCTGCCGAGGAAAATGCCGGTCGCAAGTTCACTGAGCTTTACAATGTCCAGCATCTTACCTCGAACAAGCTCGACGACATTTCGCGCGTGACGATCTGCACCATCCAACGCCTTTACTCAATGTTGCGCGGCGAGGAACTGGATGAAGATCTGGATGAAAAATCCGGGTTTGAAATCGCAGCAGCGATGGCGGAGCGCGGCTCTGTGAGCCGCAGCAATGTGAATAACAACCGCGACGTCGAAATATCCAGCGACAATAAAAGTGCGAGCCTGCTGCGGGTCACAGACCCGCGCTCCATTGATGTCGCCTACAATCCCGTGATTCCGATCGAGACCTTCGACTTCATCATCACCGACGAATGTCATCGCTCCATTTACGGACTTTGGCGACAGGTGTTGGAATATTTCGACGCCTTTCTTATTGGCCTCACCGCTACACCGTCAAAACAAACCATCGGTTTCTTCTATCAAAATCTTGTCACCGAATACAATCACGAACGCGCCGTCGCCGATGGCATGAATGTCGGTTACGAAGTTTACCGCATTAAAACGCAAGTGGCGGAGCAGGGCGGCAAAGTCGAAAAACGTTTTTATGGCGGGAGAACTGATATGAACGCGTCATTTCTAATCCCAACGGGATTGCCTCGTTCAGCCCAGGGTTGCCGAGTCCGCGAGGCTACCCTGGGAAACGGGTTTAATTATCTTCCCCGACCCCAACGGGGTTGTGATCGCTTTTTTCGTCCGGTCGGCTCCAACCCTTTCAGGGTTGTTGAATTCCCGGAAAGATTTCCCAGGGTAGCTCGTGTCTCGCAACCCTGGGCTGATGGCCATTACCCCGTTGGGGTAATTCCCCCGCTGGCGGAGCAGACACGGATTGTGGCGGAAGTGGAGCGACGGTTGAGCGTGGTGGAGGAGTTGGAGTCGGTGGTGTCGGCCAACCTCCAGCGCGCCACCCGCCTCCGCCAGTCCATCCTCCAAAAAGCCTTTACCGGAGAACTTTAAACCATTCAAAAATATTATGAGCAACCGAGGCGCTGAATTTAGGAAAGCGGATTTTCAAATCCACTCACCCCGCGACGGCAATTGGGATGGAGCGAGACCAGAAGATGGACTAGCAGCCCGTTTAAAAATCCCCACTTTTTCGATTCCTTCGAACTGAGGCTGTTGCCGGGGTAAGGGTGGCGAACAATACCATAAGTCCTGCGATTCCCAGTAACACAGTCATCGGGACGGTCATCACCGGATCAGTTAT
>DASTXC010000170.1:0-22905 GCA_035765675.1 Verrucomicrobiia bacterium
CATGCCGAGAACGCCGCTTTGCGGAGGATTCACAATCGGCGTGGACAGCAGCGAACCGTAAACGCCGCCGTTGCTGATCGTGAACGTTCCGCCCTGGAGTTCCTCGATCTTCAATTTGTTTTCCTTCGCGCGCCGTCCGAAATCGCCAATCGTTTGTTCGATTTCCGCGAAGCTCATGCGTTCCGCGTGGCGCAATACCGGTACCACCAAACCTTTGCCGCTGCCAATCGCCACACCGATATCGTAGTAATTCCGGTAAACGATGTCCGTGCCGCGCACTTCGGCGTTCAGTGCAGGAAATTGTTTCAACGCTTCAATCGTCGCTTTCACGAAGAACGACATGAATCCCAGCTTTACGTTGTGCTTGGATTGAAACGCTTCGCCGTATTCCTTGCGGAACTGCATCACTTCCGCCATGTCGATCTCGTTGAAAGTCGTGAGCAACGCGGCATTGCGCTGCGCTTCGACGAGACGTTCGGCGACCGTGCGGCGCAATCGGCTCATCGGCACAATTTCCTCTTCGCGGCCCGGTGCTCCGCTGGTCTGCGATTCTCTCGGCTCGATATTTTCTTCGGTGCTCGTCGAGCTTTCCGGTTCTTCGCGCGTGGAACGCTGCTGGCTGCGCGGTTTGGACGCCGCTTCCGCGGGCGCTTTTTCCGTCTTCACGTCGCGACGCTCCTCGGTTTTGCGTTCGGTTTTTGCCGGGGAGGTTTTTTCCGCCGCTTTCGTTTCGGATTTCGTGGATGTGGATTCACCTTTGCCGGTTTCCAGGTGCGCGATCACTTCGCCCACTTTGGCGACTTCGCCTTTTTGTTTCAGCACTTTGGAAATCGTTCCGTCCTCGGGCGCGGGCAGATCCACGGTCGCCTTTTCACTTTCCAGCGCGACCACGGTTTCATCTTTCTTGACCGCGTCGCCTTCCTTTTTCAACCACTCACCAATTTCAACCTCAGTGATCGATTCGCCGATTTCGGGAACTTTCAATTCAATGGACATAAAGCGTGATACGTATTGCGTGATGCGTAACTCGTAATTGTGAAATCCTGATCAGACTTCCGTGAACGCGCGTTTGATGACGTCCGTCTGTTCCAGTTTGTGCCGCTTGTGCGAACCGGTCGCCGGTGTGGCGGAAGCCGCGCGGGAAATGCCTTTGAGCGGAAAACCGCCGGGCAGACTTTCGCCGAAATTGATTTTCATGTAATTCCACCCGCCCATGTTCGCCGGTTCTTCCTGCACCCAATACGCCGGCGTTCCGGCCGGATATTTCGTCAGCACGGATTCCAGATCTTCCCGGCGCAACGGATAAAGCTGTTCCAATCGCACAATCGCCACGTCGTCACGTTGGGCTTCCGCGCGAAAATCCTCCAGTTCAAAATAAATTTTTCCAGTGCAGAGCAGAATCCGCGTGATCTTGTCCGCCGGTTGGTTCTGCACATCCGGCAGGATTTTCTGGAACGCGCCATTCGCAAACGCGTCCGCATCGGCAACCATTTTCGGATGACGCAGCAGGCTTTTCGGCGTGATCACAATCAACGGCTTGCGCCACGAACGCAGCGCCTGACGACGCAGACAATGGAAATATTGCGCGGGCGTGGTCGGATAAACGACCTGGATATTGTCCTCCACGCACAACGCGAGAAAACGTTCCAATCGCGCGCTGGAATGTTCCGGACCCTGGCCTTCAAATCCATGCGGCAGCAACATCACGAGACCGCTGATCTGGCCCCATTTGTCTTCGCCACTGGCGATGAATTGATCGACGATCGGCTGCGCGACATTCCAGAAATCGCCGAACTGCGCTTCCCACAACACCAGACCTTCCGGACATTCCAGGCTGTAACCGTATTCGAATCCCAGCACGCCGGTTTCGGAAAGCGGACTGTTGCAGATATCCACATGCGCCTGTCCGGGCGTGATGTGTTTCAGCGGCATGTAAGTGTGGCCATCCTGATAATCGTGCAACACGGCATGGCGATGGCTGAACGTCCCGCGCTCGCTGTCCTGACCCGTGAGCCGAACGCGAATGCCTTGCGCGGCGAGACTGGCGAAAGCGAGCGCTTCAGCCGCGGACCAATCGAGCGGATGATCGCCCCGCGCCATCAGTGCGCGATTTTCGAAAAGCTTCTTGAGCTTGGGATGAAGATGAAAGCCTTCCGGCAAACTGTTCAATGCTTCGAGCCATTCCGTGATTTTCTCGCGAGGAACGGCTGTCTTCGCATCGTCTTCAACCGGTTCCAATCCGCCTTTGAATTTGCGCGTGATCGTGGGAATCGGGTCCGGCGTTTCGCTCTGCGATTGCGACAATTCCTTTTCCAACACTTCGCGGCGCTTCGCGGAAATCTCATCGGCTTCCTCGCGCGTGACGCCGCCGAGTTTGAGCAGATGTTCAAGATAACCTTCACGAACGGGCATTCGCTTGGCGATGGCGCGATACAAAACCGGCTGCGTGAACGTCGGCTCATCGCCTTCATTGTGACCCAGCCGGCGATAGCCGTACATGTTGATCACAACATCACGCTGGAATTCGCGCCGGAAATCCATTCCCAGGCGAACGACCTGCGCCACGGCTTCCGGGTCTTCGCCGTTCACGTGGAAAATCGGAATCTGCAGCATCTTCGCCACATCGCTGGCGTATTGACTGGAGCGCGCCTGATCCGGCCCGGCAGTGAAACCGATCTGATTGTTCACGATCACATGCAGCGTCCCGCCGGTGCGATAACCGGGAATCTGACTCAGGTTCAACGTCTCCTGAACAATGCCTTCACCCGCAAATGCCGCATCGCCGTGAATCAATAACGTCAGCGCTTCCGTTCGTTGACTGTCGCCGCGACAATCCTGCCGCGCGCGCGTGCGTCCGAGCGCGACGGGATTTACAAATTCCAAATGGCTGGGATTGAAGCAGACCGAAAGCTGCATTTTTCCGCCCGAAGCGCGATTCCATTCCGAGCTATAGCCGAGATGATATTTCACGTCGCCGCGGCCCGGGGAACTTTTCCAATCGGTATCCGCGAATTCACGGAAAATCTGGCGCGGACTTTTGCCAATGATATTCGCCAGCACATTCAGTCGTCCGCGATGCGCCATGCCGATCGTGACTTCCTGAATGCCTTGCTCGCCGGCTTTTTCAATCGCGAGATCGAGCAGGGGAATCAGACTTTCCGAACCTTCGAGCGAGAAACTTTTCGCGCCGACAAATTTTTTGCGGATGAATTCCTCAAATGTCACCGCGTCGGTGAGGCGCGTGAGAATGCGCAGTTGTTCATCCCGCGTGAGTTGCAGGCGGTTCTCCGTGACTTCCATCCGGCGTTGCAGCCAGCGGCGCACGCGGAGATCATCGATCTGCATGTATTGCACGCCAATCGATCGGCAATACGTGTTGCGCAGACGTTGCAGCAACTGGCCCAGCGTGAGGTCACCGTCATATTGAAACGTCTCGGTGTGAACCGGCAAATCCATATCCGCATCCGTGAATCCAAAAAACTCCGGCTCAAGTTCCGGCGGAATCGGAATCGGCTGGCCGAGCGGATCGACATTCGCGATGCGATGGCCGCGCACGCGATACAAGCGGACGAGCAGGTAAATGCGATCCTGCAACGCGGCTGTTTGACGGTCGGCAAAACGGGTGCGGCCGGGTTGTTGCGTGGTGGTCGGTGGATTGAAAAGACTGAACGGACGAAAGGCGGGGCCGAAGCGCGGCTTGGGAAAACGCAGTTCGCCATTCGCCACTTCCTTGAAATATTTTTGCCAGTCCTCGGAAACGGAGCCGTGATCGCGCAGGTAATCCTCGTAAAGACTTTCGATGAAAGCGAGGTTCGTTGGATTCGGCGTTTTATCAGACAAATTGCTCATGCAAAGTCGAACCGCGGCGGATTTTTTAGTCGCTCACGGTTTAATCTGTAGGGTGGAGACTACCTGTCGGACACCCTCTGTGTCCATCGCGACTAACATCGCCTTGCCGACGAGGTCCGGATTGGAAACCGAGCCGGACAGCGTCACGATGCCGTCTGTTGTATCGACGGAGATGTCCCAGGCGGATAAATCGGGATCCTTGACCAGCGCGGCTTTGATTGAAGTGGTGATGCGCGCATCCGCCGTGGCGTCGGAGATGGCCCGGCCGGCCTGTTTGGATTTTTCGCGGATGACGCGTCCGGTTTTGTTCATATCGGCCTTGATGTCATCGCCGCTCAAATGCCACGACTTGAGCTTGTCCTGGAATGTATTTCCGGAAGAGCGCGCAGTCGTTTCAGTGTGGTCGCCCGGAGAACGGAGTTGGGATTGATGGGAATTGGATTGATAAAACCACATTCCCGCAGCGCCAATGGCGATGCCGATGATCAGGATCAAGAATTTCATAAAGGCCTCGATTGCAAGTTACCGGGCAGCCTGCGCGATCAAAATGGGGTGAATCCGCCTCGCGAAGAGGAAGATCGAGGATAGAGGATTGATGATGGTGGATGGTGGAACGGCACGCGCTGCGAGTCGTCATAGTGGCACGCGCGTCTCGCCCGTGCGATTCCTGCCGCCACGCAAAGCGTGTTCCTACCAGAACAGAACGATGTTCTGCCGGAACAGACCGACAATCCGTCCGAAAATCGTGATGCTCTGCCAGAGGTGAGGTCAAATCCATCGAATGGGAGCGAACATCCGGCGGAAGATCGGGGAAATTGGTTAACAGTCAGCAAAGAAAAAGGGGGAGCCGGCATCCCGATCCGGGATCTGTCCTGATTGGTAGTTCGAGATTGTGCAGGCTGCGGAGCGCGGACTTCAGTCCGCGAGGAAGTCAATCGTCACTGAAACTCGCGGACTTAAGTCCGCGTTCCGAGGTGATGACGTCCAGCCGGTGATCAGGCCTCGTTTCATAGACCCGCCCGTTTCTTCAACACATTCTCGACGTGCGTTTTGTATTTCTGGAAATTTCTCAATCGGCATTCCGCGATGAACCGGCTGCATTCTTTGATGAAAGCTTTGCGGCTCTTCCAGCAGGGATGAGTGACCGGCGGGAGCCAATCGGTTTTCAAACCATTGCAGCCCGCACAACAGATCGCCATGTTGTGCTCGTTGTCGGATTGGACTCCATTGGTTTCCAGCAGCGAACGCGGCACCAGATGCTCCTCCGTGGATTCCGCCAGAGCGTCTGTGCTGCCGGCAAGATCGCGGGAGCAATAGACGCATTTGCCGTCGCTCTTCTCAAAAACATTCACCCAGCCAAAGCTGGAACTCCGCTTGTTGCCACCCAGCCACCATGTGGGCACTTTCAACTTCGTATAAAACGCTTTGCGTTCGGCATCGCTTTTGAGCCGTTGGAATTGGGGATTGCTCATAATGATTTGCGGGGTGTTGCCGCGACAACCAGGGCCGAAGGTCCGATCCATATCAGCCTGGGGCAACGCCCCGGGTATCGGGAAACCGGTAACCATAAGCCCTGAAGGGGCGGTCCATCCGTGGCGACATTCAACGGGCGTGGTGGGTAAAATCTCGGGCGCATCCGATCAGGCCGGGCCTTCAGCCCTTGATTTTTTTTTCGACGTTTTCCCAGGGCGTTGCCCTGGGCTGGCATGGAGCGCGCCGTTGGCGCTGGCGGAAGTGAGTTCGGCGACGAGGGCGTCCAGCAACCTGGCGGCAGTGGCGCGGGAGGCGGCGAGTTGCGTTTCCAACGCGTCCACCAAGGCCATCAGTTTCTCCACTTTGGCCACGATTCGGCGTTGTTCGGCGAGGGGTGGGAGCGCAAATGGCACTTTGAGAATCCTTTTGGGCGACGTGTGTCTTACCTTCATTCCAGTGCAGGTCCGTGCCAATTCACCTCTGAAGAATTCGCTGTTGAAGAAACAAAACACAAAATCTGGTGCGACATCATCCGTGTAGAACTCCAGTTTTCCCAGCCGTTGATTGTGTAGGTAGGTCTTCCCGTCGTCTGGAATAAAAGCCGGGCTTCCAAGCAAACCGGCAGCTTGCTCGGTCATGGGAATGATCAGATCTCTCGCATTGAAGACGAATGCCTGTGGAACTTCGCCTTTAAAATATCTGGTATTTTCGCCTCGATCGCGAAAGCCGCCGGATTCGAAAAAATTGCCCGGAGTTGTTAGCACATACTGGGTCGGCTCAGATGTGAACGACTCACTGCTAAAGGCATAGCCGTGTTTAATGTTCGCGATTGCTCCAAGGCGAACCCATTGCCAACACGAAGGCAACGACCAAGGCTGCTCGGCTTCTACGACTGACGCTTCAGTCTCTTCAGGTCGTTCGGCTTTAATTCGACTAACGATCACCTCCGCCGGTTCGTGGTTGGGGTCTTGGGGGACGAGTTTGCCTTGGACGGCGAGGGTGAGGATGGACTTCCTCAAGTCAGAAGGCTGAATGCTGAAGGAGGAATGAAAGAGCAGATTGAGATTGGCCGGGGTGGGCGCGTCGGCAAAGCGGGCCAGCGACGCGCGGGCGAGCGCGGCGTGACGCGTTTCCCGTTCCTGCTGCTGCAAGGCCAGCCGATCACACAACGCCATCAACTCATCCACCTTCGCCACAATCCGCTTCTGCTCGGCGAGCGGTGGGAGGGGAAGTGGAATACTTTCAAGTTTTCCTTTCGTAATATGCCGAAGACCCACAGCACCGTGGGCGCGAGCGATCATTTCGTCCAATCGAGCATTCACCGCGAGTTTTAAATACTCCTTCAAAAACACGCCACCAGCCAACTCACACCTAAAGATGTGTTGATTTAGAATTGCCATTCCTCGGTTCCAAATAAAGGCGCCAAACGAAGTTCCAGGTGTTCCAGACCAGCTGATCAAAAAATCCCCTGTGCGAATGTAGAACTTTTGATCGATCGTGCCGTTGTAGCGGTTGAATGGCGCGTTCTCATTGTTCAAATTTTGAATTCGAACAATCGGTGTCCCGTTGGCAGTCCAGTTTTCGGGTTTGAAAGCTGTTCCGTTGATCAGGTTCATCGAATCCCCAACTGCAACCCATCCCCAATTTGATGGAATCGGGAATGGATGTTCAGCTGAATTCGGCATTGCAGCGCGGTGCTTCCGTTTGGCGAACTCGCATGCCGCAGCAAGCTGTGGCGAGCATGATTCAGATTCAAATTGCTCTGATAATTTACCTCTGACGGAAAGCAAAAGAATCAACTCCCGCATCTTCGCCACCGCATCCGGCGCATCGGCGAACAATTCAAATTTTTCGAAAAAGGTTTCCAGCGTCATGCGTTAGACCGCCCTTTCAGGGCTTGCGATGAATGGGAAATCGTGAACCCGGGGCGTTGCCCTGGGCTGCGTTGAGATGCCCCTTTGGGGCGCTGAACGGGAGCGCCAACGGCGCGATTCACACCAGCCCAGGGCAACGCCCTGGGTATGACGATCGAAAATAAACGAAGCCCTGAAAGGGCGATCCAATGGGGCTGCGTGTCGCCGCACCAACGCGCGAATCTTCACCACCGCATCGGGCGCGTCGGCAAACAATTCAAATTTTGCGAAAAAGGTTTCCTGCGTCATACGTTGGCCGCCCCTTCAGGGCTTGCGATGAATGGGAAATCGTGAACCCAGGGCGTTGCCCCGGGCTGCGTTGAGATGCCCCTTTGGGCACTGAACGGGAGCGCCAACGGCGCGGTTCACGCCAGCCCAGGGCAACGCCCTGGGTATGACGATCGAAAAATAAACGAAGCCCTGAAAGGGCGACCCAACGAGTTGCGTGTCGCCGCGCCAACTCCCGCATCTTCGCCACCGCATCGGGCACGTCGGCAAACAATTCAAATTTTCCGAAAAAGGATTCCAGCGTCATGCGTTAGGCCGCCCTTTCAGGGCTTGCGATGAATGCGAAATCGAGAACCCGGGGCGTTGCCCCCGAGCTGCGTTGGAATGCCCCTTTAGGGCACTGAACGGGAGTGCCAACGGCGCGGTTCACATCAGCCCAGGGCAACGCCCTGGGTAAGGGAATCGAAAATAAACGAAGCCCTGAAAGGGCGATCCAACGGGCACGATGCACACCGTTCACCAACTTCACACCGCGCCGTTCAATCCCACACATAACGTTCATCGAACGCGATGCGATGACGTTCGAGGAATTGTCGGTATTCCTCCTGAAACGATTTCTTCCGATGATGTTCCCGCTGGTTGGCGATATATTCGCGGACGGCTTCGACATTAGACTCTGAAACGGCAAATGCTCCATAACCCGACTGCCAGGCAAACGCCGCAAATCCCGCCCCCTGCGTCTTGATCCATTTTGACGATGATTTTTTGACATCCTCAACGGCCTGACTGACGGCGATGGTGCGCCCAAGATCGAAGAGGATGTGAATGTGGTCTTCGATGGAATTGATGAGTATGGGGGTGCATCCGAGGTTTTGCAGCACAGTGGCCATGTAGGCGTGGAGAGAATCGCGAACCGTATCGGTGATGAATGGTTCGCGGTTTTTCGTGCTGAAGACCAGGTGAACGTGGAGGCGGGCGAGAGATTGTGACATAGGTTAGGCCGCCCTTTCAGGGCTTTGATTTGTTTCGGAAATTCCAACTCAGGACGTTGCCCTGGGCTGCCTTGGATCGCGCCGTTGGCGCTGGGAACGGTGCTGCGGAAAAGCCGACGGGCATTTCGTAAATCACTCAACCGGAATTCACTCATCGGCACAACGCCTCCATCAACTGCGCTTTCAATTTCCCCCGCGTCTCCGCGATCTGGGCGAGCAACTTTTCGTACTCCGGCAAAAGATGATCCACGTCGCCCGGGCCTTCGTCCGATTTGTGCGGGTTCTTGATGTCGAGGTTGAAATTGTTGGCCTTGATGGTGTTGATGGAGACGCGCCAGGCCTGCTCGTTTTCCACGCGGGATTTGAAGCCGTCTTTTTCTTTTCCCCACCACGCGCGCTCGGCTTCGAATTCCTCGATGCGGATCGGTTTGCCTTTGTTGTAACTCTTCGCGCCGGCCGGATAGGGATGTTCGTAATACCAGACCTGCTGCGTCGGTGCGCCTTTGGTGAAGAACAGGAGATTCGTGCGAATGCCGGTGTAGGGATTGAAGACGCCGTTCGGCAAACGAACAATCGTGTGCAGGTTGCACTCGGTGAGGAGCGCTTCCTTGATGCGTGTTTTCACGCCTTCACCGAAGAGTGTGCCGTCGGGCAAGACGAGTCCGGCGCGTCCGCCCGGTTTCAAAATTTTCATCAGCAGCACGAGAAAGAGGTCTGCGGTTTCGCGCGTGCGGAATTCGGACGGGAAATTCGATTCGATTCCGTCTTCCTCCATCCCACCGAACGGCGGATTCGTGACAATGACATCGACGCGTTCCTTCGGACTCCAATCCCGGAGCGGACGGGCGAGCGTGTTGTCGTGGCGGACATTGGAAGGAACGTCGATGCCGTGCAGGAGAAGATTCGTCATGCAGAGGACGTGCGGCAGATGTTTCTTTTCGATGCCGGAGAAACATTCCTGGATGATGCGTTCGTGCGCCTCGGTTTTGGCCTGTTTGCGCAAATGTTCAATGGCGCAAACCAGAAAGCCGCCGGTGCCGCAGGCGGGATCGAACACCGTTTCGCCGAGGCGCGGGTTGACCTGTTCGACGATGAACTGCGTGACGGCGCGCGGCGTGTAGAATTCGCCGGCGTTGCCCGCGGATTGCAGGTCTTTGAGCAGCTTTTCGTAAATGTCGCCGAACATGTGGCGATCATCGGAAGCGTTGAAGTCGATGCCATTGATCTTGTTGATGACCTGGCGCATCAACGTGCCGTTCTTCATGTAATTGTTCGCATCCGCGAACGCCATGCGGACGAGCGTTGTCATCCGATCATTGCCGCTGAGGTTCTGCAACTTCGGCAAGAGCGTGTCGTCCACGAAATCGAGCAAGGCATCGCCGGTGATGCCTTCGTCGTCCGCGGCCCAGTTCGACCAGCGGAGATGTTTGGGCAGCGGCGATTTGTAATCGTCGCGCAGGAGTTCCATTTCCTTTTCGCGGTCATCGAAGATTTTCAAGAAAAACATCCAGCCGAGCTGTTCGAGGCGTTGCGCGTCGCCGTAGGTTCCGGCGTCCTTGCGCATGATGTCCTGAATGGTTTTAACGAGGTTGGAGACGTTGGGCATGTTTTAGGCAGCTTTCTGATAAAGGGCGGATTCGAGATCGCGAATGGCCGCGATGTAGGCGGGTTTGCCGCCGAATAATTTGACGATTTCGACCGGAGTTCCAAATGCGGTGAGGGGATCGACTTTCAGGATTTCAAGCGATTCGACGCTGGAAATTCCGGCGTCAGCATATTTTTGGAGAAGCGCTTCCAGCACGGCGCGGGCTTGCGGGCCGTATTTGGTGAAGACGTTTCGTTTCTTCACGTTGGCAGCGCGTTCTTTGCGCGTGAGCGGCGGCTGATCGAAAGCAATGTGGCAGATGAGATCGAAGGCGTCATAATCCCGCCCGACCTGTTCCGCTAAGTCGTCGAGAAAAACGCCTTTCGCCGCGAGTTCATCCAGGATCGCTTGTTTGCGCCCGGCGTCATTCCAGACGCTGAGAAATTGATCGAGTGACGCAAAACTCTCTCGCACAGCTTTGCGGGAATAGTCTTTCAGCGATTCCGTGATGAGCTTGCCGTTGGCATCGAGATATTGAACCCGTTCGGTGGCAACGGAGACTTCAACGTTGTTCACGAAGTATTTCGTCCGAGTCGGTCCGAGCGGATCGACGTCTATAATTACCTCGCCGCCATTATCATTCCTGGAATCGGTTTTCTCATCCGGCGGAACGACATCATCGCCTTCCTTGGGTTCGTAAACCTGAACCGGATCACCATCGAAATCGCTATCGGCGAACAGAGCCGTGGCCTGGCGAAAATCCATGATGGTGAAGTAGAACTTGCCGTAATCCTCGTTGATGCGAGTGCCGCGCCCGATGATCTGCTTAAATTCGGTCATGGAAGCGATGCGCCGGTCCAGAACGATGAGACGACAAGTCTGCGCATCCACACCCGTGCTCATCAGGCGCGAGGTGCAGGCCACGACCGGATAAGTGGATTCCGGATCGATGAAGTTATCGAGTTGAGCTTTGCCTTCATCGTTGTCGCCAGTAATCCGCATGACGTATTTCGAATTGGCGGCGGCGAGGTCGGGATTCGCGTTCACCATGGCTATCCGCATGCGTTCGGCGTGATCGACGTTTTCGCAAAAGATGATCGTTTTGGCGAAGCGGTCCGTGGCGCGGAGGAACTCAGTGATTTTGGCGGCAACCACTTCGGTGCGCTTTTCTAAAACGAGGTTGCGGTCGTAATCGTGGAGATTGTATTCGCGATCTTCAATGACCTGCCCAAGTTTGTCAGTCTGTCCGTCATACGGCCGCCAGCCGTCCAGATCTTTGTCGAGGCCGATTCGCACGACTTTGTAAGGCGCGAGAAATCCGTCGGAAATTCCTTGTCGAAGGGAGTAGGTGTAAATCGAATCGCCGAAGTATTCGATGTTCGAAACCTCCTTCGTCTCCTTCGGCGTCGCAGTGAGGCCGATTTGCGTGGCGGAGGAAAAATATTCCAGCACCTTCCGCCATGAAGCATCTTCCGCCGCGCTGCCGCGATGACACTCATCAATAACGACGAGGTCGAAAAAGTCCGGCGAGAATTGTTTGTAGATGTTCTGTTCTTCTTCGGTGCCGGTAACGGCCTGATACAGACAGAGGTAAATTTCGAACGATTTGTCCACCGTTCGATTGGTAATCTTCGTCATCGCCGTGCCGAACGGTTTGAAATCGTTGGTCTTGGTTTGGTCCGCAAGAATGTTGCGGTCCACGAGGAAAAGAATTCGCTTCTTCGCGCCGGATTTCCAAAGCCGCCAGATAATTTGGAACGCGGTGTAGGTTTTCCCCGTGCCAGTTGCCATGACCAGGAGAATGCGATTTAATCCCCTCGCAATGGCTTCCACTGTCCGGTTGATCGCGATGAGTTGGTAGTAGCGAGGCGATTTCCGGGAGCCATCGTCGTAGTAATCCTGAGTGGCGATTTGCCGTTGGTCCGCCGACCATCCTTTCGATGTGCAATATCTTTCCCACAGTTCAGCAGGAGAGGGGAATTGGTCGAGCGGGATTTCTCTCGTGACGCGGCCGTTGCTCGCGGTGCGATCGTGTTCAAGAAAGGCGTCGCCATTGGAGCTATAGGCAAATGGGATATCCAAAATCTCGGCATACTCCAAGGCCTGTTGCATACCGTCTCCGACGGAGTGGTTATTGTCCTTTGCCTCGATAACGGCAAGGGGAAGGTTCGGACGGTACGAGAGGATGTAGTCGGCCTTCTTGGCTTCACCACGCTTCACGGTTTTTCCGCGAACGATTACGCGGCCCTTTGTGAAATAGGCTTCTTCGCGAATCTGGGTCATCATATCCCACTTGTCGCCGTTTACGCCAATCAACGCGGGTGTAATGAACTTCGTGCGGATGTCGGTTTCCGTGAGAGCTTTCTTGTTCATACGGAATGAACTGCCGATTGCAGATTGCCTTTTTTCACGGATTGAGTGGTTCCCATTCGTCGGACGGAACAGAACTTTCGCTTCAATGGAAGAGCTTGGTTCCCGGCCAACGGATGCGTGACGTTAACGAACGGGATTTCGTGTGGCAAGATTTCGCTCCGGACGGAGGTGTGCGATCTCCGCATCAACTGCCGAAAATCAACCACCGATGAACACGGATAAACATCCTGATTTTGAATCTTCATCTGGAAACACGAACCGGTGAAGCTATTCCTCTCGCACGCCTTTGTTCAGATCACCAAGGATTCATGAACGGCGGCGCGGAGACCGGCAGGCAGGCGGCGCTGGCCATCCAGAAAACGCTGCATGGCTGGCGGCAAACCGCATGATCTGAACGGGAACCATACAGTGGAAATGAAAGCCGGATAAACGCAGAGACGCGAAGAATGCTGAGATGCGCGGAGGGAGAATCAGGTTTCCCAGGCTACCGAACGCTGGGTTCCGATTGAGTTCGAAAACTCTGCGTTGCTTTGCGTGCTCAGCGTCTCTGCGTTCGATCAACCGCAACGGAGCGCAGGTCTGTGACCTGCAGCAATGAAATGTTTTACGAGCGCGGGGGGATTGTTTGAGTGCTGTGGTTTGGTCACGTTGCTGCGAGTCACAGACTCGCGGTCCGCTGCTGTCCGATTACGGATTTGAAATCGCGCGCACGCGGAAGAATCGGCTTTCGGGCGCGGCTGAAAACGGCCCGAGCCATTCCGTTTCCGGGAAGCCGCCCGGCACAGTGGCGAGCAGTTCCAACGCATTCAAATTCGTTCCGCCGTACACTTCATACATCGCACCAGGAACGCTGGGCCAGGTCAGTCGCGACAAACGATAACCCGCCAGTTCCCACCAGTTCAAATCGCAGGCGAATGGAAAATCCTTTGCGCCGGCGTCGGAACCAATCGCTTGTTCACGCGCATTGTTGGAACCGTCCCCGTCCGGATCGTCTTTCAGGCCTTGCGCGAGCGAATTGAATTGCGCCAGTTCCCAGTTGTCATCCAGTCCATCGTGATCGGAATCTTCAATCGCTGTTCCTCGCATGATCAGACTCACCTGATGAACGCTGCCGGTCGCACCGGAAAATTCATCCGAGATTGAGACCGTCCAATCGCCCGCGCTGCTTTCGAAAAAATGATGCGTGGACCAATATGTCCAATCCGTCGGGCCGGGAGTTGGATCGTTATTGAATTCCTGAAGCACACTGCGCGTTCCCTGCGGTGAGATTAGCGTAATCCGGACATCCGCACGCCGCTGGTGATCCGTTTGCACGCGCACGCCGACGTGTTCACAAATCAAAGTGTCGCTGACGTGAAACGTTGTTTCCGCGCTTTGCAGATGAATTCGCGCGCGGGCATTCGCGTTTGTTTCGAACAACGCCTTCAACACCTCGCCATCACTGTGGCCGATGAAGACTGCGGGAATGGGCGTGTAATCCGTTGCGCCCATGGCCGTCAAAACATCGCCGCCACCGGCCGCATCCACGTTCGTGGAATAATTGTAAATCACGGCAAAGCTCGCTCCCGCTGCGGCGGCGTTGCTGATTTTTTCCGCGAACGTGTTTTCCCCGCGAATGATGAGCGCGCCGCGATTGGTCAAGTTAGCTGCTGGAATCGATGTCGCTGAACCGATGTCGATCAATGGCAAAGCCAGCGTTGGCGCATCGGCATGTGAACCGGTGCCGGGAAGGGAATGAATCGAAGCGAGACTGGCTGGTGTTCCCTCGCCGGTGATTTCCACGCGCAAACCGTCGTCGGGAATTTCTATCGTGGAATCGTTGGTGAAAGCGATTTCAACCAAGGGACTGCGATTCGTCCAAAGTTGCGCGAGCCGGACCGCTTCACCGGCATCGGGAATTCCAAAACCGACGCGATGACTGACGCGCAAGCCCGCGCCGTTTGTGACGACATCCGGATCGGCGAGATCGCCGTGGCGCGCGGAGAGAATCAGGATTTGCTGAACGTCGCGCGCGGAAAGATTTGTATTGGCGGACAACACCAGTGCGGCGACTCCGGAAACCAGCGGCGCGGCGGCGGATGTTCCAATGAAGCCTTGCACACCCCAGCGATAATCATTCAAGTCGCCTTGATAAGTAATGCCGGCGTTCACGCCCCGATGCGATCCGACGAGATCGAGCGTGAACAAGCCCTGCGAGGTATCGCCACCACCGCCGGGTGCGGCCAATAAAACGCACGCACCAGGTTCGCTGTAATCGGTAGCGCGCCCGCTTTTCGTGACGGCTGCAACGGCAATCACGCGCGGATCGTCCACGTAACTGTCGTCATCGGCGCGTGCCCGAAGCGCACGATCATTTCCCGCCGATCGCACCATCACGGTTCCGCGTCCACCGCGACCGAGTGTTGCGGCGTTTTCAATTCCAATGTGTTCCAGCAAGGTTGGGCCGATCTGGTTCACAAGGCCGTTGCCTCCGCCCCAACTGTGATTTTGAACTGCGACTGTGTCCGCCGCGTGCTGATACATATCCATCAGCGCTTCGTCGTCCGCGAGCGACAGGTTGGTGTTGAAGATGAGCCAACTGGCAAGGTGCGCGAACGGCGCAACGCCAGTCATGCCGCGGCCGTTGTTGCTTTCCGCTGCGATCAAACCGCCGACCGAAGTGCCGTGCGTCCAGATGCTGCGATTCGGATCGAACTCCGTGCCGTCAATCGGACCGGCATTCGTAGTTTGATTTCCGAAATTAAAATGGGGCGCGCCGATCAATCGCGGTGCGAGTTCCGGATGATTCGTTTCCAATCCAGTATCGACGACTGCAACGGTGACGCCTTCGCCGCGAGTGATTGGCCAGGCGGCGAGGACGTTGAGATCGAGGCCATTGCGCGTGCCATCGTAAAGGCGGTTTTCCAAAAACCAGAGCGCGTCGTATGACGGCGACACATTGAAGTAGGGAACGAAAAACGGATCGTTGCTTCGCAAAGCGTAGGGGCTGTTGAGAATTCCGGTTCGGCGAAGAACTGGATACGCGGTTTGAACCGCCGGTTCGCTGGCAAGTCGCGCGGCTTCCTGGACGGACGTGATCGCATCCGGCGCTTGCAGAACGAAAATGTTGGAACGAATCACGCGGGAAATGGTGAGCGGATGATTCGCGATGAGCGTTTTCAAATCCGCGGCGGAATCGATTTCAACGACAACGCGATTGCCGAATTCCGTGACATTCGTCGAGCCATCGCGATAAGCGCGAATCCAGTCAACGCGATTGGATCCGTTCGCGGCGCGGCGCGCGGTGGAATCGATACGAAACGTTTCCAGATGCGGCAGGCGGAATTCGAATTGGTTCGTGGAAGAATCGACTGCGACGGCGGTTTGGCCGACGAGTTCCAGGAGAATGAAGAGAACAATCCAAGGCGTTGAACGTTTCACGAGGCGAACAGTAACAATTCGTAGCAGCGCGGCAAGTGACAACGGAGCGCAGGTCTGTGACCTGCAGCAACGAAATGTTTCACGAGGGTGTTGGATTATTTGAGTGCTGGGGTTTGGTCACGTTGCTGCGAGTCACGGAGTCGCCCTCCGGGTCAGCGCTGGAAATGATTTAAAACCGAATGTTTGCCTGCGGCCTGGCTTTCAGCGATGGCGCGAGCGATGTAATTTTTTGCGAGTTCCACGGATTTCAGCAGCGATTTTCCCTTCGCGAGATAGCCGGTGGTCGCCGCCGAATACGTGCAGCCGGTTCCATGCGTGCTGACGCCTTTGATGAATGGCGCGGATAACAATAATTCAGTTTCGCCATCGAAAAAGATATCGACCGCGTCGCGACCGGTTCGTAGATGACCGCCTTTGACCAGCGCGGCGCAGCCGAATCGCCGATGAAGTTCTTTTGCTGCCCAGCGTAAATCTTCGATGGATTTCAAATCGCAATTCAGCAGAGCGCGGGCTTCATCGAGGTTCGGCGTGATCAATGTCGCGACCGGCAACAAGCGACTTGTCAGCAATTGTATCGCCGACGGCTTGAGCAATGTTGCGCCGCTGGTGGAAATCATTACGGGATCGACAACCAGCGGCGGGCGTTTTCCCGTTTCAAAAAATTCCACAACGACGCGAATGATTTCGGTTGAGAACAGCATTCCGGTTTTCACCGCAGCCGGCGGCAGTTCGGAAAAAACGACTTCGATCTGTTGGCGGACGATTTCTGGTTTTGCGGCCTGGATGCCGAGAACGGCTTTCGGATTTTGCGCCGTGAGGCAAGTGATCGCGGTGGTTCCATGAACGTCGAGCGATGCAAATGTTTTTAAATCCGCCTGAATGCCCGCACCGCCGCCGCTGTCGGAACCGGCGATGGTAAGCGCAACGGGCAACTGTTCTCGAATTCGCATCGCGGAAGCATAGGCGAATTGCGAACGTCAGGGAAGGACATCGAGGCGCGGTGCGTGGTGCGTATTCAATTCCTTGGAATTTGGAATTTGGAATTTCATTTTCCGAGATTCCGCCAGCCGCTACCGTCGGGGCGCAACTTGACACCCGCACCATTTTCAATTCTCTCGCCCCGCAGCGAAGCCTGAGGAGAGGGGATTTTGAGCTAAAAACCTCCTCACCCCGGCCCTCTCCTCCGGCTTCGCTCGGAGGAGAGGGAGTGATCAGCCGTTTGAATTTTCGAAAGTTCAATCCGTTGCTTGGTGCGGGTGCCAAGTTGCCCCCTACCGTCACGCTCATTGACTCCGCACTGGACGAGCCTCGGCCATTAATCTAGGTTTTTGCCATGTCGAAGTCTGCCAGGCCCGAGGCGGCCAAAAACGGCAACGTTCCATTTGAAGAGGCATTGAAGAAGTTGGAGTCCATTGTCGAAGCGATGGAATCCGAGGAACTGCCTTTGGAGACGTTGCTGGCGCGGTATGAAGAGGGCACGAAGCTGGCGCAGATCTGCCAGGCGAAACTGGCCGAAGCGGACTTGAAAATTCAACAGTTGGAACAAAATGCGGCGGGCGAATTGACGCTCAAAACGCTGGAAATTGAAGAGAGTTGAGTCAGTTGAATGAGTTAAATGGTTCAATGCGTTAAACCGGTGAAGCTGCCGCGGAGCGGATCAGCCTGGTTAACCATTAAACGATTTAACTCATTTAACTTTTTACAAAATACCTATGAGTCGTTACCTCGAAATGGTCGATGAGCCGAAGCACGTCAAGAAACTGACGCTGGACCAGCTTCGCCAGCTCGCCGAAGAAATTCGCTACGAACTGATCACCGTCCTTTCCAAGAACGGCGGCCATCTCGGGCCGAACCTTGGCGTGGTCGAACTCACGCTGGCGCTGCATCACGTTTTCAGCACGCCGCAGGACAAGTTCGTCTGGGATGTCAGCCATCAGGTTTACGTTCACAAATTGTTGACCGGCCGGAAGGATCGCTTTCATACGATCCGCACGACCAACGGTTTGAACGGTTTCGCTCTGCGCACCGAAAGCGAACACGATTGTTATGGCGCCGGCCATGCCGGAACCGCGCTGTCCGCCGCGCTGGGCATGTGTGCCGCTCGCGATAAAAAGGGCACGGACGAAAATGTGGTTTGTATTTTCGGCGATGCTGCGTTGACGAATGGCATTTCGTTTGAAGCGCTGAACAATATTTCCCACACGACCAAACGTTTCATCGGCATTCTCAATGACAACGAATGGAGCATTGCGAAAAACGTGGGCGCGATTGCGACCTATCTGAACAAGCTGATCACCAATCCGTCGTACAACAAGATCGCGAAGGACTTTCAAAGTTTCCTCCGCCGATTGCCCAAAGGTGAAATCGCGCTCAAGCTCGCGCAGAAAGCGGAAGAAGGTTTCAAAGGCGCGATCAACGAAGTCGGGTTGCGTCAATCGACGAATGTCACTGAAACCGATGGCCGTGGCGGTTACGGCAGCGCGGTGTTGTTTGAGGAAATGGGCGTTCGTTATCTGGGCCCGATTGACGGCCACGATCTGCCACTCTTGATCAGCACACTGGAATTTGCGAAGACCTGCGATCATCCGATCGTCATTCACATTCTGACCAAGAAGGGCAAAGGCTACGAAGCCGCGTTGAAATCGCCGGAGAAATTTCACGGCACCGGACCGTACGACATCAAGACCGGCGATTCTCCGTCAGCAAAGCCGGGCTCCGCGCCGAATTATCAGGACGTGATGGGGCAGACGCTGGTGAAGCTTTGCCAAAAAAACAGCACGCTGGTCGGCATCACGGCGGCGATGCCCAGCGGCACTGGCATGAAGCATTTGGAAAAAGCGTTGCCGGACCGTTATTACGACGTCGGCATCGCGGAAGAGCACGGAGTGATTTTCGCGGCGGGCATGGCGACGATGGGATTGCATCCGGTGTGCGCGATTTATTCCAGCTTTCTGCAACGCGCCTACGATTGCCTGCATCACGACATCTGTCTTCAGGATTTGCCGGTGATTTTCTGTATGGATCGCGCGGGACTGTCCGCGAATGACGGCCCGACGCATCACGGTTTGTTTGATATCGCTTATCTGCGCTGCCTTCCGAATGTCACGGCCATGGCGCCAAAAGACGAAGATGAACTTGCGGATATGATGTTCACGGCTACGCATCATCCGCATCCGACGTTCATCCGCTATCCGCGTGGCGCGGCGGAAGGTGTTCCGATCAAGGATCAGCCGAAGCTTCTGGAAATCGGGAAAGCTGAAGTGTTGCAGAACTTTTCCAATAACGGCAAACGCAAGGCGGCGTTGTTTGGTCTGGGCCCAATGTGTGGCATTGCCCGCAAGGCTGCGGCGCAGTTGGCGGAGGAAGGATTCGATGTTGCAATCATCAATCCGCGCTTCACGAAACCCATTGACGCCGGCACGCACGAATTCTTCGGCAAAGCGGCGGATGTGGTGGTCACACTGGAAGACCACGTGCTCGCCGGCGGTTACGGTTCCGCGGTGCTGGAATTGTTCAGTGAAAAAGCGGTAAGCACGCCGGTGATTCGCATCGGCTGGCCCGATCAATTTATCGAACATGCCTCCGGTCAGGATGAACTGCGCGCGAAGTATGGTTTGTCCGTGGAAAACACGGTGGCCAAAGTCAAAGCGCAGTTTTCCGGAGATGCCTCTTCAAGTTCGAAGCTGATTGAGTTTGCATAGAAAGCTAAAAATCTGGGCGATTGTTTCCACGGTTATCGCATTGATTTTGCTCGGTTTGCTGTTGAAAACGATTTCAGTGCCATCAGGAGGCGGCGAGTTTGTTCACTCGCCTGATGGCCAGTTCGTTGCTCAAGCTTCATCCCTCGCCAATGGCAACCCGATTGCGTCCGGTCGCACCTATTATGAATTTACGTTGAGACGCGGAAACTGAGTTCCGCCGTTCAAGCGGATTGTAATGTATCCCTCAGAGCAGAACGATCCGATGTATCTTCGAGAACTGGACAAGATCATTGTTTGGTCCACGAATTCGGAAGACGTGACGTTCACCATTCCAGGAATGAGTCTGAAGGTTGATGTTCGCGACCATCAGTGGCCGATGTGATTGTCGAACGCGTTTTCCGCTTTCAAACAGTTGCGCGACCGGATTCGTCGAAGTTATAGTTGTCCCGTGACTGTCACGCTGACACCGCAACAGGAAAAACTCGTCACTGAACTGATGAGCCGCGGCGAATTTGCATCTCCGGAGATGGTCGTCGAAGAAGCGCTGAGATTGGTTCAGGCGAATGCCGATTATCAGAAGCGATTGGCTGGCTTGCGCGCGGAAATTGACATCGGCTTGGAGCAGATCAAGCGAGGTGAAACGGTTGATGCCCGAGAAGTATTTGCCCGGCTGCGAGAAAAAAATCGGCAGCGGATCCGGGGATGAACGAGATTCACCTTTCACTTCAAGCCACCCTGGATCTTGAAGAGATCGAAACTATATTTCACAGGACAATCCAGATGCCGCCGCGCGGTTGCTCCAAAAATTATCAAAAAATGTGAGCTTCTCGCGGTTCATCCGGAGATTGTTTCGATCGTTCCGAATTGAATCCTGATCTGCGCAGCTTTCCAGTTGGCAATTATTCCATATTCTATTGTCCGCTGGACGCCGGCATCAAGGTTGTCCGTGTGCTGCACAGTTCCCGTGATATGCCGAAATTATTTGAACTGGATTAGGGAACTTTCCTTGATTTATTCTGCTTTCCGCCGTTTCCTCTTCGCTCCAGTTAAATGTAAACCGCAGTCTGGAATTGAATAAAATCATGGCCTACAAAGACATCACTCCGCCGGCTGGCGGAAAAATTTCAATCGCGAACGGCAAACTGACCGTTCCGGAAAACCCTGTCATTCCTTTCATCCGCGGCGACGGCACCGGTCCAGACATCTGGGCATCCAGCGTGCGCGTGTTCGATGCCGCGGTGCAAAAAGCCTACGGCGGCAAACGCAAGATTTCCTGGTTCGAAGTCTTTGCCGGTGAAGCCGCCAAGAACAAATTCGACAACTGGCTGCCGGACGATACGGTCGAAGCGTTCAAGGATTACCTCGTCGGCATCAAAGGCCCGCTCACGACGCCCGTTGGCGGCGGCATTCGTTCGCTCAATGTGGCCTTGCGCCAGATGCTTGATCTCTATGTTTGTTTGCGTCCCGTGCAGTGGTTCACTGGCGTTCCGTCGCCGGTGAAACATCCGGAAAAAGTGGACATGGTGATCTTCCGCGAAAACACCGAAGATATTTACGCGGGAATCGATTTCGAAGCCGGCAAGGAGCAGGCGCTCAAGACCATCGAATTTCTCAAGGCGAATTATCCGAAGGAATTCAAAAAAATCCGCTTCGGCGAAACACCGGAGTTGGTGGGAATCGGCATCAAGCCTGTCAGCAAAACCGGCACGGAACGCCTGGTGCGCTCCGCGATCCAATACGCCATCGCTAACAAGCGCAAGAGCCTGACGATTGTCCATAAGGGCAACATCATGAAATTCACCGAAGGCGCGTTCCGCGACTGGGCCTACGCGCTCGCGAAGAATGAATTCGGCGCAGTCGAAATCGATGGCGGACCGTGGTGCAAAATTCCCGAAGGCAAACCGGGCGCAGGCCTCGTTATCAAGGACGCAATCGCTGACATCGCCTTGCAACAAGTGCTCACGCGTCCGACGGATTTCGACGTGATCGCCACGTTGAACCTGAACGGCGATTATCTCAGTGATGCGTTGGCGGCGCAGGTCGGCGGCATCGGTATCGCGCCCGGCGGTAACATCAATTACGTCAGCGGCCATGCGATCTTTGAAGCGACGCATGGAACCGCACCCAAGTATGCGAACAAGGATCAGGTGAATCCGGGATCGGTCGTGCTCTCCGGCGAAATGATGTTCCGTTATCTCGGCTGGACCGAAGCAGCGGATTTGATCATCAAAGGCCTCAACGGCGCCATCGGCAGCAAGCGCGTCACCTACGATTTCGCGCGGCTGATGGAAGGCGCGACGGAAATCAAGTGTTCGCAGTTTGGCGATAACATCATTGCGAATATGTGATTCAGTTCAGTTCAATTCGGTTCTGAACGAAATTCGCAGCAGTAAGCTTCACTGAAAATTCAAACGGCGGTTGTCGCAATGACAACCGCCGTTTTATTTTCGGTACCCAATCGGAGCGCAGGTCTATGACCTGCAGCAGCGAAGTTTAGGCCGATGTTTTGCGAGGAAATGCAGGGGGTTGATTCGCCATGTTGCTGCGAATCACAGATTCGCGCTCCGGCCAGCGCGGATCATCTTTTCGCAATGATCAATACGTGATCAGCGATCGAACCGGATGCCCCTTCAGCCGCTCGCGTCCGTTCAGGAATTTAAGTTCGATCAAAAAGGCGGCTTCCAGAATCGTTGCGCCAAGCTTTTCAATCAATGCGACTGCGGCCCCAGCCGTTCCACCAGTGGCTAGCAAATCGTCCACCAGCAGCACTCGATGTCCGGGCTTGAGCGCGTCGGTATGCATGGCGATGGTGTTGCTGCCGTATTCCAGCGCGTAATCCTGTTCATGCGTTTGATAAGGGAGTTTTCCTTTTTTTCGCACCGGCACAAAGCCCGCCTGAAGTCGGAGCGCAGCAGCCGCGGCGAAAATAAATCCTCGCGCATCAACGCCGACCACCGCATCCACATCGCCGGGTTTGAATCCATCAATCAACAGATCGACTGCACCGGCAAACAGACGGAAATCCGCGAGAACGGGCGTGATGTCTTTGAACTGAATGCCGGGCTTGGGAAAATCCGGAACGTTGCGAATGGCGCGTTCAATTTCGGCTACGGTGGGACTCGTAATCATGCGCAGTGTTTTGCGGGAACCCAAACGACGGCGCAAGCCAGAATTTCAATGACGCAGAGCAAAGGGCGCAACTTGACACCCGCACCAAACAACGGGTTGAACTTTCGAAATTCAAAACGGCTGCTCACTCCCTCTCCTCCGAGCGAAGCCGGAGGAGAGGGCCGGGGTGAGGAGGTTTTTAGCTCAAAATCCCCTCTCCCTAGCCCTCTCCCCGCGCTTCGCTGCGGGGCGAGGGAATCGAA
>DASTXC010000171.1:0-28172 GCA_035765675.1 Verrucomicrobiia bacterium
CCCCGCAGCGAAGCGCGGGGAGAGGGCTAGGGAGAGGGGATTTTGAGCTAAAAACCTCCTCACCCCGTCCCTCTCCTCCGGCTTCGCTCGGAGGAGAGGGAGTGATCAGCCGTTTTGAATTTCGAAAGTTCAATCCGTTGCTTGGTGCGGGTGCCAAGTTGCGCCCTCAGTGGTTCAAGCCCGGTTTTCCATCTCGACACCCGGAGCCGCTTCCGGCTTACTTTGGCGAATTTGAATTCGATGAACGCTGAACAATTAGCCAAAGCCAAATCCCTCGGCTTTTCCGACCGCCAGATCGCCCACCTAACCCATCAGACCGAAGACGCCGTCCGCGCCGAACGCAAAAAGCTCGGCCTCATTCCGAGCTATCGCCTTGTCGATACCTGCGCCGCGGAGTTCGAAGCGTACACGCCGTATTATTATTCAACCTACGACCGCGGCGACGATGAAGTCCGCGTTTCGGACAAAAAGAAAGTCATGATTCTGGGCGGCGGACCGAATCGTATCGGCCAGGGAATTGAATTTGATTACTGCTGCGTTCACGCTTCGTTCGCGCTCAAGGAAGATGGCTTTGAAACGTTGATGGTGAATTCCAATCCTGAAACGGTTTCCACCGATTACGACACCAGCGACAAATTGTTCTTCGAACCGCTCACGCTGGAAGACGTGCTGCACATTTACGAACGTGAAAAATGCTGGGGCGCGATTGCTCAATTCGGTGGCCAGACGCCGCTCAACCTCGCGCTCGGTTTGCAGAAGAATGGCGTGAACATCATTGGTACTTCGCCCCAGAGCATTGAAATCGCCGAAGACCGGAAGCTGTTCGCGGCCATGCTGCACAAGCTGAACATTCCGCAGCCGCCGAACGGTCTCGCCACCAACGAAGCCGAAGCGTTGGAAGCCGCCAAGCAACTGGGTTATCCGGTTCTTGTTCGTCCGAGCTTTGTCCTTGGCGGGCGCGCCATGCAGATCGTTTATTCCGACGCCGAACTCCAACATTACATGCGCTTCGCGGTGGAAGCTTCGCCCGAACGCCCGGTGCTGGTAGATAAATTTCTCGAAGACGCCACCGAAGTGGACGTCGATTGCATCGCGGATGTCGGCCATCCCAATGGCGGCACGATTGTGATCGGTGGAATGTTGGAGCACATCGAATTCGCGGGCGTGCATTCCGGCGACGCCGCGATGGTTCTGCCGCCGCATTCGCTTTCGGAAAAAGTGATTCAGACGATCCGCGATTACACCGCGGCGATGGCGCGCGAGTTGAAAGTTATCGGCCTGATGAACGTGCAATACGCGGTCAAAGGCGAAACCGTTTACGTGCTGGAAGTGAATCCCCGCGCATCGCGCACCGTGCCGTTCGTCAGCAAAGCGATTGGTTTTCCGCTCGCGAAACTGGCGGCAAAAGTCATGGCGGGCAAAACGTTGAAAGAACTGAATTTCACCCAGGAAGTCTGGCCGAAATATTGGGCGGTAAAAGAATCGGTGTTTCCGTTCAATCGCTTTCACGGACAGGACATTTTACTCTCGCCGGAAATGCGTTCGACTGGCGAAGTCATGGGTCTCGATTCCGATCTGGGAACCGCTTATGCGAAATCGCAGATGGCCGCGGGCGCTTCATTGCCACTGAGCGGGCGCGTGTTCATCAGCGTGAGCGACGCGGATAAAACCGAAGCGGCGGAAGTGGCGAAACAATTTGCTGATCTGGGTTTTGAGCTCGTCGCAACCGGTGGAACCGCGAACGTGCTGGAGAAAGCGGGAATGAAAGTGGAACGCATTTTCAAACTTCAGGAAGGCCGTCCGACTGCGATCGATCTCCTGAAGAACAAGGAAATTCAACTCGTCATCAACACGCCTTCCGGCCAGGTGCCGCGCGCGGATGAAGTGAAAATCCGCACCACTGCGGTTTACACCGGCACGCCGATCATGACGACGCTCAGCAGCGCGAAAGCTGCGGCGCAGGGAATCGTCGCGCTCAAGAAATCCGGCTACGGCGTGAAGACCATTCAGGAATACCATTGAGCGAGGGCTGAAATCTCAGTCCGCCCATTTCCAGCACTGCACCTGCACGGATCGAGCTTTGATCGCCAGGGCTCCGACGAAACCGTGCAGCGGCTTGAAAGATCTTAAAGTCCATGGGCGTGCCTGTTCAGAATCGCCATTGATCGCAAGCAGACGCGTGGGTTCGTCTTCCAGAAAAGACACTTCCACCCGATTCAGTCCGCCGGTGATGCCTTCGCCCGTGGCTTTGAGCAACGCTTCTTTGCGCGTCCAGAGACTGAAGAAGGCCGCGGATTTTTTCTCCGGAGCAAGTTGTTGGAACAACTCATTTTCACGCTGGGAAAAAAAGCGCGCGACTAAATCTCCGACATCTCTCACAACGCGGACTTCCTCCACGTCCACGCCGAGCGGCCCCGTGTTCGTGACCGCGATCAACGCAAGGTCGCCGGTGTGCGCCAGGTTGAAATGCAAGCCGTTGGGATTGGTGGCGGGCGTCAGCTCCGGTTTCTGATGGGCGGAGTAACAGAACTGTAGAGCGTTCGCGGCGGTTTCCAGATATCGCGCCAGAATGGATCGCAGGATGCCGCGTCCGGCGATGTAGCAGTTGCGATGCAAATCAAATTTGAACCGATTCGCGCGTTCGAGTTCATCCGCCGACAACGTGGCGCGCAGCTTTTCCAAAGAGTTGGCGGCAACCTGCAACGAAGCGGCCCAGAGGTGAACGTCCTGAGCGTCGAGCCGAACTGCGTCCGGAGCGTCCGGCCAATCAATGTGCGCGGTGGAAAAATTCAATCAGCTAAAGGCCGGCCAAAATGATTTGTAGGCCGCGACGAAACCTTGCCAATCCGAGGCACTCGTTCGCAACTGCTTTCGCAAATGACGTTTCACGCGCAGATCGTTCAGCGGCGTTTCCCAAAGCAACAGCGGCAGGGAATTGAGCAACCGTTCGCGCGGATAACGCAGCGCCAGCGGATCAAACACGGATCGCGCACCGAACGTTCGCGCATTCAACAATAGATTCCGAACGATTCCGCCGCCTTCGCATTTTCGACGCGCGCTGAACGCGTAATCGCGCGCGGTGGAGAAGCGCTCGCCCAATCTTCGGCTTTCGAGCCACAACCAAAGCTGCCGCGCGAGACTCGAAATTTCCACCTGCTCGGTGATGAATTGTCGATGCGACTTGCGAATCCGCTGCGGATGCAATTTGAAATCCACACCATTCGCGTGATGCCGTTTCACCTCGGACAACCAAGGCATTTTTTCGAAATCCGAAAAGCGCTTCAATCGCTCGTGGCGTTCCAGACAGTTCCAATGATATTGCCCCGCGTCGGTCAACACCACATCGCCGAGCGCGAGTTGTGCCTTGGCGAGATTGCGTCCGATGAAATCGCATTCGTCCGCGCTGAGATTTTCGCGTTGCAACCGTTCCTGCGCCAGTAACAGTCCCGTGCAGCGGTTGAACAACAATCGCGTTGCTTCGGACAGAGGAATGCGCGTCGAATCCTGGTGCGCTTCGCAACCGGCGAAATCTCCATCGGGCGCAAACAGAATGCGATGTCCGCAAACGAGATCGTAGCTGAACATCGTCACCGGCGAACGACGCAGGCGCGCCAGCGAATCAATTTTGAATTCAACGTGCAGATCCGCATCGCGGGATAATCGCTCACCCAGTTGGTTCAACGCGGGCGAAAATTTGCGTTCGTTCCAAACGCGATGGCCGCGCAGGAAAACGTAGAACTCCAGATCATTGTACGGTTGATCGGTGTCGTCCGTGCGCAACACGCCGCCTTGTCCGCGACCGTAGCCGCCGCCCAGAACGAGCGCTTGAAGTTTCTTCGCGGGCAAGACGGATTGCACGCCGCCGAGCACGCGATCGCACAATGTTTTCAACTCCTGTTCCAGTGCCGGGCTGCCGTCCTGCGTGAATCGTTTTTCGGAGTTGTCGGAGCGAAAGTGTTGTAGCTCCGCGGGCAGCACGTTGAGGTGCGCGGAAGACAGACGTGCCGGGAAAACGCGCATCTTAAGAACAGCCATTGCGGTAGTGCAGCCAGCCTTCACGAAAACCGGTGAGCTTGGCGCGACGTTGTTGCCAGCGAATGCGCAACGCATGCGGCCATTCCCAAAGCCTTCCGGCTTTGAGACAAAATCCCAGATCGCGACGCGCGTCATTCAGCCAGCCGCACAGAACAGTGTTCGGCCAGGAAATTTCGTTCGGCGCTCCCGTCCAGACGGCGGCGAGCGCTTTGGCTTCGCCGTAGCTGCGTTTGTAAGCCTGTTGGGGCGTGTAATTGTGCGAGTGCATGGCCACGGATTCCGGAACGTAAACCACCTTGTAACCCTGTCCGCGACACCAGCGCGTGTATTCATCGTCTTCGGAATACTGCATTTTTTCCAGGAAGCCGCGTTGCGCCCAGACATCTTTGCGCAAGCCGCTGCTGGCCATGCTGAAGAAATGTTCCCAACGCGCGGATTCGCGATTCGGCCCGAAGCAGCGTTCATAATCGTGCGCGAAAACCGCTTTGCAGTTCGGACGCGGGATTTGTTTTCCGAAAACAGCGGCCGTGCGCGGATCCTGCAAGGCCTTCACCAACGGGCGCAACCAGTTTGAACCCTGCGGCGTGGCGTCAGCGTTGAGAAAAATTCCAAATTCGGAACTCGTGAGTTTCATTCCAAGATTCATCACGCGGCTGGGATTGTAATCCTCGGGGCGAATCTGAATGAAGAAGCGTGGCTTGATTTTCTGGATCAATTCCACCGAGCCATCGGTGGAACCGGAATCAATCACGATCAATTCCCAGTTCGTGAAATCCTGCGCCTGCAACGCCGGCAACGTTTCGCGCAATGCCCAGGCTTCGTTGAAAGATCGAATGATGATGCTGACGAGCGGATCCATGGCTTAATCCAGCGGCACGCGGAACGCGCGAAAATGAAAGCGACGCACGGGAATTTTCCGGGAAAACCGACCGCGCGTTTCGGAGGAGAACTGCGGCGCCGCGGTGGTGACCGTCCGGGTCGCGAGTTGCAGATCGACTCCGACGGGATCATTCGCGCGTCGATAATGGCCGATTTGCGACACGGCCGAACTCCAATCGTTTTCATTCCTGCTGGAGTTGAGCCGCGCGGTTTCCTGATCCAGGCTTTCGCCTTTCCCGATTTCGATTTCAGCGATTCGGTTCATAGCGTCATTTGAATTGCGGCTCCAGTTCGGCGGTGCTGGTTTCCAGCGGTTGCGAATTGCGCGCTTTCGCCAGCTCGGCGTCGCGGGTCATCAGTTTGAAAATATCGGGAATTGCGCTGATATCATCCGGCAGGTCTGCTTGGTTCGTGCAAAGCATCGCGTAACTCTGCGGCTCGCTTGGATGATAACCGTGCATCCCGCGAATCGGCCGTTCGCCCATGTGACTGGGAACGATCAACACGCCTTCCTTCACCAGAAAAATCAGTTCGCCGAAATAGCCATCGGGAAACCAGGCGCGCAATTCCTGCAGTTCGCTTTCAGGCAGAATTCTTCCCAGCGGAACGGATTGCAACGCTTCGGAAATCTGCGCGCGGGCGTCGTCATTGAAAAACCAGAACCGCGCCATCGTTGAATCATAGACCGCCGCGTAATCTTCGCCGAAACGCAAGGGCAGCGGCTCAATCACGGATTTCAGATCAAGCAGTTGATCGCAATTCGCCATGCCGTGATCGCTGAAAACGTAGAGCCGGATTTCGTCGTAATGTTGTTCGGCGGCGTCGATCACTTCCCCGATCCACTCTTCGTAACGGCGCAGCTTGGCGGGAACTTCGGGCGATTGATTGCCAACGGCGTGCAGCAACCCGTCGAGTCCGGGCCAATATAGAAACGCGAAATCAATGCGCTCGCTTTTGATGTCAGCGATCAAGGCGTCGCGATTGGTTTCTTCCGAACGCTCCGGCGCGCTGACGTGATACGCGATCCGGCGTTCTTCCAGGAAATCGAAAATGTTCGGCCCGCGATTCATGCCGCCGGGTTGCAGCGGACTTTTCTTTTCGGAAAAGTCGTAGAGCGAAATGTGTTGGAACGGAATGTTGTAGAGGTCGAAATAACCGCGAAAGCTGAGTTGCGCTTTTACAAATTTCGAAAGCCAGCGTCGAAAGATGCGGCGGCTGGTGATCGCGGTCGGAAGCCATTGCAGCGGTTTCAGCGATTTGAATGGCGAACGTTCCGGATCGTAAACGAAGTAACACCAGTTGCGATGTTCATCCGGCCAGCGCCCGGAAAGAATCGAGGGCACACAGGCGGAACTGTAGCCGAACACGGAGGCCAGCCGTTTGCGGATCGGCGCGCACTGGCCGACGAACGGATCGTTTCGGATGATTTCCCATCCACACGCATCGACAAAGATAAACAACGGCAGAACAGATTTCATGACGCACAGTTTCCCATGTCGTTCCATGCAACCACGATGCTGCTGTTGAATGAATCAGGTGATGTCCCCAGCAAATCCGGAGGAACAGAAGAAAACCAAGAACACGAGAAACAAAGAGAACGGAAATGGCTTTACGCGAATTGCGCGAATCATCGCGAATTAGTTTTGAATTCTGAATTCGTGGAAATTAGCGCAATTAGCGTAAGCCCGTTTGTTACTTTGTTTCTTTCGTTCGCTTCTGTTGATTTTTCAGCGTGGGTTCACCACGCCCGCGCGTATTGGTTCGGCGCGGGCAAAGCGGTTTTGCAATTCAGTTCGCGGGCCGCATGCGCCGGCCAATACGGATCGCGCAAAAATTCGCGCGCCAGCAAAACCAGATCGGCACGGCCTTCACGCACAATTTCATTTGCCTGTTCTGGTTCGGTGATGAAACCGACTGCGGCGGTCGCGATGTTCGCCTCGCGCCGAATGCGTTCAGCAAATGGAACCTGAAAACCGGGCGCGACTGGGATTTTCGCATCGGGCACGCTGCCGCCCGAACTGCAATCGACGAGGTCAACGCCGTTGGATTTTAATTGCCGCGCCAGTTCCACGCTTTGCTCGATATCCCAACCGCCCTCCACCCAATCGGTGCATGAAAGACGAACCGTCAGCGGCAATTTATCCGGCCAGATCGCGCGAACGGCTTGAGTGGTTTCGATCAGAAAACGAATGCGATTTTCAAAGCTGCCGCCGTAGGAATCGTTGCGCTGATTGCTGATTGGCGAGAGAAATTGATGAAAGAGATAGCCATGCGCCGCGTGCAATTCCAGCCATTCACAACCCGCCCCAAGGGAACGTTGCGCCGCGGCGACGAATTCATTTCGCACGCGCGCGATGTCGTCGATCGTCATGGCCTGCGGCACTTTCGGAAGTTCACCGCCAAACGCGAGCGCGCTCGGAGCGAGGGTGTTCCAGCCGCCGGCGTTGTTTTCCAGATGCGCGCCGCCTTCCCATGGACGCGCGGCGGAAGCTTTGCGACCGGCATGAGCGATTTGGATTCCCGGAATCGCGCCATGTTGTTTAATGAAACGATTGATGCGTGCAATCGGTTCGATGTGCTTGTCGGACCAGATTCCCGCATCGCCGGGAGTGATCCGGCCTTCCGGTGAAACGGCTGTGGCTTCGGCAATAACCAGTCCCGCGCCACCCACTGCCCGCGATCCGAGATGCACCAGATGCCAGTCATTCGCAACGCCGTCGTCGGAAGAATACTGGCACATGGGAGAAACTCCGATGCGATTGCGGAGCGTGACGGATTTGATTGTCAGCGGCTGAAACAAATGCGGAACGTTTTGCATGCGCCTCTCATAATGCAGGGGCGTGAAACTTTCAAATTTTTGGAGCGATGGAGAATGAAACGGTTCCAAGGGCGCGAGCATCTCGCCCGCGGGTTGATTGTCTGACCCGCCTTCTGTAAATACCGGAGGAACTCTCTTTATCGGAGCGCGAGTCTGTGACTCGCAGCAGCTTTGCAAAATCGGCAGCTTCCACTGATGTGATCGCGCCCGTGAAAAATCCCGCTGCTGCAGGTCACAGACCTGCGCTCCGTCCGCATTTCAAGGTTCGCGGCTTCAAGGCGCGAAAGGATTTGTTTCGGAGAATTCTCTCCCGCTTCGGCGGGGCGAGGGCGTAAGAAAGTGCGCCCATCGCTCTCGTGCGGGTTCTCACTTGCTTGACCGCGTGATGGCCGCGGTTACACTGCCGCCCGATTCACATGAGATTTCTTTTCTCAATTCTCGTTCTGGCGATTGGATTCCTCGCCGGGTTTCATTCGTCCGCCGAACCGGAAATCGCGGACCGGATCGCGGTCGTCGTGCACGATTCCCTGGTCACTTCGCAACAGGTCGAAGATTACACCGCACCGTTGATCGATGATCTGCGCCGGCAGTTTCGCGGCGATCCGCAGGGTTATCAGAAGAAGCTTTACGAGTTGCTGAACGAAAACACGGAAATTCTGGTGCAACGCGAATTGATCCTGCACGAGTTCGAAACAGCGGGCTACAGCCTGCCGGAAAGCGTGATTGATAATTACGTCCAACAGCGCATTCGCAGCCGCTATGGAGATCGCGCCACGCTCACGAAAAGTTTGCAGAAGGAAGGCATCACATTCGAAAAATTCCGGCAACAGATTCGCGATCAGTTCATCGTCGAGCAGATGCGCCTGAAAAATGTCGCGGATGCGGTATTGATCTCGCCGCACAAGATCGAAGTTTATTACGTCACGCACACGAACGATTTCAAAGTCGAAGAGCAGGTGAAGCTCCGCATGATCATTCTCAACAAGACTGCGACGGAACCGGATCAGGCGCGCAAAATCGCGGATGAAATTCTGGAGAAGCTCAACGAAGGCGCGTCCTTCGCGGAGATGGCGTCGGTCTATTCACAGGATTCCAAACGCGCTCAGGGCGGCGCCTGGGATTGGGTGGAAAAATCGGTGTTGCGCAAAGACCTGGCGGATGTCGCCTTCAACCTGAAACCAGGCGAGAAGAGTGGTGTCATCGAAACACCGGAAGCCTGTTACCTCATGCTGGTGGAAGACCGCCGGCCCGCGCACATCAAACCGTTGAACGACGTTCGCGCAGAGATCGAAAAAACTTTGCTCGGAGAGGAACAGGATCGATTGCAGCAGCAATGGAACGAACGTTTGAAAAAGAAAACGTTCATTCGCTACTTCTGATCCAATTCCACGCAGGCCGGATTCCGCGGAGGCTTCACTTCGTGGAAAATCGGAGGGATGAGTTACACGAGTCCCCAATCAATTTATGCGGATCGGCATTTCACTTGGAGACGTCACCGGCATCGGTCCGGAAGTAACGCTCAAAGCTTTGGCGGCGGAACTGTCCGCAGATGACGCGCGTTATCTCATCATCGGCGACGAAACCCATCTGCAAAAAGCGAATCAGCAGCTTGGATTGAACCTGCCGATCGAAAGGGAATCTGACCACACTGAGAACAGCCGCATCGCTGTCGTTAATCCATTATCCGAATCACTTCCCGCCAATTCACCGGCAGGTTCGCCGGAAGCGGCGCGCGCGGCGGTCGCGTGGTTGCGCGAAGCGGCGGAACGTTGTCTGCGACGTGAAATCGATGCGATGGTCACCGCACCGGTCAGCAAGGAATCAATCATCCGTTCGGGCCAGCCGTTCGTCGGTCAGACGGAATTTCTTTCTGAAATCGGCGGCACAGATCAAACCGTAATGATGCTGCTGGGCCATGATGATCGCGGCCGGTGGTTGCGCGTGGCGCTTGCGACAACGCATGTGCCGATCAAACGCGTGGCGCAGGAAATCACCGGGACGAAGGTGGAACTCGCGATTGAAATGGCAGCGAAAGCGTGTCGCGATCTCGGATTACCGCGCGCCCGCGTGGCCGTTTGCGGTTTGAATCCACATGCGGGCGAAGGCGGGAAAATGGGTGATGAAGAATTGACGATCATCGGTCCGGCGGTGAGGTCTGCCCGGGAACGAAAACGGGATGTGATCGGGCCGATCAGCGCGGACACACTTTTTCATGACGCTTACCACGGCAACTACGACGCCGTCGTCGCGATGTATCACGATCAGGGATTGGCGCCGTTGAAGATGGTGGCGTTCGACAGCGGTGTAAACTGGACTCTGGGCCTGCCGTTCATTCGCACGTCGCCGGATCACGGAACCGCTTACAACATCGCCGGCCAAGGCATTGCGAATTCGTCCAGCATGATCGCGGCAATCCGGCTGGCGAAACAACTGGCCGCCGCGAAACAACGGTTCTGAACGTAGCGCAGGTTGGCAACCTGCTGTGTCGCCGACTGGCAGGCGGCGAACGGCGAGATGCTTTCGCACGCTGAAATTCAAAGCCGCTTTTCGAAATGACGCACCGCAGATTGACAATCTGCGAACAGCAGACTGCCAGTCTGCGCTACGTTCTCCTATCGATTCTGCTCGCCGCCCATTTGCCCGCGCGTGACGCCGAGTTGATTCAGCAGCTTCAACTCCCGCCACAATTGCCCGCCGCTGATTTCGCCGCGCAAAAGCTGTCGATACTTCGCAATCGTTTGCGTCACTTGATCCGGTGTTTCGTTCAGAAACTCGATGCGAAAATTTCGCAGGCCAAGTGCGAGCATTCGATCCACGTATTCCGCGCCGGTTTGCGCGCGTGAATTGAAGACCGTGTTGCGGCAGCCGACGTCCGCCTTGAGCGGATGCTCCGCGCCAACGCGATCCCGCAGTTTCACGTCGTGCTTGTCGCACGGACGGCCGCAGTTCGTGTAATCCGTGCCGCTCGAAAGAAACGCGCAGAACACGCAATGCTCCATGTGAAACATCGGCATGTGCTGATGAATCGTGACTTCAAACCAATCCGCCGGCGCGCTCTGCAACAAGGCTTCCAATTGCTGAAAGTTCAGGTCGTAAGACGTCGTCACGCGTTCCAGCCCGAAACGATTTTTGAAATATTCAGCGGTCAGGCGGTTCGCTGTGTTCAGCGAGAAATCGCCCACGCGCCGGTCGTTTGCAAAAAATTTCAGGTGATCGTAATTGCGAACGAGATAACCATCGGCATTGCTGGAGCGAACCTGCTGCAACGTCCATTCCTCGCCCATTTTGAAAATGCGAGGCGGCGCGACAAAGATGCCGGAAGGATGTTTGCGAGCCGCGCTTTCCTGAACGTTGCAGCCATGCGCCGTGTGAAACAGCGTCACAGCTTCGCGATATTTTTTCGGATTTTCGAAATCGCAATAAACCGTCTGCACACCGCAGCGCAACGCCGCTTCCAGTTGCGCGAGATCACGCACCAGTACGATCAATTCCGGCGCGCAGTCCTCAGAACTGGAATTTGGAACCTGGAATTTGGAACTTTGTTCGAGCAGCGTCCAACGCCGCGGCTGCATTCGCAGTCGTTCCAGTTCGGACACAACTTCGCGGCGCAATCGGTTCAATTCACTGATCGGCAGCAACACTTCGCCCGCGATCTGATTTTCCAAAGCGCCCAGCTTGAACGGTGTTCCGCCGAGCCGTCCCAATTGTCCCCGCAGGCGTTCCGTTGTGAGCGGTTGTTTTTCTGCGGCGACGAGCGGCATCGCGGATTCAGCACGAGCGATGTTTCCCAACTCATCCCGCGCAATCAAAGTCAACGGTTTGCCGGCGACTCCGTGAACTTCAATGTCCATCGGACGTTGAAACTTCGGCGTTTCGCCAGCGAACGTTTGTTGCAGTTCACGATCCAGTTCGGGATCGTTGGTTTTCCAGACTTTGTCGCCGACGTGAACGCGTGAGAAATCAATGTTCCCGTGACCGAAAAACAGTTCTGTGTGGCGCGGATCGGATTTTGCGGCGCGAAGCTCGTAAACCCGTCCGCCTTCTTCCTTCGCTTCCGGATGTCCCGCGTCGAAGACAATGCCATCGCCGCGCTTGAGCGGCGCCTGCAGGCTGAGGATCACGCTCTCGCGCAAGACGCGCTGCACTTCGCCGAGATAAACGCCGCGCTTTTTTCCGAAGCGCGCGTGAACGAGTTGTTGATTGTTGATGCCGCCGAACCAGCCGGTGTAAAGCCCGCGGCTGAAGGCCATTTCGAGTTCGTATTTGGATTTACGATTTACGATTGGCGATTTAAGAGCGGATGAATTTTGCGGGCCGGCTGGGTTGTTCCGGGTTGCTCGTAAATCGTCATTCGCAAATCGAAAATCATCCAGCGCTTTGCGATACGCGCGCGTGATGTTGGCGACGTATTCCGGCGCTTTCAAACGGCCTTCGATTTTCAACGAAGCAACGCCGGAACGAACGAGTTCGGGAAGAATTTCCAGGCCGGCCAGATCCTGCGGGCTGAGCAGATATTTGCGATCACCGAGCGCAACGAGTTTGCCGTCGGAAACCAGTTCGTAAGGCATGCGACACGCCTGAGCGCATTCGCCGCGATTGGCGGACCGTCCGCCGAGCGCTTCGCTGGTCAGACATTGTCCGGAATACGCGACGCACAAAGCGCCATGAACGAAAACTTCGAGCGGAAGTTTCGGGTTTCGAATTTCGGATTTTAAATCAATGGAAGGTTTCGCGGCGGAAAGCTCAAAGCTGCTTTGGATCTTTTCGATTTCCTTGACCGAACATTCGCGGGCGAGGACGACAAGCTGGCAGCCGAGTTCGCGCGCAAATTCCACTCCCGCCGCGCTGGTGATCGTCATCTGCGTCGAAGCGTGAATCGGAAAATCGGGTGACAGTTCGCGAATCAATCGACAAATGCCGACGTCCTGGACAATCGCGGCATCAACCCCGGCCGCGATCATCGTGCGCAGATATTTTTCCGCTTCGGCGAGTTCGTTTTCGAACACCAGCGTGTTCATCGTCACGTAACCGCGCACGCCGCGACGATGCAGAAACTCCATGAGCTTTGGCAGATCGGATTCGGTGAAATTGTGCGCGCGCATCCGGGCGTTGAATTTATCGAGTCCGAAATAAATGGCGTCCGCACCGTTTTCGACTGCTGCCTTTGCGCATTCCCAATCGCCCGCGGGCGCGAGCAGTTCCGGAATGACGGGTCGATCCGAATTCGCAGATGAATTCGGCGCGGGAGCAATTTGCGGATGCCCGGTCATGTTTCACAACCTATCAGCCAGCGAAGCGCAAAACAAAATCTCTTTCGAGCAAGGAAAGCAGTTTTGCCTGAAGCGGCTGTGGCGCTCAGGGTTTTGAAGGATCGGCTGTTATTCAGCTTATTTTCTGAAGCGCCAGCGGGCCGCAGAATTAAACAAGCTTCACGGAACGCTCAGGTGATCGGTGTTGCGAATGCGATACCAGCACATCAGTTCCTTGGCGGAGGAAATGGCTAGGCCTTGTCCTTCCGGTTTGTTGAGGTAAAGAAATGCCACGGACGAAAAGCAGAAGGGCTTCAATCGGTCCGGCGACCACGGATTCACAAAGGCGAATCGGAGACGCTCTTTGAAATGGATCGCGTCATTTTCGTGAATCCGATACATCGCGACGCTGGAGTTCAGCGTGTCTTTGATTGTCACTCCATGAAAGGGGCCGGCGATGGTTCCTTCGCGGAAATACCAGCCCCCGAGGAAATAATCTTCCAACCCGGTGCCGGCAAAACGCGGCTTCTTCCAATCACTGTCCACATACACGTATTCCGGCGCTTCGAGAAAGCTCAGGTAATTCCGGTCTTCACCTTGCATGTAGAGCTGGCAGCCGGCGTAATGGCCGCGTCCTTGCGCTTCGGCAATTTGCACTGGTGCAGGACCTTTATTGAAGCCGGTGTTGAACTGCGCATGAAAATATCCAAGTCCCGCCGGCAAGGGTGCGAGCTGGTAAACGATGTTGCAGAACACGTCGGTGTTGATTTCCGGATCGAGATTTTCGAGTTCCACGCGGAAATTTTTTCGAAAAGGCATCGGCCATTTGCAGAAAAATCCTCCGCTCGATGTGCCAAAATAAAGCGACGCAAAGCTGGCGACTTCGCACAAACCCGCGCCAAAGAAATCGCCAACGGGCGCAGCCACGGCAGGCTGCTCCGCGCCATCAAAGTAGATTCGCAGAATCAGCGTTTTGAGAATGGATTGGTTGACGGCGGCTTTCGTATTCCAGTGCTGCCAGAACCAGCCGGGAAAGGTCAGCCAGAACTGCGCGATGTAACCTTCGCCTTCCACTTTGCCGAGCGTGACCCGTTTACCTTTTGGAATCGCGATGGTTTTGCTTTTGCGATCGAGATTGAAGGTGGTGAACTGGCGCGTGGTTTCCTGGCGCAAAGTTGCCATTCGCAACGCCGTTCCGGAAGCGGCGGCTGGCGCGTTGGTTTCAGACGATATGGATTCGTCCGCAACGGCGACGCCGGGCAACGCCGCCGTGGCGCCGAGCGCGGCGAAAGCGGTGACAAAACCGCGGCGGTTCATGCTGGATTGGGCGTTGTTTTGCAGATCGTCTTTGGAATTTGTTTTCATGCGAAAGAAAGCGGATCAATTAGATTATTTTTCGACCGGCAGAATGTTCGTGGGTTCATCATCCAAACCGTCATTCCATTTCAACGGCGCGATCTTCAACGGGCCACTGGTCCAGCCGGCGTGGCTGATGAACCATTTGTCGTCGGTGTCGCGGACGATTTCTGAGGCGTGCGCCCGGATGCGTGTGTTCTTGTGATCGAATTCCCAATGGAAGGGATCGTTGGAAACATAGATATCTGTCCATTCGTTGTCGCAGAGGAACAGGTAATAATTATCGCCCCGCCGCACAATGAACGGCGATTCCGTGGGCCCGCCGAAACTTCCGGCGCGCGGATGAGTGAAAACCACTTTGCGATTGGACCAATGGGTTAAATCCTGGCTCGTAACGGAAACAACCTGATGATTGCCGCATTCCGGAGTGGAGTTCGCTGTGTAATAGAGCACCCATTGATCACCCACTCGCATGACGAACGGGTCCCGCCCATCAAAGCCGTCCACGACCATGGGATTGTCCGGGCTGCGCGTCCATGTTTCGAGGTCGGGCGAAGTCAGCAGGTGAATGCGATAGCGATGCGTATCCCGATCGCCGACGCAGACGAACATGTAATAAGTTCCATCGTGTCGAATGACATACGGCGCCCAGAAAACAAATTCCCGATATTTCTCCCAATCGCGCGTCATGGCGAACGGCTGGGTGTCCCACGGTATCTGAAGCAGCGTTTTCGCAGTGGCATGCGCGAGCTGGCGTCCGGGATCTTTTTCCCAGCTCAACGGTTTCGGATGTGTGATGCCGAACAGATGCCACGTTTTATCCGGACCTTGAACGAACGTGTGATCGTTCACGCACCAGGGTTCCGGCGCGGTGTAGAAGGTTTTGAATTCGCCGGCTTCGACGAGCGGTTTGGATGGTTGCGCAGGTTTGGAAATGTTCTGCGGCTCCTTCAATTCCAATGAAAGCTGCGAACCTTCGGCGATGGTGACATCCGATGTTTTATCTCCGGCCCGCCGTTCGACGCGAAGAATCCGATAAGTTCCCGCAGCCGGTTCGCGCAACGGAACGATCCATTCGTTCTTGCCGGTGTAAATCGCAAACGCCCAGCTCCGTTGATCGTCCGGCCCGGCGATTTCCGCCCATTGCTCGGCGCCGGGATAATCAAACCTGATTCCTTCGAGGCGAAGATGAAAAGCCGGTTCGGCTCCCAGGGTGATTGAAACGGTTGCAGCGAGGAAAACGAGTGCCAGCGAGGATCGCACGAGTGAGCGCATAATCGAATGGAATTTCGCCCGTAGCGTCGCCAACGGGACGGCTGAGCGTCAATGGCTTGATTTGGTCGGTCACAACTTCACTGGATTGGCAGCTTGTCCAAGATACGTCCAAGTCCGTCCGCGCGCTCACCTAAACAAGGCATTGCCGTTCGTGTCGAGCCATTTACATTCGCTTGCACTCTACGAAATCGACCTATGTTCAAAAAAATTCTTCTGACCACGCTCGCCCTTGCCGGCCTTCGATTGTTTGCTGCGGAACCGGCGCATAAAACGGAAAATGTTTTTCTGATCACGCTGGATGGTTTGCGCTGGCAGGAGGTTTTTACCGGCATGGAGGAGCAATTGGCGACGCGGGAATTTGGCGTGTGGGATACGAACCGGTTGCGCTCGTGGTTCTGGCGCGAAACGCCGGACGAACGCCGGCAGGTGTTGATGCCGTTCTTCTGGAACACGATTGCCAAACAGGGACAGATATTCGGCAACGGCAACAAGGGCAGCGTGTCGATGGTCACCAACGGAAAGAAATTCACCTATCCGGGTTTCAATGAAATCTTCACTGGCTCACCCGACGATCGCATCGACAAAAACGAGAAGCGCTACAATCCCAATGTCTCGGTGCTGGAATGGTTGAACAACAAACCTGAATTTGCCGGACGCGTCGTCGGCTTCGCCAATTGGGAAGTGCATCCTTACATTCTGAACACGAAACGCAGCGGCATTCCGGTCTGGACCGGCTTCGACACCAACTTTCCCGGCGCGCCCGGATCCCGATTGGAACTCGTTCAGCAACTTCAGAAGGACACGATTCAGATCTGGTATGATATGACGTTCGACAGTTTCTATTTCCACGCCGCGGACGAATACATCAAAGACAAACAACCGCGCCTTGTCTGGTTGGCGTTGAGTGAAACGGACGAGTGGGCGCACAACGGAAACTACGAGCATTATCTGCAAGCCGCGAACAATGCGGATCGTTACATCGGCAAGCTCTGGAAGACCGTTCAATCTCTTCCGGCTTACAAGGACAAAACGACTTTCATCATTGCCTGCGATCACGGTCGCGGCAGCGGCTCGGAATGGAGAAATCATGGCGGCAATGTTGACGGCGCGGAAAAAACCTGGCTGGCGGTGATCGGACCAGACACCCGTCCGCTCGGCGAACGGACGAACATTCCGACGGTGACGCACAGTCAGATCGCGGCCACGCTGGCGGCGTTGCTGGGTGAAGATTATCACGCGGCGGTGCCGAAATCGGGCGCGCCGATTCTGGACTTGCTCCCGGCTGGCGGAACGAAGTAGTAGCAACGGATGCCATTGCCGAACGCTGCCGCGCCGGGTTCCGCAGGCGGCGGCGCATTGAATTCTTTTTTCCGTCGATTCGGCGAGAATCCTTTTTACGAACGCTGGCGCTGGCAGACCTTTGCCATCACGTGGCTGGCGTATGCGGGTTTCAATCTCACCCGCATGTCGTTCGCGGTTTCCAAGGCGGGACTTGAAGCCGATTCGCACATCCGGTTGACCCATGGGGAAATGGCCTGGGTCGATGCGGCATTCCTCGCGGCGTATGCCATTGGACAGTTCTTCTGGGGCGTCGCGGGAGATCGCTTCGGGCCGCGCAAAGTGGTGCTCACCGGAATGTTGTGTTCGATTGTGGCAGCGTTCGCCATGGGCACGTGTTCCACGGTCGGGATGTTCGTGACGCTCTTCTTTATTCAAGGGCTTTGCCAATCCAGTGGCTGGGCGCCGCTGGTGAAAAATGTTGGCAACTTCTTTTCGCGACAGGAACGCGGTTTTGTCTTCGGATTGTGGTGTACCAACTACGCTGTGGGTGGAGTGGCGGCGTCGTTGATCGACAGCTTCGTCGCCGACCGGATGGGCTGGCGTTATGCGTTCTTCATTCCGGCCGGCATATTGATCGCGGTCTGGATTTTATTTTTTTGGGGTCAGCGGGATCGGCCTGAAGACGTGGGATTGCCTGCGGTTGAAAGTTATCACAACGAACCGGTCCCGGTGATCAAGGCCGGCGAAACGCAGGCGGATGAACCGGAGGGTTCATGGAAGGTAATCCGGGAAGTGGTCACCAATCCAATGGTGATTCTGCTGGGCGTGGTTTACTTCTGCCTGAAACCGACGCGCTACGCGATTTTGTTCTGGGGACCTAAATACATTTACGATCGGCTCGGAACCGGCATGGCTGAGGCAGGATTTTTAAGCGCCATGTTTGAACTGGCCGGACCGGTCAGCATTCTCTTGATGGGCTTCGTCTCGGATCGCGTCTTTGGTGCGCGCCGAATGCCGGTGTCGATTCTGTGTCTTTTCCTGTTGGGCGGATTGTTGCTCGCTCTGGATCATCTGCCATCCAGAGCCTGGGCACTTGGCGCGAGTTTGTTCCTGTTGGGTTTTCTGGCTTACGCGCCGGACGCGATGATCGCGGGGGTTGCTGTGGCCGATTTCGGAGCGAGAAAAGGCGCTTCGACTGCCACGGGTTTGGTCAACGGGCTGGGATCGATCGGCGCAATGCTCGGCGGTGTGATTCCGGGATTGATGCAGGACAACGGAAGCTGGCAACGGGTGTTCACCTGCCTCGCGATTTCGGTTTTCGTGGCCGCTTTGCTGTTGTTGCCGAAATGGAATGCCGTGCCGCCAACCGCTGCGAATGGAGCACAACATTGATCACTACTTCTGCAGAAATTTTACCACGGCTTCCGTCCGCGTGTGGACGTTGAATTTCTCAAAGATGCTTTTCACATGGCCATGCACGGTCCAGATGCTGATGCCGAGCGAATCGGCAATTTCCTTGGCGAGATCGCCTTTCGCCAGCAGCGTGAGGATTTCATGTTCGCGCGGCGTGAGCTTGGCCATTTCCAAAGCTGAGGGACCGGACGGCATGGCGGAAATCAGCCGTTGAAAATATTCGCGGATCTTGAAGGCAATGACTTCGCGGGTCAGCGATCCGGTGGCGTCGGCGATGGGATCGAAAATCCGATGCGCCGGCGTGCGCTTCAGCAGATAACCGGCAGCGCCACCGGGCGTGGATTTGAAAAGTTGATCGCTGTCTTCAAACACGGAGTAGAGCAGGCCGACAACGCCGGGTTTTTCCTTTTGCAGCGCCGCCAGACAATTTGCGCCCGGCTGATCGGGAAGCGCGTAGTTGATAATGACCATGTCAATGCGACGCCGGGTAATTTCCCGTAACGCTTCCGCAACGCTGGAGTAGGTCGCGCAACAGGCAAATCCTTCCTGGCCATTAGTGCAATCAGCCAACGCGCTGCGGATTCCCGGGTCCGCTTCGATCACGGCGATCAAGCGGCCGGCGGTTTTGTCGTTTGGAACCGGAACGGAATCGTTCAATTCAGTCTGCGTATGCAGCGTCGTGTAAGTCCACGCCAAAGGATCTTCCAGCCAGCGGAACGCCAGCGTCAGTTCACGGGAAAATTTTTGATTCGCAATGCCCCAGCCCTGGTTGACGACCGTCTGATGAATCTCCCGAGCCAGCAGTGCCGCCTGATTTTCATCCTGTGTTCCCAACGGGAAATATCGGCTGATTCCGGAATGCTCGATGCGCACGGAGAGATTGCGTCCTTCCGCCGGATTGGCCGGTTCGGGATACCTGCGATGAATCAATCGACTCTTCCAGGATTCAACGTCCAGTTCGCTACCGGAAGCCGTCGTCGCTGTTGTTTCCGCAAGGGCCGTCTGGAATCCGATCCGGCCGCGACGTTGTCCGACGGCATCCCAGCCTTGACCGTTGATGGTCTGATAAATGTGACTGGCTTCAATGGCCGCTTTGGCGCGGTCGCTGGAGCTGAGCGAAAAAGTTTTGCGCCGGCCGAACAACTGCATTTTCACGCACCAGGCATTTACTTTTCGGCTGCGGCCTTTGTAAGTGAACGTGTTCTTGAACAGCCGCTTCTCCCAATAGGCGGGTTCCATTTTAGAAGGTTCGGCCAAGAGCGGAGAGGTGGCGGTTTTCGGGTTCGACCGCCTTGGACGTTTCTTGAACACGGCTCTTTTATTACGCCATGCCGCCGGGCGGCTCAAGTCTTAGATTGGATTATCGTTCCGATTAGAAGTTTTCCCTCTGATGGAGAGAGAAAAGTCTGCGTTTTCACCCTGTTTTTCGCACGAGGTAGTCACGCACATTTCACCGGTTTTGAGGTTCGAAGCGGGCTTTGCTACAGCCCGAAAGCTCCCCAAAACAAGGTATGGTGGAAGCTTTTTCAAGTTGTAGAGTGATTCATGTTCCGGAACCAAGCTTTGGCCACATATGACGTTTCTCCGGCTGAGAGGTAAACAACCAAACCAAAGATCGGTCGCTTTAAACCGACGTCCCGCTTCCTTCGCCCCGAATGAATCTTCTGCCGATTATGCCAACCCATAGAAATCAACACCGCGCCTTCACTTTGATCGAGTTGCTCGTGGTTATTGCGATCATTGCGATCCTGGCCGCCATGCTTTTGCCCGCGCTGGCCAAGGCCAAAGAAAAGGGACACCGCATCAGTTGCCTGAACAACGTGAAACAACTGACGCTGGGCAGCATCATGTATTCTGACGAAAATTCCAAAGGCCTGTTCTCTCCCACGGTGGATCCTTCCGATGACAACCAGACCTGGCTTTACAAAACCTACATTCCGGCCGTGAAAGCTTTTGTGTGTCCCAGCACGCAGAATTTCATCCGCGACAGTTGGGTGCCCAATCCGCCGCCGAACGGGCCGATGGTGCTTCGCGATCTGCTTTCGTATGCGGGAAACAAAACGCTCAAGCCGGGTTCAAGCTACGAATTGTTTGCCTGGTGGGGTGATCAGGGAAAACCGACTCCTGTTCCGGCAGCTAAAACGCAGGCGAATGTTCAGTCGTGGGTTTATCAGTTCACTTCGATTTTTCCCTACAACAACGGCTATAAGGGATCGACAGCCGGACCGTCACGGGCGTGTCTTTTCCTGGATGGCGATTCCGCTTATCAAAGCACCCGCACCGATGTGAGCAACTTTCCTGATCCGATCGACAATCACGGCGCGGACGGCAGCAATATCTCGTTCTGCGACGGACACGCCGAATTCGTTTCGGCTCATCCGGATACCAAGTACATCACGGCGATCTACCTGGGAACGGACGCCGACCCGTAAATGGCAATCGGAATTCAAATGCCAGACCGTATGTTTCCTCTTTTCAAAATCGTGATCGTCGGGATGCTCGCCTTGATTTTGTCAGGTTGCTCCAATTCATCGGATGCGGCCATCGAGACCGACGCCAACGGTTATTACTGCCAGCAATGCCACGCCAAGATTTTTACCGACCGCAAAGTGTTCCTGGAGAAATGTCCTAAATGCAAAGCCGACGCGCTGGTGGAAGTGGTGGGTTATCTTTGCCCGAAGGATCATCACCTGACTCTGCGTCCGAAAACCCGCGGGCCGGAAGGCGCAGCGGTCTGCGAACAATGCGGCGCTCCGCTCGATCATGCGTTGGTCCAGCCGCATCGTGAGGATTTAAAAACATGGGGCGCCACCAAGGCAGAATCATGATTTCCTTGAAAGACTTTCCAACAGACCGAAAGCGCCGAACCTCCGTTTCAACCGCACAACAACCCAACCTATGAAGATCACGAAATGTTCAGCAATGAACCGTATTGTCCGTTGCCTGACGATCGGTCAGGCCAAGAAAACCAGATCCACCCGCGTTTTATCGCCCACCACTTTGATCCTGCCCCTGCTGTTGGTTATCGCAGGCAGCGTTGAGGCGGCAAATGTTCCTTCCGGCCTGACCGGGCTTTGGCGTTTTCAGAACACAACGAATAAATTGAAAGCCACCATCGGCGCGGATCTTGTAAACAGCAATCCAGATAATGCGGCCTGGTGGTCGGGCCCCTGGACAGACATCGGAGTTGATGCCTGGCACACGAAATACAGCGATGGCGGCATCATTCAGGATCGAAGCTTCGATTATCTTACTGTCTATCACGGGATCGGAGCGGAAGGAAAAGGCACTGGCGAATACATCAATAAATACACAATCGCGGTTGATTTCGCCGCGGGCACCTCCTGGAACAGCCTGTATCAGACGGCGGCAAACGGGAACGCCAATGACGGCGATCTCTGGGTTGATGCCAGCACCCCGACCGATGCCGTGGTCGGAGTTTCCGGAATTGGTTATTCCACGATGACTTTCGACGCGACCAAATGGCATCGCATCGTGTGGTCGGTTGATAATGGAAATTTTTTCCGCGTTTACGTGGATGGAGTCCTGTTCCTCGACGGACCCGGGCAACCGATTGATGGCCGGTGGTCGTTGGAACTGGATCGATTCAATCTGTTTGCGGATGACAATTGGGAAGACGCCTGGTGTTTTGCTGGAACCGTGGCCGTCTGGAATCGTCCGTTGACCGACACTGAAATTGCGGACATGGGCGGCTGGATCGGCGACGCGGCTTCACCCACGCCGCTGTTGTTCCCGAGCCAGGCCCCGACGCTGACTTCCGTTTCTCCTGCCAACGGCGAAACCAATGTCGCTCCCACCTTTTCCTATCAGGCAAGCATTCTGGATCCGGACGAGGCAATCAGCACAGATACAATTCAATTGTTGCTTGATGGTGTTCCAGTCGCTCCGGAAATCACCGTCTCAGCGTCCAAGACCATCAAGTTCTCCAGCGGCGGTCTGTTGCGCAGCGGTTCAACACATACCTACACCTTGATTGCCGGAGCCGGAGATTATCTTTCCACCAACGAAGTCACTTTCACGGTTCAGAACTACACGGCTTACGAATGGCGTTTCACTGAAGGGGATCTCAGCCCCGCGCTTGGAAATGGAATCATGGATTACGCTGATGCCGGCAATGCCGGTCTCACTTCATTCGGCACGACCGATGGTGATACGGTCCCGCACATTGGCGGCGTGCCGGCGAAATACATGCACGTTCCGGCATTCACCTTCGACACGGATGGCTATTACCTGACCTTTGCCAACAGCGGGCCGAATACCGGCACCAATGCATCCATCAATCGTTACACCGTGATCTTCGATATTCTCGAACCCGGACCGCTGGACTGGACGGCGCTCTTCAACACCGATCCGTATAATCTGAACGATGCCGACTTTTATTTAGCAGCCGATGGTTCCGTCGGAATCGGCGGCGGTGGTTATTCCGCGACCAACGTCATCACATCCAACACGTGGAACCGCGTTGCATTCGTAGCCGACCTGTCGGCGAATACGCTTCGCTTTTACGTCAATGGAGTGGAAGTCAAAACGCGTGCCGCGGATGGCATCGGAGGACATTGGGCGCTTTATTCCAATCAAGATGCGGGACCTGATCTGTTGCTTTTCAACGAAGGCGATAGTTCCGGAACCTACACGCACGAACTCTATGTGAGCAGCGTCGCCTTTGTGGATCGCGCGCTTTCCGCCTCTGAACTCGCGGGCCTTGGCGGCGCGACGGCTTCTGGAATTTTGGTTCCGAGCCTGTCGGTTCCTCCGGCTCTTTCTATTCAGAATTCGGCTTCGGGACCGATCCTGTCCTGGCCGGCAAACTATGTGGGTTATGCTGCGGAACAGACGGTTGATCTCGCGGCGCCGCAGTGGAAACCCGTGTCCGCCATCACCAACAACACGGCGACCGTTTCCGGCGCCGGCTCCAGCAGGTTTTATCGTCTTGCTCAGTAACTCGTATCCCCCCAGAACGCGATGCTTTGGCCTGGTTTCAAACCGGGCCAAAGCTTGCGTTTTTTTCGTGACCCCATCTCCGATCTACTTCAGCTCATGAAACTCTATTGTCTCGCACTCACAGCCTTCCTTTCTCTGACAGCTTTCGGTTCTTACGCGCAGGAATCTCTCGGCAATCCGTTGGGAGGACTTGAACGATTGAAGAATTTCGAAACGCGGCGCGCGTCCTCCTCCGATCCGGATTGGAAAAATGGCAATGGCGATCTGCGTCCGATTGCGCCCGGCGGCACGCTCACGCTGGCGGAACTCGATGGTCCCGGCAAAATTGTGCACATCTGGTTTACCATTGCGCACAGCGATCCGTTTTATTCCGAGAAACTTACTTTGCGGATTTACTGGGACGGCGAAGAGCATCCCAGCGTGGAATGTCCCATCGGCGATTTCTTCGGCATTGGCTTCGGTGTGGACAAGTCGTTCACTTCGATTCCGATTCGGGTCACTTCCGAAGGCCGTGGCCGCAACTGTTATTGGCCAATGCCGTTTCGCAAAAAGGCGCGGATCACCGTCACCAACGAAAGCGACAAACGCTGCGACTGCTTCTATTACTACATCGACTGGCAGAAACATGATTCGCTGCCCGCCGACACTGCGTATTTCCACGCGATGTATCGCCAGGAATTTCCGTGCGTGATGGGCAAAAATTATCTGATCGCGGACATCGAAGGACGCGGCCATTACATCGGCACGGTCAAGAGTGTCTATCTCGTGTCGCCGGGCTGGTACGGTGAAGGCGATGATTTCTTTTTCATCGATGGCGAAAAGGAACCCAGCCTGCGCGGCACGGGAACGGAGGATTATTTCTGCGACGGCTGGGGTTTCCGCGAACAGGCCGGGCCGTTTTACGGAACGCCCCTGTGGGAGGGATTTGCGACCGGTGACCGCGGAACGGCGTATCGGTTTCACATTCCCGACCCGGTGACGTTCAAAAAATCGCTGCGATTGGAAATCGAGCACAAAGGTTATCAGAAATTTCCTGACGGCAAAAGCGACGGCTGCATCGAACGCGACGACCTGTTTTCAAGCGTCGCTTTCTGGTATCAGACCGAACCGCACAAACCGTGGCCGGCTTTGCCCGCCGGTGCGGATCGTCTTCCCTTCCGCGAACAATTGTTGATCAAAGGTTACGAAGCCGTTCCCACCGCGAAACATTCGAATGATCCGCTGGAAGTTCAGGCACTTGGCGGCGTGACGGACGGAAAACAACTCTGGTTCAAGCCGACCGACGACCAGGGCTGGTTCGAAGTTTCTTTCAAAACGGACAAAGATCAGCCGCTTGGACTTTCCTGCAAAGTCACGCATTCGTGGGATTACGGCATTTATCGCGTCAAACTGGACGGACGGGACATCGGACAATTCGATCTCTACTCAGCCGGCATTACCCAGGCCGAACACAAACTCGGCTCGCATCAGGTCGCCGCGGGCGAGCACATACTGCGTTTCGAATGCGTCGGGAAATCCTCGAAGTCGGCAGGATATTTTCTGGGCTTCGATTCGTTATTCGCGCGAACACCGGTTTACAGCCGCGCACCCAGTGTTGATCTGCGCACGTTGCAGAAACATTAATCAGATGAGTTCTCATTTCGCTTTCACCGCAGCTTTGACCGCATGGCTTTTCATGCCCGCGTTCACGCACGCCGAACGGGTGGTCAATGACACAGTGCGTTGCGTCGTTGAGGACAAACAAACCGCAATCGCTCCGACAGCGAATCATCTCAATGGATTTCTCGGAACGCGATTGAAGGCGAATGCCGCAAATCGCCTGGCAAAGATTGATGACGACCGTTTGCTCGAAGGTTTTCGCAATCGTCCCGGCCGCCAGGCTTGGGACGGCGAACACGTAGGAAAATGGCTTCATGCCGCGACGCTCGCGTGGGATTACACCCACGATCCGAGACTTCGCGCGAAGCTCGATCACGTCGTTTCCGAATTGGGCAAATGCCAGCTTGAGGATGGTTATCTCGGAACGTATTTGCCGGCGCAGCGTTGGACGGACTGGGATGTCTGGGCGCACAAGTACGATATGATCGGTCTGCTGACTTATTATCGTTTCACCGGAAACACCAACGCGCTCGAGATCAGCCGGCGCTGCGCGGATCTGTTGTGTCGCACCTTCGGAACCAACGCGGGACAGCGGGACATTCTCAAAGCCGGCTGGCACATGGGCATGGCGCCGACCAGCGTGCTGGAGCCAATGGTCTTGCTGTATCGACTGACGGGTGAACAACGGTATCTCGATTTCTGCAACTACATCGTGGCGTCCTGGGAAACGCCCGAAGGACCGAAAATTATTTCCACGCTGCTCAATGCCAAACGCGTGGACAAAGTCGGAAACGCCAAAGCGTATGAGATGCTTTCCTGCCTCAACGGCGCGCTCGAGTTGTATCGCACCACGGGCGAGAAGCCGTTGCTCGAAGCGGCCCTGAACGCATGGCAGGACATTGTCGATAAGCGGCTGTATCTCACCGGCACGACCAGTCATCACGAACATTTTCACGACGATTACGAACTGCCGAACGGCAACGCCGAGGTGGGCGAAACGTGCGTGACCGTCACGTGGATTCAGTTCAACGCGCAGTTGCTTCGAATCACTGGAGAAGCGCGCTTTGCGGAGCAACTCGAACGCGCGGTTTACAATCAATTGCTCGGCGCGCAAAAGCCCGATGGAAGCGCCTGGGGATATTACGTTCAACTCGAAGGCAAAAAACCTTATTCCGCGGAACTGTCCGGCCACTGCTGTCTTTCCAGCGGTCCACGCGGCGTGGCGCTCGTTCCCACCTTTGCATTCACCACAGGCGACGAAGGCCCGGTGATCAATTTTCTCGCGGATGGAACCTCGCGATTGCTACTGCGCGACGGCAACGTTGTCCACCTTGAAATCACTTCGCAATATCCCGCCGACGGCGCACTGCGGATCAAAGTCCATCTCGAACACAACTCAACCTTCAGCCTGAAATTGCGTATCCCGGCGTGGAGCAGAGACGCCACGCTCGCGGTGAATGATCGACCGGAAAACGTGTCGCTCGTTGCCGGCGAGTATGTGCGGTTGCAACGTGAATGGCATGACGGCGATGTCGTGACTTTGAACATTCCAATGTCGCTTCGCGCGATTGTTGGGGAACACGGCAATCGCGGCAAAGTGGCGTTCGCACGTGGCCCGCTGATTCTTGCCGCTGATGATGCGCTGAATCCAAAGGCGCCGATCGGGTCGTATGCAATTCCTGCGACGGATGTGAAACTGTTGACCGGCAAATTGACCGGCATGCAAGGAGCTTCGGTGAATGCGGTTCGAACCGGTGATTCACAGGAAGGTGATTCGAACAAAACCTTCACACTGAATCTCATTTCATTCGCTGAAGCCGGCACCCACCTGACGCCGTATCAAGTCTGGCTGCCGCTGCGTCAAGTCCGTGAGCAGTGATGCATTGCGGCAGAAGGGCGTGCACAGGTGAGCCAGTGAATTCTCGATGCGACCTTTCAATCTCCAACGGATGGCGCGGAAGCCATCGGCCTAGCGCATGATTCTCCTGATCGCTTAAGCCACGGCGCGCAGTCGAATCCGCACCAGCAAATCATTCAACGCCGCCCGCGTTTCTTCGCTCGGCATTTCAGGCAACACGCTGGCTTCGTGCGCGGATTGCAACTCCGCTCGCAGCCGCTGGTATTCCGTTTCGTGAAAGGCGATGTCTGCGTCTTCCAGTCTGGATTGCTCCGATCCAGCCAGCTTCCGCGCCACGAGGTCCGCGATGTAAGGCAGGCGAAATTCTTCATTCAACGTGACCAGGTTGGCTTCGACCTGACCGGTGCGCATCAGGTGAATGCCCGTGAGCAACACGCGATAAACGTAAAGCAACGGTTTGACCCGGCGCGGCGATTCTTTGAGAAATAATTTCCACTGCGTCTCGGCAAACCCGAAATAGTGATGCGCATGAGGTTTCGTGATCACGCCCGTCCGGTTCTCGTCTCCGCCTCGACCGGGGAGAGGGGTTAAGGGTGAGGTGTTCGACACGGCGCTACCCTCGCCCATCGGATGGGAGAGGGGCTGGGGGTGAGGGCAACAAATCTCCTTCAACTCTTCATGCTTCGGCGTGGTGTGAACGATAAGCGGCGAAAAAAGCTGTTCGAGCACGTAACCGTTTTTCTTGAACAACATGCCAAAAAAACTTCCGCACGTCGTTTCATCGCGAACTTCCAATCCGACAATGTGTTCGAGCGGCAACACATGCGCCCCGCGCAAATCAAAATCCGAATCCGGCGATGAAAATCCGTAAAGATGCGCGCCGCTGATCGTGGCGAACAACAACGGATACGGCTGCGCCGCGACGATGCCGTGGAGGCGAGGGTCGATGGTCATGGCTTAATTGATTTTTGATCTTTATCAGCAATAACTGCCACCTCGAAGGAAATAGTGCAGAGCAAACGAACGGCTCTTCAATTCGTAGCAGCCGACGTGAGGAGGCTCACTTTAACTCCTTGCTCTTCATTCAGAGCCTCCTTGCGTCGGCCGCTACGATGGCTCTGGATTTTCTGGCGCTTTCGTCACACGATGCCGCGCCACCGTGAACGAACCGAATTTTAACAGGGCATTTTATCTGCCCCGCCTGCCGCGCGAATATTATCAAGGCGACGCTGTGGTTCATTGGACGCTTCCCATTTCGCATCGGCAACAAGGCTGGTTGCAGGAACGATTTCACGCCGCGTTTCGTGAACTGATGCTGCACGCCGCCACGCGCGAAGGTTTATTCTGTCCGACGTATTGTCTCATGCCGGATCATTTGCATCTGGTTTGGATGGGATTGCGTTTGGATTCCGACCAGCGCAACGCCATGGCCTTCCTGCGAACTCAT
>DASTXC010000172.1:0-3846 GCA_035765675.1 Verrucomicrobiia bacterium
CTTCGCTCGGAGGAGAGGGAGTGATCAGCCGTTTTGAATTTCGAAAGTTCAACCCGTTGTTTGGTGCGGGTGCCAAGTTGCGCCCCCAAAGATCTCCAGCCATTTTAACGGCTTTTGGTCAGCGCGATAAACCGTTAAAACGGTTCTTCAACCGTCGGATCACTTTCTCTGCCCGGGCTAAAGCCCAGTGCTAATGAGAGTGGCCACGAAATTATTTTGAGATGCGTCTGCCCTGCACTTCCAACACTTTGCCCTTTGCGTTTGCTCGCTCGTCCTTAAAATTCCGCGGTGCTGGAAATCCTGATCAAAGAACTCGCTGCGGCGACGCATCTTTCCGACGAACAATGCCACGTGGCAGTTGGAGAGTTGATTGACGAAACCGTTTCCGTTTCCGTGAAAGCGGATTTTCTCTGCCAGCTCGCGTTGAAAGGCGAAACGGTCGATGAAATCGCCGCGTTTGCAAAAGCATTGCGCGAGAAGTCGATTCAACCGCCGCTCGATGCAGCCACGCGTGCGCGGGAAATTCTCGATGTTTGCGGCACGGGCGGCGATCGATTGAACACGTTCAATATTTCCACGACGGTTGCCATCATTTGCGCGTCCGCCGGAATCGCCGTTGCCAAACATGGGAATCGCGCGATCACCTCCCAGGCCGGCAGCGCGGATGTGCTGGAAGCTTTGGGCATTCGCGTGGATATGACTCCCGCGGAAGCCGCGCGGTCTTTGGGCGAACGCAACTTCGCATTTTTCTTCGCGCCGAATTATCACCCTGCTTTCAAGTTTATCGGGCCCGCGCGCAAGCTCTGCGCGGATCGCGGTCAGCGAACGATTTTTAATTTCCTCGGACCGCTGCTGAATCCGGCGCATCCGACCGTTCAACTCGTCGGCGTTTCGCGCCCGGAATTGTGCGAACCGCTGGCGCATGTTCTGCAAATGCTCGGTGTCCGCCGCGGCATGGTCGTGAGCGGCGAAGTATCCGTGCAAAGCGAGAATCCGAACAGCGGCGAGGGCGCGAAACGGCGATTTCTCGATGAACTTTCCACACTCGGCGAAAACACGATTGCGGAATTTTATCAGGAACGCGGCTTCACGGCATCCGCACTGTCGCCGGGCGGCTTTCCAATTCAACCCGCCACGCTGCATGATCTGTCCGGTGGCGGGCGCGAGGAAAATGCGGAGATTGTCCGGCGATTATTGCGCGGTGAGGATCAAGGTCCGCGGCGCGATGCCATTTTGCTGAACGCAGCTGCGGCATTGTTTGTCGCGGAAAAAACGAAATCGTTGTCGGAAGGCTGGAGCCTGGCCGAGCGATTGATCGACAGCGGCCAGGCCTGGAACAAACTCAACGAACTCGCTTCGTGAAACCAATTCACTGAACGCGGGCGCGAAGCTGTTGCGCTTCCTGCAGGTGATCCTGTAGAACCGGCAATTGATCTTCCGCGAACGTCTGCAAATCGTCATCGCTGCCGCGCGAGACTTCGGACTGAAACAGATCAATGCTTTCCTTGTGGCTGCTCACCGCTTCCGTAGCAAACGCGTGATCAAACTGCGCGCCCTGCATTTCCGCAAGCCGGTCGTAAGTCCCCTGATGCGCATTATCCAGCGCGGTTGGAATCTGCACTCCCTTTTCATTCGCAATCTGCGCGAGTTCGGAATTCGCTGCCGAATGATCCTGAACCAGCCGCTGGCCGTACGCGATCACGTCGGTGTTGGTGGAATTCTGCTGCGCCAGCGCTCCCAACTGCACTTCAAGCATTCCCGCCTGGGCGGCTTGTTCCACGAAGCGGGTGTCCCGCGAACTGACGGAGTTGGTATCTGAATTTTCATCGCCGATGCTCGCGCCTTTACCCGTGTTGCCATTGCGCGCCCGGCGTTCATTGCCCGGAACGAACTGCCGTCCCACGTTGAAACTGCCCGTGCAGACTTCCACCGCCGCTGAAGTATTCGCTGCGGCCGCGGCTTGAACGAAGTTTCCGTTTATACCGGAGTCGGAATCTTCATCGCTGTTCAGATCGGGGACAGAATTTGTGTCGCCGTTGTTTGAAGCTGAATTCGTTGGCGATTCAATCGCTGCGGCGGTGCCTGCCAGTCCGGACAACGTTGTGAATTGAATTCGTCCGCGAATACGCGCCCGTGGACGATTGGAATTCCGGACAGGCCGCTCAGTAATGACCGCGGTGCCGATTGAATCCGTCTGGTTCGGACTGAACACAAACGTCAATCGCGTGAGCCGATTGTCCGTTGCCACACTGTTGCCGCCCTGAAATATCAACGCGTCGCAAACGAAACTGCCGTCGGCTCGATTCACTACCTGAAGGCTGTCCGTCGCCGGATTGTAAACCAGCGCGTAGTTGCGTCGAAGTTCTCGCGCCGTGAATCCGTCGCCGACACATTGCTCGATGAGATCGCGATTATTCATTCTGCTGGCGTGCCGATTGGAATTGTCCGAAGGCCGGCAGACAGCGCGGAAGTTGACGTTGTAGAGTTCCTGAGTGGAAACCTGCGCCGGAAGGTTCAGGCTGTTCAATGCTGCGGCAGTGACAATCACTGCGAGTGTTTTGCTTATCTTCATAACTATTTTTCTTCCTTGGTTGTAAGATTCGCGGGTGCGAACCCGGTTGTAAGGAGGACTATCGACTCCGCAGCAGGAGCGAACATTGGGGTCTTGGGCGTGAATTGACCCGCGGACAAGCGCGAACAAACGACTGGGTATTTCCCGGAAGAAACGGACGCTGGTTTTACCCCGCGTCCGTTATGAAGAAGCAGCAATGCGGCGGGAATCTTTGATTTCTTCCACGTCCGGAAGCATTCAGAGACTCGCCACCCGTCTCGTGCGACGAATGAGGATTTAACGATGATTCAGATTCGAACTTGAATCCGTGTTCGAAAATCAATTCGTGGTGCGATCAACAATGCGGCGTCCGGTTACGAATGAACCGCGATAAACGCCCTGCTGCCAATCAGGATTGTCCGGTTCTGGAATGGCGAATTGAAATGTGCCGTGAAAATGTTCGCTGATCACATGTTCGTTGTCATTGGGATCGCGACGTTGTTTCTCAATTCCAAAAATCGTTCCGATCTGCTGGCCGCCAAAACTTCCGTGCATTTCATCGAACAGATACGCCTGCCGCACGGTTGTCACGCCGTCCGCACTCGTGACATCCACTTTTTGATCCGGCGCCGTGACATCGGGAATCTGCTGATAATCCGCAATTACTTCGCCCGTCGCTTTAACAACAACCGCCGTGTCGTAAGCATTCGGGCGATACACCAGCACCAGTCCGCGTGGATCGATGCCGTTGTTTCGAGCAATCACGCGGATCACGTCTTTTTCCGTGAACCGTTTGCTCGCAACTTTGCCGTTTGCGGCGGTGTAATAAACCCGTCCGCGCCAGTGAAGGAGGAAAAGATCATTTGCAAATGCGGCGGGTTGCACGAGGCCGAGGGTCAGACCGAGAATCAATAAAGGGAACAGTTTCATCAATGTGTCTTTCGTTTTTTGAAAATCATTGAAAAACCACAGCTCTTTTCACCATAGGGTTTGTTGCCCGAAGCGGCGCGAACGAGACCTTATTTCAGCAAAGTCGGAACGTGGGCCTGTGAGCTGTAGCGACAGGATACTTCATGCCGATCTGGATAATTAACCGCGTCGATTTCACCTGATTGCTGCGACTCGCAAAACTCGCGTTCCGATGAAGATCCTTGATGGGCGCAACTTGGCACCCGCACCAAACAACGGGTTGAACTTTCGAAATTCAAAACGGCTGATCACTCCCTCTCCTCCGAGCGAAGCCGGAGGAGAGGGCCGGGGTGAGGAGGTTTTTAGCTCAAAATCCCCTCTCCCTA
>DASTXC010000173.1:0-95265 GCA_035765675.1 Verrucomicrobiia bacterium
CGACAATTGCGGACGTTATCTTTATCTCCCGGAAACGCCGGAAGAAACGCATCCGACGGCGGAAGCCAAGCCCGTGAAGAAACCGAAGGCGCGCAAATCTGCAGTGCGAAAAGCGGAAGCAGTGGCGTAAGCCTCAAATAAATTTTCGAAACGCCGGTTGCGTGAATTCTCGCAACCGGCGTTTTTTATTGGAATGCACGAGTGATGCCGTGCTCACCTTTGAAATCGGAATCCATTTTTTATCGTGTAATTCAGTCGCTTTATCGCACGAACCTGGCCGAAACGATGCAGTGGGATTGGGGAGCGCGCCCGCCTCGGGCGCAATCCGCCGCGCCCTCGCGGCTGATTTTGAGGCGTGGAATGGACGAACCATTTGGTAATGGTGTGAGCCGCTATGTTCGCCGACGGCGCGCCGAACAGCAGCCGAGGTGGCTGCGTTCTCCAAACAAATGAACTGCATCGTTCCGGTTTAGCGAAGCTCTTATTCGTCCAATTCAATTCGAATGCGGAGGAAGTAAGTATCACTCTCCGGCCTTTGAATTTCATAGTGAACGCGCTCGCGATCTGGATCGACATCCTCCTGCCAGGCTTCAACGAAGTTTACCGCGCTCCAGTTTTTCAGATCGGATGAACCTTCTGGAATGATGACTGCCGTGGAGGTTTTGGCGCGGATCAATTCAAGCACAAGCGAATTGGTTGAAGCCTGAATCAAAGTGGGACCTGCATTGGTGTAGGCAGTCATCGGTTTCAGACCGAGGGCGTATTTCAACAAGTTGCTCAAACCATCGCCCGCCGGCGCATCCGTGGTCCCGCGCTGATTTTGCGGCGGCTGTTCGTTTTCAGGCAGAGACGTGATCCACGCCAGGAACGACGGATCGGGTGATGGCGGAATGAGCGTCACTGGATTGCGGCCGAACAATTCCACGTCGGCAATCCGGGCGGTCGCGTCGCTTCCGGGATCGTCGATGAGAACGCGCGCATACCGAGCGGTGACGAGCGGGAACTCCACGTCGGTGACATTCGCGGTGTTGCTAATGCAGGTGTCGATGGTGGACCACAATTGGCCGTCGAGGCTGACCTGGAATCGGAAATCTCTCGTGTTCCAGGACGGGTTCAATCCGGAATCGCCGGCGTGACGAATCACGTAGCGGCTGAGATTGTAGAGCCCGCCGAAATTGAATGTGAGCGAGCGCACGCCTGCAGCGGCAGAGGTCCAGATGTTGTAAGGAGTGCCATCGCGTGCGAGCGTCGGGTTCGTTCCACCCGGGCTGCTGACAACAGCGGTCTGCGCGGACATTGCGAGATTGAACGGCAGATTGTTGGCCTGGTTGAAGAAATTAAAGTAATGATCGGCGCGGACGAACTCCAGTTTGCCCGGGTATAAAGTGTTCAACTCGTTGCAAAGATCCACAATCCGATTGGGCTTCATTTCGCCCCAGATGCTGACCTGGGCGGAAAGGAAGAGCGGTTCGGTTCCGTTCCATCCATTGATGCGGTTGATGAGCGAATTCCGCAGGTCGTCGTAGGTAGAGGCGTAAGCCGTGATCAGGCGGTCGAATCGAACACGATTATTTTCAATGCTGGAAACAACCGAGGACGAACCTGAAAAAAGCTGAACCGTGGCGCCGTAAAGATTTCTCACGTTGTGTTCATACCAACCGCGATGCATCGGCGTCGCATTGTCCCAAACGGTCAAAACCCGCAGACCGGCGCGTTGCATGTAGGTTTCTGTGAGGCGCGTGTAGGCGTCGGTGGCGGCGGAATCGGACAGGTGCAAGCCCGCTGAAGCACCGTTTTCGCTCAGCGTGTTGACCGGCATGATGTAACCCATTCCGGAAGGACCGGCCACAAAGCAATCCTTCGCAGTGGCGCGCGTGTAGTAATAATTCAGCAATGCCGGTCCGAGATCGACCATGCCCGGAGACACTGTCCAGTTCAGTGGATAAATGCCGCGGCTGGAAGTGTGTTGATCCCAGATTTTCCGCATCGCGCGCTGCATGTATTGCGCGTTGTCGCCGTCGCTGATGAAAAGGCAGATGTAAATTTTGTTCTGCAATGCGGGCCGGAGCGGAACCGAGGGAATTCGAATCCGATGATCAGTTCCGCCATAGACGGTGCCGCTGATGTAAAAATCGGCCGGAATAGTGCCAATGCCGTAAGCCGTGGCCAGGGTAATTCCGGAACGTTCCGTGGTGTACCAGCCCAGAACAATTGCGTTTCCGGGAGTCATGTCGGCGAGAAATTTTCGGAGGACATTGCGTTCCGATGTGGATGTCGTCGAAAGCCAAACCACGGCGCCACCGGTCGCGACAGCGATGTCGCGCGTGTGATGCAGATCGCCGTCGTCGTTGGGCCTGGCGCTTACGATGACGCGCTTGTTGCAGAGCGGCCAATAGGTTGCGTACAAATAATTGTAAATATCAACGGCCGACGTGTAGGGCAGCGTCGTCAGATTCGCCACAACCTCAAGATTGATGCCGCGATTCACCAGTTCAGCGCGGATTGCGGGTGTAACCGGAAGGGCATTTTTCAAACCCGCCACGGTGCTGGCGAGATTGCGATAGTGAACGCTCGCGGTCGGATCATACAGAACGAGACCGGACAATTGATTGGCGTACTTCGCAATGAGGTTATAGCGGGTCGAACTGTTATAGAGAATTCGCGAAGTGAATCCGACCAGCGAGGTGTTCGCCCACGTGTAGGTTCCTTCGTCGGCGCCGCTGTCGAGGAGGTAAATGCGCGGCTTGGTCTTATTGATCAATCCCTGGAGAGCTGAAAACGTGATCTCCTCATCCGGACTCAAATCCTGCACCAGAATCGTATCGAGAGTGGTGGCCGGCGTGGAAAATGTGGGCAATGCCTGGCCGCTCGGCCAGGACATTCCCGAAAGAATATTGGAAACCTGCGGATAGGAGGAATAACGGTTGATTCCGGCCATCGCTGAAAGCGCAGAAATTCCGGCGAGAACGACGGTCAGGACTGCGAGACGGCGGGCCGGGCGAAAGAACGATGAGGACTCAGAACGCACGGAGTTTTACTGGATTACGAATTGTGACCGACATTCTATTGCGAATCGAGGGTGGGGCAACTCTTTAACTCGTGAATCGCCTGAATCAAGTTGATGTGATGGTAGCGCAGACTTCCAAGTCTGCTGTATCGCAGGTTTTTAAACCTGCGAATTTGGAAAATTTCGATACGCCTCAAATATTTCACGTTCAGCCGATTTGGAAATCGGCGACACAGCAGGTTTAGAAACCTGCGCTACGGGGCGCTCTTTGAAGGCTTCTTCCCTGACAGGGGCCAGGCTTCTTGAAATCAGCCGCTCACTTGAGTTTTGGTTGCCCGGGCGTAATCTCCTAAAGTCTTTGACGGCTTGCCTGCGTTTCCGTAGCGTTAAGCACTTTTTTCTAAGGTCACATGATAGGTTTTATCGTAAAAAAATTCATCGGCTCCAAAAATGAACGGGAGTTGAAAAAACTGCGCCCCCTCGTGCAGAAAATCAACGCCATCGAAGCCGATCTCCAAAAGGTTTCCGAGGACGTTCTCCGTCAGAAAACCGCCGCGTGGAAGGAAGAGCTTTCCAAAATCACCGACAACGCGGAACTCGCGCGCCGTTTGGAGGAAATTCTTCCCGAAGCCTTCGCGGTGGTGAAGAACACCGCGCGGCGTCTGTGTGGCCAGGATGTGATTGTCCGCGGCCATCCTTTGAAATGGGAGATGGTTCATTTCGACGTGCAACTCATCGGCGGTATGGGATTGCACCTGGGAAAGATCGCGGAAATGGCAACGGGCGAAGGCAAGACGCTCGTGGGAACGCTGCCGGTTTATCTCAACGCGCTGACCGGTCGCGGCGTTCATGTCGTGACCGTGAACGATTATCTCGCGTCGCGCGATGCCGAGTGGATGGGCGCGATCTACAAATATCTCGGATTGACCGTCGGTGTGATTCTGCACGATCAACCGCCGCAGGTTCGCCGCGAGCAATACGCCTGCGACATCACTTACGGCACGAACGCGGAGTTTGGTTTTGATTATTTGCGCGACAACGGCATGGCCACGCGCAAGGAGGATCAGGTTCAGCGCGGACATTATTTTGCGATTGTGGACGAAGTGGATTCGATCCTGATCGACGAAGCGCGCACGCCATTGATCATCAGCGGGCCGGCGGTTGTTACCTACGACGAGCAATACGCGAATTACAAACCGCAGGTGGAATCACTTTTCCACGCCCAGGAAAAACTCTGCAACCGCTATTTGAACGAAGCGCAGGATTTGCTCAAAAAACTTCATCCGGAAGACGGCTCGAATCCGAAAAGTCCGGAAGCTCTGGAAAGAGAAATCGGCCTCCTGCTGTTCCGTGTGAAAATGGGCCAGCCGCGATCCGAACGGTTGATGGCGATTCTGGAAAATCCGGAAAACCTTCGGCTCATGAACCAGGCGGAACTTCAGCTTCATTCCGATCAGAAGAAAACCGAGTTGTACGCGGAAAAGGAACAGCTTTTCTTCGCGATGGAAGAGAAAAGCCACGAAGCCGATCTCACCGAAAAAGGACGCAATTTCCTCAGCCCGACCGATCCCGACGCGTTCATGCTGCCGGATTTGACCACGGCCTTGCATGAGATTGACACCGGTGCTGAACAGGATCCGCGCAAACGTCTCGAAGCGAAAACCAAAGCGCAGCAGGAATTCGAATCCAAAGCCCAGCGCATTCACGCGATTTCACAATTGCTCAAGGCGTACTGCCTTTATCTGAAAGACGTGCAATACGTCGTGCAGGACAACAAAGTCATCATCGTCGATGAAAACACCGGCCGCCTGATGACCGGCCGTCGCTGGAGCGATGGATTGCATCAAGCGGTGGAAGCGAAAGAAGGCGTCGCCATTGAGCGCGAAACGCAGACGCTCGCGACGATCACCATTCAGAATTATTTCCGTTTATATCAAAAACTCGCGGGCATGACCGGTACCGCGGAAACGGAAGCGCAGGAATTTTTCGACATCTATAAACTCGGCGTGCTGGTCATTCCGACCAATCGCCCGATCGCGCGCAAAGATGCAAACGATTCCGTTTACAAAACGCGGCGCGAGAAATACAACGCCGCGCTCAAGGAAATCAAAGAAGTTCACAACCAGGGCCGCCCGGTTCTGGTCGGAACCATTTCAGTCGAAGTCAGCGAATTTCTTTCCCGCCTGTTGAAACGCGAAGGCATTATTCATTCCGTGTTGAACGCGAAGTTCCACGAACAGGAAGCGGAAATCATCGCCCGCGCGGGTCAACGCGGTGCGGTCACGATTGCCACCAACATGGCCGGCCGCGGCACGGACATTAAACTCGGGCCCGGCGTGGCGGAATTGGGCGGTCTGCACGTGCTCGCGACCGAGCGTCACGAATCCCGCCGCATCGACCGTCAGTTGCGCGGACGCTGCGCGCGCCAGGGCGATCCCGGTTCGTCGCACTTTTTCATTTCGCTGGAAGACGATTTGATGCGTTTGTTCGGCTCGGACAAAATCGTCAAGTACATGGAGAAAATGGGCCTTGAGGAAGGCCAGGAACTCGAACATCCGCTGCTCAATCGCTCGATTCAACAGGCGCAGAAACGCGTCGAGGATCACAACTTTCAGATGCGCAAACGCACGCTGGAATACGACGACGTGATGAACAAGCAGCGCGAAATCATTTATGGTTTCCGCAACGAAATCATTCACGCCGAAGATGTCCGCGACCGGCTCATGGATATCATGGAAGAGGTCGTCGTTCAGAAGGTGGAATCGTTCACCAAGGGCGAGTTTGATCGGAACGAATGGAACACGCGCGGACTGACCGATTGGGTGAATCTGAATTTTCCGCTCGGCATTCCCGAAGAAGAAATTGCCAAGGCGGCGCAGGCCGGCACCGAACAACCGGTGGCGGGTTCGCTGTTCGATGGTTTGACTCCGGCGCAGTTCTCGGTAGTGAACTTCATTTCGGAAGCCGTTCGCAAAGCCTACGAACTTAAGGTCAGTTTCGAAAACCCGAACGCGCTGAAAGAAGTCGAACGTTACACGATCCTGAACGCAATTGACCGGCTTTGGCAGGAACATCTTTATGAGATGGACAGCCTGCGTTACAGCATCGGCCTGCGCGCGCACGGCCAGCGTGATCCGTTGATCGAATACAAGGCGGAAGGATTCCGGATTTTCGACGAATTGATGGTCAACATCAAAACCGAGATCTGCCACAACATCTTCCGCAGCGCGTCGAGCCTGATGGCGTTCGAGAATTTCCTGAAGAACGTTCCTCAGAAAACCTTGCATCAATCCACCAGCGCGTTCGGCGGTCCGGCCAGCGGCTCCGACACGCAACAAACTCCCGGTGGCGCAAAACCGAAAGCCAGCGACGTTGTCAGCGAAGCAGCCGAAGCCGCGGAACGCGCCAAGCCGGTTCGTTCCGGTCCGAAAGTCGGCCGCAATGATCCGTGTCCCTGCGGCAGTGGAAAAAAATACAAGCAGTGCTGCGGACGGTAAGGCGGCAAAACCGCTGAACACGCGAAATACGCGGAAGCTCGGACATCGCGATTATAGATCGCAAATTCGTCCGGTCGGAGCGCGCGTTTGAAAAATCGGAAATCAAAAAAGAAGTTTCTGTTTCCGCAATTCCTGTCCGCGTATTTAGCGGTTAGAAATCAGTTCGAAAGCTCTCCGGCGGACCGAGGTAACTGGGCTTCAGTCCGCCGCAATCCACGAGAATTTTTTGCAACACCACAGCGGGATCCACGCTCCATATTTTCAGCGTATGCGCGCCAGCGGTTGAAAGGGTTTGTTGCGATTTCATGGTGCGAACGCTGTCTTTGACCGATTTCTCCCAATCACGATTGCCATCGCCCGCGCTATAGCCTTGCGGAACCACGGTGAGAATCTGCGGATCGTTGTTATCGAACGAGATGCCAATTCGAACACCGCGATCCGGCATGAAGTTCAAAGCGGGCGACAGAATCAAAGCCACTTCCACCGCGCCGGTTCGGGAAAGCCACATCTGATATTCCAGATGTGCGGAGCCTTTCGTTGGCGTAACACTGGGCGCGGTGACAGGAAAAATGGTTACGCCGGAAAGGGTTCGACCATGATCCGGAAGAATTTCCCAATGAATCGACTTCGTATCGACTTTCCTGGTGAAATGTTCGGCTTCAATTGAAACGTACCCGTCCGATTCGACAAAACCGCGCCAGTCTGTCGGCGGCTTGCTTGAAGTGGATTCGCGATTTGCCGGCTCAACGTAAGATTCGATTGCGGAGTTCCCGGTCGCGCTGTTGGTAACTTCCACGACTCTGGGCATCACATTCGAACGCGGCTCCTGCCAGCCGGTGTAGCCGATGTGAGTCTGATCCATCATGTGATTCCATTTTCCGCCGGCGAGCTGATGGTTGTAAAAGCTGGAAAGCTCCGCGTCCTCCTGAAACAGTTCGCGCGCCTGAGCAGCAAAGCGATTCGCGCGTTCGTCATTTTTCTCTGCATAAAAACGATTCTTCGCCACGGCAACATAAAGCTCATTCACTACGGCGCTCGCTTTGGTGGGATACAGCACCAGTTGATAAAATGCGTCACTCGATTCTTTCGGCAGCACGGCGTAAATGGTTTCTGCTTTCTCAACGATTGCTTTCCAGTCCGCAATCACGCGATCCGCTTCATCGTAGTTTTCAAGACTGAAGGTTCCGGGCTCCAGCAGTTCCGGTTTGCGACGTCCGTTGAATTTCGTGTAGCGCGAAGCGATTTCCGCGATGGCTCCCGCGTGCTCCGGTCCAAACTCGCGTTCCGCCCAAAGGCGCGTGTATTCCGCGAGACGATTCGCCGGCCATTGATCCGGCCGGCGCGCGAAGGTGAGAAAAAATTCGATGGGAAATTCCATCGGTTTGAGATCGCCCACATTCACAATCCAAAGCCGGTCCGCGCCGTAGCGATACGCGAGATTCATCTGCTCCTGAACCTTCGTGATCGGCACTGTGTTCAACCATTTGTAATTGCGCGGGCCGCCGACGTAATCGAAGTGATAATAAATTCCCGCGCCGCCGCTGCGATGACGTTCCGCCGTCGTTGGCAAACGGCGAAGATTTCCCCAGTTGTCATCGCACCAGAGGAGCGTCACATCGTCCGGCACGCGCATGCCTTTTTCATAGTAACCCTGGACTTCTTTGTAGAGCGCCCAGACCTGCGGCACGGATTCGGCATTGGTGTTCATCACGCGGCTGATGATTTCCCGCTGATCGGCGACAATTTTTTCGAGCAGTGAAATGCTGTCCGTTTCCGACATGGGTTCGTCGCCGTCACCACGCATTCCGACGGTGATCACTTTTTCATAATCCTTCGTGCGGCGAACGCCTTCTTCCCAAAAATCGCGCAAGGAATCTGCGTTCTTCGAATAATCCCACGAACCTTTCTTGTGGCCCGCGCGTTCCCATTCCTTCCATGCACGCATCATAGGTTCGTGATGCGATGTGCTCATGACGATTCCATATTCGTCCGCGAGTTGCGCGTTGAGTGGATCGTCGGTGGCGAAGGAATTGTTCCACATGGCAGGCCAGAGATAATTCGCCTTCAAACGCAGCAGCAGCTCGAAAACGTTTGTGTAGAAGCCGTGATTCAAACCGCCGAATTTTTCGTGCGTCCAGCCGGAAAGAGCCGGCGCTTCGTCGTTCAGGAAAATGCCGCGATACTTCACCGCGGGCGGGCCTTCCACGAATTTTCCGGCACGAACAAATAACTCATCGCGATGCCGCACCGGCACATCCGCCCACCAATACCACGGCGAAACTCCGATCTGCTCGGAAAGATCGTAAATGCCGAAAATCGTTCCGCGCTTGTCACTGCCCGCGATAACGAGCGCATTGCTTACGCCGGAAAAAGGGTGGGGGATCGCCTGAATTAAAAACGACTCCCACTTTCCTTCAACGCCCGAGACATCGATTTTCTTTTCGCGAATCAGTTGATCGAGCAATCGATTTTTTCCAATTGTGCCGATGAGAATCACGCGCGACGGCAGTTGATTCGTGGCTTGAACAATCTTTGGACGCATATTGCTGACGCGCTGAATGTCGGACTGAAGATTTGTTACCGCACGAAGCACACCGGCGAAATCGGAAGGATCAACAAAGATTTCGGCAGCGCTATTCTTTTGAAAAAGCGTGAAGCCATCCGCAGTCGCATTCGTTTGGATATAACTCGGCTGGCCAAGTCCAAAAGCAAATGGCGTCGGCAGAAACAAGGTGATTACGCAGAAGGCCGCGGCGGCAATCCGCGAAAACGTTGCGGAAAGCAGAAGCGTCCTGTGATTAAAAAAGTGCCGGACAGAATCGGACCATGCGGATTGCATTGGGATTTTTGGGTTGAACTGGCCGCGAACTTAGCAGCCGAAATTTCAATCAGGAATGGACAATCCTGCGAATTGAAACTGGGACTCGTGTAACTCGTCCTTCCGGAGGGAATTAAAAATTTGGCGAAAGCTCTTCCGGATGTCCGCGGCGCACCACTCGGCCACGTTCCATCATCAGCACTTCACTGCAAAGCGAACGGACTTCGGGCCAATCATGCGTGACGTAGAGCATGGCAATCTGAAATTCATCCCGCACGCGCGCGAGGTAGGGAATGATCCGGGATTTCAATCCGGTATCGAGACTCGCCAGCGGTTCATCGAGGAGGAGAATACGCGGTGAACTCAGAAGCGCGCGGGCCAGGGCCACGCGTTGTTTTTCGCCGCCGGAAAGATTCTGAACGCGGCGATCGGTGTGAGATTGAATTTCCAGAACCTTGACGACGTGATCGTAGCTGAAGATGGAATTGATGTCCGCTTCCGCTTTGTGCCCGTAGAGCAGGTTTTGTTTTACGGAAAGATGCGGGAACAACGCCAAATCCTGCGGAACATAACCGATTCGGCGAAAGCGCGCGGGAACAAATGTGCGCGTTGAGGTATCGGTCAGAACCCGTTCGCCGAGTTGAATCAATGCGGAGCCGGGATGACGCAGTCCTGCGATCAGATCCAGCAGCGAAGTTTTGCCCGCCCCGGACGGGCCGAAGATCGCGGTGACGCGGCTGTGGATTTCGAGATCGGCTTCGAGAAAAAAATCCGCGAGTCGCAGCGAAACATTTTTCAGGATCAGTTTCACGGATTGGTTCGTCGTCGCATCAGCCATTCGCTCCCCCAAACCGCCGCGAATGCCAGCGCAACCGACAGCGCCAACAAACGGTAAGCATGAGAATCTTCGCCAAGTTGAACGGATTGGAAAATCGCGAGCGACAGCGTGGAAGTTTTTCCCGGAATATTGCCCGCGATCATAATGGTTGCGCCGAATTCTCCGAGCGCACGCGCAAACGCCAGCAGCATCCCGCCGAGAATGCCGTTGCGCGCCAGCGGCAAAGTGATCGTGCAGAAAACGCGCGGATTGCTGGCGCCGAGCGTGCGAGCGATTTGTTCGAAGCGTGGATTGACCTGCTCGAACGCCACCCGTGCGGAACGCACCAGCAACGGAAATGACATCACACAAAGAGCAATCAGAACGCCACGCCAGGTGAATACGATATCGAGATTCAAACTGTCATGAAGCAACCCACCGATTGGGCCGCGCCGTCCGAAGAGCTTGAGGAGAATCAAACCGGTGGCTACTGGCGGCATGACCAATGGAACGGAAACCAGCGTTTCCACAATGGATTTTCCCGGCCATTGAAATCGAGCGAGCAGCCACGCCACTGTCAAGCCAAACGGCAAAATCACCAGCGTGCTTAACGCTGAAACCCAAGCCGTGAAACCGAGAATCTGCCACGCTTCAGGGTTCATGTGGTTTCGCCGGCGGCAGCACGACAAAGCCGTAATGCCTGAAGATCGCGGAGGCTTTTCCCGAACGCAGATAGGTCAGAAATTGTTTGGCTGACTCGAGATGTTCTGAATCTTTGATGACAGCCACTGGATAACGGATTTTTGGACTGTCCGCGGGCGGAACTTCATACGCGACTTTCACCTGTTTAGAAATTCCGGCGTCGGTGGAGTAAACCATTCCGGCTTCGACATTGCCGGATTCCACGGCGGCCAGCGTGGCGCGGACGTTCGCGGTGGGAATGACTTTGGGCGCGATTTGATTCCAGATTCCGATTTTTTCGAAATAGAGCCTGGAATAAATTCCCGCCGGAACTGCTTTCGGATCGGCAAGCGCAAGCTGTTTCACTTCCGGACGCAACAGATCGTCCGGCGAGTGGATCGACAGAGCGCTGTCGCGGGCAGTGACAATCACCAGCGAATTCCCGAGAAGTGTTTGGCGGGTGTCATTGATGATTCGCCCGCGCTGTTCGAGAGCATCCATTTTGGCTTCGTCGGCAGAGAGAAAAATATCCGCGGGCGCGCCTTCCTCGATTTGTCGCGCGAGAAAACTGGAAGCCGCGAGATTGAAACTGATTTTTGTTCCGTGTTCCTGTTCGTAAGCCGAGGCGATTTCGCGCAGGGAATCAGTGAGGCTGGCGGCGGCGAAAACCGTGAGTTCATCGGCGCGCAATTGCGATCCAGCGACGCAGCAGGCCAGGAATAAAATCAGCATCAGGCCCTTTCGCGCGCTGAAATGAAATCGCTTCCGCATGCGCAAAACTAGGATGAAAGCACGGCGCGAAGCGAGCGGGATTTGTGGCGCGAGCCTGGAAAAACGCGCGGCTTCAGCAATGCAATGCCGCGCTCGAATCCCGGTTGGCTTCAGATTGGTTTCAGGAACTGCGGCGCTATTTCCGCAGATCGGCGGGAACGGGGCTGAAGAAATTAAAGTTCAACGCTTCCGGAGTCGCGACGCCGGCATAAACCGTAAATGAAAAGTATTTCGCAATCTTTTCAAACGGCGGGAGCAGCGAAAAATCAACCCAGTCTTTCAGCGGATTTTCCGGCACGAATGCGGGAATGCCTGGCGCGAGCATTTCGGTCTTTTCCGGTTCGCTGGCTTTCTTTCGCAGCGCTTCGATGGTGGCGCGCGTGGTTTCAGACACGTTTTCGTAGGCCAGCCATCCGGTGCTGCCGCCGCCGACCTTCGCGACGGCATCACTGAAGCCGGCGGAATCGCGAAGCTGTTTTTGTTCGCTGTTGCCGCTGCGGAGATATTCTTCCAGGAGACCGACATCGGAGGTGAAAGCCACATAGCTGCCACTGGCGGTGTAGTAAAGAGTGTTCGTGGATTTTCCGGAAGCGCTGGACGGCAGGGTAGGAGCGGGCACGGAATAAATTTTTCTGCCTAGAAAATCACGTTCTTTGGGCGTGCTGTCCTGAGCGTTGGAAAGCGCGAGAATGGCTTTGAACGACGATGCGAACTGCTCGGCGTTCGGCGAGCCGATCAACAACAATGACGGCGCGGATTGAAGTTCCGCAAAGCTGGTTCCCTTTGGCGCTTTTTCGTAAGCGATTACATCATCGCCAAGATTGCCGAAGATATTTTTGCGGAGGTCGAAGTTGGGATCTTTTTGTTTCGCGGCATCATTGGCGGTGTCGAGGACGAAGTTCAGGCTTCCCACCATTTGCGGGAAGATCTCATTCAACATGCTTTGAAACGTGGCCCAGGCTTTCTGGCCATCAATGCGGATGCGCTGAAATTTTACAACGTCAGCGGGAACGAACGCCGGAGGAGAAGCTTCCTTGCCTGACGCGGGAAACAGCTTGAACAACCCTTGGCGCGCGGATTCCGGCACACCCAGCGAAAACTGAAAGGAAGTGCCTTCGTTGAAAACGTGAACCGTGAACGCCGCAGTCCGCAATCCGCCGAGGCCCGTGGCTGAAATGATTTTCGACATGTCAAAGACAGAAGCGAAGGGACTGGATTCCGTTTGCGTGTCTTTCAACATTGCGTCGAGATACGTTTTCACATCGACCCACGCATATATCGGCGCGTTCCGAAACAGCGCCACGCGAACTGATTCGAATGCTGCGAGATCTCCGAGCGAAGGCATTGAGCCGCCGGTCAAATGCACGGCTACTTTCTCCACCGCCTTCGTGGAATTTCCAACGATCAGAAGCGATTCAAATTGTCCAAACACGAGTTCCGTTCCCGGCGTTGAATTGGTGGAGTCGTCTTCTCCTTCATCGTTAGCACTGGGCGAGAGAAATTTCTTCAGCGATGCGGGAACGTCGTCATCCGCGAGCGGAAGAATCGAAAAGTCGATGTCGCGAATCTTCTCGGTGCGAATCGATTTGCCGGAATCGAGCCACTTGCGTTTCAGAGTCGCTAGATTTGTTTTGAGCTGATCGCTGTGGCCTTTGGCGTCCAGCAACAACAGCACCCCGGGAGTTTGCCCATCAACTGTGGTCCAGCCATTTTGCGTGATGGCAAACGTGAGCTGGCCCTGCGGCAGGCTGGTGTAATCGTCGAACTTGACCCCAAGATCGCGTTCCAGCGGCTCCAGCAGTTCTTCTTTGAGCTTCGACATGAAATGGTCGCGGAATGGTTTCATCGCCGGATCTTTCCACAGCTGCGTCTGCGGTGAAGCGAGGCAGATTTCCTGGAACTTCGCGTAATCCGGGATCGTGACCACGAGTAACGTATCATCCGGCAGAAGCTTTTCCGGTGTGAGAATGGCGGCATGCAGACTGCCGAGAGCAGCGGTCATTGCCAGGAAAATTCCAGCGGCGAGACGGCGCGATGCGAGTGTGAATTTCATAAGGAAGTTTCTGATTCGGAACGGTTATTCGACAGCGGCCTGATCCTGCCGGGCGTGGCTGGGCGGCGGCAAATAGCGGTAAGGATTGCTGGGATTGTCGTTCGAATAGGCGTAAGCGTCTCGGTGATCGAGGAAATACTTCACGCTTTCAATCGGGATCGCAAAGCCAAGACCTTCACCAAAAGTAATTTTCATGTTGGTGATCCCGATGACTTCACCACTGAGATTGAACAGTGGGCCGCCGCTGTTGCCGGGATTGATTTGTGCCGTGGTTTGAAGATAAAGCTCGCCCTGCATCTCCCGCGTTTTGGTGCTGAGAATACCTTCGGTCACGGTGCGTTCCAGTCCCAGCGGACTTCCCACCGCGAACACGCGTTCGCCTACCGCCATCGCATCCGAACTGCCGAGCAATACGTATTTAAACTTTGGCGCATCCTTGTCTTCGATCTTCAGCAACGCCAGATCCGCGAATTTATTCATCGCGACGATGCGAACCTGCTTGTAGGTTTTCGGTTCAAGCTGGCCGTTTTTCTGAAGATAAACTTCGACCGAAATCTGCGTTTCGCCTTCGATCACGTGAAAGTTCGTCATCAGAAATCCATCTTCGTTGATAATGAATCCAGAACCGAGACCACCGGGAGTGCGAACCTGGACAACGGCTTCGCCAATTGTTTTGACCAGATCGCGCACGTTGCTTGCGGGACCGGGTTTGTTCGGCGCGACGTAAAAATGTGAGGATGTGTCGGGAGCGGCGGTCGGAACTTCAGGCGCGGGAAGCCTGGCGGATGATGGAGTTTCCGGGGCGGTTGTATCCGTTTTTATAATCTTCGCAATCTGATCGCGGGGAATGGTCAGAAAAGTGTATCCGAGGTCGAGAACGATTTCCTTTCGATTCTCGCCAATGATCCTGCCGGTGACGGTTGATTTCTCCTTGAGTTGAACCGTTTCAGCCTGGCCCGCCAGCGCTCCGCAGAGGAAAATCGCTGGCCAAACAACGGACTTTTTTAGCATGGATTGACGGTAATGAACGGGCTGAGTTTTGACAAGGAACGTTCCGCCGATGCCATGCAACGCAATGACGAATCAGTTGATGCGCCGGATCCAATCCGGCCATCCACCGGCATCAACGACGGGCGTAACGGCTGCCGATATAAATCACAGTTGAACCGGAATTGCACGAATAGCCGCGGTTTGAAGTGATATAATTTCCGCTTTTGCCGCCGATATGAATCACCGTTGAGGAAGTAGAGCAGGGGCGGGGCATCGTTGCGTAGATGGCGGCATTGGCGGCCGATGCGACGTAATAAACCGGCGCGTAATAGGCAACCGGCGCCTGGTAAACAACGGGGGATTGATACACGACCGGCGTGGCATAGCTGACCGGCGCGCAGGACGAATCGTAGTAATTGTTTCCGGCGTTTGTAATAACAATGGAACCCAGCAGGGCGATGAGGCTGATGATGGTTTTCATAATTCCTTTTCTCTGGACGCTGTATCGGAAGATAAATTCAAAAGACATAGAAAATCAAACAGCGAAATTGGCGCAATGATTCCAATAAAAAACGCCAACCGCTTTTGCGATTGGCGTTGTTGAGAGTTTTGCGCTTCAGCTTGAAAGCGCGCCTTCCGCAGCGGCTTTCTGCTGGAACACCAGATGGTCGTTTTCGACCGTGACCAGGATCGGCTCGCCTTCGTGGAGATTGCCTTTGAGAATCTCCTCGGCCAACGGATCTTCCAGGTATTTCTCGACCGAACGGCGCATTGGACGCGCGCCATATTGCGGATCGTAGCCTTTTTCGACGAGGAAGTCTTTCGCCTTGTCGTCGAGCGTAAGATTGATGTTCCGGGTCTTGAGCCGTTGCGTGACTTTGCCGGCTTCGAGTTCCAGAATCTCGATGAGATCCGGCTTGGTCAGTGAGCGGAAGACGATGATGTCATCCAAGCGATTCAGAAATTCCGGACGGAACGTCTTCTTCGCTTCGTCGATGATTTTCTCGCGCATCTTTTCGTAGCTGCTTTCGTCGCTGATCGGCGAAAAGCCCATGCTGCTCTGGCGCTTGATCGTGTCCGAACCGACGTTCGACGTCATCAGGATGATCGTATTCCGGAAGTTCACGACGCGGCCGATATTATCCGTCAATTTGCCTTCTTCCAGAATCTGCAACAGCATGTTCCAGACGTCTGGATGCGCCTTTTCGATTTCGTCAAAAAGCACAACCGAATACGGCTTGCGGCGAACCTGTTCAGTCAATTGGCCGCCTTCTTCGTAGCCGACATATCCGGGAGGCGAACCCACCAGACGCGAAACGTTGAACTTTTCCATGTACTCGCTCATGTCGAGTTGGATCAACGCTTTCGGATCGCCAAACATCTGTTCGGCAAGCGTTTTGGCCAGCAGGGTTTTGCCAACACCAGTCGGTCCGAGCAACGCAAAGGTGCCGATTGGACGGCGAGGATCTTTGAGATCCGCGCGCGAACGACGCAACGCTTTGCAGATCGCGGAGACGCCTTCCTTCTGGCCAATGACAACTTTGGTCATTTCTTCTTCGACCTTGAGCAGGCGCGCCATTTCGCCCTGTTCCATGCGCTGCAACGGGATGCCGGTCCATTTTGAAACGACGTGGAGAATGTCTTCTTCGTCCACTTTGACGCGTTTTTCTTCCCGGCTGGTGCGCCACTCTTTCAAGAGGTTTTCCAGCTTTTCCTTCGTGTGCTTTTCTTTGTCGCGCATCGAAGCCGCGCCTTCGAAATCCTGATTCTTGATCGCTTTTTCCTTCTGGGTTTTGATCTCTTCGATCTCAACTTCCAGATCTTTGACTTCGGCGGGCCGGGTCATGGTTCCAATCCGAGCACGGGAACCGGCTTCATCCATCAAATCAATCGCCTTATCGGGCAGAAAACGATCGGTGATGTAACGATCCGAGAGTTTCACCGCGGATTCCACGGCTTTGTCCGTGAACTCGGCTTTGTGGTGATCCTCATATTTTCCACGCAAACCTTTCAGAATCAAAATCGCTTCATCAACCGAAGGCGCTTCGACTTTAACCGCCTGGAAACGGCGTTCGAGTGCAGCGTCTTTTTCGATGTATTTGCGATATTCATTCAGCGTTGTCGCGCCGATACATTGCAACTCGCCGCGGCTGAGCGCGGGTTTGATGATGTTCGAGGCATCCATCGTTCCCTCCGCCGAACCAGCGCCGACGATCGTGTGCAATTCGTCGATGAACAGAATGATGTTCTTTGCGCGACGGATTTCGTCCATCACCGCTTTGATGCGTTCTTCGAACTGACCGCGATATTTTGTTCCTGCGACCATCAATGCGAGATCGAGTGTAATGACCCGTTTTTCGCGGAGCAGTTCCGGAACGTTTCCGGCTGCGATTTCCTGAGCCAGCCCTTCGACGATGGCTGTTTTGCCGACACCCGCTTCACCGAGGAGAACTGGATTGTTCTTGGTGCGACGGCAGAGAATCTGGATGACTCGCTCGATCTCGTTTTTGCGACCGATTACAGGATCCATTTCACCTTTGCGGGCAATTTCCGTGAGATCGCGTCCGAACGCTTTCAAGGCCGGGGTTTTGACTTCGCCCTTCTTTTCGCTGGGCGAAGGTTTCTCAGTGGGACCTTCACCACCACCCGCTGCGGCGGCGGATTCTTCCTGCGCTGCGAAATTGGGATCAAGCTCCTTCAGGATTTCCTGACGGGTCTGCTCAATATCTACATCCAGGTTCTTCAAAACGCGGGCGGCCACACCGTCACCTTCGCGCAGGAGACCTAAAAGAATATGCTCGGTGCCAACGTAAGTATGATTCAGCGCTTTGGCTTCCTTGGCGGCGAGCGCGAGAACTTTTTTCACGCGCGGCGTATAAGGAATATTGCCGATCATTTTCTGATCGGGGCCGGTGCCGACCTGTTTCTCGACTTCCATGCGGACCGTTTCGAGATCGAGGCCCATTTTCTGAAGCACGTTGACCGCGACGCCTTGTCCCAACTTGATGAGTCCCAGCAGAAGATGCTCGGTGCCAACAAAGTTGTGATTGAAACGATCGGCTTCTTTTCTGGCCAGGGCGAGAACCTGCTGCGCGCGTGGCGTAAAATTGCTCATGGCTTCGTCGCTCATAATAAATTCACAATGCAATTACTTTTCCGGTTTGTCCAATCCCGTACCTTGCCCAGTCAGCGGCTTGGAAATGGGCCGGCTGACTTTCTTCAAACGCTCGCGAACCATGTCCGCTCGGAGCAGGTCGCGTTCCTCGGCGGACAACTTTTCCGAGTGCTGTTTCTGCAGATGCGCCGGTTGTGTGAGGATGAACAGTTCGTCCACCAACGACCGTTCCACGCCGGGAAACAATCCGACGTCCAGACCCAGCCGCATCAATGAAAGCAAATTCATCGTTTCCTTCGAAGAAACGCTGTGCGCGTTGGCGAGAATGCCGTACGCGCGGCCAATGTGGTTGAAAACCATTTTGGGCTTTTTCTCCAATAATGTGGCCCGCGCGTTCTCTTCGTGTTCGATTATCTGCGCGAGAACTTTTTCCAATCGCTCCACAATCGCGGTTTCGGATTCGCCGAGTGTCATTTGATTGGACACCTGGAAAACATTTCCCAACGCCTCCGTGCCTTCACCGTAGAGTCCGCGAACGGCCAGACCGAGCTTGTTTACGGATTGGATGATCGGATTGATTTGCTCGGCGAGAACCAGCCCGGGCAAATGCAACATCGCGCTGACGCGAATGCCGGTTCCGATATTGGTCGGACACGCTGTGAGATAACCGAGATCGGTGTTGAAGGCGTATTCGAGTTTTTTCTCCAACTCGGAATCCACGGTATCAATCGCTTTCCACGCCTGGCGCAATTGCAATCCGGGACGCAGCGCCTGCATGCGCATGTGATCTTCTTCATTGATCATCACACACAGCGTTTCTTCGCGATTCAAAACCAATCCGCTGCCCGCGCTCTTGGCGGCGTGCTCGCGGCTGATTAAGTGGCGTTCGACGAGGATTTGTTTGTCGAGCGTCGTGAGATTGTCCATGGACTGCGAAAACGCGTCCTTCATTTCGGGCAAACTCTCAACGGCGGGACGAATGGCTTCGAGGATTTTGACGCGTTCCGGTTTCTTGGCCCAGCCGGGAAATGCAGCGTCACGAATATTGCGCGCCAGCCGGACCCGGCTCGACATCACAATGCGGTCGTGCGGCCCTTTGCGCCGCGCCGTGTCCGCTGGAGGAATGAGAAATTCATGAATGTCCATCTTAGGTCGCTGCGATGTTGCTGAGCTTGGCGTTCATCTGTTTGATTTCATCGCGCAGTTGCGCCGCCTGTTCGAAATTTTCGTCCTGAATCGCTTTGGTGAGTTTTTTCTGAAGCTGCTTCAAACGATCGGAAAGATCGCGCGTCTGCCGCAGCGATTCGGGAACTTTGCCAACATGCCGCGTGCCTTTGTGCATGGACTTGAGCAATCCGTCCAATCCTTCCGCGAACGTCTTGTAACAATCCGAGCAGCCAAGCCGGCCGGCCTTTTTGAAATCGGCCTGAGTGAAACCGCAGCGCGGGCACTTCAATTCCACGCCGCCGGACGATTGTTCCAATTCCTGGGAAGCACCGAGACCCAATAATAAATCAGCGAGCGAAAAACCGGTGGGATCGTTGACCCCTTTGGTTTTCGCGCATTCTTCGCAGAGATCCACTTTTTGCATTTTGTCGCCAGCGATCTGGGTCAAATGCACTGTGGCTTCGCGTTCCTTGCAGATGCAGCAGAGCATAGTGTCGTTAGAACGTTAAACAGTCCGAAAGGGGTAATCGTTCGATATCCGCGATGTGTTTCGCTCGATCACTTCGGAACGTTCAACGCCATATTTCATATCGGCTCGCCTGAGACTTTAGTCAAGGCATGGTAGTCCGCCACGAGCTTGCGGGTAACGGAACCGGCTTTGCCGTCGCCAATCACGCGACCATCGATCTTCACCACGGGCATGATTTCCGCGCCGGTGCCGGTCACGAAACATTCATCCGCGTTGAACAAATCGTAACGCGTCAGATTCGGTTCGCTGACTTTGATGCCGCCTTTTTCAGCCAGTTCAATCACCGTCGCGCGCGTAATGCCGTAAAGCGCTCCGGCCGAAAGCGGCGGCGTTTGCAGCTTGCCATCTTTCACAATGAAGATGTTGTCACCGGTGCATTCCGACACGTAACCGTCCGCGTTCAACATCACAGCTTCTTCGCAGCCGGAATTGTTCGCTTCGATTTTTGCCAGGATATTATTCAGATAGTTCAGCGACTTGATCGCGGGATTCACCGCACTGTGCAGATTCCGGACGGTTGGCACGGTCACGATTTCCATTCCGCGTTCGTAAAGGTCCTGCGGGTAAAGTTGAATTTTATCCGCGATCACAATCACCGATGGATTTTTGCAACGGTTCGGATTCAATCCCAACGTTCCAATGCCGCGCGTCACCAGCAAGCGGATATAACCATCGCGAAGATTATTTTGCCGGCAACTTTCCACGACGGCTTTCATGATTTCGGCGTGCGAAATCGGAATCGTTAGCAGAATCGCTTTGGCGGAATAGAACAAACGATCGATGTGTTCTTTGAGACGGAAAACCCGGCCGTTGTAGGCGCGAATCCCTTCAAAAATCCCATCGCCATAGAGCAGACCGTGATCGAAAACGGACACTTTCGCATCGCGTTCATCGTAGAATTTTCCGTCGATATAAACTTTCATGACGCAGTGCGGCCAACCTACGGAAACGAATTAGTGAACGCAAACGCGAATTTTTCGTGACATCGTTTCGATCACGATTATATTTTGCGCCGCTTTGAGCGACGACCCTATGGTCTAGCGGTTAGGACACTGCCCTTTCACGGCGGTAGCTCGGGTTCGATTCCCGATAGGGTCGCCAAAGCTTCTTCTGAAAGTTCCCCACCAACAATTTCGCAAAACGAAATTCAACCCACGGATGGACACGAATGAACATGGATAAGACCTGAGCTTCGTTTTCAAGCTGGATTCAATTCGTCCAGTGATCGGATCGGTCCATGTTGAATGCGTAGCGGCATTCGTCCGTGTTCATCCATGTCGATCCTTGGTTAAAAACCTGTTGCGGAATGATCTCAGCTTTTCGGAGAAGGGATCGCCGAAGACAAACTCCAAAACCTCATTGAACCTGAATCACGAGCGCCGTGGTGTTGTCGCGGCCGGAAAGTTTTAATGAAGCTTCAACCAGATTTCGCGCGGGATTATTTTCCGCAGCGACTTGGCCGGCGCGCAAGAGTTCGATCAGATGATGATCGTAAAGACCGTCCGTCAAGCCGTCGGTGCAGAGCAGGAAAATATCGCCGCTTTCAAAACCCACCGCGCCGACCTGTGGATCGACAAATTGATTGCCCCCGCCGAGGGCTTTTTGGAGAACATTGCGACGTGGATGCGTTCGCGCTTCGCGCTCGTTGATTTTTCCATTCCGAAACAACCAGCCCACGTGCGTGTCGTCGTGACTGAGTTGTTTAATGCCGCCGCTTGCAGGTAAATAATAAAGCCGGCTGTCGCCAATGTGGCCGAAATACATCCAGCCCGGCGTAAACCAGCAGAGCGTCAACGTCGCTTCCATTCCCGAACATTCCTCATAACAACTGCCGAGATAAGCGAGCGCGCGATGAATTTCGCCAAACAATTCTCCCAGCAAATCAGGAAAGCCGGTTTGCATTCCCTGCGCGGATTGCTGAAACGAAAGCGGCAGCAGCGTGGTGATTTTTTCCACCGCAATCCGGCTCGCGTATTCGCCCGCCATCGCGCCGCCCATGCCATCGCTCACGGCAAATGCGAAATCGGAATTCTTCAATGACGCTTCACCCAGTCGTCCGAGATGCTGAACTTCACGCGCATCAAAACGCAGCCCGAGAAAGGAATCCTCATTGTTGGGTCGGACTTTTCCGCGATCCGTCCAGCCAAACCATTTCAGGGAAACGGAAGCGGCGGGCGTGTTCGAAGATGGATCCATGCCGGAGGCGTTCACTCAAAGCCGGGGAGAATGCTGGCCAGTTCGAAGTCGATCAAGCAAAAGCGACCGTCCGACTGGCGGTAAGTGACATTGCGCCTATCGGGATCATCGTGGCGCACGCCGAACGGTTCCAGTTCCGCGAACAATTCCTTCACGCGTTGCTCATCAAGATGTTCGACGCGACTGCCGCAATTGGTGGTCACGATCTTGAGCTGCTCCGGATCAGCTTCGAGCAACCGGGGAACAAAGTTGCAGCCGCGCGCTTCCAGATGACGCAGAATGCGGACTTCGTTGGCGAAACGTTCCGCTGCGTTCGGGCCGTGATAAACTTTGATCACCCGGCCATCGAAGGTCAGGTTCACCGTCGCGCGCAATGTGTCTTTGACTTTTAACATGAGCCAGGCCCAACGATTGTGTGCGGGCAATATCGCGGATTCGGTTGCGATTGGGAAATGGTTAAAAATTTTTGGGATTAGTCGGTAGTCAGTGGTAAGTAGTCCGTAGCTGGCCGATCCCGATCGCACGCAGAATTCGTGAAAGCGCGCAATGCTACCAACACTGACTACTGACTACAAACCACCCTGCATCATTTCGCTCAGCGCGAGCGAACATCGCCATTTATTCCGTGAGACGAGATTGCTTTGGAGTTCTTCCTGGAAGGCGCGATGATCAATGTTCACGGGCTTCAAACGCCATTCGCTCTTTGCCAATCCAAAGTTCTTGCGCAATGGCATTTTCCCTGCTGAACTCCGCAACCGCAGTTCGGATTCGAACTGGTGCTGCGAGAGAACAACCGATCTCGGCACTTACACAACACTCAAAATGGCGAAATACAAATTAGAATATATCTGGCTGGACGGTTACGAACCCGTACCCAATCTCCGCGGCAAAACACAGATCAAAGAATTTGCCAGCTTTCCTAAACTGGAAGAACTCCCGATGTGGGGATTCGACGGCAGCTCCACCCGGCAGGCTGAAGGCAAAAGCTCGGATTGCATGTTGAAGCCGGTCGCGGTTTTCCCTGACAGCACGAAGAAAAACGGCGCGCTCGTGATGTGCGAAGTCATGATGCCGGACGGCAAAACACCGCACCCGAGCAATTCCCGCGCGACGGTTTTGGATGATCCCGATGCGTGGTTTGGTTTCGAGCAGGAATATTTTCTCTATAAAGACGGCGCTCCGCTGGGCTTTCCGCAGGGCGGCGGTTTCCCGCCTCCGCAGGGTGAATACTACACCGGCGTCGGCTACAAAAACGTGGGCAGCATCGCCCGCCAGATCGTGGACGAACATCTCGATCTCTGCCTCGACGCGGGCATCAATCACGAAGGCATCAACGCCGAAGTTGCCAAAGGCCAGTGGGAATTTCAGATTTTCGGCAAAGGTTCCAAGACGGCGGCGGATCAGGTCTGGATCGCGCGTTATCTGCTCATCCGCCTGTGTGAAAAATACGGCGTGGATGTGAACTTCCATTGCAAGCCGCTGGGCAAAGATGTGGATTGGAACGGTTCGGGCATGCACTCGAATTTCTCGACCAAGCACATGCGCGAAATCGGCGGCCAACCTTATTTTGAATCGCTCATGGCGGCGTTCGATAAATACAAGAATGAGCACATCGCGGTTTATGGACCGGACAATCACCTGCGTTTGACCGGCCTGCACGAAACCCAATCGATTGATAAATTCAACTACGGCCTGGCGAACCGCGGCGCTTCCATTCGCGTGCCGCACAGTTTCGTGAACAACGGTTACAAAGGTTATCTGGAAGATCGCCGTCCGAATTCGCAGGGCGATCCGTACAAGATTGCCAGCCGGATTCTGCAGACGATTGCGACGGTTCCGCTGAAATAATCATGCGGATTTGAAAATAGTTTTCCCCGCCTATGGGGGTAGAAGGGGAAAGCTCAGGGCATCGGAGCAACGGCGTGAACGCAAGTTCGCGCCGTTTTCGTTTCTTGGCTGCGACGTCGCCTCGCCGTATCTCTCCTGAAAAATCTTAACCGATTTTTCCCGTTTCCATCGCCGCGAATCGAGCGGCGCCGATCAGCGCGGTTTTGTCATTCATGATCACGCGCACACGAACGGACGCGAGCAGATCTTTCATGCGGCCTTGCCCGATGAAATGTTTCATGAAAACTCCGCCTTGAAGTTTGCTGATGATCTTGGGCGCAATGCCTCCGCCAACGTAAAGGCCACCGGTCGCGAGAACTTTCAACGCGAGATTCGCGGCTTCAGCACCGTAATAGCCGGCGAACAATTCCACCGTCTGCGCGCAAAGTTCACATTTGCCTTCCAGACCGGCGCGCGTGATTGCCGGCGCGGGATCGTCTTCGTTTTGAAATTGTTCCCGCAGCCAGGCGGGTTCTTCGCCTTTACGGGTGTCGCGCAGGAACTGGTAAATGTGCAGGAAACCGGGGCCGGACAACAAATGCTCCCAACTCACCTGTCCAAAGCGCTCGCGCAAATATCGAAGCAGTTCAATATCCAGATCGGTGCGCGGGGAAAAATCGGAATGGCCACCCTCCGATGCCAGCGCGTGATGATGCTCGCCGTCCCAGAACAATCCGCCTTCACCGAGACCGGTTCCCGCGGAAATGATCGCGATGTTTCCGCCTTCAACATCGCTGCCGCGATTCAACTCGATCAAATCTGTCGGCGCCAGAGCGGCAATTCCATACGCGTTGGCCTGAAGATCGTTGAGCAGGAAAGTCTGCTTGAATCCCAGCGCGCGGTTGATTTCCTCGCCATCGACAATCCAGGAAAGATTCGTGAGTTGCGCGCGATTCCCGCGGATCGGGCCCGCCAGTCCGAAACAGGCGTAATCGACCTTCAATTGATGTTCGGCGAGGAAATTCCGGACGATTTCCTCCAGGCCGCAATGGTCGCGGCTCGGATACGTTCCCATGATGCCGGAAACCAATCGGCCGTCGTCCACCTGAAAGAACGCGAGATTAACTTTCGTTCCGCCGATATCACCTGCGAGAATCATGCGCGCGAAAATGTCGGCAGAAACGTCCCGAGACAAGGCCGATCTTTCAGGCAGACGTCCAACGCGAACCGCGTTCCGAACTTCGGCTATTCGCCGGGCGGATTTTCATCCGCGTCCGGCTTGTCAAAAAGCGTGCGTCCCTGAGTGCGTATTCCTGCGCCCGCTCGGTTTTTCACTGCGAAGTAAAAGATCGCCGCCGCGATCACGAGAATGCCGATGAACGGCACGACCCATTCGTAGAAGAACATAGAATGCTCCGGGGTTATGGGGTTTTTGTTTTGGGGGAACGGCTGGTCTGCTTTTGTCTTCGCGCAGGACCAGCCAATTGTTTGACTTGTTTTCGACGGCGATGAACTTCGCGAGTGGTTTCCGCGCGGGTGTCGATTGTTTGATGACTGCGTTTGGGATTGATCACCTCGCGTTGCACCGTGCTGAGATTTCGCGTCGGACGTCCGGTTCGCAGTTTTGGAACCGGGCGCCCCGAACTGTCGATACCACCCAGATTGCGGTCGCGCAGGGAATTATCCTTGTTGCGCTGGCCGCGAGCGCTTGGGCGATTATCAGAAACGCGGTTGCGGGAAATGTCCGTGCGGCGGGAAATATTTTCCGTGTCCATCCCGGGAAAGGGTGCGCGAAGATCCGGACGCGCCTTGGTGTTTCGTGCCCTGGTCGGTTTCATAAGCTTTCAAGGCAAGCTAGCACAGGTTCGCAATTGCAACAGTCGGGTTTGCCCGAAGGTGAAACTGAAGAATCGAAGACGCCAAATTCTCGGAGTGCAGAATATCGCCCCGCGGAGTTCGAGAGGGACAAATTTCGGGCGAAGCAATGCTTTGAGCTTAGGGCCGACGAATCAGTGAAGCCAACTGGCACTCAATTCCTTCAGTGCATTCAGCATGAATTGAATCGCCACCGCAGCCAGCAGCAATCCCATGATGCGCGTCGTGATTTTCATCGCAATGGGATTGAGCCAATGCGCTCCGTGAATGGACACGCGCAAGACCACATACGTGAGAAACGCCACGGTAATGATGCAGAGATACAGCGTGATGCTTTGCGCCAGATTCGCCGCCTGCGTGTGCAGCAGAACAGCGGTTGAAATCGCGCCCGGCCCGGCCAGCATCGGCACCGCCAGCGGCGTGATCGCAATGTCATTTTTGTTCGCGCCGGCTTCGGTTTCCTCGCTGGTTTCCTGAACCCGCGACCGCTGCGCGCGCAACATGTCGAGCGCAACAATCAGCAGCACAATGCTGGCGGCAATCTGAAACGCGGGCATGGTGATTCCGAGAACCTTGAAAATCCACTTCCCGGCAATCGCGAAAGTGAGCAACACAATCGCAACCACAATGCACGCCAGCCGCGCCATGCGTTCCCGCAGTTGCGGCGAATCCTCCGAAGTCATCGCCAGAAACGCCGGCACGGTTGCCATCGGATCGATGATGACAAACATCGAACTGAACGCGAGAAACGCATATTCGACCAGACTCATACCGAACACGGCGCAAGCGCGGCATCGGTCATGCCGTGAATGATTTTTTTGTCCGCCGGACAAAGCGTCGCCAGCACACCGCCAATCTGAGCACGCGCGCCATCGCTTTCGCCGGAAACGAAATAATACGGGCACAATCGCGCCCGGCCTTTGAACGAAATGGTTTCACTGGAGCCGAAGTCAAACCAGTTCGCTTCAACCAAAGCGGGCCGATGAAAGCGTTGCAATACGTGCGGCGACCGTTCGAATTCCGAAATCGCCTTGTCCACCGCAACGCTCCAGTCCGCCTGCGAGAGGTCGCTGCCGAGATACACTCCGCGTGCGCCCCAGGCGTCCTGCGAAAAGCCAGAAACTTTCAGTATCAATTCGCGTTCCTTCTGCGACAGCGTTTTGAGCTGCGACCAATCGGTCAGTCCGAGTTCAGGAATCGCCGCATACGGCGGCATCGGCGTTGGGTCCATCAGCCAGGTGTAGGGCGTCAGCGCCTGCATTCTGGCGAAAAATTTTTCGCCGAGTTCCTGACGCCAGAAGCTTTGAAGGTTGCGATTCCACAGCAGCGCAAAAAGCATCTTCTCTTCGAACACCGGTTTCGGCGGCGGCGTCAGGCGAATCTTTTTCTCGGCGGCCAGCTCGAAAATTTTCCGGGCGTTCGCCACATTCGCGAGATCGAACAATTCGAAGAACCGATAGACCGCATCGCCTTCAGCAAAGTCCGTGAAATTCGAATCGCGCACGGCAAAGCGCGGTCCGAGCTGGCTGGCGATCCATTCCATTTCCGGGCGATACGTGGCGGCTTCTTCAGAAACGACCAGGTGAACACGTTCGGCATTTCCAAAGATGGATTGGAACCCGTTCAGCATTCCTGCTTCACCGCCAATCACTTTGGCCGCCGCGCTGCGGACTTCGGGCCGGGAATACGTCTGGTTCAACCATGCGGTCAATCCGATGCCGCCGGGAACGGAATCCAGTTCCGTGACGCTCACGCCGTGATCGGTGATCAACAGGTCGGGACGGATGACGCGCGGAACTTCGTTTTTGAACGCGGCCGAACGCTGCCATTCAATCAGCTCCGCAGGTTTACCGAGATCCAGCCAGCGGCCGACCCATTCCGGTTGTTTGCCTTCCACGCTCTTGCGGTACAGCAGATTGACGGCGCGATAAAACTGCAACAGCACGCGGCCGAGCGACTCGATTTCTTTCGTCAGTTGCGGTCCAAGTGAAAACGGAGCGGGGGAAACGCGCCAGTCGAGCCCGGCGAAAAGGCCGTTCGAAGGAAGCTGGGATTTGATGAAGGACGCGCGTTCGGCGTCGGTGGTCGCGGATCGGGTTTCAGGTTCTGAATTCACAAAAGGACTTTGCCCTCAACTCCGGATTTGTCCAATTCGCCGCGATCAGACGCCCTCGAAAATGGCGTTCAGCGGAACGGAAAGCTCAAGCGCATTCAGTGCGACAGAAGCTTCCAGACCGGAAATTTTTTCCGACTGCCAGCCATTGGCCCGCCGATAAACCGTCACTTCAGCGGCGTTCTGGGAAACCAACACGTATTCCTCCAGCGATTCGATCGTGGTGTAGGCAAAAAACTTTTCGCGTTTATCGATGCGCTCGGTGCTATCAGAAAGGACTTCGATGATGAGCTTGGGATGACTGATGAAAAGCTGCTTTGTATCGCGTGAATCGCAGGTCACTACGATATCGGGATAGTAAAAATAGTCATCGTCGCGAATCTGAAAATTGACGCGAACGTCGCTCATATAGAGCCTGCAGGGACCCCCTTTCAGACGCGGGCGAATATTTGTTGCGAGATTCAGCGCGATCGTGTTGTGGGCTGGCGTCGTTCCCGCCATCGCGTAAACCAGTCCGCCGAGATATTCATGCCGCACTTCGCTGTTTTCTTCAGCGGCAAGGTATTCTTCAACCGGCACGTAATCATTTTTAGCGGCGGTTTGCATATTCGGAAATCTGGCTGAAAAACCACCAACTGACAAGCACCCCGGCACGGAGCGCGGACTTCAGTCCGCGTGTTAAGTTACAATCCTGGTCTTCGATTACTTTTCCAGAACCTCGCGGACTGAAGTCCGCGCTCCATTGGAATTACGTCCGGATTTGGCCGTTGCCAGTCCCAATCCATTTGTAGCTCGTCAATTCCTCCAGCCCCATGGGACCACGCGCGCCGATTTTATCCGTGCTGATTCCAATTTCCGCGCCCATGCCAAACTCGCCGCCGTCCGTGAAACGCGTCGAAGCATTCCAGTAAACCGCCGCAGAATCGACATCGTTCAGAAACTGCCGCGCGCTCTTTTCGTTGCGCGTGATGATGCTGTCCGAATGCGCCGAACCGTAATGATTGATATGTTCGATCGCGGCATTCACGCCGTCCACCACGCGAACGTTCAGAATGAAATCGTTGAACTCGGTGTAGAAATCCTGCTCGGTCGCCGGTTTCAGCTTTGGATTTTCTTCCGCAGAACGCGTTAACAACTTCTGCGCCGTTTCATCGACCCGCAATTCCACATCCTTTTCCCAAAGGCGGCCCGCCATGGTCGGGAGAAATTTCTCCGCAATTGAACGATCCACCAGCAATGTTTCCATCGCATTACAGACGCCCGGCCGTTGCACCTTCGCGTTCAGGACAATGTCTTCCGCCATTTTCAAATCCGCCTCCGCATCGACATACACATGGCAAACGCCTTTGTAATGTTTGATCACCGGAACCTTCGAGCATTCCGCCACTGCGCGAATCAGGCTTTCGCCCCCGCGCGGCATGCACAGATCGACATATTGCGTGAGCGACAGCAAAACCGGTATGGCTTCACGGTCGGTCGTCGGCACCACTTGAATTGCATCTTCAGGAAAACCTGGAAGCGTTTTGCGTCCGGCTTCAATCATTGTGCGCGCAATGATCTGATTCGAATTCAACGCTTCCTTGCCGCCGCGAAGAATGGTCGCATTGCTGGATTTGAAACAAAGGCTCGCGGCGTCGGCAGTGACGTTCGGGCGCGACTCATAAATGATCACCACAACGCCAATGGGCGTGCTGATTTTCTGGAGCTTCAAACCATTCGGACGCATGCGTTCATCGAGCAAACGCCCGACCGGATCGGGCAACGCCGCGACTTCACGAAGTCCGCGGGCCATTCCTGCAATGCGTTTGTCGTCCAGCTTCAGTCGATCCAGCATGGCGGAGGAAAGTCCGAGATTGGCTCCCGCTTCCATGTCCAGCGCGTTGGCTTCTTTGAGCGCGGCGGCATTGGCTTCCAGCGCATCGGCCATCGCCCGAAGACAGGAATTTTTCTCGGCGGCGCTGAGCCGGGCCAGTTCGCGCGAAGCCGCTTTGGCCTGTTGCGCCAGCGCGGTGATTTGCTCATTGAGAGTCATGCCGTCAGCGTAAGCCAAAGTGCGAAACTGAAAAGCGGGAAGTTGATTGCTGATTCAATCTCCCATTCTCATTTTTCTCCCTTCTCCGTTTCCGAATCCGCTGCTGTCGCTTTCCTGAAATTAAATCCGCTGCCGCGTAGCTTTTCCCCGGTTCATCGCGTCTTTGCTTCTTTGTGCGTTTGCGATACACCATGTTTTCCGAATGACGACGCCTGTGATCTGTTTTGGCCAGCAGCCGTGTGGATTTTTCCCGCGGCGATTTCTCTTTGCCAAATTTCAAACCGCGCGCCGGCTGCAACAGGAGTTGGGCGGTGAAATCGTTTTCTTTTATCACGACAGCGACCACGATCCGCGCGAGACGAAAACCATTCTCCGGCATCGCACCACCCACGAACCGGCTGTGCTGAACTTCGCGTTTGAAAATAAAATTCAGCGCAAGTTTTCGCCGCTCTATCGCAAACGCATTCCGGCCGACTGGCAGGCAAAAACGGCGTTGCAATTACCGAATTATGTGGACGGAAAACTCATCGCCATTTTCAAAAGCATTTCCGCCGGGAACGTCGCTGATTTCTGTCTCGAGCTGTATCGTGCGATGGGATTGCTGGACGGCATTCGTGTGGTGCGTTCGAGCGATCCGGCATTCCGCGGCGCTGCCTGTGCTATCGATGAGTTCTTTGTCGATATTCCGTACGAAAACGAAATCGTGCGCGCGCGCTTCGATCACGGCGAACTGCGGCTGCATGAAGGCGGCGATTCCTATCTGACGTTGCCGCAACAGCCATTCACCAAAGAACAGATCAGCCCGACACGCGATTCGCGTTTGCGCTGGATGCAATCTGTGGTGCGCTGCACGCATTACATTGCCGGCGCCGGCGAGCAGGCCTATCTGCGCCGCGAAGATGCGCCGGAAATCAATTTTATCCAACGTGACGTCATTGACCGTTCCGATGAAGCCTACACCGAAATCTCAAACTGAACTGAAATCCGCGCCACCACTCGTCGTGTTCGGCGCGCATCCCGACGACATCGAATTCGGCTGCGGTGGAATCATCGCCCGCGAAACCCGAACCGGCCGCAAAGCGCATTTCGTGATCTGTTCGCGCGGCGAGGCGGGAAGTCATGGAACGCCAAAGCAGCGAACCGCCGAAGCCAGACGCGCGGCGGCAATTCTCGGGGCCACGATTGAATTTCTGGAATTGGATGGCGATGCGCGATTGGAAATCCGTTCGGCACACGCTTTGAAACTGGCGGCGATTCTTCGGCGATTGAAGCCGCAGATCGTTCTCGCACCCAGCCTTGTTGAAAATCAGCATCCGGATCATTGGCGTCTGGGAAAACTGGTTCGCGACGCAACCCGGCTGGCGCGTTATGGCGGATTGAAAACATTGCGCGGTTCGCGTCATGTGATCGAGCAACTGTTTTATTACGCCGTCACGCCTGAAGCGGAACCGCGCGATTTGAATCCCATCCTGTTCGACATTTCCGATCCGGAAATTCTGAAGACCTGGATCGCTTCCATGCAGGCTCACATCTCGCAGGTGAGCGCGCGGAATTACATCGAGTTGCAGATTACCCGAGCGCGGTTGCTCGGCGCGCGCGCGGGAATCGGTCACGCGCTGCCGCTGTTTGCGAACGATCCGCTGGTGGTGAATTCGTTGGAACAAGTCAGCCGGAGCGCGCGGCGTTTTTGAATTTCATTCGCATGTCTGAACGCGCATTGAAGATCGGCATCACCTGTTATCCGTCCGTCGGTGGCAGCGGAATTCTCGCCACAGCTCTGGGCGAAGAACTCGCTCAACGCGGACACGAAATTCATTTCATCAGCTACGAACGTCCGTTTCGATTGCCGGAAAACACGGCGCGACTGCATTTCCATGCGGTCAATGTCAACGATTACGGGCTGTTCAAATATCCGGATTATACGCTGCCGCTTTCGGTGAAGATGGCGGAAGTGACGCGCGATTTTGGATTGGACGTGCTGCACGTGCATTACGCGGTGCCGCATGCGACTGCCGCGATTCTGGCGCGCGCCATGTTGCCGCACGATTTGCATCCGCGCCTGGTTACAACCTTGCATGGCACCGACACGACCTTGCTGGGGCGCGACGTGGATTACGGTCCGGCGATCAGCCATGCGCTGAGATATTCGGACGCAATCACCACGGTTTCCGGTTTCCTGCGCGATGAAACGCAGCGGCTGTTTGAAATCAAACGACCGATTCACGTGATTCACAATTTCTTCAAACCGCGCGCGCCCGGGCGTTCAGCCGATGAAATCCGGCGCGAACTGGGACTGACAAACGAAGTGGTTTTGTTTCATTCCTCAAATCTGCGCGCACCGAAACGCATTGATCTCCTGCTTGAAACAATCGCGCGGATCCAATCACCGGTTCCTTTCAAACTCGTGTTGCTGGCCGGCGACAACTTTGCGCCGTTTGCGGCGACAGTGCGCGCGTTGGAAATTGAGGATCGCTTGCTGGTGCTCGAACGCGTGCGCGATGTGGAGGATTATCTTCAGATTGCGGATCTCGGATTGTTCACTTCGGAGAGTGAAAGCTTTTGCCTGAGCATTCTCGAAGCAATGTGCTTTGCGTGTCCGAGTGTCGCACGGAGCGTCGGTGGAATTCCTGAAGTCGTGGAGAATGGAAAAAATGGTTCGCTGGTGTCGTCAGACAATCCAGCGCAACTCGCGCGCGCCGTGGAAGATTTATTGAACGATCCGGCGCGGCGTCAGGCCATGGGCCGCGCTGCTCAGGAACGCGCGGAACGCGAATTTTCTGCCGACGCCATCGTCCCGCAATACGAAGCGTTATATCGAGGAGTATTGGAAAACGGCGGCATTTGACTGCGCCAACAGCGTCCAGCCGTGAAGGCTTGGTCCGCTATTGTGGCAGCGGCTTTTTCTCTTCCCGCAATTTATTCTTCGGCAGAAACGGCTTCTGAAACGCGTCGTAGAAATCGTAGCCACCCTGGAAATCATCGCGGCTGTCTTTCTCGGTTTTCGCGAGCAAACCGACTTCGACCATGTTGAAAACGATTTCCCCGAAGTCCTGGCAGTTGTGAATTCCCCATTCATCGAGGACGGTGATTGCCATCGGGCCGAATTGCGCGAGGGCAAAATCGCGAATGCCGCCGAGCAATTCCTGTCCGCTCACGTGGCGCAGGCTGCCGCGGTTTTCCTTGATGATCGTATTCTGCGTGTGATCCAGCGCTTCGCGAACGAATAGATAACCATCGCGACGGTAGCGGGGATCTCTTTCGAGGATCAGCTCAAGTTTTTCTTCGAACGTTGCTTCGTGCATTATCTTTTCGCCTGTTTGGCGGTCGTGACCCCGGTTTCGCTGGCGGGCAGCGCCGTTGGATGAGCGGTGCGATATGCCTTCACAGCCCAGCCGATCAGCAACAGGCCAAACACGATGCTCAGCACTGTTTGTTCATGTCGGGTCAGCCGGTTCACGCGGAAAACATAATTGAGGCTTCAGAAATCTACAATCAGAGAAGGGAGTGAAGACGGCTTCGGGAACACGAACCAGGAACTCTGAATTTCGAACTCTGAAGCCGCTGGGGTAAACACCCTAGTTGTGAAATTTCAGAGCGATTTTATTTTGCTGCGGTTCCTTGTAATGGTGGTTAGTTAGGTTCGGGCGGCTCTGAGTGGAGCCGCCTTTTTTTGTACGCGCATCAGGAATTTAGTTGCCGATTGCGAACTCTCCCGCGCCGCGCCACTTCCGCCGTTACCGCGCACCGAGTTGCAGGCGCGGATCGTTTTCCAGCAGGTTTTTCAGATTCGCCCAGTTCGCTTCGTTCATGTCGTTGAACGCGTTCAGATAAACCGCTGTGGCTTCGTGCGGATATTTTTCCAACAAGCCATCCACCGCAGCCCGCAGTTTTGCGTCATCGACCTCTTTCGGCAAATCCTCCACCACGCCCTCTTCATGAGTGATTTCGAGCGCGGTGAGAAAATCGCAGAGCATCGGGCGATATTTTTTCATCAGCCAGGTGCGGATCAGATTGCCGGCGGCAACTTCCAAAGCGGGTTTGCCGAGCGAGGAAAGCATCGCGGCGTGACGCTGCGGTTTGGCCTGGCGTTCCATGAAAACCGGCCGCAGACGGCGCGATTCCGCAACGGCATTGAGCGTGGCTTTGTAGGTGGGTTTTTCCGTTTCAGCAATGAACGCAAGGATTTCGTTCGCCAGCGCGGGCGACATGAAGCCGAAAAGTTCGTGGGCGGTCAGCATCTTAGTAAATGATATTTCAAATCAACCGGCAGCCTGGTGAGGCTACCCAATGGTTGTGATCGTGATTCTATTTTTATTGGCCAATCGTTCGCAAGCCTCCTGTTCAAGCAGCAGGGTTCGACCGGCTTCCAGGGCGAGCACGGAAATTTTTGCCGCGGCGCAGGTTTCAATCGTGCGCAAGCCAATGCAGGGAATATCAAAACGCATATCATGATGCAGCTTCGCCACCTTTACCGCCACCGCGCCGCCGTCTTTGCCGGAAAGTTCACCGCCGCGCGCGAGGCATTTATCCGTGCCTTCGAATCCTTCCACTGCCAGCACCGTGCCGTTTTTCACGACCGCGATCTGGCCTATTTCCAATCGCGAAATCTCCTTCGCGATCCGAAATCCAAATTCCACGTCGGCTCGCTGTTCGTCGTTAAGCTTCGGGCCAAGATGAAATCCTGCGGACGGCATCAGCGGCTGCAGCCACGGCGTCGCTTCAATCAATTCCACGCCATCCTTTTTCAATTCGTTCGCAATGCCGCCGAAAATGGTGTGCGCGTTTTTCTCTTTTAATTTCAACAGCAAGGCCATTGCGCGCAGATCGGGCCGCAGATCATAAAGATTTTTCGGCGCAATCTGGCCGGCCATGACGCAATGCCTGATGCCGCGATCGGTGAAGGCGGCGATCATTTTCGAAAGCTGACCGACGCGCAGCCAGACGATGTCATCCACGAGCGATGCCAACGCAGGATCGGTTTCGCCTTCAAATGCGACGGCGACCAGACGTTTCACACCCATGCTCCGTGCCTGCCGCGCGAGCATCAATGGCAACATGCGATTTCCGGCGATAATGCCGAGCGATTCCGGAATTGAACTCACGCGCGCGACGTTAACGGGTTTGTTTGTGTTCGCAATTCCAGAATGGAAGGATACGCGGGATCCTTCCCTTCGATCGGAGCGCGGGTCTGTGACCCGCAGCAACTTCGCAAATCGCAGCGTCCTCTTACCCGCACGCGCCGTGAAGATTCTCATTGCTGCGGGTCGCAGACCCGCGCTCCATCCACTTCCTTATTTTGCGGCGCTGACCTGTTCGGCCAGTTCTTCCGCGGGATACGTCCAGATCTCAGCGAGCGTGGGATGATAATGCGGCATGGCGGCGAGTTCCTGAACCGTCATGCGTTTCGCCATCGCCGCAATGATTTCATGGATCAGTTCACCGCCCATCGGTCCGACGCAACTGCCGCCAAGGATTTCGCCGGTCTGCAGATCAGCCAGCAGTTTCACAAATCCGTCGTTGGCATTCATGATCAGCGATTTGCCGTGATCGTTGAACGGATAACTCGCGACGCCATAAGGAATGTTGCGAACGTGTGCGCGTTTTTCCGTCAGGCCAACCGACGCAATCTGCGGTTCGGTGAACACCACTTCCGACAACAACCGGTAATCCATCTGCCGCGATTGATTCGGATGGGCGATGTTGTGCGCCGCGGTTTCCCCGTGCTGAATGGCGATATGCACGATCTCGTGCAGCCCTGTGCAATCGCCGGCTGCGTAAACGTGCGGTGCGGTGGTTTGCATCGCTGAGTTGGTTTTGACGCGTCCGAATTCCAACTCCACGCCGACCTTTTCCAGGTTCAACGATTCCACATTGGGAACGCGTCCGAGGCCGAAGAAAATTTCATCCGCCAGCACCCGTTTAGTTTCGCCATCGTGCTCGAAGAAAATCTCTTTCGAACTGCCGAGCTTGCGCGCATCGGTCAGTTTCGTCCCGGTATAAACGGTCATGCCTTCACGACGAAAAACATCTTCGATGACCTTCGCAGCGTCGGTATCCATCTCGTGCAAAACGTGCGGGCTGCGTTGGATCAATGTGGTTTTCACTCCGAACCGCGCAAAGAACTGGGCGAATTCCAACGATACGGCGCCACCGCCGAGAACGATGATCGAACGGGGCAGCTTCGTCAGTTGCAGCGCGGAATCACTCGTCAGAAAACCAACATCATTCAGCTGGGGCAGGGGACTGGGCGCGATGCGCGAGCCGGTCGCAATGACGAAGTTTCGCGCGGTGATCGTGCGATGCTTGTCCGCAGCGTTGGAATCGGAATGCGCTTTCAATTCCAGCGTATGAGCGTCAACAAATGCGGCCTGCGCGCGAATGAATTCGAATTTGCCACTGTTGAGCTGTTGCACGCGATAATCCGCGAAGTCTTTGATCATCGCGTTTTTTCGTGCCATGACCTTGGCGAAATCGAAGGTCACACCTTCCGTGCGAATGCCGAACGTTTCCGGGTGGCTGACGAGATGCATGACCTCGGCCGCGTGCAGCAGAGCTTTGGTCGGCATGCAACCGCGCAGAATGCAAAGCCCGCCGACTTCTTCGCCGCCTTCAATCACCACGGCTTTCAAACCCGCCGCTGCCGCAGTTCGCGCCGCCGCATAGCCGCCGCTGCCGCCGCCAATCACCGCCACATCAAAATCAAAACCGCTGTTCGAATTCATGAACGGAGCATGGTGCACCGGCGCGAGGCTGACAAGTTTGTGACGAACGCGGATTTCGAACTCGTGTTGTTATGTGGCGCTGGAATTGAGAAGAGTTGGCTATGGGGTTATTGCCGCCGGACCTTGTGAGGTTGTCACCCGAGTTACAGAAATGCACCGCGGTTTAATACTGGGACGCTGAATTCGTCTGCCGAAAAACAGCGGACGTTTCGAGCCTGACCGATGACCGTTTCGTTGAGCCGTATTGTTTCGCTCGTGTTGATTTTCTGCGCGCTGAACGTTTTTGCGCAGGTGAACAGTTGGACCAATTCCAATGGTGGAAACTGGCAGCAGCCCGAATGGTCACTCGGCACTTTGCCTGGAACCAACCAAACGATTCTCCTGACCAACACCGGCTGGAAAGCGCTGGCAATCGAGTCCGCGACCGTGGCCGAATTTCCGGAAACGCTCACCGTCAATGCGATCCGGATTTCCTCGCCGCCGGATTCCTTCAACACGCTCCTGCTGAATCACGCGGGCGTGGCCAATCCATTGCGCTCGCAATCTTTGATCCTCGGCAGCAATTCGGCGCTGACACTGGTTCATTCGGCGTTGCGCGTTGATTCGTCCGGAACCTCGGCGTTTTCTGCGAATGGCGTTCTCACCGCGACAGAAGATTCGCTGATTGAAGCGCCGTTCCTGTCGCTGGGCGAACTGGGTTCCAGCGTTTTGAATCTGACGAACAGCCAGCTCGCGGCGGACGTGGAATTTTTCGGCGGCGCATTTCCAGCAACAGTTCATCACGCCAGCGGGACGAATGTTTTCGATTCGCTCCATCTGAACAACGCCGATTATTTCTTCTACGATGGCCTTTGCGCCGGCGACATCGTGATCGGTGATAATTTCGCTGCCACGTTTCATCAATCCGGCGGAACACTCGTCGGCCAGGTCGCCCTCGCGAAGGGTTCGTTTGAACTCTCGGGCGGAAACTATTCGAGCACGGAACTGATTATTCCGGCTCGCGCTTACACAACCACCGGTTCGTTCGTTCAAAACGGCGGAACCAATGATACGGCTGCGCTGACGGTAGGAATCGTCGATTTTGGCGGCGCCGGTGAATACAACTTGTCGAATGGCGTGTTGAACACAGAACAAACGCTGGTCAGTTATTTTGGAACGATGAATCAATCCGGTGGCGAACATAATGTGGCGCGCGCGCTGAATCTTCACGGCGGGATCGTGCTGCGGGGCGGCGGAGAAGTGGACGCGCTTTATTGTCTCGACGGTGGATCGTTGCGCTCGGACGCCATCGATATTGTGATTGGATCTTTTTTGCAATCCGGCGGGACAAATCAAACCGGCGATCTGACGCTGGGCCCCCATTATGCCAGGTGCGCGTACACTCTCGGAGGCGGACGATTGGAAACGGTCAACGTCACTGTGAACAGCACCTGGGCGGGAGGTTTCCTGCAAACCGGCGGAACGCATGTGATTGCGGGTGAACTGAGCGTTGCGGGCGACAATACCTATCATCCCGCGTACACCCTCGAAGCGGGCGAGCTTTCCGTGCGCGACATTCGTGTGAGCTGTGGAAGCATGCGCCATCTTGATGGAACTTTGGTTCAATCCGGAACGGTGACCCTGGCTGGCGGCGTCTGGGAAGAGCAAACGGGTTTTCAGAAGCTCGGTCCATTGCAACTGGAAGCCATGGCGGACGTGGAATCAAAAATCGATTTCAACGACGAAAACAGCGTTCTGCATTTTTCCGCGAGCAGCGACCTGGCTTGGTCGAATGACACCGCGCTTTGGATCGAAAATTGGAATGGTTCGCTTGCGGGCGGCGGAGCCGAACAATTGTTCTTCGGCACGGATGCGAATGGGTTGACGCCGCAGCAGTTGAGTCAAATCTGCTTTCACGATCCTGCGGGAGCGCCACCGGGAATTTATCCTGCGCGAATTCTGGCTAATGGCGAAGTGGTTCCTGGCCCGTTCATGAACTGTGTGCAAACCGAGGGGCAACTCGTGATTCAATGGAACAGCGATTGCATTCTGCAAACTTCTACGAACATCAACGGTCCATTCGAAGATATGCCGGAAGCCATCAGCCCGTTCACCAACAACTTCGCCGACGCGCAAAGATTCTTCCGGCTGAAACGTTGATTGAAAATCAAATCTTCGGAGTTCACCGGTGAGAGTCTGCCTGGATCAATCGCACCAGACCAAATTTTCACTCGCTCCATTATCAATTTCCTGCCCTCGCGGCCGAAACGCGACGGAGATGGGATTCTGAGCAAAAAACAAAAACCTCCTCACCCCGGCGCCATCTCCTCCTTCCTTCGTAGGAAGAGAGGGAGTGATCGGCCGCTTTGATTGACTGACGCTCCTTTCAAATCAGCGCGGTGCTGAATTGCGCTCATTGCAGGGCGCAACTTAACACGCGCACCAAACAACGGATCGAGCTTTCGAAAATCCAAACGGCTGATCACTCCCTCTCCGCCGAGCGAAGCCGGAGGAGAGGGCCGGGGTGAGGAGGTTTTTAGCTCAAAATCCCCTCTCCCTAGCCCTCTCCCCGCGCTTCGCTGCGGGGCGAGGGAATCGAAAATGGTGCGGGTGTCAAGTTGCGCCCTCATTGCCTCCGCGCTTCGCTTCGCTTGACAGGAAGGGTTTATTGCCGCACTAAGGGAGCCGCATGTATTGCAGCGCGATATTCCAAATGTTTTTCGCAATCATTATTAGCCCCAGGCCGGGGCTTGGATAGACGCGCACTGATTTACGCTCTCAATTCCAAAGCCCTGAGTTTATCGCTCGGGGTTTTTTATTTGCTGAAATTTTTATGAATCCATCCACCGATAATGTTTCGCTCTCGGAAATCGTTGCTGCGCGCTCGCGTCTGAACGGCACGATCGCCGATGCTCAATGTTTTGAATCCGCTGCTCTGAGCGAACTGACCGGGGCGCGCATTTTCTGCAAGCCGGAATTTCTTCAACGCACCGGCAGTTTCAAAGAACGTGGCGCGCGCAATGCCCTGACCCAACTTTCGCCCGAGCAGGTGCGTCGTGGAGTGATCGCCGCATCGGCGGGAAATCATGCACTCGGACTGGCCTTTCATGGACGATTGCTGGGCGTTCCGGTAACGGTCGTGATGCCGCGCTTCGCACCGTTGGTAAAAGTGGCGCGCTGCCGGCAATTCGGCGCGACTGTGATTTTGCACGGAGACAGCTTCGACGCGGCGCGAGCCGAGGCGGTGCGCCTGGCTGAGGAACAGCAACTGGCCTACGTTCATCCCTTCGACGATCCGCACGTGATCGCGGGCCAGGGAACGCTGGCGTTTGAAATTCTCGAACAGGTTCCCGACGCGGAGGCGGTCGTGGTGCCGGTGGGCGGCGGAGGTTTGCTGGCCGGAATGGCGACGGTGTTGCACGCGTTGAAACCGGATTTGAAAATCATCGGCGTGGAACCGGCGAATGCCGCGTGCTTTGCTGCCGGACTTGCGGCGGATGGGCCGGTGCGCGTTGCGACCCGATACACGGTGGCGGATGGATTGGCGGTGGCTGAAGCCGGCCGTCAGACACTCGCAATCGCCCGGCCGCTCGTTCATCGAATGGTGCAGGTTCAGGAAGAAGCGCTCGCGCTGGCGATGTTGCGGTTGGCGGAATTGGAGAAGTGCATTATCGAAGGCGCGGGTGCTGCGGGATTGGCGGCGCTGCTCGCCGGACATTTGCCGGAACTTGCCGGACGCAAAGTGGTGCTGCTGTTGACCGGCGGCAACATTGATCCCCTCGCGCACAGCCGGGTGATCGAGCGTGGTTTGGCCGCGGACGGACGCATCTATCGCTTCGACGTTTTGCTGAGCGATCGTCCCGGTGGTTTGGCTCATCTTTCCGCAGTGCTGGCGGATGCCGGTGCGAACGTGACGGAGATCGTTCATAATCGCACCTTCGCCGGCCCCGACCTGTCGCGGGTTCATGTGCTTTGCACTGTGGAAACGCGTGATCGCGCCCACATCGGGGAAATTCAAAAGCGGCTGGCCGAAAACAATGTGGAACTGGTGCACAAACCGATGAGCCCGGCGCATTTTTAATTGGAGATAAATTCGAGCGATTTACCATGCTCCGCGGTTTTGAACTTTGAAGATTGCTGCGCTCATTCTAGCTTCTCGGCCGTGAGCGAAATGTTGCCGAGCGTATCCATCATCATCGCGGCGCGGCCAGGTCAGACCGAGATCAAAGCCGTTGAGGCTGCGCGGCAATTGATTTATCCGGCAGATCGATTGGAAATCATCGTGGCTCGCGGCAAACAACCTTCCGTTCAACGCAACACTGCCATTCGCTCCGCCACCGGCGATCTGATTTATTTTCTCGACGACGATTCCGTTCCGCCGCCCGGAAATCTACGGCGCGCGGTGGAACTGTTCCGAGACCCCAAAGTGAAAATGATTGGCGGGCCGAATCTTTGTCCGTCCGACGCGCCGGCGTTGGAAAAGGTGTTTGCGGTTGTTCTTGCAAGCTGGATTGCGTTTGGCCCGAGCCGCGCGCGTTACGCGAGCGTGGGCGAAACGCGGCCGAGCGGTGAAAAGGAATTGATTCTTTGCAATCTGCTGGCACGGCGCGATGCAGTGCTGGAACACGGCGGTTTCAACGAGGCGCTTTATCCGAACGAAGAAAATGCGTTGATGGACGAACTCCAAAAGCGCGGCGGTCAATTGATCTACGATCCGCAACTGTTCGTTTATCGACGTCCGCGGCACTCGCTTTCCGCCTTTGCGAAAATGTTGCGCACGTACGGACGCGGGCGCGCGGAACAGTTTCGATTGCATCCGACGCTGGGTTCCGCGCCGAATTTTGTCCCGCCGTTGTTCTGCCTTTATCTCATCGCGCTGATCGCTTTTGCGCTGACGCCCGTGAGCGAATCCATTGCGGCGTGGAAACTTTGGTGCGCTGCGCCGCTCGCCGTTTATGCGCTCGTAATCTTACTGCAAACACTCGTTTCCATTCCGACACACGGACTCCTCCGCAGCGTTCTGGCAATGCCGCTGTTGGTTGCCAGTCACGTGTTCTACGGTTTCGGTTTCTGGCGCGGACTGTTCACGCGATTGCATTCCGGCCCGGCGCAAAGTCGTCCGCGGATTGAAGTGGTTTTGGAACGCATCTGATCATGAAATCCGCGGTGTGGCCCCAAGTGATCAAAGCTTCCGCCGATCCGGAGCGCGTTCAGAAATTTCTCGATTTGCTCAACGCGGCTGGCGCGGAATCCATTTTGAAAAGTGCTTCCGCAGAACAAGCGCGAATCCTCGCGGCGCTGCTCAGTGGTTCGCAGTTTCTCGGCAATGAACTTGTCGCGCATCCGGATTGGTTGAGTTTGCTGGACCCGGAGGATTTGAAGTTTGCCCGGCGCGCGCAGGGTTTGCGTCAGGAAGTTTCAACCTGGCTGAAACCGTTGTTCGACGCAAAAGACTTCACCACCGCTTTGGCGAAGCTTCGCGAATTCAAGCAACGCGAAATGTTGCGAATCGCGGCGCGCGATCTGGCGCGACTCGCGAACGTTTCAGAAATCATCCGCGAGCTTTCAGATGTTGCGGATGTCATTCTTGATTCCGTCTGGCGCAGTTGTCTGATCTCGCTTCAAGAACGTTTCGGTTCGCCGTGGCAAAAGGATGATCGCGGCCAATGGCAGCCGACCGAGGCGTGCGTTCTCGGCATGGGAAAGCTCGGCGGCCAGGAACTTAATTACAGTTCGGACGTGGACGTGCTGTTCGTTTATAGCGACGAAGGCCAGGTCTTCAAAGAACCTCCTGCGAAAAACAAAACGCCCCGCGCGATCATGGCAAATCACCAGTTTTTCAATCGCGTCGCGGAAGCGTTCATCGCGGAAATTTCGCGCACGGCTCCGGAAGGAATGTTTTTCCGGATCGATTTGCGTTTGCGTCCGGAAGGCGATGCAGGACCGCTCTGCCGTTCTCTGGCGAGTTACGAAAATTATTACGCGCAGTGGGGCCAGACCTGGGAACGCATGATGTTGATCAAAGCACGCGGCGTGGCCGGCAGCGGAAATCTCGCGGGCGAATTTCTGGAAATGGTTCAGCCGTTTCGTTATCCACGCGCCGTCGGTGAAAATGTGCTGCGGGAAATCGGCGCGATGAAAGATCGCATTGAAGCCGAAGTCGTGCGGGCCGGCGAACTGGAGCGCAATGTGAAACTCGGCCGCGGAGGCATTCGTGAAATCGAATTCATCGCGCAATCACAGCAGCTTCTTCACGCCGGAAAACAGCCGTTTCTACAAGGCTCTAAAACGGTTCCGGCTCTTGAGAAGCTCGCGCAATACAAATTATTTCCGGAAACGGAAACCCGCGCCCTCGCCGATGCTTACGTTTTTCTGCGCGACGTGGAGCATCGTTTGCAGATGGAAGAGAATCTTCAGACGCACACGATTCCCAATCATAAACCCTCGCAGGAACGGCTGGCGAAATTGATGGGATTTGAGAATTGGAAAGACTTCGACCGCGCGCGCGCGGCGCATTCACATCGGGTGGCGGAGAACTTCAATCACTTGTTCCGTTCCGAAAAGTCCACGCACGCTGCTGATTTTCCGCGCGAATTCAGCGACCAGGAAACAGAATGGAAAACGATTCTTGCCGAACACTCGTTTCGTGATCCCGACAACGCGTTTCAGGTGCTGCGCGAATTCGCAGAAGGGCCGGGTTACGTTCACGTCTCGTCTCGCACGATTGAACTCGCGCATCAGCTTTTGCCGAAATTTTTTGCGCTGTGTCCGAAACGATCTGAGACGCGCGAATCCGCCGCGCAGGTTCTTTCCGATCCGGATCGTGTGATCACGCGGCTGGACAGCTTCATCGCTGCGTATGGCGCGCGCGCGGTTTTGTTTGAATTGTGGAACAGCAATCCGACGATCTTCGAACTGTTGCTGAAGTTGTTTGATCGTTCGGAATTTCTCGCTGAACTCGCGATTCGCACGCCGGACATGGTGGATGAATTGGTGACGAGCGGGCGATTGCGTCAGCGCAAAACTTCCGATGAAACGCTGCGCGATCTGCGTCACGGATTGGAGGACAAAGATCAAAGCCTTTGGCTCCGGCGTTATCATCAGGTTGAACTGATGCGCATCGGCTTGCGCGATATTCTTGGGCTGGCCGATCCGGAACAGTATCTGACCGAGCTTTCCGCGCTGGCGGACGCGTGTTTGCAATATGCCGTCGAAGTTGTGATGCGCCGGCACAAATTCAAAAATTCGCCGGTTGTGGTGATCGGATTGGGGAAACTGGGCGGGAGCGAAATTGATTACGGTTCAGATCTCGACATCATTTTCGTCGCTGATTCGAAAACGAAAAATCTGCGCAAGCTTCAGCCGTTGGCGGTGGAAGTGATGGAACTTTTATCCGAGCGCACGGAACTGGGAATCGTTTTTCAAACCGACGCGCGGCTGCGTCCAGATGGAGAAAAAGGTCTGCTGGTCAACACTCTGGACGCTTACGAAGAATATTATCGAACTCGCGCGCAGCTTTGGGAGATTCAATCTTTAACGCGCACCCGCGCTGTCGCCGGCAATCTGAAACTTGGCGAACGTTTTCAAAATTTAGCGGCCGCGCTGACTAATTTCGCGCAACCGGATTTGCCGCTTTCCGCATTCTCCGACGATTGGAAGATCGCGATTCACAAAATGCGGATGCGGATCGAAAAGGAACGCACGCCCGCGGGCAAAGATGATCTGGCGATCAAGACGGGGCAGGGTGGTTTGGTGGACGCGGAATTTATCGCGCAGGCGCTGTGTCTCGAAAACGGTTGGCACGAAGCGAATACGTTGCGCGCGTTGGAGCAGGGGAGAGCCTCCGGCGCATTGGCGGATGCGGAAAAGCTGATTGCAAATTATCGCGAGCTTCGGCGGGTCGAAGGCATTTTGCGGCGCTGGAGTTATGAGGGTGAAACGGTTTTGCCGGACGATGCGGCGGCATTTTGTCGCGTATCGGTGCGATGCGGATTTACAACTCAGGAAAAGTTCTCTGAAGCGTTGAAGAAATGGCGGACAGAAATCCGGCAGGTGTACCGGATGTTTTTTGGAATTTAAAAAAGCGGCGCTGAAGCGCACGCAGTCCAAACGCTTCGCGTGATGTTAAGGTATTCGAAAATTTATAACTCCCTCTCCTCCGAGCGAAGTCGGAGAGAGGTTCAGCGTGAGGAGGTTTTTAGCGCGTTCAGCCGTGTTTCGGCTGATTGAAATTCACTGATTGTTGATGCTGCGAGAACTATGACAAAAGATTGCGAAGTATTTCCCATCAGCCTTTCAGCTTCAGGAAATTTTTCAAAATCTGGCGGCCGTTTTCCGTGAGGATGCTCTCGGGATGAAACTGCACGCCCCAGATCGGAAATTCCTTGTGCTTGACGCCCATTATCTCGCCTTCCTCGGTTTCGGCGGTGATTTCGAGACAATCTGGAATCGAGCTGCGTTCGATCACCAGCGAATGATAACGCGTCGCCGCAAAGGGATTGGGCATGCCTTCGAACAAATCTTTTCCGTTGTGCTTAATCGGCGAGGTTTTGCCATGCATCATGCGCCCGTTCACAATCACGTTTCCGCCGAACGTGTGACCAATGCATTGATGTCCGAGACAAACGCCAAAGAGCGGAAGCTGCGGGCCGAAGGTGCGAATGATTTCATTCGAAAGACCGGATTCGCGTGGCGAACACGGGCCCGGCGAAATCATGATTCGTTCCGGCTTCAGCTCGCGAATCTGATCGATGGAAATCTGGTCGTTGCGGCGCACCTGGAGATCGGCCTGCAATTCGCCCAGATATTGAACGAGGTTGTAGGTAAACGAATCGTAGTTGTCGATGACCAGAATCATATCAATTGTGCGGGCGAATGTAGTTCAAGTCCGCGAAATTGGAAGCCAGTAAATCATGTCGGAAAGGGCGCGGGATTCATGCCGTGAGATTCGCAATTACGAAGAGGACACGCGGAATGATTCCGCGCTCCGGTGGAAACCGAAATACTTTTGAGCCATTGATTATTTTGAAGCTGCTGCGGTTCACAGAACCGCGCTCCGCGGTTAAACAGAATCGCCAGTAAATCAATTCGCATTGACCTGCAATCGCGCAAACGTTGAACTGAAATCGAATGACTGAATTCCCGCCACCACCACCGCGACCGCCGCAGCCCCCTGCGCCGCCGCCACCACCACCGTTACACCCCATTTCCGAACCGTCTCCGGGCGAACCGAAATCCGAAAACTGGTTCAAGAAAATCCTCGCGCCACTCGGAGTCGTGGGGCTGTTGCTGCTCAAACTCGGAGCGAAGATAAAGTTCATTCTTGTTCCGGTATTGAAATTTTTCCCGGTGATTCTGAAAACCGGTGGAACGATGGTTCTGTCCATCGGCGCTTATGCTCTCGCCTGGGGCGTTTGGTTTGCGGTCGGTTTCGTATTGCTGATTTTCATTCACGAATGCGGACACCTGCTGGCGGCGCGTCGCTGCGGATTGAAAGTGGGCGCGCCGGTGTTTATTCCTTTCATGGGCGCATTTATCGCGTTGAAGGAAGCGCCGCGCAATGCGTGGATCGAAGCGCAGGTTGGAATTGGCGGACCAATTCTGGGCGCGGTCGGAGCGGGAGTTTGCGAATTGATTTTTCTCGCAACCGGAAATCCAATGTTCCGCGGACTGGCTTACACAGGGTTTTTCCTGAACCTGTTCAATCTCGCTCCGGTGGGATTTCTTGATGGCGGACGAATCGTGACGGCGCTTTCGCCGTGGTTGTGGCTGGTGGGGTTTGTGATCATCGTCGGACTGACGATTCAACATCCGAACTTCATTCTGATCCTGATCCTGGTTTTTTCCGTGCCGCGGCTTTTCAGTCTGTTTCGTCGGAAATCGGATGAAGAACTCCGCTATTTTGAAGTCACGCCGGGTCAACGTTGGGCGATGGCGGGGATGTATTTCGGGTTGATCGCGTTGCTCGTTTTCGGAATGCAGATGAGCCACATTCCACGGGAAACCTTGCGATCACCGCAGCCCGGGCGTCACCTGGCCGAGCGCCCATTCAATGGAACCGGCGGAAACATTCTGGCCCCAGACCACTTTGCCGATGCGCTCCGCTAAAACGAATTTGATTTCGCCGGCGCTGACTTTTTTGTCCAGGCGCATGGCCGCAAACAATTTCTTGCGTTCAACGGCGTTCAAGCGCACTGCCGTCGGAAGTCCGGCGCGCTGAAACAAATTTCGAATTCGTTCCACATCGCTGGAAGGCAATCCAAGCTGCTTGGCGGAAAGTTCCGCCGCGGCGATCTGGCCAATCGAAATCGCTTCGCCGTGCAGGTATTTTCCGTAACGCGAAATCGCTTCCAGACCGTGGCCGATGGTGTGGCCGAAATTCAAAATGGCGCGCAGACCGCTTTCAGTTTCGTCCTGGCCGACCACTTCCGCTTTGATTTCACAGCAACGAGCGATCACGCCGGCAAGCGTTTTCGCATCGCGTTTCAACAGCTTTGGCAAATCGCGTTCGAGCTGCGCAAAAAACGGCGCATCGTAAATGATGCCGTACTTGATGACTTCCGCGAGGCCGGAGCGGTATTCGCGTTCGGGCAATGTTTTGAGCGTGTCGAGATCGCACAGCACCAGGCGCGGTTGATAGAATGCACCAACGAGATTTTTTCCCGCCTTGAGATTCACGCCGACCTTGCCGCCGACCGAACTGTCCACGTGCGCGAGCAGCGTGGTGGGCAATTGCACAAACGCAATTCCGCGCAGATATGTTGCGGCGACAAATCCGGCGAGATCACCCACGACGCCGCCGCCAAGTGCGATGACGAATGATTTTCGTTCGATGCGATGCACCGCGAGTTGATCGTAGCAGCGTTCAACAGAATCAAGGCTTTTGGCGGTTTCACCGGCGCGGAAGGTGATCAGGACGGATTCGAAACCAGCTTTAGCTAAAACGTTGCGAACCGTTGCGGCGTATTTCGGAGCGACGTTGCTGTCGGAAATGATCGCACAACGCCGGCCCAGTTCGAGACGGCGAACGTGTGCGCCCAATTGCCGGAGGAGATTGGGACCGATCTGAATTTCGTAACTGCGTTGACCGAGGGGAACATTGACGATTCGCACGCGGAAAGAATAGGAGGCGTTGGATACGTCGCAAGCGAAAGCTGACGAACGCGAAGTTGAATGCGGGAATCACAACCTGTGCTGTGGAATGCGCGAAATGAATTCGCGGTCTGGCCCATGAAGCGGCGTTGTTTTTGTTTCTGCTAAATTATTTTCACAAAATTGCGGAAAGCGCTTGCGCGAAAGAAAACCTGGGGCATTATACGTCCTCCTGGAACGCGGGGTGGAGCAGCCCGGTAGCTCGTCAGGCTCATAACCTGAAGGTCCTAGGTTCAAATCCTAGCCCCGCAACCAATTTCCCGACCCTGACAATCCTTGGTCAGGGTTTTTTCATTTCACCGCCGAGTGCCGCAATTCCGCAGATTACCGGTTAGGGACTGAAGCTGAATTCTTTTCAAGGAATATTTTGCGAACTGTTTTAGATGCGTAAAAAAGCAGGATGACTGCAAAAACCGCAGCGACGCCGCAGGTTGCCAGATAAAAAGCCTGAAGCTTTTGTCTCTCTAAAGCTGCTTTGAGTACGTGATAGGTGAAGCAAATGAATATCGCGGGAAGCAAAACGACGAAGCGACGACGAGCTCGTTCGCTTCCTCTCAAAACTTTATAGCAGCAAAACAATCCGAAAATCCCAATCACGGATTCAGCGGGTTGGAACGAAACATCGATCCAGACCGGATACGGGCGCTGAGCTTGCGTCAGGTTTTTCAGCCATTCAGCCGGGTTGGCGGCAATGTAAGTCGCAAGCATCAAGCTGTCCCAGCAGATCGATGCAATATAGATAAGCGCCAAAGAATGGATGCATTTGAAAGCTAAATGCGCTCGATCAAACACCGCATTTTTTGAAAACACATTTTGCCACGCCTGCGAAGCGAAGAATGCCAAAGGCAGAATCGTATGAATGAAAAGTGAAACTGGATAGCGGCTCATCATTTCGCTAGAGGCTTTCCATGTAAAGTTGGCTCCAGGACCGTGCCATCCATGAGAACGATACAGGTGAGATGATTTGCATATGGAGCGACGCTGAATTTGATTCGATAATAGAAGCAAGATCTGAAGCGGATTTCCTCTGGATGAACGGGACGTAAAACAATTTCGTCAACATCGCCTGTTCCGACACCCTTGGAGGCAATCCACTTCTTGCCAATCTTTATTGCGTTCATCAAAGAAAGGGTCGGTTCATTTCCCATCTCTGGACGCCATTTAGGCAATTGTTCAAGTCGATCAAGCGGGAGCCACCATTGGTTTGTGCCACCACCATGATCTGTATTGGTGTGATAAAGCAACAAGCGTGGTTCTTCGCTCTGAGCATGCAAGCTCACTGCGACGGCGCACATTAAGGCATAGAATCCGATTAAAAAAATTTTCATAATGATTGCTCTTAGAATCACAGATGGGTTGCAATAAATGTCGGTAAATTGTCCTGGCAAAAGCCAATTTGAAGTGACGTGCGCATTGCAACAAAAAGCCCAACCAAGTTCACAGTTGTCAACCGCGGAACCGGAGTACTGTTCTGACAAGGCCCTCGCATCTTTCGTCATTTTGCCAATGCGAGCAGCGGCAATGAAACCAGCAGCCCTAGAAATGCGACCAGAGCAAATAACGCGTTCCCGATGGCTGACCGCCGATGATGTGCAGTGAATTGAACAATAGCGGCAAAAACAAAAACGAAGAAAGACGCCGAATGCATCGCTAAAATATAAATTGTGATATCGCTCTGCGCGTCCCGTAAATAAAACGTCTCCTGTGATTGAACTATTGCCCAAACCGGAATGATGATGACGTAAGCCTTGAAGGGAAACAGCAAGAGCTTCAACCATCCGCGTATGGATTTGGGAAATGTATTCACTATATAAAGAATCAACTGCTCCAAGTCTCGGTGGACATTGGACAAAATCCACCCAACTTGCAACCACAGCCAAAAGAGCGGGCGAGTATCGATCAGTGATTTCACATTTCAGCCCCAATACTCCTTCGAGCGGCGTCGATAATATCCTGTTATAGGACTTGCGTTTTCCGGAGGCGGAGACTCTAATTCGTCGAACCCAATTTGGAGCTATGAAAAAACCGACTGGTGGAGCTACGGCGCGGAGCATTCGAGTTTTTCTGGTGGACGATCACCCCTTGGTAAGACACGCATTGCGGGATGTGTTGCGTCATGAACGCGACCTTGAGGTCTGCGGGGAAGCCGATGATCGCGACGTCGCTTTGAAAGCCATCGCCGCCGCCGAACCGGATCTCGCCATCGTCGATCTGCGATTGAGAACGTCTGACGGTCTCGAACTGATTCGCGATTTGAAAAATCGTTATCCCAAGGTTCTCAGTCTGGTACTTTCCATGCAGGACGAATCCATCACGGCCGAACGCGCAGTTCGTGCAGGAGCGCGCGGTTACGTTTCCAAACAGGAGCCGCCAAAAAAAATCATGGAAGCCGTTCGCAAAGTTCTCGGGGGCGAAATTTATTGGAGCGAAAAAGCCGCGGCGCAGGTGGCATCCCGGATTGCGTCGCCCACGGCCACGAGCGCTTCCATCGCCGATACACTTTCCGAGCGCGAGCTTCAGGTCTTCGAAGCTATCGGACTCGGCAAGAACACGCACCAGATTGGTGAGACGCTGCATATCGACGTCAGCACCGTGGAAACGTATCGCTCGCGCATCAAAGAAAAGCTTCATCTCAAGGACGGTTCTGAATTGTTGCAGACCGCCATTCGCTGGTGTCTGAACAAAGCTTACGTTTGATCGGGCCGGTCTGAATTTTGCAGTTTGAATTCACTGGACGGCAATGTTCCCCCGCTTGCGCCGACGGATTTCACATGTCACCTTCACCCGGGCAGCGCGCAATGATTCCAGAACATCCATGAAAGCTTTCATCAAATCTCTGTGGCTCGCGATTGGATTGCTCAGCGTAATTTCCATCACCGCCGGATGCCGTTCGGCGTATTACGCGGCTTACGAAAAGTTCGGCGTTTACAAACGGGATCTGTTGAAGAAAAACGTCGTGGCCGCGCGCGACGAACAGAAGGAGGCCAGCGAGCAGTTCAAGGATGCGCTCACGCGCCTGAAGGAACTTTACGGTTTCAGTGGCGGCAATCTGGAAAAAACCTACAACGGTTTGCAAAGCGAATACGACGATTGCGCCGAAAAAGCTGAAGACGTTCACAAACGCATTCGCGAGGTGGAAACGGTCGCGGACGATTTGTTTGCGGAATGGGAAAAAGAAATCCACGAAATCTCAACACCTGCACTGGCCAATTCCAGCCGCCGCACGCTTCAGGCGACGCGCGAGCGATATAAAAATCTCCACGATGCATTGAAAGACGCCGAGGACAGCATGACTCCCGTGCTGACGCAGCTTCACGATCATGTGCTCTATCTGAAGCACAATCTGAACGCGGAAGCGATTGCGTCATTGAAGGGCGAAGCGTTGAACATCCAGACGGATATTTCAAAACTCATTGCGCAGATGAATGCCGCGATTGCCAAGGCGGATGAGTTTGTGAAGACCTTGCAGACGGAGTGAACGAGTTTTAATTCGTTACGCCGGACGTATTCTCACCGCCCGTTTCGCGTTTTGCTTTTGTGATCCTGCCAAAGAATGTTCAACACCAGGAACATTCCTCCGCAGGCCGCCGCGAGAAAACATATGATCGCCAGGCCGGGATAACCAAAAATCTGAAACGACGTCTGGACGTGCATCAATAACGCGGCGCCGACAATCAACGCGGCGAGAATCAGCCCGGTCGTAATCCGGTTCGCCACCTTCTGCGCGCTTTGCAGCAGGAACTGCGTTTCTACCGGACGCACCTTCACGTTCAGTTCCGCATTGCCGACTGCATCCAGAATTTTATTCAACCGCCCCGGCAGTGCGCCGAGAAATTGTTTTGCTTCCAACATCGAACTGAACAGTTTTCCTTCCGTCAGCATTGATTTCATCCGACGATTCAGCAGCTTGCTGGCATTGCGGCGAATGGATTCATTCGGATCAAAATCCGGTGAAAACGTTCTGCCCACCTGATCCAACTGCAACAGCGTCTTGCCGAGCAGCGTCAGTTCAATGGGAACGTAAAGACCGGTGTCGCCCGCGCTGCGTCCGACTTCGAGAACGGCGCGACCCAAATCCATTTCCTGCAATTTGCTGTTTTGCTGCTCGACGACGATCTGGGCGATTTTATGCCGGAACTGTGGTTCGTCGAAGCTGTCGCTGGTTTGGCTGATTCGGATGGCGACATCGCCCGCGGTATCGCTGTCGCCTTCGCTGACCGCGATCAGCAGTTTGAGAAGATTTTCCTGAAGCGCAGGCGTCGTGTGGCCGACCATGCCGAGATCGAGCAACGCGATGCGATGATCGGTCGTGAGAAAAACATTTCCCGGATGTGGATCCGCGTGGAACGTGCCGTCGATCAATACCTGTTTCAAATACGCCTGGAACACTTCCTCGGCCAGCGCGTTGCCATCCAGATCGAGACGGGTGAGGGGACTCAGTTCCGTGATCTTGATGCCCTCGATGTAATCCATCGTGAGGATTTTGTGCGTGGTGTAATCGTCCACCGGCAGCGGCACTTGAATGCGTTTGAATTCACGCATGTTTTCCGCCAGCGCGGTGAGATTCGCGGCCTCACGCCGATAATCCAGTTCGTGCGCGATGGTGTCCTCAAATTCCTGGAGCACCTTCACCAACTGATAACGCTGGCCGAAATCCGTGTGGCGATGCAGCACGCGCGCGATTTCATGCAGCGCGACAAAATCTTCTTCAATCTGTTTGTGAACGTTTGGCCGCTGAACTTTCACCACCACCGGACGTCCATCATGCAAGGCGGCGCGATGCACCTGGCCCAATGACGCGGCGGCGAGCGGTTCGTGATCGAAGAAGCTGAACGCCTTGGAAATTTTGGTTCCCAGTTCCTGTTCCACGATCAATTCCACTTCGCGAAACGGAAACGGCTTCACCTTGTCCTGCAAACGGGAAAGCGCCGTCAAATAACGCGCCGGCAAAAGATCGGCGCGGCTGGAGAGCAGTTGGCCGAGCTTGATGAATGTGGGACCGAGACGTTCGAGATCGTCCGGCAATTCCTGCGCTTCGCCGCGCGTGCGAACGTCTTCCGCTTCCGCATCGAAACCGAATTTGGAAATCATTCCCGGCTGACTGTACTTCGCGAACAGCCAGGCAATGTCCTTGTACCGCTTGAGATAATGTGGCGCCAGTTTCATCTAGTTTTCCCCGCTGAATTTCTGCATTGATCCTAACTTACGGAGGAGTTGAGGCGCTTGGGTATGGGGTGGATTTCCAATGCGGAGCGCCGAACTGTTGATCAACCGCGGAATGCGCAAAATACGCGGAACCTGGAAGAAACAAAAACGCGACACCGGCCGGATGAACGCGAGAGGCAAACCGAACTCGGCACCGACCAGCCGGTGATTCATCTCAGAAATCCTTTTCGCGTATTCAGCGCATTCCGCGGTTGAAGAATTCAATTCAAGCGCAAAGGTGGAACGCAATTTGCCGCCGCGCTTTCAGGAAAATAATTTGCGACAGCGTCCTTCGGCTCATACCGTAGGGCAGTTTTTACCTTTTACTTATGGCAATGAAACCGCTGACGAACCAAGAGCTGACGGAATTGACAACGGGCCTCAATAAACTCGCGCACAATCTCTGGTGGACCTGGGATCAGGAGGCGCAGGAACTCTTTCAGGAACTGTCGCCGCGCGGCTGGCAGAATCTGTATCACAACGCCGTCGCGGTGCTGCGCGAAGTTTCGGATTACGAATTGCGCGTGCGGCTTCAGGATCACAACTTTGCCGAACGCGTGCGCAGCGTGCTTCACTCGTTTGATGTTTACATGAGCGAACGCGCGGCCTGGGCGCACAAACACGCTCCGGCGTTGAGCGCCAATCCGATTGCATACTTCTCCGCCGAATTCGGCTTTCACGAAACGTTGCCCATTGCGGCCGGCGGTTTGGGTGTGCTGGCCGGCGATCATACAAAATCCGCGAGTGATCTAGGACTGGGTTTTGTCGGCATCAGCCTGTTCTATCGCGAAGGCTATTTCCAGCAGACCGTTGATTCCAACAATTGGCAGACGGAATATTACAAGCTGCTGAATCCCGCCAATCTTCCACTGGAACCGGTGTTGAACGATCGCGGCGAAGCTGTGATCTGCGACGTGGACATCGGAATGAACAAGGTTTTCTTCCGCGCCTGGCGCGTGAATGTGGGACGTGTTCCCGTTTATCTGCTCGACGCCAATCTGCCGCAGAATGAACAGCACTTCCGCGATCTGACATTGCGCGTTTACGGCGGTGACAGCACCACGCGTATCATGCAGGAAATGTTGCTGGGCATTGGTGGTGTCCGGCTCTTGCGCAAGCTGGGTGTCGCTCCGTCCACGTTCCACATGAACGAAGGCCACGCGGCATTTCTCACGCTGGAACTGGTTCGCGAAAAAATTGCCGCGGGAAAAAATTCGGAAGCGGCTTTGAATGAAACGCGTGCCGAATGCCTGTTCACCACGCATACACCCGTCGAAGCCGGACACGACCGTTTCAGTCCGGACCTGATGAGCTATTCGATGCAGCGTTATCAGACGCAGGTTGGAATTTCCTTCGACGAACTCATGGCGCTGGGCCGCGTTGATCCGGAAAATCAGGCGGAACCGTTTTGCATGACCGTGCTCGCATTGAAACTTTCGCGTGCTGCCAACGGCGTCAGCGAACTGCACGGACGCGTCAGCCGTCACATGTGGCAATCGCTATTTCCCGGCAAGCCGGTGGAGCAGGTGCCGATCGGACATATCACGAATGGCATTCATCTGCTCGGCTGGATGAAAGGTCCGGTGCGCCGGTTCTGGCGACATCGCCTGACACATTCTGCCGACGAACCCGCACGCGGCGACACCACGCGGTTCTGGAAAACCCGGAACAACAACTGGGTGGGAGAACTGAATTCGCCGGAGTTCTGGACGAAGATGCTGGATCCGAACTTTATTTCGGACGAGGAAATCTGGGCTCTGCGCTACAACCTGCGCCGTGAGTTGATCGAGTTTGCGCGCCGCCGTTTGTTGATTCAGGGCCAGCGTTTCACGCAGGGCGATTACATCAGCTTTGATCAATTGCTGAACACGGACGCGTTGACGATTGGATTTGCGCGTCGTTTCGCGACCTACAAACGCGCGCCGCTGATTTTTCAGCAGATGGAAAACATCGTGCATCTCACCCGCGACAAATCGCGTCCGATCCAATTCATCTTTGCCGGCAAAGCGCATCCGCGCGATGACGACGGTAAGCGATACATCCAGCACATCATTCATCTCAGCAAATACAGCGATCTCAAAGGCAGCCTGGTGTTCATTGAGAACTACGATATTCACGTCGCGCGTCAGATGGTTTCCGGCTGCGACATCTGGCTGAACAATCCGCGGCGTCCGCTGGAAGCCTCCGGCACGAGCGGCATGAAGGCCGGCTGCCACGGCTGCATGAACCTGAGCATTCTCGACGGCTGGTGGCGCGAAGGTTACGACGGCACGAATGGTTTCGCGATTGGCGACGATTCACATTCGGAATCGGTGGAGGAACAGGATCGCGTGGACAGCGCGAATCTGTATTGCGCGCTGACGGAGGAAGTGATTCCGTTGTTTTTCAAGCGCGACGAACACGGCATTCCGCGCCAGTGGATTCAACGCATCCGCCGCGCCATGGCGACACTGGTGCCGCAATTCACCACCGACCGGATGGTGAAGGAATACACGCAGAAATATTATCTGAAATGATTCGGAAGGACGTTAGTGCAAAAGCGGAATGCTTCATAACGAAGGAATAAAGTCTTTGAGCGCTGATAAACAACACGACGCTCAGCACGGATTTTGGCGGCAGCATCAAAAACCATGGAAACTATGGAAATCGCACTTCATCGAAATCCGTATTCAGGCTTTTGGCGGCGTGTTATTGCAATTCTAATCGATTGGGTGCTGTTGTGCGTTTTTGCGTGGCCGATTGTGAAGGCAATGATAAGCCTTCTGCCTGCCGACCCATTGCGTCCGGTCATTTATGGAGTGAATGTTTTGTTCGCCTGGATCTACTTCAGCAGCTTTGAGAGTTCGACGATTCAGGCGACTCCAGGCAAATTTCTTTTAAATATTAGAGTTACGGATATGCAGTGGAAGCGTATCAACTTTCTCCGTGCTACCATTAGGCACTTCGGAAAGGTTGTGTCCGCATTGCCGTTGGGTATTGGCTTTCTATCAGCGGCTTCTACCACAGGAAAGAGGCAGGCGTTACATGACGGTATCGCTGGCACCCTTGTTATCCGCAAGAACTTCCTAATGAACGCGCCGCCTGAAAAATCAACATAGTTTTGGAAAAGTGAGCTTTCGAATACCTTCTCTAAACACGACCGGACGCCAGTCACCACAGAATCCCAAGACACAGCACGTTTCTGATCACAAGCAGGCGCTGGCGATCCTTCGTTCAAAGCGCTTTTGGAAGTGGTTTTTCCCAGTCTGGTTTCCGGCTGCTTGCGCTATCGCCTATCGAATCTGGGTGGATTTTTCACCTATTCCTGTAATTGGAGGCACCTTTATCTCAATCTTCCTCACGGCGGCACTGCTCCAGTCGTTGCTGAGAGGGAGGGTGATTTCAAATGTCGGCATATTCCGGCGGCGCACGGCACCAGTTCGCTTCTGGTTTGAGATTATGCTTCTGGGCTGTAGCTATTGCTTCGTCGTGATCGGTATCTTGATGGCTTGAAGGATGAACTCGGTTTGTGGGTTCATCTTATAGCGATCTTTCGATTTCAGTGGGGCCCTGCGAAAGGTTGATGGATTACGGGCATTTGGACGAAGAAAGCGGCGCTAAAGCGACCGCATTCCAAACGCTGCGCGCGGTTCGATGGTGCGGAACATCGCGATAGCGTTTGGAGTGCGTGTGCTTCAGCACCGCTCTTCGTGGAGACATTCATCCTTCTGGAACACGCTTTCACGGATTACTCCCGTGTTCCTTCGGGCGCAGAACTGGTGCGCCCGGGCTGCCCCAGCGCGGCAGCCGCTACCTCCAGATCACGTGCCGAGGAAGACGGGTTTGAAATGGCGATCGTATAAATTCCCGGTCACGTTGCGCGCGATGGTGGTTTCGCATTGGCGAACCAGCTTCAGGTAAGCCTCACCTTTTTTCGCAGCGACTTTGAAGCCGACGTGCAGCAACTGGCGGACGTGCCGATTGAACTCCGGTGAATTCTGATCGTGCCGAACGGCCGCGGCAAACTGCGCCGCATTCCAATGATTCACGACTTCCACCGGCGGCAACTTCGCGCGATCGATATCAATCACCGTCGCATACGGCGCGCAGAGTTCATCGATATGCGCCAGCGCTTCCGCGTAAATTTCCTTAGCCAATCCGAGACCGTCGCCGCCCGCTTCAGCCAATCCGATGATTTCTTCCAGCCAGGTCGTGCCCGCGGTTTTGAGATGCAGCCCGGCATTGTGCCGTTTGATCGCGCGATGCATCGGGCCGTAGATCGAGAACTTATCGCTGCCGGAATGCACGCTGAGTTTGAGATTGTCCGGCAAACCATATTTCTGAATCGCAAAACGAATCACCGCGAGATCTTCGTTGAATTCTTTTTCGAACTGCGCCACATCGCCAACGTAATCGACGCCTTTGTTGAAACGTCCAGTAAACTTCGGCGCGATGGTCTGAACCGGAACTTTTTCATCGGCCAAGGCCACGAGAATCACGAGCAATTCGACCGGCGTTTGCGGCGAATCAGTTTCGTCCATGGAAACTTCCGTGATGAACTCGCCTTCACCTTTGGCTTTCGCAATGTGACGATAAATCGCGCCGGCTTCCTGAACGGCAAAGAGAAATTTGGTTGCAATGCGTTCCACTTCCGCGCGCGAGGATTCAATGCCGCCTTCGACGTCCGCGATGTCGATGCGCGCAGCGAGTTCCGGGTGACGATTGGCAAACGCTTTCACTGCGTCCACGGTGGCGGGCTTGCCGATGGAATCGGCGACATCGATGGTAAAGAAATCGGAGTGCGGCACAAAACGATCCACGGTTTCGAGCCGGATATGATCGGCATCCACGTGGTAAGGTTTTTTCCAACCGAGTTTTTTTACCGCAGCGTCAGCCGCGGCGCGAACGCTGGATGGTTCGGAGCCAACGATCAGATGTTCGCGATTGGACTTGTTCCAAACGGGAACGATTTCGATTCCTTGATCCGCCGCGAGCATGCAGGCGCGCAGTTGGGCTTCCGCCTGTTGTGCAAAACGATCCCCCACACCGACCGAGTATTTTGAAAGCTTGAGCATTGATTTGGTGATTGAATGTCCGAACATTTTGTCGCTCAGCCAAACGCGGGTCAATTATCCGAACCGTGATAAAAAGGCAGAGCGCCCTTGGTTTTATGCACTCACGCCCGTGCTGTCAAAGAATCCAGCGCCCAGCCCGGCAGCACATCTTCGGACGCGAGCGCCAATGAATTGACGGCCAGAAATTTGCGCTCAGCCAGAATGCCGATCATCGCGGCGTTGTCGGTGCAAAGGGTTTTTTCTGCCAGTCGCAGTTTCAAACCTGCGCGGTTGCAGGCTTCGGTCAAGCCTTTTCGCAAAGCCCGATTGCAGGTCACGCCGCCCGACGCAGTCACGCAGCCGACACTTAAACGCCGCGCGGCTTTGAGCGTTTTTGTAACGAGCGTTTCCACAATCGCGGTTTGCACGCTGGAACAAAGATCGCGCACGAATTGGACATCGTCGAGCAGTCCGGGATTGTCGCGGAGAAAATAGCGAACGGACGTTTTCAATCCGCTGAAGCTGAAATCGTCATTCGGTTCGTGGATCAGCGGCCGCGGGAATTTGAACGCAGCCGGATTGCCTTGCTCAGCCAGGCGATCAATTTCCGGGCCGGCGGGGTAGGGCAGGCCCATGAGTTTTCCGACCTTGTCAAAGCATTCGCCCGCAGCGTCGTCGAGCGTGGAACCGAGCAGGCGATGCTTCAATTCACTTTGCACGTGAACCAGCATCGTGTGTCCGCCACTGACAATCAGTGAAACGTTCGGCTCGAAGGAATCAAAATCGACAACCGGCGGGCGACCGGAAATCCACGGTGAATACAGATGCGCTTCGTGATGATTGATTCCCACGAACGGTTTCTGCAGCGCGAAGGCCATGGCTTGCGCCGAGCGAAATCCAACCATCAACGCCGCGGGCAATCCTGGACCCTGCGTTGCCGCGAGCGCATCGAGTTGTTGAGGTTCAACCGCGGCTTCCTTCAGCGCGGCTGAGGCAACGGGAACGAGATTCCGCAAATGCTCGCGCGCGGCGAGTTCCGGAACAACGCCGCCGTATTCAGCGTGCATTGCAATTTGCGAGGAGACCACGCTGGACAAAACCCGGCCGTCACGTATGACCGCCGCGCTGGTTTCATCGCAGGAAGTTTCGAACGCGAGCAGAATCATTTCGCCGCCATTTTGCTTGGCGAAACTTTTTCCGGCTGAAGTTCGGTGAAGAGCAGAATGCCTTTCAGCAAATCCGTGGCGCGATCGAGCTGCGGATCACGCGAATTCAAAACGCGATGGCGATCCGGTTCTTCCAGGCTTTCGATGCCTCCCAGCGTGCGGCGCAGAACGATGTCGCGTTCTTCTTCGGGCGTGACCGGTACGATTACATTCGGCGTGATGCCGACTTCGTGAATCACTTTATGACTTGGCGTGTAATATTTCGCCGTGGTCAGGCGCAACGCGGAACCGTCGTCGAGCGGAATGATGCTTTGCACGGAACCTTTGCCGAAGGTTTTTTCGCCAAGGATGATGGCGCGATTCAAATCCTGAAGGCAGCCGGCGACAATTTCCGAGGCGCTGGCGCTGCCGAGGTTGACGAGAATGACAATGGGCATGTTGTGCAATTCATCGCCATGACCTTTCGCGGTAAATTTCTGAATGGTGTAACGGCCTTCGGTTGAAACCACCGGTTGACCGCGCGGCAAAAACTTCTGGCAGACTTCGATCGCCTGATCCAACAACCCGCCCGGATTCCATCGTAGATCGAGAATCAGCGCCTGCATTCCCTGCGATTTCAATTTGGTGAGCGCGGCTTCCAGATCATCGCTGGTCTTGTCACCGAACTGCACCAGGCGCACGTATCCAATTTTGTTTTCGCCCAGCGGAAATTCCTTTTTGCCGTTGATGTCCTTGACCATGTCCACGTTGATCACGGCGCGTTTGAGACGATGTTCCATGATCTGGCCGGAGGAAGGGCGCAGAATCGTCAGGCTGACTTCGGTATCCGGTTCGCCGCGCAGGATTTTTACAGCGTCCTGCAATCCCATGTTCTCCGTGCTTTGACCTTCAATTTTGATAATGCGGTCGCCGGAAAGAATTCCCGCCTTGAATCCCGGCGTGTCTTCCACGGGCGCGACGACGGTGACGAAATTGTCTTTCATCGCGATGATGATTCCGAGACCGCCGAACTGACCTTGCGTGTCGTTCTGCAGTTCCTTGTATTTCTCGGGATCCATGAATTCACTGTGCGGATCGAGCTTGTCGATCATTCCTTCGAGCGCGCCGTAAACCAGTTCCTGGTACGTAAGGCTTTTGCCGTCCACGTAATCCTTGCGCACCTTCTCCATGACTTCGGAGAAGAGTTTCAGGTTCGTGTAGGGGGAATCTTTTTGGGCGGCCTCAGCGGAGCCGACATACACGCGCGCGCCAATGATCACATTCACCAGCAGCACCACGGCAACAAAGCTGAAAACCAGACGTCGTTTCATAACTGAAATGTTGGCAAAACAATACGGGGCGACCGGAGGCTTTGCAAGGAATGCAAAGTGAAGACTGAATGACTTACATTTGGGCCCGGCGCCTTGCGGCTCGGCGGAACTGATCTGGCTTGAAATTGTTTCAACGGACGCCCAGGGGCATTCAATTAATAACTTACGGTGATGAGCCGGGGGACACGCTGGAAAGCTTTATCGCGAGTCAGCAGCCGTTTACCCCAGGCCAGCGCCGTTGCTGCAATCCAGGCATCATTTTCTCCCAAACGCTGCGCCAAACCGGGTTGGATTCGGCTGGCCTGCCAGGCAACATGACGTGGCAATGGCAACACCGTTTCGAAGCACATGTTCCAACGATTGCGAATCTGCAAATGATTCCGCGAGTTCTCCCCAGGTGATTAAGGACAGGGAAAACACCTGCGAACGATTTGCAGCAACAAATGCGCTCGCGCCCCCGGCTCGGCCTGTGCGGCGTTCTAAAAGCAGGTCGATCCAGAACGTAGTATCAGTCAGCACGATTCGCCTTCCGTTTGCGTTTGCGCAATCCTTCCAGTGCGTCGTAATCCACACCCGCAATCGGCCCTTCAATGTTTTCCAAATGCTTTTCCAGATCGCCGAAGGTGCGAATCGGCGGCGGAACGAAGCGTTTAATGACGTCGCTCAGGCTTTCTTTATTGCGCTTGTTCGCCTTTAGAATTTCGTAAGCCTCATCACTCAGCATGGCTGGTTTGCTCATATAGCGCTTATATATCAGAGCAGACTGGTTCTTCGATAGGAAATGGGAAGGTGTTGACTCCAAGCAGAGTTGTTCCAGCGGCTCTGTTTTCGCGAATCGGAAACGCGACCCCGGGGGAGACTTGTCAGTGATTTTCGTGAGTCTCTGGCGGCCGGCGAACGTCCTCCGCCTGATTCCGCGCTTCGCGATCAATTCGGTTCACAAACAAATAAAGCCCCGCGCAAATCAGAAACAGCAGGCCGGAAATGATTGCAGCAGGCAGGGCGACGCTATGATGGTGCGCCAGATACGATTCCAGCGTGGCCGTCAGCAGCCACATCTGAACAATCAACAGCAGCACGACCAGCGCCAGCGCGCCGTCAATGGCGGTCAGGCCCTGCTTGCGACCGGGTGGAACTCGCTCGTTCATGTTCACGTCTCCGAATGAATTTCCATGGCCACGGCGACCAGTGAATCACCGCGCCGTTCCAGTTTCACCCGCGGCAATGGACGCTGCGGCGGGCCCTGCAATACATCTCCGTTCTTCACTGAAAAATAACCTTCGTGGCACGGGCACTCGATCCGGTTTTTTTCCCGCGCATAAAAAACAGCGCATGAGAGATGCGTGCATTTCTGGCTGTACGCCACAAAGGTTTGTTCGTCCGGACGAATCAGAATGCAGGGATCTTTTTCGGTTGGATAACGGAACAGCCGCACACCGCCGACAGGAATATCTTTGATGCTGCCAATGGTTTGTTCGGGATATTCCGGCTCGCGATAGACCCAGGAACGGACCAGAATCCAGACATTGCCGGCGAACATTCCCAGGCTGGTGAGCATCAGGAATTTTGTGAATTGCCTTCGGCTGACGTATTGCTCATCCGCGCGGTTGATTGAGAATTCGTCCTTCCACAACGGATCTTTTCTGGCTCGACGAAACAGTTTCATGCTTTTCCTTCCCACATATAATCGACCACATCCACCGACACAGAATCACGGTCGGGCGGCACCATCATGAAAACCTTGGTGGTGACGCGTTGCTTGCCGAATTGAAAAACGTTCGTTGCCTTTTCGCGCCGGGTTCGCTCAATGAATTCGCGGGGAACATACGCCAGCGCCTGACTCGGACAGACGGTCGCGCACATCGGACGTTTGCCCGCCGAAGTGCGGTCATAACACATGTCGCACTTCATCATCTGCTCCAGCTCGGTCATCATTTTGGGAATGCCGAACGGACACGCGAGCACGCAGTTCGAACACGCAATGCACCGCGGTTTCAATGACGATTGCACCACGCCATCCTCGGTTTTCTTGATTGCGTCCGCCGGACAAACTTTCGCGCAGGTCGGATCATCGCAATGCATGCAGACGAACGGCACGGTCTCGGCGGAGTTCCGGCGATCAATATAATCGACGTGAATCATCGGCACCCCGCGATGCGTCTCGCATTCGGCGCAGGCATTGATGCAGGACTGGCAACCGATGCACCGCGACGGATCCACATAAAATTCGTAACCAAACATTAAAGTGCCCTCCTGTGGTGGCACGCGCGTCCCGCCCGAGCGTTTCCAATGCGTTGAGTTCGAATTTCCAATTTCATTTCGCTCCCTCCATTTCTGCTTTGCGAATGCGACAGGCGGAAACTTTGAACTCCGGAATCTTGCTCCGCGGATCCAGCGTCCGATGCGTCAGTTTGTTCGCGCTTTTTTTTCCGGGCCAATGATACGGCATGAACACCGTGTCGGGCCGAATCGTTTTGACCACCATCGCACGCAGAACGATTTCCGCGCGTCGCGTCGTAATCGACACCCAATCGCCGTCTTTGATTCCGTGCTGTTCCGCCAAGCGCGGATGAATCTCCAATCGCGGTTCCGGATATTGATCCACCAGCGCACCAATCCGCCGCGTCTGCGCGCCGGAAAGATATTGGCTGACCACGCGGCCGGTCGTCAGGTAAATCGGAAATTCTTCGTTCACGGGATCACCGCTCTCGCGAAACGGCGTCAGCAAAAAGTGGAACTTGCCGTCCTTGTGAAACGATTTGTTGTCCTCAAACAATCGCGGCGTGCCGGGATGATCCAGCGTCGGGCACGGCCAGAAGACGCCCATCTGCTGGTCAATTTTTTCATAGGTGATCCCGTAATAATCCGCGTGGCCGCCACGCGACGCCTCGCGTAATTCATCGAAAATTTCGCGCGATGATTTGTAGGGAAAGAACTTTCCTTTGCCCATGCGCTGGGCGAGATCGCAATAAATTTCCCAATCCACACGCGCGTTGCCTGGCGGTTCCACCGCTTTCTGAACGTGAATCACGCGACCTTCGACATTCGCCACTACGCCTTCATCCTCCTCCTGCAAACTGCCCGCCAGAACGACGTCCGCGTGCTGCGCGGTTTCAGACAGGAAGAAATCCACAACACCGAAAAATTCCAGCTTCTCCAGCGCCTCGCGGGTGAAATCAGAATTGGGCAGCGAAATCATCGGATTGAAACACATCGAGAACAGCGCCTTGATTTCGCCGGCGTGAATCGCGTTCATGATTTCCTGGGCGGTCAAGCCGGCCTGCGGAATTTCCTCCGGCGTGATACCCCAGACCTTGGCGACGTGTTCGCGCGCGGCCGGGTCATCAATCTGACGCTGGCCAGGAAGCTGATCGCATTTTTGTCCGTGCTCGCGTCCACCCTGGCCATTGCCCTGGCCGGTGATCATCATGCAACCGGAACCTTCCCGACCAATGTTTCCGGTGGCGAGACAGAGATTCACAATCGCGGAACAATTCTCCACGCCTTTCGATTGATGCTCGATTCCACGGGCGTGCAATGCGATTGCGCGATCCGCTTCGCCGAACCAGCGTCCGGCCTTTTCAATCGATTCGGGAGGAACACCGGTAATTTCTGCGGCGCGGATCGGATCGTATGGTTTCACTGATTCCGCCAGCGCATCGAAACCGGTGGTGTATTTCTCGATGAATTCGCGATCCTCCAAACCATCGCGCAGGATCACGTGCAGAATGCTCATCAGCAAAACCACATCCGTGCCCGGCCGCACCGGCAAATAGAGATCAGCATTGCGCGTGATCGGCGTCATGCGGGGATCAATCACGATGAGCTTTCCGCCATTATCGCGACAGCGCCAGACATAGTCCGTTGTAATCGGCGAACACTCGGCGACGTTCGATCCGGCGATCAACATGACCTGAGCTTTGGGAATATCGCTCCACGGATTGGGCGAACGATCCACGCCGAACGCGAGTTTGTAAGCGACGCCGGCGGAAACCATGCAAAGCCGCCCGTTGTAATCCACATGCCGCGTCCCCAACGCAACGCGCGCGAACTTGCCGACGAGATAAGATTTTTCCGTCGTCAACGATGCGCCGCCGTAAATTGCCACGGAATCTTTTCCGTAACGTTCCTGAATTTCCCGCAATCGGCGCGCGGTGAAATCGAGTGATTCATCCCAGGACGCCGCGCGAAATCCGTTGTCGGTGCGCATCAGCGGATACAATAAGCGATCCGGATGATTGTTCTGGAGATAACGCTTCACGCCTTTCGGGCAAAGCATTCCGCGATTGAATGGAAACTCCTCCCACGGTTCGAACCCGATGATCTGGTTATCGCGAACCTTGAGTTGAATGCCGCATTGCTGGCCGCAGAAGCAGCAATGCGTTTTGACAAGCGTGTCCGCCGGATGCCGCGATTCGTCACGCCAGCCGCCGGGCGGCACGTAATTCAAATGCGGCCCGTAAAGATCAATCAATGTTTCAACCGGTGCGGGCAGTTTAGCCATGTCATTCCTTTTTCCCTGAGATTTCGACGAGTGCGTCTCCGCTATCAATCAGTTCCACCGCGCGCGACAAAGTGCTTTTTAATAAAACCCGCAAAGCTGCCTCGCTGGTATTTCCGCAGGTCAGCCAAATCACGGCTGGAGGCGGCCCAAGCCGCTCAACCATTTCTGGAAAATCTGCATCTTTCGTAAGCATGATGACTTTGGCTTCGCGTGCCGCAGCAAAAATGTCTTTGTCTTTCGAATCGCGTAATCCGAGATCGCGCAACGGTTGTGCCGGATGACCGAGTTCGGTAGAAATCCATTTGGCAATCGTTGGCGAAAGATGCACATCCACCCAGATCATGCGGCAATCAAAACGGGATGGTTCAGCTTTCGGCTGGCGTATTGGAGACACGCGCGGATGTCTTCCTCTTCCAGGTCCGGCAATTCCCGTAAAACTTCCTGAGTCGTCAATCCATTGGCGAGCAGATCAAGCACGTCCACTACGCGGATGCGCATGTGCCGAACACACGGACGGCCGCCACACTGTTCAGGATCAAGGGTGATTCGATTCATAGCGAAAGATTACTTCAACGCGTTGTTGTTTGCACGGTGTTCATCCTTCAATCTCAACTGCGCCGTAGCGATGCTCTTGCGTTTGCACGGCGGACAAAGCTGTTGCCAGTTTCCTGCCGGGCCGGCCATCGAATAGTTGAAATCCAACTGGCGCAGCACGAACTTCAGATCTTCCACGTGCATGCGTGAGGCAAAGCGTTGTCCGCACCGCGCGCAATACGAGCCTTCGTCCTTGTCACCCGCCGCATGATAAAACTTCACGCCAAGCTGCGCCGGACGCTGAAAGATGTGAAAGAATTTTCCGAACGGCAAAAAGAGCAGGGCGGCGACCACGGTGATCGCGTGGAGAATGGAAAGAAATCCATAAAATTGTCCGCGCACCCACAGGCTCGAAACGGTCAGCGCCAGCCCGGTAATGGAGATCGCGAACAGCAGAATGATCGGCAGAAAATCCATTCCGAACGATTGCACTGCCTGCGCGCCGCGATCCAGCATGCGCCGCCAGAGCGACAGTGCGATTCCCGCAATCACGAGCACGGCCGCGATGTCGAGTCCGTGAAAAATAATCCACGAGAGGATCGTCCGCAGCGCAAAGGACATCACGGGAAAGCCGAACACGTAAGTCACGTAAGTCATCTGGTCGCCCGGCGCGGATTCAAAATAGATCCAGCCGAACACGAGCGGAAAAGTAATTGCCGCCGCGAGAATGCAGCCCCAGAACAGAAACTGGTGCATCCACCAGCGCAATCGCGAGCGATGATAAATGAAGGTCTGAAATGCGATGTTTCGCGTGCCGAGAACCGAGGTGCGCGCCAGACTGCGAAAGATTCCATCCTTGAAAAACATTTCCCAGCCGCGCCGCCAGTAGAGTTGCGTCGGCGGTTTCTGCAACCAGACGTAATAATGATACGTCACGCCCCACCACGAAAAAATGCACGCGAAGGTGTAGATCACGAGCGCAGCATCGAAATTCTGGAGATTGCGTGAGCCGACCACAATTGCCGCCACGAGAATGCCCGTCCACATGGTGGCCCAGGCTCCGGCGCGGAGTTGCTCCGCCGTTCGCGTGCGGACCGGAAAACTCCGTTCCGCGGTTTCCTGCCGGGCGAGAAAAACTTTTCGATTGATGAACCACAGCGTCAGTGACGTCATGGAAAGCAGCACGAATCCCGGCCAGATGACGCCCAGTTTTTCCTGAAACAAGCCGAGCATCAGCGGCGGAAAAAATCCGCCCAGCCCGCCAAACGCGCCGACCAATCCGCCAACGGTCGCAGTTTCGCGCGGAAAATATTGCGGCACGAGTTTGAACACCGCGCCGTTTCCCAATCCCAGCAACGCCGCGCAACCAAGCGCTCCCACGCTGAAAGGAATCATCGCCGGCCAGGCCAGCAACAGTGCGAACAAAGCGATTCCCGGAAATACACCGGCCAGCACGCGTGCGCCGCCGATTCGATCCGCCAGCCAGCCGCCAACCGGACGCAGCAAGGTCGCCAGCACCACGAATCCCGCGGCGCGAAAACCCGCATCGGTGACGCTCAGTTGGAATTCATCGCGCAACAACAATGGCAGATAAATCGCGAACGCCACGAAGCCACCGAACGTTAAAAAATAAAACAGCGCCAGCACCCAGGAGAGTTTTTCGCGGGTCAGAACTTTCACCATTTCGCCCACGCTGGCGGGCCGATTCGCGCCCGGCGCATTGCGTGCCATCAGCGCGAACAGCACGGCCCAGACAATCAGCACAACCGCCATCCCGCGGTAAACAGATTGCCAGCCGTAGGACGCGGCGATCACCGGCCCAAGAAAGACCGCCGCGGATTGTCCGATGTTTCCCAAACCGTAAACGCCCAGCGCGCCGCCCTGTTTTTCCGGCGGTGTCCAGCGCGACACGTAACCCACGCCGACGGAAAAAGAAGATCCCGCCAGTCCAAGCGCGAACGCGATCCAGATCAGTTGTTGAAAACTCGCGGCGCGTGGAATCAGGAAAGCGGGAACAGCGCAGATAATCATGAGTGCCGAAAAAACGAAGCGTCCGCCCGCGCGATCCGTCAGCATTCCAATCGGCAATCGCGCCAGCGAACCGAGCAACACCGGCGCGGCCACGAGCGCGGCGGTTTGCGTGGCGGAGAGCTGAAAAATTTTTCGGAATTCAGGAGCGAAGGCGCTGACCAATCCCCAGGCGGCGAAACAAACGATGAAGGAAATCGTTCCCAGGGCGAGGTGTAATTTGAAAGCGGGCTGCGTGTCCTGATTCATGCGCGATTTCATTTCAGCGGTCAGGCCGTCCTGTTTCAACGCGCCTCGTTCATGAGAGTGAATCAATGAACTTTTTGGACCGCCGCAACTTCGTCCAACATCGCGAAGCATTTTCGAAAAGCCAATAGATTTTTTTTGGAATCGTTGACGTGAGTCAAACGTGTGGATGACTTTTCCAGATCTTTTTAACCATGGATAGACACCGATGGACACCAATAACAAGACGTCGCGAATCGCGGTGCAATCGATGACGACACACTGAAGTGGGGTAGCGGCGGCCGCGCTCGCGGCAGCCCGGGCGCACTGGTTCTGCGCCCGCCGGCAAATGCTCAAACCATTTCCACCGCGCCAAGAAGTGGTTCGCTTCGACCGCTCGCAGCGCGAGCCGTTCTACCTTCCAAAGATTCGCCGCTTTCCGTGCCTTCCTCGCGGTGCTAATAGTCAGCGCGTGACAATTCGGCATCTTTATATTTCTTCGGGCCATAACTTTTTCGGGCATCACGGCCAGCCACCGGGCGAACATCCGTTCATCGAAGTTCCGGAAGTGGAATGCGTCGCCGGACGCGGCCTGCGCGGAGATCGTTTCTTCGATTTCAAAGAAAACTACAAAGGCCAGATCACGTTTTTTTCGCGGGAAGTCTTCGATGCGCTTTGCGATGCGCTCCAGGTTCGCGACAAACCGCCGGCGGTGCTGCGTCGCAACGCGATTGTCGAGACCGCGGATTTGAACGCGTTGATTGGTTCGGAATTTGAAGTTCAGGGCGTGCGCTTTCGCGGCATGGCGGAATGCTCGCCGTGTTATTGGATGAACACCGCTTTCGCGCCCGGCGCGGAAAATTTTCTTCAAGGTCGCGGCGGTCTGCGCGCACAGATTCTCACCAACGGAACGCTGCGGGTTGAAAGCCAATGACCTTCACCGCGCTGTTGCTTGCCGGGGGCGAATCGCGTCGCATGGGCGCCGACAAATCAACGCTGATTTTCAACGGCGAACCTTTGTGGCAAAAACAAGTTCGCCTGCTGCGCGCCTTCAAACCGGAAGCACTTTGGATCTCCGCGCGGATTCGTCCGGCGTGGTGTCCGCCGGAAATTGATGTAATCCTCGATGAAGTTCCTTCGCGCGGTCCGCTGAGCGGAATTGCCGCGGCATTGTCGCGAATGCAAACCACGCATTTGTTAACGCTTGCGGTGGATATGCCCGCGATGTCGCTGGAGTTCTTACGCAAGCTCCGCAACCTGGCGCGACGCGGATGCGGAGTGATTCCTGCAAATGAAAATTTTTTCGAACCGCTGGCCGGAATTTATCCGGCGGAAGCACTCAGCGCTGCAATTGAATCGCTGAAGAATAATCAACTATCTCTTCAGCATTTTGCTCAATCTCTTTGTGACTCTGGATTGCTTAATACCTGCGTGCTCCAGGAAAATGAACGCGCGCTTTTTCGGAATCTGAACGAACCTCGCGATCTTTTGCGAGGACCTGCGGTGCTTTGACGACGCAGGTCGCTCAGAAAATCCAGCCGGACGGCGCTACGCGAATTTCACGAATTGCTTTTGAATTCGCGAAGATCAGCGCAATTCGCGTAAACCCGTCCTTCACCGTCATGCGTTCAGCGACTTCGCCAGCGTCTGGTTTTTCGCGCGCGATTCGTTGGCGAGCTTTTCTTTGAACTGCACGTAAGCTTTTTGCAAACGTTCGTCGGAGGTCGCGAGAATCTGCATCGCCAGCAGGCCGGCATTTTTCGCTGCGTTGACACCGACCGTTGCGACCGGAACTCCGGGCGGCATTTGCACGATCGACAACAGCGAATCCATTCCGTCCAGCGCTTTGCCCTGAATCGGCACGCCAATGATCGGCAGCGTCGTGAACGCCGCGGTGACTCCCGGCAAATGCGCCGCGCCGCCTGCGCCGGCGATGATCACGCGCAAACCGCGATCGTACGCGCCGCTGACATATTGTTCGAGATCGCGCGGTGTGCGATGCGCGGAAATAACTTTGGCTTCGCAACCAACCTGAAATTCAGCGCAAATGTCCGCCGCCGCTTTCATGACCGGCCAATCGGAATCGCTGCCCATCAAAATACCAACCAAAACCGTGGAGCTGTTTGAATTCATGGGCGCGGAGTTTACGGAGTCAGAACTGAAATTCAATGGGCAAGATATCCTTCTGATTATTCAAGATCGCAAGAAAAGCGGTGGGCGGAATGTTCCGGAGCGCGGAATTTATTCCGCGAGTTCCGATATCGCGACAGCGACACGCGGAATGAATTCCGGGCTCCGATGTGCAGTGTGCGCGGTTGCATTATTTTAATCACTTTTTCAGCAGCGCTCGCTTCTCACGAAATCGAAACGCACCTGAACGCCATTCTTTTTCCGTGCGGCTCGCGATCAATTTCATTCCGGCTTTTTCAAACACGCGTTGAACTTCGCCGAATTCTTTCGCAAGGATGCCGGCGATCACCAGAACGCCAGTGGGCTTGAGGCGATTCAGAATCCGCTCGCGCTCCGCAATGAGCAAAGTCGAAATCAGATTCGCGCAAACAACATCGAATTGCTTCGTCGCGCGGCGCGGCAGCCGGGTCAGATCCGCTTGAAACAAACGAAGCTGATTTGCCACGCGATTTTTCCGCGCGTTTTCGGTGGCAACGCGAACGGCTTCCGGATCGAAATCAAATGCTTCAATGGATTCATAACCGAGTTTCGCGGCGGCAATCGCGAGAATGCCGGAGCCGGTTCCAATATCGAGCAGCGTGGATTTCGCTGCGCGACGATCACTTTGTCTTTTAGCTTGGCGGGAATTCTTTTTCTCATCAATTGAAGTGCGAGAATCGAAACGATGTTCCACCAGTTGCCGCAAACAAAACGACGTCGTCGGATGTTGTCCCGTGCCGAAGCTCAAGCCCGGATCCAGCACCACGACTGCCTGGCCGGGGCGTGGCGCGCGTTTGATCCAGCTTGGTTTAATCAGCAACGCCGAGCCGATTTCAATGGCCTTGAAATGGCGTTTCCAGGATTCCGCCCAGTCTTCGCGGCGAACTTTTTGCAACGCGACTTTTCCCGGGCCTGTGTTCAAGCCACAGCGTTTGATGTTCGCCAATCCGCGAATCAGTTCCGTCCGCACGCGCCGCCAATCGGGTTTACTGGAAAGATAACTCGTGACCGTGGTCGAGCGGGTTTCGACATCCGTGTAAGCGGTTGCCGGTTCGCGCAACAACGTTCCGAGAAATTCTGAAACGGCGTCCTCGGCTTCAGGGTGGGTGATGATGGAAATTTTCCAGAGCGGCTTTTTTTTCATGCGACAATCTTGATCAATCAGTGCAGTTCAACGAGGAATCAACCATGGATGAACGTCGCTGCACACGGAAAAAAATTTCGGTGCGTGCGTGAAGTTGCATCGGCTTGTCGCGACTTCAGCCGCATGGAAAAAGTTGACTTCGGTTTTCCGAGCGCATTTCGTGGTTACAATTCTACCAGAAAAGGTACATCTTTCCGGTTGTGAGTTCGCCGCGACTTGCCATCCTGCGTCAAAATGTTCGCGCCAGCCTCAGAGGAAGCGTGCGGAACGGCGACCGCACTCCGGATTCCTCGGTGGATCGCGGCGTCCTTTAAAAATCCATGAACCGAAGAGAATTCATTCGCAATACTTCCCTCGCGGCATCCGCTATCGCAACGCTTCCCTCCATCACCTGGGCGGCCGAAAATGATTTTCCCGTGGTGCGCGTTGCGGCTTCGAAACGGAAATTCAAAAGCGAGGCGGTTGAGCGCACGATTGCCAAAGTCCGGTCTTCAATCGGCAACAAGGAAATCGGCTGGATGTTCGAAAACTGTTTTCCCAACACGCTCGACACCACCGTCGATTTCGAAATGGTGAATGGCCGTCCGGACACTTACGTGATCACTGGCGACATTGATGCGATGTGGCTGCGCGACAGTTCCGCGCAGGTCTGGCCGTATCTGCCGCTGATGAAAGAAGATCACGAGCTTCAGCAGTTGATCGCAGGTGTCATCAATCGTCAGACGTATTGCATTCTCAAGGACCCTTACGCGAACGCGTTTTACAAAGATGAAAACAAGGTGGGCGAGTGGAAGTCGGATTTGACTGACATGAAGCCGGGTGTTCATGAACGGAAATGGGAAATCGATTCGCTGTGTTATCCCATCCGGCTGGCGCACGAATACTGGAAACAGACGAAGGACACCGCGCCCTTTGATGAGCAATGGCATCAATCGATTGCCTTGATTCTGCAAACCTTCCGCGAACAGCAGCGCAAGAATGGCAGAGGCCCGTATCATTTCATGCGCCGCACGGAAACTCAGACGGACACCGTTCCCGGCCGCGGTTACGGAAATCCGGTCAAGCCGGTTGGCCTGATCGTTTCGATTTTCCGTCCGAGCGACGACGCCACAATCTTTCCGTTTTTGGTGCCTTCAAACTTCTTCGCCGTGGTGAGCCTGCGTCAGGCAGCGGAAATGGTGGAAGATATTTCCAAAGACAAGGCGCTGGCCAAAGAGTGCCGCGCGCTCGCGGACGAAGTGGAAAAGGCATTGAAGGAATACGCGATTGTGAATCATCCGAAAGCGGGTCGCATTTACGCTTTCGAAGTGGATGGTTACGGGAATTTCTATTGCACCGACGACGGCAACATTCCGAGCCTGCTGTCGCTGCCGTATCTCGGCGCGGTGAAGGTCAATGAGAAAACGTATCAAGCCACGCGCAAGATGCTGTTATCGGACGAGAATCCCTACTATTGCCAGGGCAAAGCCGCCAGCGGTTTGGGCGGCCCTCACGTTGGAGTGGATATGATCTGGCCGCTGGGCGTGATCATGGAAGGCCTTACGGCGACCCGTGATGCGGAAATCAAAAACTGTCTCGACATCCTGCAACGAACGCACGCCGGAACGGGATTCATCCACGAAGCCTTCCACAAAGACAATCCGAAGAAATTCACCCGAAGCTGGTTTGCGTGGGCAAACACGATCTTCGGCGAATTTGTGCTGAAGACTTTCCACGAACGTCCGCAGTTATTGAGCTGAGCCATCGGGCTTTAAGCCGGCGAAAGAACACAATCGCAGCGCGGGTTTGTAACCCGCAGCACCTTTCGTCTTTCCGAGCTTCCGGCGAAACAGCCAACCGCATGAATAAATTCTCATTGCTGCGGGTCATAGACCCGCGCTCCGTTCAAAATCTAAATTTAGCGAAATGAAAAAAACAAACATGATTCGATCTCTCGGCTGGCTCACAGCCGTAACGGCGTTGCTGTCCATCGCCAGCGTTGCGCAGGCCAAGTCCGATGAATTCACGCTCAAAAGCCCGAACGGTGATGTCGCGATTTCCGTGCTGACGGGTGATCATTTGAGTTACAGCGTCCGTTTCAATGGCGACACCGTGGTGGAAAAATCCGCGCTCGGCATTTCCATTGATGGCCGTGACCTGGGACGTGACGCGATATTTTCAGGCAAGCCGGAACGCTCGAAAATCAACGAGCGCTATCCTGTGATTGGCGTTCACGAATTCGCGATCAACCGTTGCAATGTTGCCGTCATTCCCTTGACCAGCGGCGATGCGGCCTGGCAATTGGAAGTGCGCGTGTTCGATGATGGCGTGGGCTATCGCTACGTCGTTCCGGGCAACGGCCAGCGGCACATTGACGGCGAAAGCTCTGAATGGCAGTTGCCGGTCGGCACGACCATCTGGCATCAGAGCGAGAAAAACGCTTCCTACGAAGCCCGCTACGTTCCGGACATTGTCGGGCAAATGGGATTGAATCATCGGTTGATGGCGCCCGCCGCTTTGAAATTTCCCGGCAAGATTGGATACGGGCTGATGTCTGAAGCCAATCTCATCGATTATTCCGACATGGCTTTGTATTCGAGCGGGCCGAATGGTTTCAAAGCGGTGCTGCACGACAGTCCGAGCGGTTGGGATCAAGAAGGAAAAATTGTTACGCCGTGGCGGGTTACAATTCTTGCGGCTGATCTGAACACGCTCGTGAACAGTGACCTGATCAAAAATCTTTGCCCGCCGCCCGCGCCGGAATTGCAGAACGCCGACTGGATCAAGCCGGGCCGTTCGATCTGGCATTGGCTGACCGGCGGCGCGCCGAAGTTGGACGAGCAGAAAACCTGGATCGATGGCACGAAGGCGATGGGTTACGAATATTATCTGGTCGATGACGGCTGGCGCGATTGGAAGGGCGGCGGCGACAACGCGTGGGACGCGATGAAGGAAATCGTTGATTATGCGAAAAGCCAGGACGTGAGCATCTGGGCGTGGGTGCATTCGAAATACGTTTTCAAACCGGAAGATCGCGCCGCGTATTTCAAACGCGCGAAAGATCTGGGCATTGTCGGTTTGAAAATCGATTTCATGGAACCGGCGAATCCGGTCTGGACGCAATGGTATGAAGATGTTCTGCGGGACGCGGCGGAATTGAAATTGATGGTCGATTTTCATGGTTGCATAAAACCGACCGGGCGTGAACGCACCTGGCCGAATGAGATGACGCGCGAAGGCGTGAGCGGCCGCGAGCAGGGAAAAAATCCTTCGCAACACGACACGACGATTCCGTTTCTGCGCTACGTTCAAGGTCATGCAGATTACACGCCGACGCTGCTGATTCCCAAACGCCTCGACGGTTCTTCCTATCCGCACGAACTCGCGATGGCGATTGTCTATACGTCGCCATATCTGTGCATGGGCGATAATCCGCGGCACTATCTGCAAAGCGAAGCGGTCGATGTTTTGAAAGCCTTGCCGTCGATCTGGAATGAAACAATCGTTCTGCCTGGCAGCGAAATTGGTCAGCTCGCAGCGTTTGCGCGTCGTCACAATGATCAATGGTTCATCGGCGCGATCAATAATACTCAGCCGCGCCGCACAACGGTTTCGCTGAAATTCCTTGGCAAAGGCAGTTACAAGCTCGTGGAACTGGCGGATCACCCGGAACGGAACGATGCTTTTGCGCGGTCGGAACGCATTGTGACGCGCAAGGATGAACTGGTTCTGCCTTTGCGCAAAGATGGCGGCTACGTCGCCTGGCTCGTGCCGGTCGCAGAAGAGAAATAATTCGGAATGTTCAAGCTTCTCCATCTGCCTGGTGGCACGGGCGTCCCGCCCGTGCGATTCGAAACAAATGCCCGCGGAGCGCGAGTCTGTGACTCGCAGCAACGCAGCATAGACGCTGGTGCTCGATCGTTCGCAAATCGCACTGAAAATTCGCGTTGCTGCGGGTTACAGACCCGCGCTCCGTTCAAGTTTCCAGCCGCATGTGTTTTGATTCTGCTGGCGTTGTTGTTCGGCGAGTTCAAAGCCGCGGCGTTCACGTCGGCGGACGCGAATACCATGATCACGTCGTACAACAACGCGTTCTATTTCACGACTTCCGGCAATCGCGGTTATTTCCGCAACACCACTGATGGCGGCACGACCTGGTTCTGGGGACGCGCGAACGAGATGGAAATGATTCTCGATGTTTTCGAGCGCACGAATGATCCCAAGTATCTGACGCAGTTTCAGCAATTGTACAATGGTTTCGTTTCCGATTACGGAACTGATTGGCGCTGGAACGAATTCAACGACGATATCATGTGGGCGGTGATTGCCTGTTCGCGGGCGTATCTCTTGACCGGGAATTCGGCTTATCGAAGCACGGCGAAGTTCAACTTCGACGCCTGTTACGCCCGCGCCTGGTCGAGTGATCTCGGCGGCGGACTGTTCTGGAAATCGCCGTTGAACACTTCGAAGAATGCGTGCGTCAACGGCCCGGCGGCCATTGCGTCATATCTGTTGTATCAGAGCTATAACGACGCCAGTTATCTGACGAAAGCTGATCAAATTTTTCAGTGGGAACGCGCCACGCTCGTTGAAGCCAGCACCGGCCGGGTTTACGACAATATCAATATTTCCGGCGCAATCGACAAAGTTCCGATTACCTACAATTCCGGAACCTACATTGGCGCGGCAAATTATCTGGGCTACACGAATGACGCGGTGAAGGCGGCGAACTACGTGAAGAACATCATGAATCCGACCGGCATTCTGCCGCAGTACGAGGAGGACGGTGACCTCGGTGGATTCAATGGAATCTTTCTGCGCTGGATGGGAAAATTCATGCGCGACCGTCATCTGGAAAGCACTTACGAACTCTGGCTTCAGCAGAACGCCAATGCCGCGTGGAACTGCCGCCGCCTGTCCGACAATCTCTGCTGGTCGAAATGGCGTCAAACCACGCCGCCGGGAACACGTTATTCCTTCGGCTGCTGGGGTTCCGTTGAAGCGCTGCATGTCGTGGCGCCGAGTCAGACCTTGGGAGCGGATTCCGTCGGGCTGGCCGCTTCTGATGCCCCGGGCGCGAGCAGTTTTGAAAGCGGTTTGAACTGGTCGAACCACATCGCGCCGTCGTCGCTGAATAATTTTGTTGTATCCGGATTGCAACTGCGCACGCCGGCGGATGGATTGCATCACACGTTTGCAGGAAGCTCGCTGACGATTTCCAACGGCGGCTGGCTGCAGCTTTCCGGCGCGGGTTCGGATCGCTTGCTGTCGCTCGGGACCGAACTGATTCTGGATAACGGCGTTGTCGCGAACTACGGCGGGCAGGGGACGGATCTCACTGGATTGATTACTTTGAAAAATGGCGGCGGCACGTTTGATCCGCGCAATCTCACAATAACCGTTTCGGCCCGCATCATGGGGTCAGGAACATTCCGGGTTGAAGCCACAAGCACAACGGTCAGCGGCAAGCTGATGCTGTCCGGCGACAATCATTACACCGGTGGCACGCTGATCAATTCCGGCGATACGCTCGCGCTTTCCGGAATTCAAACGTTAGGCGTGAGCAGCGGTTCGCTGATGTTCAGCAACACGATCAACCGCGGTTTCGGCACGCTCGATTTGAACGGCAACGATCTGAACATCGGAAATCTGACCGGCACCGGCGGACGCATTCTGAACAACAATGCAGACAATCAGGTGGCGCTCACCATCGGCAACGGCAACACCGGCGGAGGTTTTTATCAGGGCGCGATCAATGATCGTATTTTCGGTTCAGGAACGTTGCGCGTGGTCAAGGTGGGCAGCGGCACGATTGCGTTTTGCGGCGTGAACACTTACACGGGTGGAACCACGGTTTCCGGCGGCACGCTGCAGTTCGGCGATGGCCTTGCAAAAAATGGAAATCTCGTCGGCCACATTACCAACAATGCGCAGATTGTTTTTGCAAATCCATTCCCGCAAACGTTCTCGGGCTTGATCACCGGTTCCGGACGCATGACCAAATCCGGCGAAGGCGTGCTCTTTCTAACCGGCACCAACACCTTGAACGGCGGTCTGCTCATTTCAGAGGGAATGATTCAGTTTGGGGATCGCGTCGCCAAAACGGCATTCGTCAGCGGCAACATTACTAACAACGCCGAACTGACCTTTGCCAATCCCGGCAGTCAGACCTTCAGCGGCAGCATTCGCGGCAATGGCACTCTGACGAAAATCGGAACCGGTACGCTGACCTTTACAACCGTAAATCCGTACACCGGCCCCACGTTGCTCGGTTCAGGAACGCTGGCCTTGAGCGGTTCCGCCGCAATCAACAGCAGTTCGAGCATTACCGTTTCAAACGATGCCACATTGAGTGTGTTGGCTCGCGGGGATCATACGCTCACGCTCAGCGCAGGCCAGGCGCTCAACGGTGACGGAACGGTTGCGGGCAATCTCATTGCCGGGGGTGGAACGATATTGCGCCCGGGAAATTCGATTGGAACTTTGAACGTGCAGGGAAGTGTTTTTCTGAGCGGACTTGTCCTGCTGGAACTGGACCGGGCAAATGCGCAAACGAGCGATCGATTGGCAGCCAGTGGAACAATTTCCGCGGGCGGCGTTTTGATGATCGTGAATTCCGGTCTGCCGATTCAGGCGGGCGACACTTTCCAGTTGTTCAATCAACCGGTAAATGGTTTTTCGGCGGTGAATCTGCCGGAGCTGGCGGCGGGTTTGTATTGGACCAATCGGCTGGCGGCGGACGGCACCATTCAAGCGCTGGCGTCCGTTTCGCTGGAGCCGGCCAGCGTCATTGCGCAGTTGTCGGGCGGCGAAATGATGTTGTCGTGGCCGCAGGATCACACCGGCTGGAGGCTGCAAATGCAAACCGGTTCGCTGACGGAAGGGTTGGGGACGAATTGGATTGATGTGGCAAATTCAACCGAAACGAATCAAATGTTTGTGCCGGTGGATTCCGCAGAGGGAAGCGTTTTCTATCGGTTGATCTACCCGTAACACGAAAGCCCGGCGGTTGTTATGGTGAAAGTCGAAACCACCCGCGAGTTGAAGAGCGGCGCTGAAGCGCGCGCACTCCAAACGATCCGCGATCTTCCAGCACCATCGTGCCGCACAAAGTATCTGGAGTGCGCGCGCTTCAGCGCCGCTCTTTTGCCGGTTTGGCTGATTCGAAGTGCTACGGTCAGGCTGTTCGCAGTTCTGCTCTCGGTTTGCCTCAGCGCCGCTGCCGCAGAATCAACCACCAATACGCCGGGTTCCGTTCGCAAGGTTGTGCGGCAATACGCTCTTACTTCCGCCAATGATTTTCAACAGCGCGACCCGCGCGATTGGCGATTGCTGGCTTCCAATGACAACGGGAAAAGCTGGGCCCTGCTTGACCGTCGCGTGAACGAAGTGTTCGCGAATCGCCATCAGCGCCGCGTGTTCACCATCGCGAACACCAACGCCTACAACCTTTACCGTTTGCAGATCGATAACGTCCGCGATGCCTCAGCGTATTCCGTGCAACTGGCCGAGCTGGAACCGCTCGGCGAAACGTTGAACGATGTTGATCCGGTTCCCATCTTTTCCGATTCCATTGTGGCCCAAGGCGACAACCCGCCGTTGGAAACCGTGGCCCGGCTTTTTGATCATCAACCCGAAACCAAATGGCTGGATCGTCCGGCGAACAAAGCCTGCGCTTCATGGATTCAATGGCAGTATCAACCGCCCGGCTCAGCGCCGATCACAAACTTCACTCAACTCGCCAGCCTGCGAACGCGGGCGGCGGCAGGTTATCGCGTGCAGATTGAGGCGGTGGCGACGGATCGCGCCGTGGGCAGCAACGCCCTGGAATTTTTGGATGACACCGGCGCGCTTACGATTTCCGGTTTAACGGAGTTGGATCGATATCATCCAGGCCAGCACGTGGTGATCGAAGGCAAAAGCGAATCGCAGGGCACAAATGCGGTGATTGCCGAACCGCGGATTCAACTGGACGGGCGCATTGCGGAGAACGCGCCGGTTCAACTGCTGATCGATCAGACGCTTTCGCCCGACGATGATTTTAAATGGGTTGAAGTAGAAGGCGTGGCGCAGTTCAAAGGCCGTTTGGAGGATCTCAATTTTTTCGAGTTGAGCGAAGGCGATCACAGCCTGCGCGTGGAAATGCCGGCGGCCACAGCCGGGGACCTTCCACCGTCCGACAGCCGCGTGCGGGTGAGCGGCATTTGCCGAATCGGTTTCAATGCGCAAGGGGAATGCCGCGCGGTTTTGGTGCGGGCGTCGCGTCTCAAGATCCTTCAAGTGGAAACGACGGATGCGGATTTTTCGGAGTCATCGGCGTTCGGGAAAACCGGCGAGATCAAAACAACGCTGACGCGCATTGAACAGATCCTGCGATTGAACCGCGTCCAATTACGACAACAACCGAGCGTTCATGTTCGCGGAGTGATTACGTCGTCGCTCGGCATTTATATGCAGGACGAGACCGCGGGAATTCAGATCGTGCTCGCGCCGGAAATCATTCACGAGGTCATGAGAACCGGCGAATACATTGAACTGGAAGGCAAGGTCGGTACCGGTCTCACCGGGACGCCGTTGATCTACGTGGAAAAAATTCTGCATTCCGGAAAAGGAAAATTGCCCGAACCGCAACGGCCTTCATGGAGCCAGTTGGCGAGTGGCCGCGTGGATTCGCAATGGATTGAAATGGAAGGAACGGTGCGGGCGACGGACGGAGCGCATCTGTTGTTGAACTGTGACGGGCGGCAGGTCACCGCGAGCATCAACACCGCGCCGGCGGCGGCGGTGAAACAACTGGTTGATGCCGCGGTGCGCGTTCGCGGCGTTGGGCTCGCGGCGCTCGATGACTGGGGCCGTGTTCAAGGCGTGCATCTGTTGATTCCATCGCTGGAATTTTTGGAAATCAAACAACCGCCACCGGAATTGTTCTCCCAGCCCGTGCGCGCGATTCGCAGCATTCAGTCTTTCAGCCAATCCACGGAATTTCTGCATCAGGTCTGCATTGAAGGTGTGCTGACGTTGCAGGACGAACGGCGCTTGTTTTTGCAAGACGACACGGGTTCGGTGATGGCGATTCTCAAGGAAGATGTCGTGCTGGATCCGAAGTTTGGCGCATCGCGCTGGGCCTTCTGGCGCGCGGCAACGAACAGTCCACTGCCAAACGACTTGCGCTTTCAGGTCGGTGATCGCCTGCAGGTCGTGGGCTTTCGCGATACGCGCGGTTACTCTCCGGTGCTGACCGAAGCAACGGTGCGGAAAGTGGGTTCCGGCAAAGCAACCGTGGCGCAGGTGATTCCCGGAAGATTGCCGGATTGGAAACTGGATGCCGCGCTGGTGGAACTGAATACGATGCTGCTGTCGCGCGTGGAATTTGGTTCGCGCATTGTTCTCGAATTGCTGTGGGAAGGACGGACGCTTCAAGCGGTAATGCCCAGCGCCGGCGTTCAATTGGAGGACATCAAACCGGGAACCCAATTGCGGATGACGGGGATCTGGCAGGTGGACACGGCGCCGTATTCCGAGTTGGGCCAGCGCGTGGCGGCGATTCGCATTTTGCCGCGTTCACCGGCTGATCTCGTGGTGCTGTCGCGGCCGCCGTGGTGGACGCTCGAACACGCGCTGGCGGTGATTGGCGGAATGGCGCTGGTGTTGTTGGCGGCTTCAATCTGGATTCGCCAGTTGCATCGCCAGGTGGAGCAACGTTCCGAGCAGCTCGCGAATGAAATCCGTTTGCGCGAAGGCACGGAACGCCAGCGCGCGTTGCAGGAGGAACGCGCGCGCATTGCCCAGGATTTGCATGATGATCTCGGCGCAGCGCTGACGCAGATTCGCTTTCTCAGCGCGGTGGAAAGCCGTGACGGCACGGTGCCGGAAGGAACGCGATCGCAATTGCGGAAAGTTTCCGAGAAATCCCGTTATCTCGTGGCGTCGCTGGATGAAATTGTCTGGGCGATCAATCCGGCGAACGATTATCTGCCCAAGCTTGCGAACTATTTGTGCCATGTCGCCGAGGAATTTTTCTCCACCACTTCGATCCGCTGCCGGTTGGATGTGGACGAGCGTTTTCCTCCCGTAACGCTGACTTCCGAGACGCGGCATAATCTTTACCTCGCGTTCCGAGAAGCGTTGAACAACGTGGCCAAGCATTCCGAAGCCACGGAAGTCTGGCTCCGCTTCAAATGGAACGATGGCGTTCTGAATATTTCGATCGAAGACAATGGCCGCGGCTTCGTGGAAACGACGGCCAAAAATGGCGAAGGATTGATCAATATGCGCCGGCGTTTGGATAAAATCGGCGGACGATTTGACCTGGCGTCGCAACCGGGTGAGGGAACGGTTTCCCGGATTTCCCTGCCGTTCAAATTGAACGGCAACGTTCCGGAAAATGGCAATGGAAAGCGGCGTTGAAACGACCGCACTCCAGACGCTTCGCGCGGTTCGGCAGCGTTGGAGGCTCGCAAAGCGTTTGGAGTGCGTGTGCTTCAGCACCGCTTTTCCAGTGCTCCAAAAGCCGGCACAAAATTTCAATTGCCAAAAGCTTATTCAATACATGATTCAAACGTCCAAGCCAGAGCCTGCATTGTGATTTGACGCGATTCCGGACGGGCGCAGAATCAGTGCGCCCGGGTTGCCACAAGCGCGGCAACCGCCAACATTACGCACTGCGCCCGAGCGATGCCGTTTTTCATCCTTTTAGATGATGTCCCGCACGGCGCGATGCCACATAATACCTTTCGATTTTGACTGAACGAAGAGATGGAAATGACGCAAGCGGTGACGAATACAAACAATGTGGCGACCGGTTTAATCAGTGTCGCAGTCGTGGAAGACAATCGCGATTTTCGCGCGACACTCGCGAATTATCTGGAACAGGCGCCGGGTTATAGTTTCGTTTGCGCCTGCGGTTCGGCGGAGGAAGCGTTGCAGAAATTGCCCAAGCTGATGCCGGATGTCGTGCTGATGGATATTCATTTGCCGAACATGTCCGGCATGGCTTGCACGCGGAGGTTGAAAGATCTTTGCCCCGCAATTCAGATTCTCATTCTCACGGTTTACGAGGACAACGAGCGCGTCTTTGGCGCGCTGAAGGCCGGTGCGAGTGGATATCTTTTGAAGCGCGCGGATCCAGCGGACATTCTTCGAGCGATTCAGGAAGTGAAGCAGGGCGGAGCGCCGATGAGCAGCCAGATCGCGCGACAGGTGGTGCAGTCGTTCCGCGAGGAAACGCGTGAAATTGCGAGCATGGAACCGTTGTCGGAGCGGGAGGAGGAAATTCTCCAGGAACTTTCCAAAGGTTATTCCACCAAGGAAATTGCGGAGCGCACTTCGGTCAGCGTCAACACGGTTCGGACGCACCTTCAACACATCTATGACAAGCTCCACGTGCGTTCGCGGACCGAGGCGATTTTGAAATATCTCCAGTGAGTCGGGAATCGCAACGGAACCGTAAGCGCAAGGAAGAAGAGATTTTTCGATGAGTTCCGGAACACTCCCGTCGGTTTTGTGTTATCTTCAGCCCGTACGGTTAAAAATTCAGTCCGTTTCGGGGCGCCAACCACGGACGAATATCTTTAAAATCATCCATTTGGATGAGCCATTCCCAGGTGTGATCGGGTAACGTCATATTTCGTGGAATACATTTTTTCACCGACAACTGCAGTTTCAATGAAAATGCCGGCATCAGAATATAGAAAATTGAAGTCACAATCGAAGATCGTCCGCTCGTCCGCTTTCACGTTGATCGAACTGCTGGTCGTCATTGCCATTATCGCAATCCTCGCCGCGATGCTCCTGCCGGCGTTGAGCAAAGCCAAAGTCAAAGCGCAGGCGATTGCCGATGTGAATAATTTCAAGCAGGCGATGATTGCGATGAAAATGTACACCGGCGATTACGGCGGGAAACTGCCGCCCAATCCGGATTGGAATGCGATTCCTCGCTGGGTCGCGGGTGATCTGACCGGCGGTTCGGTTGGCGGCAAATATTCAGGAATCGATGCCACCAATTCCGCATTGCTCGTGGACGATCAGTATTCCGTGATGGGGCCATACATGAAAAGCCCCGGCAGTTACAAATGTCCGGCCGACCGGAGCACCTGGGGAGGAGTTGAGCGCGTTCGCAGTTATTCCATGAATCAAGCCGTTGGATCTGCTGCAAACGGCAGTTTCGCCGATCCGGGTCATTCAGCCATTGGCCACTGGCTTCCGGGGCAACCGTCCGGTGGTCCCTGGAAAGTTTATCTGAAAGAATCCGACATGACCGCGCCATCGCCTTCGGATTTGTGGGTTCTCATCGACGAACATCCCAACAGCATTCAGGACGCGGCTTTTGCCGTTCAGATGCCGAAGAATCCAATCCAGACGTTTTTCATTGATGTCCCTTCCAAGGTTCATAACAACGCGTGCGGCATCTCGTTTGCAGATGGCCATGTGGAAATGCACAAATGGCTGAAGCCTGGCGCGATTAAAAATATTACCTGGGCGGCGGACACTGCGGAGTTCATTGGCGGTTCGCAGAACTCCGTTCCGAACGATCCAGACGTTCTCTGGCTTGCGCATCGCACGTCCGCACCGGCGGCGGGCGCACCGGCCAATACTTTTTATCCCTGATGGCGCAGGATGAATGATTCATCCCGCAAAGCACTTTGACTCGTTGCATTGATCCGTAATCGCGGCCCGCTCGGAAGCCGCGCGTTTGAAACCAGACAGTCCCAAGAAAAGACCTGCACATGAAAAAATTAAATTATTCTTCCGCCTCCGCCTTGTCCGGGCGAGTGCGTTTCTCACGTGAATCCGACCGGTCGTTTGCCAGGTTTGGAAATGCCAGCCTGGCGGTTGCTTTGATCATGCTCGCCGCGGCACCGGCTTCGGCGGCTTTGAAAAACTGGACCGGGCCCAATCCCGGAACGGCAGCGGCGCCGATCAGCGGTGTTTGGGATACGAACACTTTCAATTGGACGACCGGCAATGGCGCGGGCGATTCCGCATTTGTGAACGCCACCGACGGCGCCGTCTTCGGGGGGCCGGATGGCGAATATTACATTCAGTGCATCACGAATCTCACCGCGTCGAACATTGTTTTCAATGCGTCCGGCTACGTTTTGACGAACGATGCCCTGACCACGATTACGCTTCCGGGCGGACGCTCTTTGACCGTTGCGGACGGAAAGATTGCAACGATCGGAACCAACGTCATCATCAACGGCAACGGTAATCCAGTGTTCTTCAATCCGAATCTGGCGACCGGAACGCTGGTGATCGAGAACGGCGGAACCTTCAAGCAGGCAGCGAATCAACCGTTCCAACTGGATGGCGGGCCCGGCTCGACCATTCGCGTGAAGGAAGGCGGCACACTGTCACTCACGGGCAACGGCAGCAACATCCGCCTCGGCGTCACCGCCAACGCATCTCCTGAAGTCATTGTGGACGGCGGATCGTTCGTGGTAAATCCCGGCGGACCAACGATCACAATCGGTTCCGCCAACAACGCCACCGGCACAGTGACAATGCTCAGCGGCACGATCCGAAATTCCGGTTCAGGTTCCATTCGCTTTTGCGAAGGTGCCGGTTCACACGGTATTTTCAATTTGAACGGCGGCTTGCTGGAAGTGGAAAAAATCATTCGCGGCAACGGCACCGACGCCACGTTCAATTTCAACGGCGGCACCGTTCGCGCAATCAATGGCAATTCCGGTTCCGCATTCATGAACGGATTGACCGTTGCCAATGTTCGCAATAACACGTCCACAATTGATAACGGCGGCTTTGCGATCACAATCGCGCAACCGCTCGTTCACAGCACAATCGCCGGCGACAATGCCATCGACGGCGGATTGGCGATTACAGGTTTTGGCACGGTGACGCTGGCGGGAACGAATACCTACAACGGCCCGACGATCATTACGAACGGAACGTTGAATATCACAAGCCCGAACGCGATCAGCAGCAGTTCGCTGGTTTCCGTCGGCACGGGCGGCGTATTGAATCTGAGCAATCAACTTTATTTCAATGCCACTGGAAATCTCACATTGGCGGACGGCACGATTCAACTGAACGTAAATGATTTCCCGACGAACATTGTGACCGGCACTTTCGCCACGGAAGGCTCCTTCAACGTCATCAATATTCCGGTTATTGTTGGAGGCGGCAGCATTCCGCAAGCGACCACATTGATCAAATACTCGACGCTCGCGCCGGGCGTGGTGGACGCAAACAATAATTTCATTTCACTGAACGTCAGCCTGCCATCGCCGTTCACCGGTTTTCTCAGCAACAACGTCGCGGGCAAAACCATTGAACTCGTGCTGACCGGCGGCAGTTTGAAACCACAGATCGTTCGCGATCCGGTTTCAACGACGCGCTATGTTGGCGGCACGGCGCAATTCAGCGTCACAGCTCTGGGCGCGGATGGATATTTCTGGCGTTCGAATGGCGTTTTCCTGACGGACGGCGGAAATGTTTCCGGCTCCAAGACTGATCAATTGGTGATCAATAATGTCACCGTGGCCGCGGATTTCGATGTGGTGCTGACGAACTCATCGGGCTCGGTCACGAGCAGCCTCGCCGCACTCACGGTTTTGGTTCCTGAAAACTACGCCGGAACGAACGTGACGCTTGGGCCGGTATCGTACTACCGATTCAGCGAAACGGACAACAGCCAGCCCGCTGCCGATATCGTGGGCGGCAAAGACGGAGTTTATCTTCCATTCGCATCCCACACTGCCGGGCCGCTGCCATCGGATGGCTATGTCAATTTCGAGGGCGACAACTGGGCCGTTCAAACCGCTGCCGGTTTCGACACGGACGCTTACGTGGCGGTTTCCAATTCGTGGAACATCAACACGAATACAGTGACGCTCGTCGCGTGGATCAATCCTTACGGCGTGCAAAACGGCGCTGCGGGAATCATTTTCAATCGCAGCCCTGGAAATGTCAGCGGCCTGAACTTCCTGCCTTCGGCCGACGAAAACGGTGATCGCCCACTGGGATACACCTGGAACAACGATGTGAATACCTACACCTGGAATTCCGGGCTTGTGCCGCCGTATTTCCAATGGTCGTTGGTCGCGCTCGTGATTACGCCAACCAACGCCACGATTTACCTCGGCAACACCAGCGGCATGACTTCAGCGGTTCACAATTATCCGCATCCCGCGCAGGCGTTCACCGGACCGATTGCCATCGGCGCCGATCCATTGAATGCCACCGAGCGATCTTTCACCGGAAACATTGACGAAGTCGCCGCGTTCAATCGCGCCTTGAGCCGCGAAGAAATTTTGTCGCTGCTGACGGCCGCGTCGGGCATCACGGATTTTCCGCCGACGATTACTTCGCAACCCACAGCTTCGACCACGACGTACGAACATCAGACCGTGGCATTGTCCGCGCAGGCATCCGGAACGGGTGAACTGTTCTATCAATGGCAGCGCGGTTCCGGCGGAGTTTACACGGATGTTCCGGCTGGACTGAACGGCAACGGCAGCACGATTTCCGGCGTCAACAGTCCGTCGCTGGTGATCAGCAATGTGAGCGTGGCAGACGCCGGTGATTACATTCTGGTTGTGACCAATTCAATCGGCCAGGCGGTCAGCGACATCGCCACCCTCACGGTCAATCCCGTGCTGGGCCCGCCTCAGATGTTCACCACATCCGTCGTGCAACCCGGTGGTCAGAACTGGGATACCAGCGGCACGTGGAACGGCTTTTCTGAATCGGCGACGTTGCTCGCGCAGCAATATTACGGCAGCACGTTTGTGATTCAGACCGGCGGTGGATTGCGAACACCGGATCTTGGAAATCCCGGTTCACCCACCAGCTCTGCGTTTCCGGGTGAAGTGCTGCGAGTGGAAGGCGCGGGAACGTTTGACACCACCTTTGCAACCTCCGGCGGAATCCGGATCAAAGGCGGAAATCCTGCGACAGTTTACTTCAAGAAACTGATCATGGCCGGCGGACAGATCTCGAGCATTCTCAACAGCGGCTGGCCGGCGATTCTCACCGGCGAAGTGAACGTGATTTCCAACACGGTGGTTTGGGCCAGCGATGACACGCATCCGCGCAGCATCACCATTCAGTCCGTTCTGACCGGCGATGGCAGCGTTCAATATCGCGGCTACATCAGCACCAGCACGTTCCGAACGGACACTGACGCATCGCTGAACATTGCGAACGCAAACAATCCATACACCGGAACCTGGTTCGCTGAACGCGGAACCATCGTGGGCAGCGCAGTGAATGCACTGGGAACCAACACCATCACGGTCGGTGCGCAAGGTGCATTGCAAACGACCTATGACATCAATAATCCAAACGCGGATTTGATTCTCGATGGCCGCTTGAACCTGACGCAGAACGACACGTTCCGCAGCGTGTTCATCAACGGCACGCAACTCCCCGCAGGGACTTACACATTCGCGCAATTGAACAGCTCTTACGCCGCGAACTTCCCGGCAACCTGGACCGGCGTGACCGGCGCATTAACGTCCACGAACGGTTCAGGCAGTCTCACGGTTCTGGAAGGACCGAGCGCGCCGACCAATCCGGGAACGGTTGTCATCGATCGCTCCGGCGGCTCACTCCAACTGAGTTGGACGAACGTCAACACGCTCTTGTTGTCCGCGACGAACCTGACCGGCCCGTGGACGACCAACTTCGGTGCGACGTCGCCGTTCACGGTGACGAATGATGCGCCGCAGAAATTCTTCCGCCTGCAAAGTCAATAGAACGCGGAAAATAGATTCAGGATTGATTCACGATTGGCAGTTGAAGCTGTGGCTTTGACTGCCAATCTTCTTCAAGCGAGGAAATGGTTTGCTGGTTCGCGCGGGTAGCGTCGTTTCGCGCTGCGAACGACCGGCGCGAACGGGTTCTTCGCGCCGTGATTGAGGCACACGCTTTTCCCGGACGGGCGCAGAACCCGTGCGCCCGGATTGCCGCAAGCGCGGCAATCGCTACCGGACGGGAGACGCGGCCTTGGACGTCGAACATTGAATGTTTTCATTTCCGCGTTCCCCCACTTGACGCGGCCCGGTCGGGTTCACTATTGAAATACGCCCATGAGTACAACCGAGACGCATCATTTTCAGGCGGAGATTCAGCAACTGCTGAACATCGTCATTCATTCGCTTTATACCGATAAGGAAATTTTCGTACGCGAACTGATTTCCAACGCCGCGGATGCCTGCGAAAAACTTCGGTTCAAACAATCCTCAGGCATTGCGGTTTATCAGTCCGATGTCGCGCCCTCGATTTCCGTCACCACGGATGACAAAGCTGGAACGATCACGATCAGCGACACTGGCCTGGGCATGACGCACGGTGAACTGGTGGAAAATCTGGGCACGATTGCGCACTCCGGAACGAAGGCGTTTTTGAAACAGCTCGCCGAAGACACGAAGCCGGATGTCGGATTGATCGGGCAGTTTGGCGTGGGTTTTTATTCCGCATTCATGGTCGCCAAACGCGTGACAGTTTTGAGCCGCTCGTTTGTTCCGGAAGAGCAGGGGTGGCAATGGATCAGTGAAGGCGGTGGCGGATACGAACTCGCGCCCGCTGCGGATCTGCCACGCGGAACAAAGATCACACTGGAACTCAAGGACGACGCAAAAGATTTTGCGCAGGCGAACACGATCGAGCAGATCATCCAGCGTTATTCCAGCTTCGTGCCGTTTCCGATTGAGTTGAACGGCAATCGGCTCAACACCGTTCAGGCAATCTGGGCGCGCAGCAAAAACGAAATCAAGGAAGAGGAATACAACGAGTTCTATACGTTCGTCGGGCACGATCACGACAAGCCGCTCTTCCGCTTGCATTTCACTGCGGACGCGCCGCTTGCAATTCAGGCGCTGCTGTTCGTGCCTGCGCGGAATTTTGAAACCATGGGCATGGGCCGCATCGATTCCGAGGTGAATCTGTATTGCCGCAAAGTGCTGATCCAGGCGAAAGCCAAAGGACTGTTTCCCGAATGGCTGCGCTTTCTCAAGGGCGTCGTGGACAGCGAAGATCTGCCGTTGAACATTTCGCGCGAGACGATGCAGGACACGTCGCTGATGCAGAAATTGAACAAGGTGCTGACCGGACGTTTCCTGAAATTTTTGGATGAACAATCCGAGAAGGATCCGGTCGCTTACGAAAAATTCTACGAGGAATATCAACGCTTCCTGAAGGAAGGCGTGGTCACGGATTTCACGCACAAGGAAGCGCTTGGGAAATTACTGCGATTCGAATCGTCCACCACGGACAAAGGCAAGCTCACGTCGCTAACCGATTACGTGAAGCGCATGCCTTCGGATCAGAAGGAGATTTATTGTTTGCTGGCGGCGAATCGCGCCGCCGCGGAGAGCAGTCCGTATTTCGAAGTGTTTCGCGAACGGAAGTTTGAAGTGCTGTTCATGTACGACGCGTGGGATGAATTCGTGATGGAACATCTGCACACGTTCGACGGCAAATCGCTTCGACTCGCAGAAAAAGCCGAGCTGAATCTCAGCGCGAAAAAGGAAGGCGCATTGTCCGAAGATGCGGCGAAGTCTCTCGCGCAATGGCTGAAAGAAAATCTCGGAGATAAAGTCGGCGAGGTGCGTGTGTCGGAACGACTGGTGGAAAGCCCGGCGGTGTTGGTGGACGCAGACAAGTTCATGACCGCCAGCATGCGGCGCATGATGAAAGCGATGAAAAAGGAAGGCGAAGAATTGCCGGTCGCGAAATACGATCTCGAAATCAATCCCGCGCACCCGATTCTTTCCCGCCTGGACGCAACGCGGCAGAAAGACGCAGCGCTCGCCGCCAACGTCGCGGAACAGATTCTCGATAACGCCCGCGTCGCCGCCGGTCTGCTGGAAGATCCCCGAACGATGTTGAACCGCCTGAATCAATTGCTCGAAAAGGTGCTGGCGTAATCCGTATCGGGACAACGCGAAAGGAATGCGGTGGAGATTTCTCGGGCCGCCGCGATTGTTCTGAATTGAAATGCGGCGCGCGGCGTCCGATTCTCGTCATGCCGATCAAAAATCGATCGGCAAATTAATCGTGAATCCGATCATCAATCGCCGTTCGTTCCTCAAACGCGCCGCACTGGCAGCCGGTGGCATTTCCGCGTTTCATTCTTTTCACATCCCTGGGTTATTGGCTGCCGACGAGCCGTCCGACCGCCTCCGCTGCGTTCAGATCGGCTGCGGCGCGCGTTCGATGACGCATCTCGACTGGCTCGTGAACCAGACGCACGATCACATCGCGGCTATCGTCGATCCCGATGAAAAGGCTCAGGCGCGAGTCTTGCGCTGGTTGAAGAAACAAAATCAGGATGCTTCGAAAGTTCGCATTTTTTCAGATTACCGAAAAATGTTCGACCATATGGGAAAGGAGATCGACGCAGTTTTTATTGCCGCTCCGAATCATCATCATGCGCCTGCTTCCATATTGGCGATGCAGGCGGGCAAAGCAGTTTTTTGCGAAAAACCGTTGTGCCACGATGTTTCAGAAGCCCGTCGGTTGCGTGAAATGGCGCGCCAATCCAAGGTGCCGACGCAGATGGGAAATCAGGGCCATTGCCAGGAAGGCTATCATCGGCTCTGCGAATTCGTCTGGGCAGGAGTCGTGGGCAACATCACTGAAACGCACAGTTGGACGGATCGCGCGAACGGCGGTCTCGGACCTCGACCTGCAACCGAGCGCCCGCCGAAAGGACTGCATTGGGATTCCTGGATCGGCCCGTCCCGCTATCGCGATTATCATTCGGACCTGCATCCGCACGAATGGCACGGCTGGTATGATTTTGGAAACGGTTCGATCGGCAACATGGGCTGCCATGTTTTGGACGGTGTTTATTGGGCGTTGAAACTGGAGCATCCGGCGTCCGTTGAAGCGGAGGAAATTCGCGGCGGCACGGATGAACGATTTCCCATTGGCGCGAGAATCCGCTGGGATTTTCCGGCGCGCGGAGAATTGCCGCCGGTGAAAGTTTATTGGTACGAAGGTTTCAAGAGGGACGCGAAATATGAGCCGACCGACACTTTGCACGCGGCGAAAGAAGGCGCGCGAAACCTGCCGCCATTGCTGATCGAATTACAAAAGGAATATCCGGATGAAGTGTTCGCCTCGGATGGAACGCTTTACGTCGGCGAAAAAGGAATTCTCTACACCGAGACCTATGGTGGGCGAATGCACATTTTGCCGTGGAAAAAAATGCACGAAATTTCTCAACCGCCGAAAACCCTGGTGCGCCCGAAGAATGTCATGGACGACTTCCTGGATGCGTGTCGCGCCGGGAAGATCGCGACGGCTGCCGATTTTGATTACGCATCGCGCCTGACGGAATTCACGTTGCTGGGGAATCTCGCAACGCGCGCGGGCGTTGGAAAAAAAGTCGAATGGAATGGCGCGGAAATGAAGGTCACGAATCTCCCGGAACTCAATCAAATGGTGAAACCTGCTTATCGCAGCGGTTGGGTGCTTTGACCACGCAACTTGATTGAATACTCCTCTCGCTCAGCAGTAAGCATGAATGCCGAATTCAGCTTCAGGAACTTGATGCGCTTCAGGCGCGCGGATGTGCATCGTCGTAGGCTCTCTTCAATCGATCCATCGTAAGATGCGTGTAGATTTGCGTGGTCACGAGATGCGCGTGACCGAGAAGTTCCTGAACACTGCGCAGATCCGCGCCCGCATCGAGCAAATGCGTGGCGTAACTGTGACGGAGTTTGTGCGGCGTCAGCGTGGGATCGAGTCCGGCGGTGGCGAGATGTTTTTTGAGACGACGCTGCAAAACATACGGCGCGACGGGAACAGGATTTGGTTTTTCGGCGAGAAAAACTGAATCTGCGCCTTCGGGTCGGCGAGGCAGTGCGCGCCAATATTCTTCAATCGCTTTCAACGCCGGTTCGCCGATCGGCACCAGCCGTTCCTTTTTTCCCTTGCCCCGAACCCGCACCAATTGCTCTTTCCAATCGATGTCTTCGGCGCGGAGCCCGCAAAGTTCACTGACACGCAGACCGCAGGAATAAATCGTTTCAATAATCGCGACATCGCGCAGGCAGATGGTCGCGGAAATCGGACGCCCCCGGCCTTTCTCTTTTTTTTCCGTGAGCGGTTTCACCGGCGCTTCGAGCAGCGCGATCATTTGTGGCTGCGTCAGATATTTCGGCAGGCGCTTGGCGAGCTTGGGCAGTGCGAGATTGCGAATCGGTGAGATCGCGACTTCGCCGCGGCGAATCAGGAATTTATAAAACGTCCGCAACGCCGAGAACCGCAATTGAATCGCCGCGAGGCCAAGCTGATTTCGTCCCAGGAATCGCAGATAGGATCGAAAATCATCGCGCTGAAGCTGAGTCCACTCTGGCGCAGAATGGCGCTCCTGCTGATGCCATTCGAAAAATTCCACGAGGGCCGCGCGGTAATTTCGTTGGGTATATTCCGAAGCGCCGCGATCAACAACCAGATGCTCGATAAATGTCTGGAGCCAGGGATCAGCGCAATCGTTCATTCGAAACTTGGTTCATCACGGATGAACACGGGTTCAGACGGACAACGTGTCAGTCGAAGCAGTGAGGCTTCAACCTTCCTCCCGCGGCGGGAAATCGAAGGTGACCTTGCCTGCGTCATCCAGCAGCAGGTATGCGGAAAAAGGCTTGCCCGCTTTCGAGATGAATTTGTCCAGCAGATCGGTTTTGCGAGTGGTCAGAAGCTTTTGCGCCTGATCGCGCTCAATCGGGCGCTGGAGAATCTGTTTTCCGATCTTGAACTTGCAGGCCTTTTTGTCTGACTGCGAATTCTCGCAGATGTAATTGTCCGGGGATTCGAAAACATTTCCGCCGCATTTCGGACATTTGCCAATCGGCGTCTGGCCGGTGAAATCAAGTTTGACCGCCGGTTCCTTCGAAGCGCCTTTGCCCTTTCCTTTGCGTTCGCGCGGCGCGAATTCGAAACTGACCTTGCCGTCTTTCAACGTCAGAAACGCTTCAAACTTGCGGCCCGTCTTCTTGGAAACAAAACCTTTCAACAAATCGGTTTTGCTTTCGCTCAACAGCTTCGTTACCTGCGCCGGTTCGATGTCCTGTTGCAGAATGATTTTACCGGTCTTGAAATCGCAACTCTTGCCCGGGCCAACCGCCTTTTCGCAGACATAATTCATGCCCGCGTCGAACACACGCGAGCCGCACTTCGGGCATTTTCCAAGCGGTTCTTTGCCGGAGAAATCGACCGGCGCGGCGCCTTCGCCGTTTTCACCTTCTTTCTCCTGACCGAAATCAAATTCCACTTTGGACTCGGGCGAAAGCTTGATCACCGCGGCGAACGGAAATCCTTGTTTGCTGCGAAAACCCTGGATCGGGCCGATCTGCTTTTCCGTGATCAGCTTCTCGACTTCCGCGGGTTCGAACATCCGGCTGCAAAGAATTTTCCAGACCGCGAAATCGCATTTCACGCACTGGAATTGTTTGTAACGCTCGCGCACTTCGCCGCCGCATTTCGGGCACGGAGTTTTCAACACGCCGAAGTCGCCGGGAATTGTATCGTATTCATACTGCTTGGCACGATCGACGATATGCCGCGTCATCTCTGCGATTTCTGCCATGAATTCGTCGCGGCTTTTCTGGCGCTTCTGAATCTGGTGCAGCTTGAATTCCCAGTTGCCGGTCAATTCGGGTTTGGTCAATTCCGGAACGCCCAAACCGTTCAGCAGTTCCATCAACGCAAACGCCTTCGCCGTAGCCTGCAATTCACGGCCATTGCGCTGAAGATATTGTTCGTACAACAAACCTTCGATGATCGACGCGCGCGTGGCTGGAGTGCCCAGACCTTTGTCGCGCATCGCTTCGCGCAGTTCATCGTCTTCGACCAGTTTGCCCGCGCCTTCCATCGCGCTGAGCAGTGTGGCTTCCGAGAAACGGGGTGGCGGCTTGGTCTGGCTTTGTTTGACTTCGATCTCGTTGGTCTTGACGGTTTCGCTCGGCTTCACCGGAACCAGATTCGCGGCGGAATCTTCATCCTGCGCTTCCTTGCCGTAAACCGCGAGCCAGCCGGGCGTGACCAGAACTTTGCCGCTGCTCTTGAATGGTTCACCTTCAACCCGCGTGATGCGCGTGGTTTCCAGAAATTCCGCGGCGGGATAAAAGATCGCGAGGAAACGTTTCGTTACGATGTCGTAAAGCTTCTGCTCCGGTTCGCTCAAACCTTTGGGCGCCTGCGTCGTGGGAATGATCGCAAAGTGATCTGAAATCTTGGCATTGTTGAAAATGCGCTTGTTGGGTTTCACCCAATCGTTCTTCAAAACCGTTTCCGCGAGCGGGCCATAGAACGTTTCGCCGAGCATTCCGAGCACATTCTTAACGGTGCCAATATAATCTTCCGGCAGCGCGCGGGAATCCGTTCGCGGATAAGTCAGAACCTTGTGCTTTTCGTAAAGCGCCTGCGCCAACGCCAAAGTATTCTTCGCCGAAAAACCAAATCGCGAATTGGCGTCGCGCTGCAAACTGGTCAGATCATACAGCAGCGGCGACATCGACGTGCTGGGCTTGCTTTCTTCCGTGACAATGCCCGGCTTGCCGAGGCACTTGTCGCGAATCGCCTGCGCCCGGCCAATTTCCCAGAAGCGTTCCGGCTTCAGTTCCGCGTCGCCGTCTTTATCCGGTTTGGAAAATTTTTCATCAAACCAGCGGCCAGTGTATTGTCCGGCTTCAGCGCCGAAGGTGCCGATCACTTCCCAGTAATCGCGCGACACAAACTTGCGGATCTTTTGTTCGCGCTCAACGAGAATCGCAAGCGTCGGCGTCTGCACGCGTCCAACGGTGGTTTTGAAAAATCCACCGGATTTGGAATTGAACGCCGTCATCGCGCGCGTTCCATTGATGCCAACCAGCCAGTCGGCTTCGGAACGGCTGAAGGCCGCGTCGGCCAACGGTTGCATCGTGTCGTCCTCGCGCAGTTTCGCAAAACCATCGCGAATGGCTGCGGGCGTCATGGATTGCAGCCACAGGCGTTTGATTGGCTGCCGCGCTTTGGTGTACTTGACGATGTTGCGGAAAATCAGTTCGCCCTCGCGGCCGGCGTCGCACGCATTGATCAACAGATCGATGTCTTTGCGCTTGATTAGTTTCGCGAGAACCTTCAGACGGCTTTCGCTTTTCTCGATGGGTTCGAGATCGAAATGCGGAGGGATCACGGGCAGACATTTGAACGTCCATTTGCCGCGCGTCGCTTCCACGCCTTCGGGCGGCACAATGGTCAGCAAATGGCCGACCGCCGACGAAACCACGTATTGATCGCTCTCGTAGAAATCGTCTTGTTTCTTGAAGCCGCCCAGCGCTTTGGCGATGTCGCCCGCCACCGAGGGTTTCTCTGCAATGATTAATGCCTTGCCCATGGATTCTCAAAAACACTCGCTGATTCCGCGTCATCAACGATGTGCAAGTGCGCGGAAAGTGGCCCAAAGCCCCGCGGATGTCAAAAGCGAAAACCGGAGCGCGCTCATTGGGATGGCGGCGTGAGCAATCGATAAAACCGATTGGTTTCCCCGACAAAACTGTTTGTCAGCCAAACAGTTCGGTTGCTGGGCGCGGCTGGAATATCCCGCCAGTTTTGCCACGTCGAAATGCCCGCATCCGTTTTCGTCTGAACGGAGTAGCCGCGATTCGACACCGCC